>CACJRY010000005.1 GCA_902595855.1 uncultured Alphaproteobacteria bacterium
TTATAGGTGTTAATGGAAGTGGAAAAACAACAACTATAGGAAAAATTGCAAGTCAAATAAGAGATGAAAATAAAATCTTAATTGCTGCTTGTGATACATTTAGGGCAGCAGCGATTGATCAATTAAAAAGCTGGGCAGATAAAAGCAAAAGTGATTTTTTTTCAGGAAATATCAATCAAGATCCTGCCAGTGTTGCTTTTCAAGCTACTGAAAAATTTAATAAAGAAGATTTTGATTATTTAATCATTGATACAGCAGGAAGATTATCCAATAATACAAATTTAGTAAATCAATTAATTAAGTTAAAAAATGTTGTCTTAAAGATTAATGACAAAACTAAAATTGAAACAATTCTAGTTTTAGATGGGACCAATGGATCAAATATGATCAAACAAGTTGATATATTTGGTAAAGAATTAGATGTCACAAGTATAATAATTACAAAATTAGATGGTACTGCCAAAGGTGGGGCCTTAATTTCAATTGCAAATAAATACGAAATACCTATAAGTTACATCGGTCTTGGAGAAAAACCTGAAGACTTAATAAGCTTTAGTGCTAGAAACTTTTCAAGATCAATATTAAATTTGGAAGCGTAACATGAAATCAATCTATAAACTTTTAATTGATATAGGACCATTGGCTGTATTTTTTATATTCTATACAAGGAGTGGTTTACAAGCATCAATATTGCCTCTTATGATTGCAACTGTAATTGCTGTTTTGTTTTCTTACATCCTAGAAAAAAAAATACCTATTATGCCAACGGTTGGAGCTGGAATTGTTTTAATTTTTGGAGGCTTAACAATTTATTTTGATAATGAAATTTTCATTAAAATGAAACCAACTATAATCAATTTAATTTTTGCAATAATTCTCTATGGTGGTATGCTTGTAAAAAAACCTTTGCTTAAAATTTTACTTGGCGCAGCACTACGACTTGAGGAAGAAGGTTGGAGAATACTTACTTACCGCTGGATAGGTTTTTTTATTGCACTTGCAGTCCTAAATGAAATTGTTTGGAGAACACAGACAACAGATATATGGGTAAATTTTAAAGTTTTTGGAATTTTACCAATTACTTTTATTTTTACGATGACTCAATTTCCATTAATAAAAAAACATCAAATTGATGATTAACTTAAATTATTCTCTCTTAACGCTATAACTCCTGGAGATTGATTGCCCTCCAACCATTCTAAAAATGCACCTCCAGCGTTAGAGATATAATCAAAACCATCTTCAGCATTTGCATTCTTTATTGCAGAAAGAGTATCTCCTCCGCCAGCAAGAGCATTAATACCAAATTGCTTTACATTTTGTTTGATGTTTAGAGCAATTTCATTTGTTGCTCTTTCATATGATTTATATTCAAAAGCTCCAACAGGACCATTCCATAGAACCATTTTTGAATTCTTGATTTCTTGATTAATCAAAGTAGTAGTTTTTGTTCCTAGATCTAAAATCATATAGTTTTTTGAAATATTATTAATATCAAACTCTAATGGCTCTCTATCTTCAATACTTTTTCCACAAATAACATCCAACGGGAGAATTAATTTACAATTAAACTGTGTAGCTTTTGTTTGAATATCTTTTGCCACTTCAACCAAATCTTGTTCAACTAATGATTTACCTACCATTATATCTTTTGATAATAAAAATGTATTAGCCATGGCCCCGCCAATAACAACACAGTTAAACTGTTGTATCAAATTATTTAACAGGTTAATTTTTGTCGAGATCTTAGAGCCTCCAACAATAGCTAAATTTGGTTTTTGGGAATTTTCTAAAAATTTGCTTATGTGTTCTATTTCTCTAATTAAGTGATTTCCAGCAACAGCTGGTATATATTTTGCAAAACCTGTAATTGATGTATGGTTTCTGTGAGAGGCAGAAAAAGCATCGTTTACGTAAACATCAAATAAACTGCTAACATTTTTTGCAAAATCCCAGTCTATTTTTTCTTCACCTTTTTCAAATCTAATATTTTCAATAAGGCAAACTTCACCTGATTTCATCTCGTAAAATTTTTTACTTATATTTTCTTTTTGAAGGTTTTTTAAAAAATGAATTTTTTCAATTTCTAGAATTTCTGACAGAGAGGAAAGAATAAATTCTAAAGAATACTCTTCTATAACTTCTCCCTTAGGCCTTCCAAAATGAGCCAATATAAAAATTTTGTTTTTATTTTCTATGAGGATGTCTATGGACGATTTGATAGCTAAAATTCTTGATGAGTCAGTAATTACCCCATTTAAAACAGGGACATTTAAGTCAGCTCTAAATAATACCTTTTTATTATTTACTTTATAATTGCTTAGATTTTTCATTATTTCTGACAAATTATATTAAAAATACATGTTATTTATTGGTTTTTTATAAAAAATCCCAGTTTTTTCTTTTAGCAGTTACATATTTAGTATAATGGTGTTGTTGAATACTACTATATGTAGATAATTTTAAAGGATAAATTATGCCTTGGGATGACAACAATGTTTCAAAACTAAGAGAGCTATGGGATCAAGGTTTACCTACGGCTCAAATAGGAAAGCTTCTTGGTTTTACAAAAAATGCTGTAGTTGGAAAAGCTCACAGGATTGGTCTTGAAAGAAGGCCGTCGCCAATAAGACGAACATCAGTAAAGCCAGATAGAAAAAAAGCAAGGTCACCGATAATTCCAAAACTTAACTTCGAAGTCACAAAAGATGAAGTTAAAGAAAAAGTAGCTCCTCGACAGAATTTTCAACCAGTAGTAAAAAACTTATTTACCAAAAATGTAAAAAGAGGCTGTGAATGGCCTGAGGGTCATCCAGATGAGGCTGATTTCAAATTTTGTGGTAAAGAAAGATTCGACGATAAACCATACTGCATTGAACATTGCGCTGTTGCCTACGTTATACCTGAAAAAGAAGAATCAGAAAAACAACAGATTGTTCAAAGAGCTTAATTTTTAATAGATTAGTTTTTTTAAACTGCTAGGTTCATTTATCTAATTTTTATGAACCAAAAAAATACAAGTATTTTTACCCCCGTACTAGTAGGTGGAAGTCTAATTTTATTGATTAGTTTTGCTATACGTTCTACCTTTGGTCTTTTTCAGATACCAATCGCAGAAGAGTTTTTATGGGCTAGATCAGAATTTTCAATGGCAATAGCTATTCAAAATTTAGCATGGGGAATTGGAACGCCTATATTTAGTGCCTTTGCTGAAAAATTTGGAGACAGAAAGGCTATAACTTTAGGATTGGTTTTGTATGCTGTTGGAGTTTTTATAAGTAGCTCAGCCTCTTCTCCTGAGGCACATCAATTTCTTAATGTTCTAATTGGTTTTGGAATCGCTGGAAGTGGTTTTGGACCGATACTAGCAGTGGTTGGAAGAACTGCATCTCCTGAGAAAAGATCTTTAGCCTTAGGTATTACAACAGCAGCTGGATCAGCCGGGCAAGTAGTAGGGCCGCCATTTGCTGCAGGACTTCTTGATGTTATGCCTTGGTCATCAGTTTTTGTTGTTTTTGCGATAATTAGTATTTTGACAATTGTACTAGTTCCTCTTTTAAAATCTGAACAAAAGATTTCAAAAAAAGAAGTTGAGTCAAATCTTAGTGATGCTCTCAAAGATGCTTTCAAAGATCCCACATATACAATGCTTTTTTTAGGATTTTTTTCTTGTGGTTTTCAGTTAGCTTTCATCACTGCTCATTTTCCAGCTTTCATTGCAGAAGCAAGTAGCCCAATTATACAGGGTAGCTTAATTAGCATTGTTTGTAATTCTGTTGCTTCTTTAGGAGCATTATCAATTGCTTTAATTGGGCTGTTTAATATCATTGGTTCAATTGCAGCAGGTGCAATGGGGAAATATTATACAAAAAAATACTTATTATCCATTATTTATGCAGGTCGAACAATTGCTGCAATTGCATTTATAATGTTGCCGATTACACCGACGTCTGTGGTTGTGTTTTCGATAGTGATGGGTTCTTTGTGGCTTGCAACAGTTCCATTAACTTCCGGAATAATAGGATATATTTATGGACTGAAATTTATGGGCACCTTATATGGAATAGTTTTTTTATCTCATCAGATTGGTTCATTTGTTGGTGTATGGTTAGGTGGATTATTTTATGATATATATGGAAGTTACGATATTGTCTGGTGGGTAGGAATTGGTGTAGGGGCATTTTCTGCAATAATTCATTTACCAGTGAAAGAAAAACCTTTAGCTGAACGAAAATTAATTAGTGCCTAAATCAAAAAATTTTTGTTAGTAGATATTATGACATCTAATATAATAAAAAAATAAAATGAAAAAAACAGCCGTATTTATAGCTGCAGGAAGTGGAATGGGCGCTGCCGCAGCAAAACATCTATCATCAAAAGGTTTTGATATTGCAATTATGTCTTCATCTGGCAAAGGTGAAAAATTAGCCAGAGAATTAGGTGGTTTTGGATTTACTGGTTCAAACTTAATCACAAAGGATATTGAAATATTTTTTAAAAAAGTTTTGAGTGAATTTAATAAAATAGATGTTTTAATAAACAGTGCTGGACATGGGCCCAAAGGAGATGTTTTAGAATTAAAAGATGAAGATTGGATTAAGGGTATGGAGGTATACCTGTTAAACGTCATTCGATCATCAAGAATAGTCACACCAATAATGCAAAAGCAAAATAATGGTTCCATAATAAACATTTCTACTTTTGCCGCCTTTGAGCCAGAAAAATCATTTCCAACATCAGGGGTATTTAGATCTGGTCTGGCTAGTTTTACTAAACTTTATGCAGATAAATATGCACAATATAATATTAGAATGAATAATATTTTACCCGGATTTATAGATAGCTTGCCTGAAAAAGAAGAATTCTTAAAACGCATACCACTTAAGCGATATGGTAAAGTAGGTGAAATTTCATCTGTAGTTGAGATATTAGCCTCAGATGGAGGGGCATATATTACTGGACAGAATATTCGTGTTGATGGTGGAATCACGCGCTCTGTTTAAAAATGTTAAATATTAATTATAAAAAATTATTATTAAAAAAAAATAAAATACCTATTACATGCTTAACTGCCTACTCAAAACCTACTGCTAATTTATTAGATGGTAAAGTTGATTTAATATTAGTTGGTGACTCGCTAGGAACTACTTTGTATGGAATGAAAAACACCAGAGGTGTTACAATTGAGATGATGAAGAATCATGGAAAGGCAGTAGTCAAAAATACAAAATCTTCAATGACTATTGTCGATATGCCTTACAACACATACAGAAATAAGAGAGAAGCGTTAAAGAATGCTAAAGAATTAATTGCTTTTACAAAGGCCGATTTTCTTAAAATTGAAACAGATAAAAAAAATATTCAAATAGTAAAATATTTGTCAGATAATGAAATTAAAGTTGTATCACATATCGGAGTAACTCCTCAAAAGTTTTCAGATTTTAAAAAAATTAAAAGTGTTGGTAAACAAACTAAAGATGCTCAGAGACTATTAAATTTAGCAATTGAACTTGAGAGTGCTGGTTCAAAATTGATTGTGCTAGAATGTATTTATGAAACAGTAGCAAAGAAAATTACAAACATATTGTCTATTCCAACTATTGGAATTGGATCCTCTAAATATTGTGATGGACAAGTTTTAGTAATTGATGATATTTTAAATTTTAATTCAAATATAAAAAAACCAAAATTTGTAAAACACTTTACTAACATTGAAGAAAATATTTCTAAGGCAATTAATAATTTTGTCAAAAGTGTAAAAAAGAAAAAATTTCCATTAAGAAAACACTCTTATAAATAGTCAATTTAATTACTTAAACTTTTAATGATTTAATTTCACCTGAACTTATATCGTATATTAAACCATAAATAGAAAGCTTTTTATTATTAATCATTTTTTTTACTATTGGAAATTTAATCAAATTATGAATAGACACTCTTATGTTTTCTTCCCCAAGAAAATTAACTTGATTTTCTATTGATAATTTTTTTGGAATATTTTCAAATGCAGTCTCAAGATTAGCCAACCAATTATTTATAAATTGATATTTTTTGTTTTTACCTTTCAGATGTTGATAATGAGCAGCTTTAATTCCACCACAATTTGTGTGACCTAAAACAATAAGATTTGGCACTTTAAGTTCCTTTAAGGCATATTCTATTGCAGCAAAGGTCGAGCAATCATTTTTTGATGATTTATATGGTGGCACTACATTTGCAATGTTACGATGTATAAAAAAATCTCCTTCTTTAGCCATAAAAATAGAAGTAACATTTACCCTTGAGTCACAACAGGCAATAATCATTGCTTTGGGTTTTTGCCCAAATTTAGCAAGTTTTTTTATTAGATTTGCATTTTGTAAATAGGTTGTAGATTTCCAAAGATTATATCTGTTAATTAAAAATTTTGGCAAAAGGGTTTTTTGATTCTTCATAAATAATACAAGAATTTCAATTTATATTAACAAATTATTGTAGGCAAGTAATTAGCAGTATAATTAGCTTTTTGTTTTATAAAAATAATTTGATCATGAAAGATGTTTTAGAACGAAAATTTTGTGTTGCTCCGATGATGGGGTATACGACTCCTTATGCAAGAAATTTATATAGGATAATGTCAAAAAAAGCTTTTTTATTCTCTGAAATGATTGCAACAAAAACTTTAATTCACTCTAAAAATACTCACTCCATAATAGCTAATGATAACCAAAATCCTATTGCGATGCAAGTAGGTGGCTCAGATTATCATGATTTGAAAAAGTGCTCAAATATAGCTTATGAATTAAATTATAATGAAATAAATTTAAATGTAGGATGCCCAAGTAAAGCTGTGCAAAAAGGTAGCTTTGGCGCATGTTTAATGCAAGATAAAAATCTAGTTAAAAATTGTTTGAGCGCGATGCACATAAATAAAAATATTGAGGTTTCAATTAAATGTAGGATTGGGATTGGAAGAAATTTTAATTACGATTATTTTGAAGAGTTTATTGATGAAATTTTAAAAAGCGGTATCAAAATTGTATATGTTCATGCAAGAAATGCTATTTTAAATGGCTTCAGTCCTAAAGATAATAGAAATATTCCACCATTGAATTATGGTTTTGTAAGCAAAATAAAGCAAAAATATCCTGATATTAATTTTATATTGAACGGTGGAATAGATACTATTCAGAAAGCTATCGATTTATCTAAAATATATGATGGAATTATGGTGGGTAGATTAATTCAAAATAATCCTTTTTGTTTAAAAAATATTGATACATTATTTTTTAACGGTCAATCTTCATATAAAGTTTCAGAGGATACAATTATTGAGTATTTTAATTATATTAAACCAAAAATAGGGACTGATAGTATTTACAGGTTGTTAAGCCCACTTCTAAATATATTTTTTGGAGTAGCAAATGGAAAAAAATTTAAGATTGATATTCATACAAATATGAAAAGTAATAATTTTGCAAAGTTAGAAGAAATATTTCTCAGTTTTGTGAAAGAAAAAAGCCTTTTAATAAACTAAAAAGGTTTCTGATAAGAAAAGCTAATTATTTCAACACCAGGATTTTTATTACCAATGTTTGCATTAGAAATATGACCAAGCGATACACCAATTCTATCTTCATTTTTTAATTGATAGCTTATTTCTAAGGTGGTTCTAAACTCTAACTTGTTGCCTAATTTTTTTCCATCTCCATCATCATAGTAGCCAACACCAAAGCTTGGTGTAAAATTCCATTCATTGGCATTTCCTATTAATAGTTTTCCTAAATTATCCTCTAAATAGATACCCCCCAAAACATAAAGGGCGGAGTCAGTAGTTACTTCTATACCAGCAAAAGGTTTTAAATAAAAAAAATTATCTTCCTCAGGTCCAATGTCAAGCAATGTATTGTCGAAGCGTCTTTCAAATCTAATATCTGTAGCATAATTAGAAGATGAGCCATCAAATTTTACATCATATATACCAACCCCAAAAACATCATAACCTTGAGCAGATAAAAAAGAGGTTTTAAGAAAAACAAATAGAATAAGTAAAAAACGAAACATATGAGAACTTTATTTGATAGAGATTAAAGTATCAAATAAAAAATTCTTTATTTTGTTGAGAAATTTCTAGAATTGTTGTTTGTAACTTTTCAAGAGCTTTAGTTTCAATTTGCCTTACTCTCTCTTTGCTTATCTTAAGCATTTTACCAAGTTCATCGAGAGTAATACTTTTTTCTCGTAGTTTCCTTAACTTGATAATTGTTCTCTCACGCTCATTAAGAGTCAGGATGGCCTTGTGCAAAAAGTCTTTTTTAATTTTTCCATCATTAAAACTCTGAAAAGACTCTTCAGGGTTTAATCCTTCATCTTCAAGAAGGCTCATAAGGTCATTTTCTGAATCATTGTCAATTTTCTGATTAAGGAATACATCTCCCCCACTTAATCTCGACTCCATGTTTTGTACTTCAAAAGTTTTAACATTTAACATTTCTGAAACTTTATTAATTTCTTTTTGACCCATGAAATCAGAAGAGACATCGGATATTTGTTGCTTAATTTTTCTCAAATTAAAAAAAAGTGCTTTTTGAGAGGCTGTAGAGCCAGTTTTTACAACTGACCAATTTTTCAAAATATAGTCTTGAATTGATGCTCTTATCCACCATGATGCATAAGTCGATAACCTAAAATCCTTTGAAATATCAAATTTATCTAATGCATGCATTATTCCAAGAACGCCTTCATGTATAAGGTCATCCAGTGGCAAACCGTAACTTTTATATTTCCTGGCATAAGATACTGCTAATCTCAGATAAGCATTTAGTATAATCTGAAGAGATTTAGATTCTCTGTTTTTTCTCCATTTTTCTATGTGATAGAACTCTTCTTTCTTATCAAGAATTTTGGATCTCTTGGAGAACTCAACTAGGTTATTAGATATTAATGTTTTTAAAGTCATTTATTAATTTATACGCATAAAAATAACTTTGGATTATTTTGATTCAAATAATTCTATAATATTTCCATTTTTGGCAAAAATTCCTGCTAAAATCTTTTTATTTTCAAGGGGTTGCTTAAAAAGAGTACATAAAACCTTCGTTTTTGCATTCTCAATGTCATTAAGTTTGTTAGATTGATATCCTCTAACAATTCTTTTAAATGAAAAATAAGGCTTATCTATTTTTGAAAAGTTTTGATACCCCCACCAAAAACAGTCGTTTTGTGCTGATAATGGTCTTGAAATATCAACACCTCTGTTAACAAACAAAGTTTCCATCGTATCAGTAAACGCAGCATGTTTTAGGTTTGAAAAGAATTCTTTGTGCCCTGAAGTGTTCAGTATTTGTTTGTTTAACTGCGTAGTTAGTTTGTTGATTTTAATTGTCCCCTGAGTAACAGTTTTTTTAAATTCATCAGGATCAAAATTATAAGAAATAATTGTTTGATCAACACCATGACTAAAGATCCAATCTAAAATTTCTATTGGATTTGGGGCTATATGCAATTGCAGAAGTTTACTAAACATTTCCTCTTGTGCCCCTCTTAAAAAAATAATGTCGGTATTTTTAAGTGTATATTTAGCCATAAGATTAAATCTTAATTCAAGAACTTCATTAATAATTTCTTTTGATTTGTTTCCAAAACCTATTACATTACCTAAGAAAACTAGCTTATCATCTAACTCAAAATTAGATAAAATATATTTTTTAATTGATTGAAATGAATCTAAGCTTGAGTGTAATGAGCCTATTGCCCAAATTTTATTTGCATTTTTTAATTCAGAATAATTACTAAAGTTTTCCAATTACTTGTTTCTTAGTATTGATTCAATTTTTTCAGTTGATTGAAAGTAGTCTGTTTTCTCCACAGCAGCTACTTCTCTAGCTAATCTTTCAATAGCAACTTGAAACATTTGTCTTTCGCTGTAAGATTGTTCAGCTTGGCTTGTTTTTCTAAAAAGATCTCTAACTACTTCAGCAATTTTTATTGGATCACCTGAAAAAATTTTTGCGTCATATTCTTGCGCTCTTCTACTCCACATTATTCTTCTTATTTTTGGTTTTAGCTTTAAAATATCAAATACCTGTTCAATTATTTTCTTTGATGCAATTTTTCTTAATCCTACCTGTTCAAGTTTATCTGTTGGTACCCTAATTGTTAATTTAGATTGTTCCATTTTAACAACATAAAAATTTGTTTTAATACTTCCTATTTCCATTGTTTCTAATTTTATAATCTCTCCAACTCCATGCTTTGGATAAACTACTATTTCGCCTTTTGTAAATTGAGAATTTTTATTTGCCATATCTAACTTCCTGGTTTTTCACTAAAATGGTCTTGAAATTTATTTTCAACACCTTCCCAGTCTTTAGCGTCAATTGGTGGTTTTTTTTTCTCAGTTATTACTGGCCATAACTCTGAATACTTTCGGTTGATTTCTGCCCATTTCTCCATTTCGTTCTCAGTATCTGAATGAATTGCATCTATAGGACATTCGGGTTCACACACTCCACAATCAATACACTCATCTGGATGGATCACTAACATATTCTCACCTTCATAAAAACAATCTACTGGACAAACATCAACACAGTCCATGTGTTTACATTTTATACAATTTTCATCAACTACATATGTCATAATATATTTAACTTATCTTTTGCTCTTTTTTTTGCATTTCCACATTCAATATCTGATACATATAGTAAGCCGGCTAATCTTCTCAACAAGTTTGACTCAAAATCATGAATTTCATTATCAGATAAAATAACTTCCCATAATACTTCAATTAATAATATTTTCTTATCATCAGAAAAAGATTTGTTTAATTTAGATGTATAATAAAATAATGACCGAGAATTATCTTTGTCATCTAGGGCTTTAGAAATAGCTATCTTTACGTCATCAGGATTTTCTTTAAATACATGAATGAGGCTAGATGAAATTTTATTTACTTCCTCATTTGAAACATTACCATCAGTGTTAGCTGCTTCAATTAATAGGCCTGTAAGTATGTCAATATCCTTACTTTCAAACTTTTGATTTTGACCACTATCATTTGAAAATATATTTTTTAGAGATTGTAACAATTTATTACCTTATTAATATCAATTTAAAAAATTCTTTAAAGTAGTTTTTCCAAAACTGCAAAAGGAGAATTTGGATCTGCTTGTTTTTTAGTTCCTTTTGGCAACTTTTCATTTTTGCTACTTTTTTTAATATTAATTTTTTTAGTTTTAGATTTTGATAATTTTTTAGGTAGTTTTTTTGACTCATAATAATATAAGTCTCTTTCATTATTAAGTTTTATAGTGCTAAAACCACAAAACTTCAAAATATCTCTTAATTGATTTCTGTCGCAACCAACTGGATTCATTAAATCTGATGAATCTAAAAAGGGTCCATTTTTAACTTTTTGCCTAGCTATAAAAAAGATTCTTTCAAACACATCCACTCTTAATGCAAAGTTATTAAGCTTTATATAGCCAATAGCAGGCCAGTAATTCTTTTTCATTTCATTTTGTATTTCAAAAGACACTCTTCCATCTTTTGGGAGTGGTATAACGCCATCAAATTTATATTCATTAAATATACACCATAAAATACTTGATAATTCCATGGGTGCCTTTTTTAAAAAATTTGGAACAAAAAAATACTTAGCACCTATTCGAATTCCTGATTTAGATATCATGGTTTTTTCTTCCATTGAAATATCTTTGAGAAAAGTACTAAATTGCTCAACAGGCAAAGTTCCTAAACTTTCAAAAACATTAAATTTTATTGCTCTAATATTGCTTGATATATTTTCATCATCGCTTTCTTTAACTGGCCATAATAATTCTTTTATTAATCCATCTATCCACGTTTGAAGTTTTGCAGCAATTAAAAGTCTATTTTCACTACTAATATATTCATTATTAAGCGCCTCAGCAGTTGGATTAAAAATAGTGGAACCTTTTAAGAGATATCCGACAGTATCTTCTCCCCAAAAAATTTTAATACCTTCATTAAATTTTATTTCACTAATATTGCCAAAACTTATGGACTCAATAGGAGCATTTAAAAAATTGTTTATTTTTTCTTCAATCATTATTCTAGCTAATTTTTTTACATGAGTTAGGGAAAAAAGAGAATTAGAAATTACATCTTTGTCTAAATTTAAATTAAAATTGTTGAGCGATCCATACTTCTTTTCCTTTATTTTAATAATTTTACCGTCAGAGACAGTCAAGTCATTGTATAATTCATTTTTGTTAGATTTTATGAAATACTTTGAATTTATATCAACAAATCTATTTGTTAGACCTTCATGCAGATTGTCGGACAAATCATTTTCAATTTTTTGAGTAATTTCTTGCCAATATTTTTCATTATCTATCCAACTTTGATGATTTGAAATATAAGTCCAAGTCCTTACTTGAGAAATTTTTGACGATAACTCTTCGATTCCACCATTGAAATTTTGGAGGCCTATGATATTTTTTTCAAGCCACAACTTTGGTATTTTTTCATTTTTAATCAAAAGTAAAAAAATGGTTTTAAGAAAATGTAAATATGTATCGTTAAATAATTTTTGAAAATCTGGGATCCTGCAAACCTCCCACAATAAATGTATTCTATCTTTATTCGTGAGTAACTTTTTTATATTTTGATCTTCGATTAGATACCTGAAGTTTAATTCATCAGATGCATTTTTTTTATGAATGAAATAATGGTGAACAGGAAACTCTTTTAAACTTGCAAGAAAATTTTCAATACTCGAAAAATCTAAAGTTGTGTTTCTCCAATAAATTCTATTAATTGAATTAAAATTACTATCCTCGATATCTTTTATTGTTTTTACATCAAGTTCGCCTGCATCTTTTAATAATGAAAAAGTTCCATTATTTTCATATCTCCCGGCTCTTCCTGCAATCTGTCCCATTTCATTTGTATGTAAATTTCTTTTAAATCTTCCATCATATTTTTCGATTGATGAAAAAGCAACGTGATCGATATTTAAATTGAGACCCATTCCTATTGCATCAGTTGCTACAAGATAATCAACTTTTTTGTCTTCATAAATTTCAACTTGTGCATTTCTTGTTCGTGGACTTAATGATCCAAGCACAACTGCTGCACCACCTCGATGAGTTCTTAGACTTTCAGCAATTTCATAAACATTGTTTATATTGAAAGCTATTACAGCTGACCTAGGCTTAAGTTTAGAAAAACTTCTATTAGAATTATAACTTAGTTTGGAAAATCTATCTCTCAGCTCAAACTTTATATTCGGAAAAATTTTTGATAATAAAGATTTTATAGTTAAAGCACCTAAAAAAATTGTCTCAAATTCACCCCTTGTATTAAGCAAGTGCTCAGTAAAAACGTGACCTCTTTCATAATCAGCTGCTAATTGAATTTCATCAATAGCCACACACTCAACATTAATGTTTTTAGGAATACTTTCCACTGTACAAAAAAAATATTTAGCTTCTTTGGGTATAAATTTTTCTTCTCCAGTAACTAAGGCTACATGATTAATTCCAATTTTTTTTACTGCCTTATCATAATTTTCACGAGCTAAGAGACGTAAAGGGAATCCAAATATTCCCGACTGATAAGACATAAGCCTATCAAATGCGAGATAGGTTTTTCCTGTGTTGGTTGGACCCAGTATGGCTACCAGGTTGCTATCTTCTGCTTTCACTTAATTTATGATGCGTTTTTAACAATTGAATTTAACACGTATTGTAAAATACCACCCTGTTTATAATAATCTAGCTCTTTAGCTGTGTCTATTCTGCAAAGAAGTTTAATTGTTCTTGTATTACTAGACTTTATTTCACAAATTAATTCAGTATTTGGTTGGATAGCATTAAGCCCCTTTATAGTGATCAACTCACTTCCAGTAAGATTAAGTGATTTTCTATTTTGTTCTGAAACAAACTGTAATGGAAGTACTCCCATACCAATTAAATTTGAACGATGTATCCTTTCAAAACTTTCTGCAATTACTGCTTTTATGCCTAATAATTTCGTGCCTTTTGCTGCCCAATCTCTTGAAGATCCAGTTCCATATTCTTTTCCGGCGAATATAACTAAGGGAATGTTTTTTTTTGCATACTCTATCGCAGCATCATATATGGACATCTCTTTATTCTTATCATCAAAAAATTTTGTTATACCTCCCTCTGTTCCAGGAATAATCTCATTTTTTATTCTTATATTCGCAAATGTTCCTCTCATCATTATTTCATGATTACCTCTTCTGGACCCATAAGAATTAAAATCTTTTATATTTATTTGTCGCTCATTTAAATATTTTCCAGCTGGACTATCTGACTTTATTGATCCTGCAGGAGAAATATGGTCTGTTGTGACACTATCACCTAAAATAGCAAGAATTCTTGCGTTAACAATATCTTCAACTTGATTTTGTTCACTCTCAAAAAAAGGTGGGTGTTTGATATATGTGCTTGAAGCATTCCATGAATAAGTAGTCTCAGAAACACTATTTATAGATTTCCAGTTTTGATCACCGCTATATATTTCTTCATATCTTTTTAAAAACATGTCAGTAGATAAAGATTGATTTACAATCTCATTAATTTCTGATGTAGATGGCCATAAATCTTTTAAAAAAACCTTATCTCCAGAATTACTAATACCTATTGGCTCATTAAATAAGTCAATGTTCATGTTTCCAGCAATTGCAAAAGCAACCACCAATGGAGGCGATGCTAGAAAGTTTGCCTTCACCTCTTGATGAACGCGACCTTCAAAATTTCTATTTCCAGACAATACTGAACAAACTGTTAAATCTTTTTGTTTAATTTCCCTTGATACCCATTCATTTAGCGGTCCAGAATTACCAATACATGTGGTGCATCCGTAACCCACTAAGTTGAAACCAATCTTATTTAAATATTCTGATAATTTAGCCTTATCTAAGTAATCACTTACAACCTTGCTGCCTGGTGCTAAACTTGTTTTTACCCATGGCTTAACTTGCAAACCCAGCTCGGTTGCCTTTTTCGCAACAAGCCCTGCGGCAACCATCACGTTAGGATTTGAAGTATTTGTACAACTAGTAATTGCAGCAATAACTACATCTCCTGATTGAAGCTCTTTTACATTTTTTGATTTATCAAAAACTGAATTATCTATTTCATTAAAAACACGAGGTATGTCAGTTACGAATACTTTATCTTGTGGACGCTTAGGCCCTGCAACAGATGGTTTAATTTCATCTAAAGCTAAATGTAGTAGTTCGTCAAAATTAGGATTGTAATCATTCTGAGACCAGAGTTGTTGTGTGTTTGTATATTCTTTTACAATATTAATTTGATGTTCATCTTTTCCAGATAATTTTAGATAATTTAAAGTTTCTTCATCTGTTGAAAAAAAACCGCAAGTTGCACCATATTCAGGCGCCATGTTTGATATTGTAGCCCTATCTGCAAGAGATAATTTTTTGAGACCATCACCAAAAAACTCAACAAATTTTCCAACCACTCCTTTTTTTCTCAATATTTCTGTTATTGTTAAAACTAAATCAGTTGCTGTAATTCCTTCCTTAAGTTCTCCATTTATTTTAAAGCCAACAACTTTCGGAATATTCATTGATATTGGTTGACCTAGCATTGCGGCCTCTGCCTCAATACCGCCAACTCCCCATCCTAAAACTGAAAGGGCGTTTACCATAGTAGTGTGACTATCAGTACCCACAACAGAATCAGGATAAATATAATTTAGCTTTTTTATTTTTTTTGACCATACTGTCTTAGCTATATTCTCGAGGTTCACTTGATGACAAATTCCACCACCTGGTGGTACTAAATAAAAATTATCAAATGTTTTTTGGCCCCATTTTAAAAACTCATACCTTTCTTTATTACGATCGAATTCTTTTTTTACGTTATCTTGAAAAGCCCTGTCATTTCCAAAATGATCCACCATTACTGAGTGATCAATAACCAAGTCAACTCTTGATAAAGGGTTAATATTATTAGGATTAATACCTTTGTGTCTTAATGCGTCTCTCATAGCAGCTAAATCAGCAACTGCTGGTACTCCTGTAAAATCCTGCATAAGAACACGGGTTGGAGTAAATGATATTTCAAAATTCTCTAATGGTTCAGTAATTTTTTTGCATAAATTATCTATCATTTCCTTTGTTACTGCTTCTCCATCTTCATTTCTTAGGAGGTTTTCAATTATTATTTTTATTGAATTGGGAATTTTAGCTAATTCAAAATTATAAATTTGTGACAAAGTATTTAAGTCAAAATATGTATATTCTCTTTTGTCGATAATGATTTTTTTTCGAGAATTAAAAGAGTTTAGAGATGTCATGTTAATATATTAGTTATAAAAAAGTGTGCTTACGCCTATCTAATCCTATTTTTAAAAGTTAAATAGCAATCAAAATTAATTAATAAGTTTAAGTTTAATAATACTGAATAAAAATTTTGTATAGTTATTTTCTAAATTTTTAATTAGAAATCTGCGAAAAAAATAATAAACACTTCATAAATTTTAATTTTATTATTAGAGTAATTTTTACTTTGGGTTTGCTGTTTTCTTATATTGTTGACTTTAGGCGTAAGTTTTGGGAGAAAAAGAGAGCCTTTTATGTTTGTCGCTTATTTTAAGTGATGATGGAGGGGGGTTCCTCCACTTTAACCCAATACAAGGAGCATTAAATGGCAAAGAAGAAAAAGAAAGCAGCACCTAAAAGAAAGAAAGCTGCACCTAAAAGAAAGAAAGCAGCACCTAAAAGAAAGAAAGCTGCTCCTAAGAAGAAAAAGAAAGCAGCACCTAAGAAGAAAAAGAGAGCTGCTCCTAAGAAGAAAAAGAAAGCAGCACCTAAGAAGAAAAAGAGAGCTGCTCCTAAGAAAAAGAAAAAGGCTGCTAAGAAAAGAAGAAGATAGTCGATTTTCTATAGTAGAAAAGAAAAATCTAATTTTTCTTTTTCTTAATTTTTCTAAAATTAATAAAAACGGGGTTAGCCCCGTTTTTTTTATTGTTTATGAGATAAAATAATCATAATCATTATAAATGCTTCTAATAAATGACTTGTCTTTTTACAGAAATAATAATGTAATATTTGATAACGTAAATATTTCATTAGCTAATGGGCAGATAACACAAATAAAAGGAAAAAATGGTTCTGGCAAAACAACTCTCCTAAAAGTAATTTTAAACATCATTGAAGCAAGATCTGGAGAAATATTCTGGGAGGGCAAAAATATTAAAAAGAATATATTTAACTTTTATAACCAAACAACTTTTATTTCAGATCAATACACCTCATCAAGAAAACTGACGGTATATGACAACATTAATTTTTGGAAAGGACTATCTTATTCACAATTAAATGATAACGATATTTTATTGTTATTGGGAACATTTAATTTAAAAAAATATCAAAATACTGAGACTATGTATTTGTCAGCAGGAGAAATAAAAAAGTTAGAACTTTTAAGATTAATATTAGAGCAGAAAAAACTCTGGATCTTGGATGAGCCATATAATCATCTAGATAATTTATCAATTGAAATTTTGAATCAGACTTTTATTGATCATGTTAATAATGAAGGTATTATTTTATTTACATCTCATTATAATCCACCAATTAATAAAATAGATGTTATAGATTTTAATTAAAATGTTTTTCATAATAAAAATATTTGTGTTTTTTAGAAGAGAATCAAAATTATTTTTTACAAATATTACAGATCTATTTTCAAATATTGTATTTTTTTTCTTATCTATATTTATTTTTGTTTTTGCATTAGGAACGGATGAACAGCTTTTAAAAACAATAGGCGTTGGAATAATTTGGAGCTTATTACTTCTTAGCTCAATTTTAAGTTTAAGAAAATTTTATGAAGAAGACTTTAATAACGGTATACTTGTGATAATTCACATGAGTGGTATTAGTTATGAGCTATTAGTTTTTTTAAAAATAATATCTCATTTTTTATTTGTTCAATTACCTTTTTTAATTTCTTTACCAATTGTCAGTATATTTTTCAATTTACCAACTAATGAGGTTTACAATTTAATTATAACATTTTTTATTGGATCATTGATTTTGTCTTGTTTGGGCTCTATTTCAGCATCAATGAATCTTTTAAACAAAACAAACTTTTCTCTTGGTGGTATAGTTGTTCTTTTGTTTAGTATTCCATTGATAATTTTTTCTGTTGGAATTAACAATGCGGAAAGCGAACTTATCTATTTGATTAATTTACTTATAGGAATAGCTCTTATTTTTTTAGGAATTGCACCTTGGTCCAGTGCCGCTTTTATTAAATTGGCTATTAGCAATAAATAATGTTTGGTTTTCTTATAAATCCATCTAAGTTTAACAAGCTGGCAGATATAATCTTAAGACCACTTGTATTTATCACTTCAATAATTCTGATAATGGGTTTATTTTTAGTTTATGTATCTCCATTAGACTATCAACAAGGTCTAACAGTTAAAATAATGTATATACATGTTCCATCTGCTTGGTTAGCCCTACTTACGTACTCTATTATGACTTTCTACAGTATTTTATGTTTAGCATTTAAAATTCCATTCGGTTTTATTATTAATAAGGCAGTCGCTCCGATAGGGGCTACTTTTACTCTTTTATGCCTTGTCTCTGGATCATTATGGGGAAAACCAATGTGGGGCACTTGGTGGGTTTGGGATGCAAGATTAACATCTGTGGCAATAATGTTTTTGATTTATGTGATAATTATTTTTTTGAGTCAAACTTTCGAAAATAGAGAAGTTAGAGAAAAAACTATAGCTATATTTATTTTAATTGGTTCCATAAATCTTCCTATCATAAAATTTTCCGTAGACTGGTGGAATACATTGCATCAACCCGCAAGTATTAGCAAACTTTCTTCCCCTTCAATAGATGTTTCAATGCTCCAACCCCTAATAGTTATGACTATTGCTTTTAGCTTAGTTGGCTTAATAATTGCAATTTTAAGAATAAAAGCTGAGATAATAATAAGAAAAAATCATTAAGTTAGTCTTTGTGACCTTTAGTCATCGCTTTAAATAGAGTTAAATTTTATATATTAGAAATTATGTATTTTTGGTTTGTTTTTATTACTTATGTTTTGGCTTTTTTTTTAATTTTTGGGCTGCTTTTGCAGTCTTATTATAAATTAAAAAATCTTAAATAATTATGAGTTTAAGGTTTCAAAGATTAATTTTAATATTAGTTACCTTGATAATATTAGGGGCAGCGGTATTGTTGATACTTTTTAATACAAAGCAAAACATCGTTTTTTTTTATACGCCGACAGAGTTGATTGAAAAAAAAATTTCCTCTGAAAAAAAAATTAGGATTGGAGGGTATGTAAAAGAGTCTTCATTAAAAAAACTATCTTTAAATCAATATGAGTTTAAAGTTACTGATAATTCTAATGATCTTTTAGTTTTTTATGAAGGTATATTGCCTGACTTGTTTAGAGAGGGGCAAGGCACAGTAATTGAGGGTTTTATTGAAAATTATAATTCTTTTACTGCTTTAAAAGTGTATGCAAAACATGATGAAAACTATATGCCAGCATCAATTAAAAAAGAATTAGAAAAAAGTAATCAGTGGAAAAAAAATTATAAATGATTTCATTAATAGGCTTTTTATCTTTGTGTTTATCAACTTTTTTTTCTTTTTTAATTTTACTGCCAAAATCGATAATTAATATAAATGTAAAATATTTATTTTTATTTTTAAAAACTTCAACATTTCTAATTTGTATTTCATTTTTGTCTTTGGTGATAGCATATATCAATTCTGATTTTTCAAATTTTAATGTTTTTCAAAATTCTCATTCAGAAAAACCATTAATTTACAAAATTTCTGGCACTTGGGGAAATCATGAAGGATCCATTTTATTATGGCTTTGTATGATTTCTATATATGGATTTTTATATTCTTTAACGAGCAGATCACTTGATAATTTTAAAATTAATGTAATAAAAATTCAAAACGCAATTTTTTTGATTTTTGCTTTTTTTATTATTTTTACATCAAATCCTTTTCTGGTAAACACTGTAGAGGTAAAAGAGGGGCTTGGACTAAATCCAATTTTGCAAGACCCAGCTTTAGCAATCCATCCACCTATGCTTTATTTAGGCTATGTTGGTTTCTCATTAGTATTTAGTTTGGGGGTTGCGAGCCTTCTTAACAATAATGATAACAAAAGTTGGATTGCTGAAACAAAAAAATGGTCAATTATCAGTTGGACTTTTTTAACTTCAGGCATTGCTCTTGGGTCTTACTGGGCATACTATGAGCTTGGATGGGGTGGATGGTGGTTTTGGGACCCTGTAGAAAATATTTCATTAATGCCTTGGATAGTTGGTTTGGCACTAGTTCATTCTTTAATAATGATTAGAGGAGAACAAGCTATTGAGCGATGGATTGTCTTTCTTTCAATTCTGTGTTTCTCTTTAAGTGTTTTAGGAACATTCTTAGTTAGATCTGGAATTTTAACAAGTGTACATTCTTTTGCTTCTGATGCCTCTAGAGGTCTTTTTATTTTATTAATTTTCTTTTTGACTACAGGTTTTGGATTTTTAGTATTTCTGATTAAATCACCAACAAAAAAAAATAATTTAAATCTTTTATTAATAAACAAAACTTCAGCTTTAATCATAAATAATATTCTTATGATAATTGCTATGCTGACAATACTTTTAGGAACTATTTATCCTATAATTATTGAGGTGTTAACTAATACAAGAATTTCAGTTGGAGGTCCGTACTTTAATTCAACAGTATTGCCAATTCTTTTACCTGGTTTTTTATTAATGAGCATTGCTCCTGTGCTTTCTTGGCAATCAAATAAAATAAAAAAATTTAAGGTGTATGTTTTATTTTTTTTAATTTTAAGTTGTCTTGTTAGTATATATTCTTATTTTACTAACTTTAATATTTGGGGTTTCTTAGGCATAATTTTAGGCTTATGGATTATTTTAGCTTCTATCTTATCTATAATATTGAGGTATAAATTTTTAATTTCATTTAGTTACTTAAAATCAATTAATAGTTTTATTGCTCATATTGGTGTTGGTGTAATGATAATAGGTATTACTTTTTCTAGCGTTTATCAGAATGAATATAGTTTCAATATTTCATTGGGTGACGAAATTAATATAGATAATAACATGTTAAAACTAGAAAATATAAAAATTGTGGAGGAAAAAAACTATCAATCCCTAAAGGCAGCTTTCAGTTTAACAAAAAAGAATGAAATAATTGGACATATTTTTCCAGCAAAAAACTACTACCCTGTATCAAAGATGATTACTACTGAAGCAGGAATATATCATGACTGGTTAAAGGATATTTACATAACGCTTGGTAATGAAGAGAATAATATATGGAGCATAAAGGTATATTTAAATCCTCTAGTAAGTTTCATTTGGATTGGCGTGTTTATAATGGTATTTTCAGGTTTTGTAGCTGTTTTTAAAAAATGAAACAAATAATTAAAATTACTCCTTTGGTATTATTAGCTCTTGTTTGTCTTTTTTTTCTTTTATTTATAATTTTTGAGAAAGATCCTAGCAATCCACCAAGCGCCTTACTTAATAAAGAGATGCCAAAATTTTCGACTATTAATTTGTTTAACGAAAATGTAAAATTATCATCTGATAACATTAAAAGAAATGTCAAATTAAAGACAGACAACAATGTTAACTTTATAGAAGATGGGTCAGAAAAATATACTCTTATAAATTTTTTTGCATCATGGTGCACGCCATGTAGAGCTGAACATCATTTATTTTTTGAAATCAAAAATACTTATCCAAATGTTTTTCTTTTAGGAATGTCTCATAAAGATGATCCTGTAGATTCAAAAAAATATTTAAGCGAGGAGGGCAATCCATATTCATTTGTTGGCCTTGACCAGGATGGCAAGATTGCTCTAGAATTTGGAGTTTTTGGGTTACCAGAGACTTTTATAGTTAACAATGATGGCAAGATCATATTTAAACATATGGGGCCTCTAACAAAAAAAATTTTAGATGATGAAATTTCGGCTCTTTTTTAAAATTTTATTGTATTTTTTGTTTTTATTCAATTCTAACGGCGTTTTATCAAATGATAAATTAGATGATAAAATTAAAAAATTGACACTTGAATTAAGGTGTATGACTTGTCAAAATCAGAGCATTTACGACTCGGATTCAGAATTTGCTCAAGATATTAAAAATATTATTAAAGAGAAAATTAAAGAGGGTTTAAGCGAAAAAGAAATTAAGTTTTTCTTAACCGAAAGGTATGGAGAATATATTTTGTTCAAGCCATATTTTAGCATAAAAAATCTGCTTTTATGGCTTTTTCCTTTTATTTTATTGGTTTTTTCAATTGGTTTTTTTATAAAAAGTTCAAAAAAAAACTAGTGTAAACAAGTATTTAATTTGTATTTTTTGATTAAGGCTATATGAATTTATATAAATATATCAAATTACTATCTTAAAGTAATGCACAAGGAGGAATTGTGAAAAAATTTTTACTAATATTATTTTCTTTAAGCTTAATAAGCGTAACGGCAATAGGTAACGCAAAATCTATTAGAATTGGCACAGAAGGGGCTTATCCTCCATGGAATAATTTAAATTCTGCTGGAGAACTTGAAGGTGCTGAGATTGATTTTGGTAATGAGGCATGTGCTAGAATGGGTGTTGAATGTGAGTGGGTAACTCAAGACTGGGATGGAATTATTCCAGCTTTACTACAAGGTAAATACGACATAATTATCGCTGGTATGTCTATTACAGAAGAAAGAAAAGAAAAAGTAAACTTTACAAATGGTTATATGACTGATGGGGCTCGTTTTGCAGTTTTAAAAGGAAGTGGCCTAGAAGGTTTATCTGTAGCTAAATTCACAGGAGGAGTTAACAAGGTTAATTTAAACAATGCTGGAGGTAAAGAGCAAGCAGCAATTGGCCAATTAATTGCCGCTATGGATGGCGCTACTGTTTGTGTTCAATCTTCAACAATTCACCAAAACTTTTTAGAAAAACATATGTCAGGTGCTGTAAGAGTAAAATTGTATCAAAGTGTTGATGATCACAATTTAGATTTAGCAGCAGGCAGATGTGATGCTATTCTAGCTGATGTAGGTTCTATAATTGATTTCATGGAGTCTGATGGCGGTGTAGAGGTAGCTTTTACTGGTCCAACATTCTCTGGTGGCGTGTTTGGCGATGGAGTTGGTGGTGCTGTTAGAAAAGAAGATACTGATATTGTAGATATGTGGAATAAAGTTATAGCTGAAATGTCAGCTGATGGCACAACTGCTGAAATTACAAAGAAGTGGTTTGGCAGAGATATTTCTATGTAAATACTAAATATCTATTTATTTAGATTAAGGCGGCTGCAGCCGCCTTTTTTATTATTATTTTAAAGGTTATTATTGAGTAAATTTTTCTATAGAATAATAAGCATTTTATGAATTCTCTTTTAGTTCTAATTATACAGATAATTAATTTATATCAATTTATTTTACTAATTTATATTATTGCAACGTGGTTGCTTAATTTTAATATAATTAACTCATCTAACAAATTTGTTTATAGTGTTATGGAAGCTATGTATCGTCTATGTGAACCAAGTTTAAATTTAGTTAGAAAATATATACCAAACTTTGGAACAATAGATATATCACCAATAATTGTCTATTTAGGATTATGGTTTATAAAAAGCTTACTTATTGAATATTGGCCGAGGTAATATGACAAAATTAATTAATGGAAAAGAAATTGCTCAAAATTTAAGAAATCAACTTAAAGCAGAAATTGACTCTCTAAAATCTAAAATTGGTAAAGTGCCAGGTCTAGCAGTTGTTCAAGTTGGAAATGTTGCTGCAAGCAGCGTTTATGTTAAAGCAAAAACTAAAAGTGCTAAAGAGGTTGGTATTGAAGTAATCGACCATCATCTAAGTGAAGAAACTTCAGAAAAAGAGTTGTTACAACTTGTTTCTAAACTTAATAATCAAAACAATGTAAATGGAATATTGGTACAACTTCCTCTTCCGAGCAACATTAATGAACAAGTAATACTAGACTCAATTCACCCTGATAAAGACGCTGATGGTTTTCATCCACTGAATGTTGGAAAGCTATCAATAGCAAGTAACAATGATGAAAATTTGCTAATTCCATGCACTCCTTATGGGTGTTTAGTTATGCTTAAAGGATTAGACATAAATCTTATTGGCATGAACGCTGTCGTAATTGGCAGATCAAATATTGTTGGCAAGCCTATGGCTCAACTATTATTGAAAGAATCTTGTACTGTAACAGTTGCTCATTCAAAAACAAAAAACTTAGAAAATGTATGTAAAAATGCAGATATTGTAGTTGCAGCAGTTGGAAGACCCCAAATGGTTAAAGGAAGTTGGATTAAAAAGGGTGCAATTGTTATTGATGTTGGAATAAATAGAATAGAAGTTAATATAAACGGTGAAATTAAAAATAAATTAGTTGGAGATGTTGATTTTATGGAGGCAGAAAAAAATGCTTCAGCAATTACACCTGTTCCTGGTGGTGTTGGGCCAATGACAATTGCATGTCTCCTACGCAACACAACGATTTCTTTTAAAAATAAAGAAAAAAAATTACTTTCTTAGACTTTCAATTACTTTGTTGTAGAAATTTTCTACATTAATTAATTTTCTTGCTTCCTCGCAATGATCACAAATGTAGCCAACAGCACCACAGGGGGATTTTGGGTGATCAAAATATATATTTTCATGAAATTGATAACCTGTAACCTTTGGGTGAATCCACCCACCAAAATATAGTACAGCTTTTTTTTTCAAAGCTGCTGCCACATGACCAAAACCCCCTTCTGGACCTAAGAAAAGATCACACTTATTAATAATAGCTGCAGCGGTTCTAAAATCAAAATCGATTGAAGAATAGTAAGTACCCTCATATTGTTTGCTCTTCTCATGTTTGGACTGAATTATTAAATAATTTTCTTTTAATTTTAAAATTAGCTTTTTCCAATTAGACTCACCCCAATCTTTGTTTTGCATTTTATTATAAAAAAAACTGTGGTCTATTTTTGTGGAAGTTGACTCAAAAAAAATTAAGCCTTTATAATCAAACTTATTATTTTTATGCCAATGATCCTTTGCTGATTGAATTATTTTTTTAGCTTTAGAAGTTTCTTTTTCAGAAAAGTATAGCCGTCCTGGAGTTGGGCTAAAGTTCATATTCCATTTCCAGTTTTGATTATTGCTGTTTTTGTAATCTATGTAAGGTCTATTTCTCGTGTGGTAATTTATAAAATGTATTGACTTGTTTCTATCAACTTTATTAATTGGCGTAATGTTTGGGTTATTTTGATAAATTAATGAGTCATATATTATTTTTTCTTCAAGATTGCCTATTACTATTTGCTTGTTAGGATTTTTTTGTTTTTCTTTTTCAGCAAAGGCTATAATCATCAAATCATCACCTAGGCCCATTAATTAACTCAGTGTTTTAATCTTAATGAATTAATTTTTATAAAGCCCTCTGCATCTCTTTGATTATAATCACCAACCTCGTCAAACGATACAAGTGATAAATCATATTTACTAAAAGGTGATCTTCTGCCTTTAACAATCACATTGCCCTTGAAGAGATCGAGTCTTACGTCTCCAGTTACTTTTTGCTGAGTTGAATCAATAAGACTTTGCATGCTCATTCTCTCTGAAGAAAACCATAAACCATTATAAATAGTCTCTGCGTATTTTGGCATCATTTCATCTTTTAGATGAGCCTCCCCTCTATCTAAAGTGATACTTTCAATAGCTCTATGAGCTTTAGCTAGAATTGTTCCACCTGGGGTTTCATATATTCCTCTAGATTTCATACCTACAAAACGATTTTCTACTATGTCTTCTCTACCAATTCCGTGATTAAAACCATATTCATTAAGTTTTGCTAAAAGTTCATGGGCTTTTAATTTTTTTTTGTTTAATGCAACTGGATCACCTTTTTCAAATGATATCATTATTTCATCTGGTGTTGAATTTGCGTCTTGAATTGACTTAGTTCTTGAGAAAACATGTTCTGGAGCATTTATCCATGGGTCTTCAAGAATTTTTCCTTCAGATGAAGTGTGTAATAAATTAGCATCTGTACTAAAAGGTGCCTCACCTCGCTTGTCTTTTGGAATATGAATTTGATATTTTTCTGCAAAATTAATTAAATCATTTCTAGAATTTAGATCCCACTCTCTCCAGGGTGAAATAACTTTAATCTTTGGATTATTTGCATAGTAACCTAATTCAAATCTAACTTGATCATTGCCTTTTCCTGTGGCTCCATGCGCGACAGCATCCGCCCCTACTTCTTTTGCAATTTCAATTTGTTTTTTTGCAATTAAGGGCCTTGCAATAGAGGTTCCTAAAAAATACATACCTTCATAAAGGGCGTTTGCTCGAAACATTGGAAAAACATAATCTCTTACAAACTCTTCTCTTAAGTCTTCAACAAAAATTTCTTCAACCCCTAAGGATCTTGCTTTTCCTTCAACAGGACTTAGTTCTTCACCCTGCCCTAAGTCAGCTGTAAAAGTTACAATAGGGCATTCATATTTAACTTGAAGCCATTTTAAAATTACGCTGGTATCTAATCCACCAGAATAAGCTAAGACAATTTTATTTGGCATCTTAACAGTCTTTATTGAGTTGATTTATTGCGTTTGTAAATCCTTTTAATGAATAAATATCATTGGTTATTGTTCCTCTTGTTGACTCACCTGTAAGTGTTAGTTCTAGACCTTTTTTCATTGCATAAATTACTTTACTATCATCATTAGTCCATGCAGTCTCAGATGAGTCTTCTGTAGAGTAAAAATCATAATTCGCATTATCAATTTTAACATTGATTCTTTTATTGAGATTATAATTATAGCCTGCCTCTATCTGAATAATATTTTCATCACTTCCAATAATTTTATATACAAGTATATAATTGTCACCGCGTTTTTTTTCTTTTGGCAAATCTGATTTATAGGGATATGCACCAATGTAACACCAGTCTTCATCTTTAACAAATGACCACTTTCCCTTTTCTAGAGATAATGATTGTTTTGCAATAGATATTCCAAAAATTGCAATAAATGTAATTAGTATTTTTTTCATGTATTAATGTATAAATTTGTTATTATACCATTCTAGAAAAGTATCAAAGTTTAAGATGAATAAAAATTAATATGGAAAACGATAAGTTAATTGATCTTGCGGCAAAGATTGCAAATACACGAGACGAAAAGGCATTTTCGGAAATATTTGATTTTTTAGCACCAAAAGTAAATTCCTATTATTTAAAAAATAATTTAAGTTTTGAGCAATCTGAAGAATTAACCCAAGAAGTGCTAAGCGCTGTTTGGCTAAAGGCTGATCTTTTTAATCCTGATAAATCTAAATTTATTACATGGGCTTTTACTATAGCGAGAAACAAAAAAATTGATCTTTATAGAAAGCAAAATAATAAAAAGATTGAAGATCAAGATGTTAGAGACTTTCTCTATCAACATAATAACATTAGTGATTATGAAATTGAGTCTTCAATCAATAAAATTAAGCAAGAATTGGATGAAAATCAGCAAAAACTGATAAAAATGAGCTTTTTTGAGCAAAAAAGTCATAAAAAAATAGCTGAAGAGCTTGAAATCCCTCTTGGTACAGTTAAATCTAGAATAAGATCTACATTAAACAAAATGCAAAAATTTTTAACATGAACACTACTGCTCAAAAAAACGAACTTATATTTGGCTATTCTAGTGGGAACTTGGGCGAAGCAAAATCACTTTTTGTTTCAATGTACTTATATCTCAATAGTTTTGCTGCAAAAAAAGCTTCTATATTTGACAACATCCTTGCTGATAATTTCGCAAACCTAGATGAGATAGCTCCGAGAAAACTGAATTACAAAGATTGCATTGAATCAACCTCTAAAAAAAATCAAAAAGATGAAATTTCTGGCAACTTAAACCCTATTACCAACTTGGTTGGAAACTTAGAAAATCTAAAATGGAAATCAATTTATAAAGGTTTTAAAGAATACGTACTTCCAGTAAATGATGGAGATACTGTTAAGTTGATAAAAATGGATCCCGGAACCTCAGTGCCACTGCATTCACATAATGGCAGAGAATACATTCTTGTTCTGGATGGTTCTTTTTGTGATGAATATGGCGAATACAAAAAAGGCGATATGCAAATAAATGATCAACAAATTAAACACCACCCAACTGCGTGTGATAATGATGGATGTGTTTGCCTATCAATAACAGAAAATGATGTTGTTTTCTTCGGTAAGTTTGCCTCAATATTAAATTTATTTACTTTTATAAAATCATTTTTTAAGTAAAACCTCAGGAATTGCTCTATAATAAATTATGAGCAAAATTACGACTCTATTTTATCGTGGAAATTTGATCGAAAGTAAACATGAAATCAAAGGTTTAATAGGATCAATAAATGGAGAAAAAATATTTACTACACATAATGAAGATGAATATATTTTTCCAAGATCTTCTATAAAAATTTTTCAAGCCATACCATTTGCTATTTCAGATGCATTTAATGTATTTAATTTAAACCAAAAACAAATTGCACTTTCATGCTCATCACATTGTGGAGAGCATTTTCATATAAAAGAATTACAAAAATGGATTATTAAAACTAATTTAAAATCCAAAAATTTGAAATGTGGTATTCACAACCCATTAGACACTCACGCAACTGAAAAACTTTTTCTTTCAGGGAAAAAACCTTACCAACTTTACAATAATTGTGCAGGTAAGCATTTAGCCATGTTAACAGCATGCAAAATAAATAGATATTCAATTGATGATTACTTAGATTTTAATCATCCTCACCAAAAAAAAATAAGGTCTGTTTTTGCTAAATTTACTGAAGAAAATATTTTAAAAACTAATTATGGTGTAGATGGCTGTAGTGCACCTCAGTACGCATTTACAATCAAACAATTGAGTGTGGCATTATCAAATCTTTACAAAAGTTATAATTCTAAATTTGAATATTCTCATATTGTTGGAATAATGATTGATGCTATATTGAAAAATCCATTGTTCATTGGTGGTAATAAAAATCTTGATAGTAACTTGATTAGAATCTCTAATGGTGAAATATTTTGTAAGGGTGGAGCTGAGGGAGTATTTTTATTTATACATTTAAAAAAAGGTATTTTTGGAATTCTAAAGGTAATAGATGGAAATGAGAGAGTTTTACCTTCAGTAGTTTACAATTTGTTTAAAAAACTTAAATTATTAAAAAATAAGCAAATTGAAGAGTTAAAATATTGGAATAATTTTATTTTAAAAAATCATGCTAATATTAAAATTGGGCATATAAAAACAGTTATAGAATAATTGCTAAGCTTAAAACTATTAAAATAGTTAATGGTAATCTTATCTTATAATAAACCAGTCTATCAATTTCTTTAGTGAATATTGTTAAATAATCAAGGATTAACTGTAATAAGAAACAAAATATTAAAAAAGTATAAACTTTAAAATTATATAAATAGAAGATTATAATTAAAACCGACAAAAAACTTGGTGAAAAACCATACAAGGCTTTCCATTTTGATATTTGTTTCTTTAAATTCCAATTTATAGATCCAATGAATACAAAAATAATGATTGAATAAAAAAAGATGAAATCTTTAGCAATATTTATGTCAATTTGATGTAAAAAGAATTTATCAATTATGATAATTAAATATGGCGTTAGACCAAAATATGAAATTACAAATTGTAAGTTAATATTTTTATACATAAATGATAAACATAAATGACATAAAACAAATTTCGGAATTATTAAACGAAAAAAAAATTATTAAATATGACTTACTTTCTAATTCTTTCAATATTAATTGCGTCAAACTATATTTATCAAATAATCGTAAGATAATTGCAAAATATTACGCAAAAGAAAATAAATATTTTAATGCAATAATTTCTGAAACAAAAAACTTAAACTACTTAAAGGAAAAAAAATTAAAATATTTTCCAAAAATAATTTTAAGCAATGCAAAATACTTAATTACTGAATATAAAGATAATAACAATAAAATTCCAAATGTAACAAATCAAGATTTGCTGAAAGCAATAGTAAAAATTCATTCTTTTTCAACTAAATATTATGGTTTCAAATTTGATACGCAGATAGGCGGAGTACAACATAAAAATAACTACGAGAAAAATTGGGCTAATTTTTATGTGAATACTCGCCTAAATTATTTTTTTGAACTCGCAAATAAAACTAATTTACTCAATGAAGTTTTAAACATTAAGATCGAAAGAGTTATGAAACAAATTAATAATCTTATACCAAACACGCCTAAGCCGATGTTAATGCATGGAGATCTTTGGGAAGGAAATATTTTGTTTAAAGATTATCAGTTTGTTTCTTTTATAGATCCTGGATCATTTTATGGACATAACGAAATGGAGTTAGCATATTTAAGATGGTTTAATCCTATTTTTATAGACCAAGATTTTCTCAGTAAGTATAATGAATATATTCAGATAGAAAAAAATTACTTGTCATATGAACCAATTTATCAGCTTTATTACGCATTGTGTAATGTAGTTCTGTGGGACAAATCTTATACTGCTGAAGTACACAATTTATTAAATAAAATAAAAGTCTGAATATAAGTTTAAAGCCTACACACAAGGATTAGGATCACTTAAGTGAACATCTTGTATATCATTCATAATTTCTTTTGAAAGTGTGATATCCACACTATCAATATTTTCTTTTAATTGAGTCATAGACGTTGCACCAATAATATTGCTAGTTACGAAAGGACGGTCATTTACAAATGAATTAGCAAAAGTTGAAGGATTTATATTATAATTTTTTGCTATATTAACATATTTTTCAATGGCTATCTCACCTCTTTTAGTGTGATGCCTTGAAAAACGTCTTGGCCATAAAGTGTATCTAGCGTTTTTTGGATTTTTGTTATTCAAGTATTTTCCACTTAACCTTCCTCCCGCCAAAGGTGAGTAAGCGAGCAAACCACACTTTTCTCTTATTGATACTTCAGAGTTAGCTATATCGAAAACCCTATTAACCAGACTATAAACATTTTGAATAGACATCATTCTTGGTAAATTTTTATCTTTTGCTATTTCTAAAAATTTCATTGTGCCCCAAGGAGTTTCATTTGAAACTCCAACATGCCTTACTTTTCCAGCTTTAACTAAGGATTGAAGATTTTCTAATACTTCTTCTAATGGGCTCCATTCGTTATCCTTGGGATCATATTCAAAATCAAGAACACCAAATAAAGGTACTTTTCTCTCAGGCCAGTGTAACTGATATAAATCAATATAATCAGTTTTTAATCTTTTAAGACTTGCATCGATTGCATCATTCATATTTTTTTTATCAAAACCTAATTTTTTAGAACCTTCTCTAATCCACTCTAGGCCATCAGATTTTGATGCAATTTTAGAGGCTAAAATAATTTTATCTCTATTTCTCTTTTCCTTGAACCAATTTCCTATTATTTCTTCAGTTTTCCCATAAGTTTCTTTTCTAGGCATTACCGCATAGAGTTCAGCAGTATCAAAAAAATTAATCCCTCTTTCAACTGAGTAATTCATTTGTTCAAATGCCTCTTCCTGTGTATTTTGTTCACCCCATGTCATGGTACCCAAACAAATTACACTTACATCTAAATCAGTTGTGCCTAATTTTCTGTATCTCATAAATATTTAATAGAAATGCCTTGAATTTGTCTGATTTATAGCGATATTAGTAATAATTAAAAGGAGAATTTATGGCTTTAGACTTTAATCAACGATCATTTACTAAAACAGTAGATCAAGCAGCAATTGATGAGGGCTTAAGAGCTTATATGCTTAAAGTCTATAATTATATGACAATAGGCTTGATGCTTACAGGATTTATAGCTTATTTTTTTGGAAAAGCTTCAATAGTTACAAACGATATGGGTCAAATCATTGGTGTTACTCAAATAGGAGCTTTGCTATTTGGATCCCCATTAAAATGGGTTGTAATGTTAGCTCCGTTAGGTTTTGTATTCTACTTAAGTGCAAGAATTTCCAAAATGTCAGTTTCATCAGCTCAAATTACGTTTTGGCTATTTGCAAGTATTATGGGCTTATCTCTGGCTTCTGTTTTTATTGAGTTTACTCAAACATCTATTGCAAGGGTATTTTTCATTACTGCGGGCACTTTTGCAGCTATGAGTTTATACGGTTATACTACAAAGAGAGACTTAACTAAATTAGGTGGTTTTTTATTTATGGGTCTGATAGGCATCATAATTGCAAGCCTTGTTAATATGTTTGTTCAAAGCAGTGCTATGCAATTTGCTATTTCTATAATTGGTGTATTAGTATTTGTTGGCCTAACAGCATATGATACTCAAAACATAAAGAACATGTATTATGCAGGGGATAGTGAAGAAATTGGTTCAAAAAAGGCTCTTATGGGGGCGTTAAAATTATACCTTGATTTTATCAATTTATTTATTCTTCTATTGCAGCTTTTTGGACAAAGAAGATAATTTCAATTCTTCTTATCAATTTAATTTAAATATAACCCAGTCTTTGATAGACTGGGTTTTTTATGAATTCACAGGATAAAATTAAGCCTATTATAAAAGATTTTAATGAAGGTAAAACTGCAGATGCTTTTTTTCAAATTACAGATCTTATAAAAAATAATCCAGAAAATTTAGAATATCTTTTTTTATATGCAAAAATGTGCAACCAAGTTAACAAACTTGATGAGTCAGAAAAAGCACTACTTTACTTAATATCTAAAAAACACAACTCTGTTGATTACTTGCACAACTTGTATTCAATTTATATAAAAAAAAATAATCTTGAAAAATCAGAGGTCATCATAAAAAAAATTTTGGAAATAGAAAATAATCATTATGAGGCACAAAGAGACTTAGCTTACATTAAATATCAAAAAAACGATGTAGATAAAGCAAAAAGTATTTTAGAAAAAATTATTAATCAAAAGAGCAAAGATCCATTTGCCTTAAACATATACGGATTGGTTTTGCTCAAGAAAGATCTAACTGATGAAGCTAAAAATTTTTTCAAAAGGGTTATAGAAATTGATCCTAACTATATTGATAGCTTAAATAATTTAGGAAAAACATATTTTGATTTAGAAGATCTTGATCGAGCTTTTATCTATTTTAGAAAAGCTTACAAAATTAATAAGCAGTTTAGTAAGACATTAATTAATCTAGGAAATTTTCTAAGCTTAAAAGATAAAAATATTTTTGCGATTAAAGCATATAAAAAAGCATTATTGGGCGAACCTAAAAATATTGAAATCTATGCAAATATTGCTTTATCATATGCAAGAGAAAAAAATTTTAAAGAATCAAAAAAATATTACGACATTGCTTTGGAAAATAATAACCTGAGCCCCTCTCTTAAGTTGAGCTTATCATATTTATATCTATATAAAAATCAATTTGATAAAGCGTGGAAATTATTTGAAACGAGAAAAGAAACTTCAAAATTTTTAAAATCTTATAACAATGAGTTTGATATTGAAAAAACCTCAATTCCTGAAAGAGGTTCATTGGATAATAAAAAAATTCTTGTTTTAAGAGAGCAAGGTGTTGGTGAAGAAGTTTTATTCAGCTCAATGTATGAGGAATTAATTGGTTTAAACAAAAATGTTAAGATTGAGACTGATAAAAGGTTAATAACTATTTTTGAGAGATCATTTAAAAGTAATATTTTTGTTCCTAATGGTTATTATTCATCAAATAAAAAAAGCTTAGAAAATTTTGATGAAATTATATTTGCTGGAAGTTTATGTAATCTTTTTAGAAATAGTAAATCTGATTTTCCACATAAACCTTTCTTGATTGATAATTTAAACAAAACCAAGAAGCTTAAGGATCATCAAATATTTCAAAATAAGAATTTAAAAATTGGTATTTCTTGGAAAAGTGTTGTTTCTGTATATGGGAGGCTCAAATCTTTAAATTTATCAGATTTTAAGACGCTAATTAAAAATAACAGAACATTTATAAATCTACAATACGGTGATGTTAAAGAAGAAATCGCAAAAAAGGAAAATCAAAGTTTTGAGTTATATTCTTTTGAAACAGTTGATTTATTTAATGATTTTGAAGGCTTAATGAGTATACTAAAAAATCTAGATGTGTTTGTCACAGTAAGCAATTCAACAGCCCACATAGCAGCCGCAATGGGTATAAAAACAATTTTAATATGCCCTAAAAAATCCTCTACATATTTTTATTGGAGTAATGAAAGTAATGAAACACCTTGGTATCAAAATGTTGAAATTTTTCAAATTGAAACCTCAATAGAAAAAACACTGGAGCGGGTTAATGGAGTGTTAGAAAAGCTGTGACAGATATTGCCTCTCAGATAAATAATATTTTAAATGAATATTTAGAGGGTGATAAACAAAAAGCATACTTAAAATTAAAAAGAATTTCTAAAAATTATCCCTCAAATGAAAAATTACAATTTAATTTAGCTTTTATGGAGCAAGATCAAGGAAAAATTGAGGAAGCAAAAAATAGTTATGCTTATTTAATTAAAAATTTTAATAACTTTAATTCTAAACTAAATCTTTATAATATTTTATTAAGAGAAAAAAATTTTCTTGAGTCATTAGATTTGGTTGACAATATTTTAGAAACAAAAAAAGATTTAATCAATGTATGGATAGATAAAGCATACATACACTATAGAATGAAACAATATAGTGAGTCAAAAAAAATATGTAATTTAATTTTAACTAAAATTAATAATAACACAAAGGCTTTAAACTTAATTGGTTTGTGTTATTTTAAAGAAAAAAAATATGAGGAGTCATTTAAATATTTATTTAAAGGGTTATCCATAGATGAAAAAGATATCTCTATATTAAATTCAATTGCTGCAGTCTATTATGAAACAAGAGATTTAAAGAAGTCTGAAGAATTCTATTTAAAGGCCTTAAGCTATGAGCCTGATTCATATAGAACCTTAAATAATATTGCAGGATATTATCTTGAGATTAACAAATCAAAAAAAGCTATATTATTTTATGAAAAGGCACTAAGTTTTTTTGAGAATGAGCCGACAATATTAGACAATCTATCAAAAGCCTATTTTAGCTTAAACCAAGATGATTTAGCAAAAAAATTTTGCAAACAGTCTATTAAAATTAAGAACTCACCATCAACACAAAAATCACTCTCCCATATTTACCTTAAAGAAGAAAATTTTAAAAAAGCATGGGAATATTTTGATGGTCGAATTTATGAAGATAATTTTATATACGGAAATAAGTCCTATAATTTTATTAAAGATAAACTTTTAAATAAAAAAAAGATAGATCATAAAAAAACATTATTAATTATTCGAGAACAGGGTGTTGGAGATGAAATACTTTATAGCAACATGTATAGAGATGTTCTTGAAAAATATGAGAACGTCTTAATTGAATCAGATAAAAGATTAATTGATTTATTCATTGGGTCTTTTGGTCAAAAATATAAAAATAGTTTTATAAAATTTGGTTCTTTTTCAAAAAATCAAAAAAAACTTAAAGATATAGATCAGGTTTTGTATGCTGGCAGTTTGGGTTATTATTTTAGAAACAATATTATAAATTTTCCAAGCAATAGTTATCTCAAAGTTGATAAGATTTTAATAAATAAAACTAAAAATGAGTTATCTAATTTTAAAAAAAAATATAGAGTAGGAATTTCATGGAAAAGCATGAACAATGATTATGCAGAACAAAAATCTTTAAGTCTTGATAAGTTTTTGCCACTTTTAAAAATGAAAGATATTGATTTTTTTAACTTACAGTACGGCGATATTGTTGGAGAAATAAATGAAATAAATTTGCAACACAATTTAAATTTTATTAGCTTAGATCACATAGATTTATTTAATGATTTTTTGAAAATATCAAGTCTATTAAAAAATTTAGATTTATTTATTACAGTAAGTAATAGTACGGCCCATCTTGCAGGTGCATTAGGTATAAAGACAGTTTTGATTAAGCCTTTTAATCATGCTACTTTTTTTTACTGGCACCAAAAAACCGAAAAGACTCCTTGGTACCCAAGTGTATTTTTAATTGATTCTAACCTTATTAATAAAGAAAAATTATTTGTAGATTTTATTTATTCTATACTTGAGTAAATTTATTTTTTAAATACTCATCTCTTTCATCAAGCCACTCCTGAGCAAATTCAACATCTTGCCATTCATCAAACCATGGGCCACCTCTTGTGTAGTGGACTGCAAAAGGTTTTGTTTCATTATGTTTGGATGTCCATCCCTCAAGCCAGTTCCATCTTTCATCCAAAGATCCTATTTCTTTATCTTTTAGCCATTTAAATTGATGAAGGAATGAACCGGACTCTTTATTAACTAAATCAACAGTTAATTTTTTATTACTTGGGTGAGAGCAGTTAAATAGTATAAAACTTGACCAGTTTTTTCTTGGATAAATAGTTTGTTTTTGACCATCCATTTTGTGTTTTTCTTTTGGTGTATAATCATGTTTTACACAGTAAACAGCCTTTGATTCATCTATCTTTTCAAGAATTTTAAAAACATCTTCAAAAAATATAAAATCACAGTCACAGAATATAGCCCATCCATTATATTTGTTAAGAGCAGGAACTAAAAAACGAGAGTAAGTAAATTCTGTTGATGCAAGCGGGTCAATATCTCTAAAATACAATTTATTTGAAATTAATTCATACAGTTTAAGAGAAGTAATTTTTATATTTGCATTTGATCTTTTCAAAACAGAATACTTACAAACTCTGTAAGCAATATCTTCTTTTGAGTCATAACCTATATAAAGATTTAAATTAGTCATTATTTAATACTACTGTTCCTAACATTTTTGGCCTTCTCCATTCAAGTGAATTAAAATATCCTGACTCAGAAACAGAGCTCCAATTGTTTTGTGTCAAATTTGTAAATTGACATATCCATATTTCATCCAGTCTTGCATTTTCAGCCCTTAACATCCACGCATCTCTTTTTTGTTTATCGTTAAATTCTCCATATTCTATATTAGCCATAAATTCACAAATTTCACGATCAGGATTTAAGCTTATAAGACCTTTTATATTTTCTCTTGCAACCTGCCAATCACTATTATGTATAGCAAAATCTAATGTCAATTTTTTTGATTCTACATCATCAAAATTAGCCTTAGTAATATACTTTACGTTTTCAAGATCTGTAATTTTATGATTTTTTAAAAATTCAGAAATTATTATTCTTAGAGATGAACTTGGATTATGATTCCAATATCTTTTTATTATTTTTTTTATTTTTGATATTTCATTATTAATAATTAAAATTTCTAAATGTAATTTAATAAATGGAGGAAATTGACCATGAAGTTTAATAGCTTTTAAAATTAAATTAAGTGACTCTTCGGGGTCGCTATGAATTTTAATTTTACTAATCTCATAGAAAGCAATTGCAGTATTTTGATTAAATAATCTTAAATCAATTAATTTTTTATTATAAGCCTCTTTTGAAATATTTATTAGCTGGCTCCAGTTTTTGGTTTTAGAAATAATAGAAACTATTGTGTGATAAAGTTTGTCTATATTTGGGTTAAGTTGAAATAATTTTTCTGCATAAATAAATGCATGATGATAATCTTCTTTATTAATATTTTCTTCCATTAAGCCTTTATACCCAAGCGCCTCTGTATTCTTATTTTTTATCATTTGCTCATGCAATAAAGAAAGCTCCTTGTGTTTTTTTTCAATTTTGAATATTTCAGAATTCAATAATAGTGATAAGCTCTGATCATCTTTAATTAATTTTTTCATTTTGTAACTGGCAGAAACAGCATTCTTTTTATCCTTATTTGCTAAGGCGATCATAGCTTCAACGAAGTATTCATAACCTTTTTGTAATTTTTTATTTTTTTTTAATAAAAAATATTTTTGTAAATTATATCGAGATTTAAAATAAAAAAATTGAATAATAAAAATACATATAAATAATAAAATTCCAAAAAATAAAAATAAATTAGATGAAAAGACAAATTGTAATTCGTTTATATCAAAGGTAATTATAAAAGAATTTGATGTTAAATACGTGACGAGAAATATAAGAACAAAAAGCTGTATAAACAAAATTATAAATTTAATCATAAATTAAATTTCTTCCATTAATTTTTTAAAAGTAGCTGCGATAGTAAGTTGGTTTATAGTTTCACTAAAAAATTCATTGTCCTTATCAATTGAGTTTATTAAATTTATTGAATTAGAATAATTTTTGCTTTCTATTTCGTTAGATATGTTGTTTATAGTTATAAGCCTAATGTCAGACAATTTTTTCTTTTGTGATGGTTCGATATTTATATATGATAATATCAATTTTGTTATTCTATTTGTTTTAAATAAATTATTAGATATAAAATTATTAGTTTCGTTTTTAAAGCTAGTTTCTAAAATTTTCGTCCCTACAAATCTTTTATTATTTAATAAATATAATTTTTCAACTATATAGCTCTTTTCAGCACTAATTAATTTAGCTAATAATTCTAATTCTTTAATATAGTCTTGTCCATTTTCGAATTTATACATAATTAATTGAACAGTGTTTTCTTTATTGGTATTATTATCCTTTGACTGAATAGGTTGGTCTAATAAATTTTTTTCTCTTTGAAAATTATTTTTTATTTCTTTAAGCTCAATTTTAATGTTATCAAAATCATTCTGAATTTCATTTAAAATATCATCAGATAGATTGCCTTTTTGATTATTTAACGAATCAATTATTTCAACAAGTTTTGAGTTATTTTCATTAATAAGTATCTCTATTTTTTCAATTTTTTCAGAATTTGATTTTATTGAACTAAAAAAAACATTTTCTTCAGAATTTGCAATATCATTTTGAGCTGTGAGTTTTGAATAGCTTTTAAAAAACAAAAATCCTAATAGAATTAATATTATTAGCAAAGAAATACTTACAGATAACTTTGATAAAAGATAGAAATTTTTCATTATATTTTTCACAACAACTTTTTATCATTATTACGTTGTTGTTTAACAGAAGAATTTAATATACGAAAAAAATATGCTAGTTTTTGCCATAGAAACCTCATGTGATGAAACTTCAGTATGCATTATGGACAGTGATAAAAATATATATAGCCATATTATATTCTCACAAGAAATTCATAAAATACATGGTGGGGTGGTTCCAGAATTAGCCTCTAGAGCCCATTTAGAAATTTTGCAAAAAATTACAATTCAAGCTTTGAAGAAATCAGGAAAAACATTTTCAGACATAGACGTATTTGCTGCCACTTGCGGCCCAGGATTAATAGGACCACTCTTAATTGGTTCAACCTTTGCAAAATCACTTGCTATTGGCTCTAACAAACCATTTGTTCCAATAAATCATATTGAAAGCCACCTTTTGTCACCTACTTTCAATAATGAATTTAGATATCCTAATTTATGTTTGTTGTTAACTGGGGGGCATACTGAGATATACCTTCTGGATTCTAAAGAAAAAATTAAACTTTTGGGTGAAACATTGGATGATGCTATTGGTGAAACATTTGACAAAGTTGGCAAATTGTTAGGTCTTAAATATCCCGGTGGTCCTGAGATTGAAAAGAATGCATTAGATGGTAACGAGCTGGCATATACTTTGCCAACACCGATGCTCAATGAAGATAATTTAAATTTTTCTTTTTCAGGTCTTAAAACCGCTGTAAATCAGCTAGTAAAAAAAAATAACTTGAATGAAAAATTTGTATCAGATCTTAGTGCTTCATTTCAATTATGCGTTTCAAAAATACTTTTAGGCAAAATAAAAAAAACTATAAAAAAATTAGATGAAAAATCTAAAAAAATTCATACTATTTCAGTTGTAGGAGGAGTGTCTAATAATAAATACATTTGTGAAAAAATAAAAAACTATTTCAAAAAAACACACATTGAGATCATTTTTCCAATAAAAGATATGATGAGTGATAACGCTGCAATGATTGCGTGGAATTGTATTAATAAAAATACAAAATCTCATCAAGACCTCTTCTTCAATGCTAACCCAAGACTTAAAATAAATTAAATTGATGTAATTTATAAAAAATAGAGTATTTTATAATTATGGGCATAAATTATTGGTTATTAAAATCTGAGCCATCTACATGGTCCTGGGATGATCAGGTAAAAAGTAAAATAGACATGTGGGATGGTGTTAGAAATTATCAAGCTAGAAACAATTTGATAAAAATGAAAAAAAAGGATTTATGTTTTTTTTATCATTCTGTATCTGAAAAATCGATAGTTGGTATAGTTGAGGTAGTAAAAGAACATTATGCTGATCCTACTGATAAAAAAAATAAATTTGTTGTAGTGGATGTTAAAGCATTAAAGAAACTTAAAAATCCTGTTTCTCTTGAAAAAATAAAAAAAAATACTAAACTAAAAAATATTGCGTTGATTAAACAAAGTAGACTTTCTGTTATGCCCTTAAGAAAATTAGAATGGGATGAAGTCTTAAAACTTAGTGAATAATATTACCAAACATATTTTCTGGTTATCCTCTTATCCTAAAAGTGGGAACACTCTTTTGAGATCAATCTTAACTTCAATTTTTTTTACAGATGATGGAAAGTTTAATTTTAATTTACTAAAAAATATTCCACAAATTGAAAATACATCAAATTTAGAATTTATCAAATATACCAACAGTGAAGATTTTGAAAATATACATAAATTAGAAGTTCTCTCTAAATATTGGCAAGATATCCAAAGTAAAAAAAATCTTGAGTTTGAAGGGGATTTCATTTTTATCAAAACCCATCATGCACTAATAGAGTTTCTAAAACATCCATATACAAATAGATCAAATACAAGGGGATTAATTTATGTAGTACGAGACCCTCGGGATGTTGTAATTTCACTTGCTCATCATAATAATATTTCAATAGAAAAAAGCATTGAAGTAGTCATGAACAAAAAGTTTGTCATTGAATGGCAAGATCCTATGCAAATTTTTTTAAATAGAAAAAAACCCCTAAGCTACTTATCAAGTTGGGATTTTCATTATGAGTCATGGATGGAAAATAATTTTGAATGCCCTCAACTATTAATAAAGTATGAAGAAATGATTTCCGATAAGTTTAGTGTTATAAGAAATTTGATTAAATTTTTTGAGTTTAATTATAATTTTAATTTTTCAAATTTAGATGCAAAAATAAACAACATTCTTGAGACTACAGATTTCGAATTATTAAAAAAAAATGAAAAGAAATACGGTTTTTCAGAAGCAGTAAATAAAAGTTTCTTTAACAAGGGGGTGACAAATCAATGGAAAAATAAATTAACAAAAGAGCAGATTACGTTAGTTGAAAAAAAATTTCATCCACTAATGAAAAAACTAGGTTATAAAACAATTTATTACAATAATAATTAATTAAGCAAAAAAATGTCAAAACATATTTTTTGGATTTCATCTTATCCTAAAAGTGGCAACACTCTAGTCAGAGCAATAGTTAGTGCATTATTTTTTACTAAAGATGGAGTATTTAGGCTTGAACAATTAAAACACTCTACTCAGTTTGAAAAAAGAGATAGACTAAACTTAGTAAAAACAATAAACAAAAACGATTTTTTAAAACTTGATCAACTTAAAGTTCTCTCAAAATATTGGCAATTATTACAAGAAAAAAAAAATATGAATATCAATAAAGGATTTGGTTTTGTAAAATCACATTCATGCTATGTTTCTATGTTCAACAATTGGTTTACCAATAGCAACAACACTGCGGGATACATTTATGTATTAAGAGACCCAAGAGATGTGGCTGTATCTTGGTCTAAGCATGCTAACTTATCATACGATGACTCAATAAATTTTATGTCTAATTTTGATTCATGTATTGAGTGGGCCGATACAGAATCAGAGTTACCTCCTGAGATAAAACCAAAATCTTTTATATCTTCATGGGATGAGCATGTTTTATCCTGGACAAATAATAAATTAAACGTTCCAAAATTAATATTAAAGTATGAAGATCTTGTTTATAATAAAGTAGAAACGATTAATATAATTATTGATTTTTTTGAAAAGCAACTTGAAATACAATTTAATTTGAAAAAAGAAAAAATAGACAACATTGTAGAGTCAACAAATTTCAAAGAAGTAAAATTGCAAGAAAGCCAAAATGGATTTATAGAAGCTGCAAATGGAGTTTTTTTTAGAAAAGGAAAAAAAAATCAATGGAAAAAAGAATTAAATGAAAAGCAAATCACAAGATTAGAAAATAAATTTAGAGATTTTATGAATAAATTTGGTTATGATTAGGTTAAATTATTATGAGTGAGAAGTATAAAATAAAAGACAGCTGGATAAGAGATGCAAAAATTAATAAAGCAGACTATGAAAAGATGTACAAAGAGTCAATCACAGAAAATGAAAGTTTTTGGTCTAAAGAAGGTAAAAGAATAGAATGGTTTGAGCCATATACAAAAATAAAAGATGTAATTTACAGTAAGGATAAGGTTGATATTAAATGGTATTATGATGGAACTACAAACGCATCATTAAATTGCGTGGATAGACATGCAAAAAATAATCCTGATAAAACAGCGATAATTTGGGAAAGTGACGACCCAACTAAAGCAAAAAAAATAAGTTATAAAGAATTGCAATCTGAGGTTTGTAAAATGGCAAACGCACTTAAAAAAATAGGTGTAAAGAAAGGTGACAGAGTAACTATTTATTTAACTATGATACCAGAACTAGCCTATGTGATGCTTGCCTGTGCTAGAATAGGAGCAATACACTCAATAATATTTGGTGGTTTTTCATCAGAGTCTATAGCAGGAAGAGTTAAAGATTGTAATTCTAAATTTATTATAACTGCTGATGAAGGAATTAGGGGTGGAAAAAATATTCCTCTCAAAGAAATCACTGACAAAGCTCTAGAAAGCTGTCCAGATGTTAATAAGTGTTTAGTTGTTAGATATACTAATAATAAAGTAAATATGCTTAATGAGAGAGACATTTATCTTGATGAATTAATTTCTGATGTTGATGATTATTGTGAACCGGTAGAAATGAATGCTGAAGATCCTCTGTTTATTTTATACACTTCAGGATCAACTGGCAAACCCAAGGGCGTTTTACACACAACAGGTGGTTATCTTGTATATGCATCAATGACACACGAATATATTTTTAACTATAAAGAAGATGATATCTATTGGTGTACGGCTGATATTGGCTGGATTACAGGACATAGTTATATTATTTATGGTCCACTCGCTAACGGAGCGACCACTGTAATGTTTGAAGGGGTTCCAAACTATCCAAGTTTCGCAAGATTTTGGGAAGTTATAGACAAGCATAAGGTAAATATTTTTTATACAGCACCAACAGCAATTAGAGCTTTAATGAGGGAAGGAAACGACTATGTTAAAAAAACATCAAGATCTTCTTTAAAGTTACTTGGTACTGTTGGAGAGCCAATAAATCCTGAGGCTTGGAAATGGTATTACGAAATTCCTGGCAATTCTGAATGTCCCATAGTTGATACATGGTGGCAAACAGAAACTGGAGGAATTTTGATCTCACCGCAAAGTGGGGCTATCGATTTAAAGCCAGGTTCTGCCTCCAAGCCGTTTTTTGGAATTGAGCCATGTATAGTAAATAAGGATGGAGAAGAACAAGACGGAGAGTCAGAAGGGATGTTATGCCTAAAAAATTCATGGCCAGGTCAAATGCGTACTGTTTATGGTGATCATGAAAGATTTATATCAACATACTTTTCTCAATTTAATGGAAAATATTTTACTGGTGATGGCTGCAGAAGAGATAAGGATGGATACTATTGGATAACTGGTAGGGTTGATGATGTTATAATAGTTTCAGGCCATAATCTTGGAACCGCAGAAATTGAAAGTGCTTTTGTCTCTCATCCTCAGGTTTCAGAGGCTGCGGTAGTTGGCTACCCACATGATATTAAAGGAAATGGATTATATTGTTATGTTTCTTTAGTTGTTGGTGCAGAAAGTAGTAATGAATTAAAAAAGGAATTAATTCAAACTATTAGATCAAAAATTGGTCCTATTGCAAAACCTGATTTTATTCATTTTACAGACGGCTTACCTAAAACACGGTCGGGGAAAATTATGCGAAGAATATTAAGAAAAATTGCTGCTAATGAACATGATCAATTAGGAGATATTACAACATTGGCTGATCCAAGTGTAGTTGAAAAATTAATTTCAAATAGACTTAACATTTAGCTACCTTGCTTCCCAATGCTTTAAACACCTAGGTTCATAAATATCTGCTGCACCTACTTGGGTTCTGTCACCACCTTGAGTTTTTCTATATGTTTTTGTTGCTTCCATTCCACATACGTTACAAAAACCATAAATTTTTATTATTTTATCAGACAATCCAAGAAGCATTGAAGATGTTTCCCAAGGTCTCCCTCTAGAGTCTTGATCCAACCCTGAAGACACAACATCAATGCCATTATTTAATATTATCTCAACATTTTCTAATGTTTCATTTGTGTTCATAAATTGAATTTCATCTAAAAAAACAACATCGACTAAATCTTGTTGAAATTTAAAATTAGTTTTTACGTGATCCCAGTTCTTCATTGCAAAACATTCATGACTTAAATCGTTGTGTGTAATTATTTTCTCTTGATGATAACGATTGTCAATTATAGGCTTAATTACAATAATTTTTTTATTTTGATGTTTGGCCCACAATATTCTTTTTAACAGTTCACTAGTTTTACCAGCAAACATGGCGCCGACGATAGTTTCTAGTTTTCCTCTCATAAAGACAGATCCTTTTTTATAGCATTATATATATCTTGTACATTTAAAGAGAGTAAACATCCTGCTGGTTTTTTAAAATTTTCTAGATAATAGTTTTTAACACCTCTATTATTTATATCTTTAAAATTATTATTTTTAATTTTTAAGCTATTGAGCCGTAAACTGTCATAACAGCCGAAAGAATTTTGATAGTTAAAAATATCTGTTAAGCCGCAAGGTGCATTACAATAAGCAGATGTAAAATTATTTTCTATACCTTTAATTAAATTATAATTTTTTAATAAAATTTTACTTGAAACGCTAGTTTCTAACAACATGCCTCTTTTGTTAAGCATTTTTGCTACATGTAATGGCCCAGAGTCCATGAATAAGCCATATTGAATATTTTTGATATATGAAATAAGTTCTGATTTATTTTTTGGATCAACCAATGTAACATTTTTTTTGCTTAAATTATTAAATAAGTAATGTGATATCTTCGAGTCACAGTCTAAACATATCTCCACAACATAATCCTGTGTTAATAAATTAAGAAGATCATTTAAAATTACTATTGGCATACTTCTTATAGGTGAGCTGGAAATTGGAAAAATTGATATTTTATTAATTTTATTATTATTTTTTATAAATTGTCTTTTTCTGGGTTGTGCAATACCAAAATAATTAATAATTTCTTCAAATATATTAGATCTTGAATATTTTTGATTTACTAAATTGTTAATCTCTAGAGTTAAATGAAAAATAGTATCAAAATTATTAAATTCATTTTTTTCAATTATAAATGGGTAAATTTTAGGTATTTTATAAAAATCTCTGAATATAATTTCGTACTCTCCAGTAAAAGCAACCCCCAAATTATCAAATTTAATTATCTCACTTAATTTTTTAATTGCCATTGCATATTCAATAGCATCTCCCAACCCAATACTTGGTGGAAGACAAAATAATATATTTTTGCTTATTTTTGTAGCTGGAAGTCTTTTTTCACGCTTCAAAAATTTAATTACTAAGCTATTTTCCTTATTTAATTTTTTCCAAAGGTAAGTGTTTTTACTGAAATAAACATTATTTGATGTAATATTAAATTTTGTAAATGAAGTTTTGATTTCATTTAAGGAAAAGCTAAAAAATGGCATTTATGTATTATATACTTTCATGAATAGAAGCACAAAAACAAGATATACAATTTTTCAAATATTAATTGAAATTTTCAAAAAAAATAAAAATTATGAAAATGTTTTTGATGAAAAAATATCTGAATTTGATTTTAGTCAGAAAGAAATCTCTTTTATTAATAATATCTGCCTAAACACAATGAGAAGAAGTATTCATTGTAAATTAATCTTAGATAAATTTGCCAAAAAAAGACTTAAGACAAATGAATTTATACTTTTATCTTCTGCTGTTGTTCAAATTGTCTACTTAAAAATTAAACCGTATGCAGTTTTAAACGAAACTGTAAATGTATCCAAAAAAATAAAAGTTTTTCCTGGCTTTGTTAATGCTATTCTAAAAAATATTTTGAAAAATATAAAAGATATAGAAAAGACAAAAATTGAATTAAGTGATTTTCCAAATTGGTTTATTAGTGAAGTAAATAAGAGCAAAAACTTAGATCTTTCTTACTTCATTAAAACTTTTTATAAACAACCTGATCTCCATCTCGTTTTTAAGTCCAAAGAAGCTCTTAATAATTTTTTTGGATCTCACACAAAGAGCTCACCTAAATCTGCTTTTATAGATGATAACAAAAAGGTTAGTGAGATAGAAAATTTTAATAAAGGTGAGTGGTGGGTACAAGACTTTTCATCAATGATACCAATAGCAATTAATGATAAAATAAAAAATTATGATGTTCTCGATATATGTGCTGCGCCTGGCGGTAAATCTTTTCAGTTGCTATCTGATAATAATGTTTTGCTGAATGACATAAGCAAAAAAAGAATTTTAAGACTTAAAGAAAACTTATCAAGATTAAATTTTAAACCTAAAATTTATAATTTAAATGCTTTAAATTTTGATGAGAAAAATAAATTTGATATAGTAATCTTAGATTCTCCATGTTCTGCTATTGGAACAATAAGAAAACATCCTGAAATATTATTTAAGCCAACTAAACCAAATTTAATAAGTTTAAATAAGCTTCAAAAAAGCTTACTTAAAAAATCATCTAAATTAGTCAAAAAAAAAGGAAAAATAATTTATATGGTTTGTTCATTCTTTCATTCAGAAACAATTCAAATAGTTAAAAATTTTTTAGATGAGAACAAAAATTTTAGCCTAGAACAATATAAAACAAATTCGACTATATTTGATGTGAATGGTTTAATTTCTGATGAAGGATATTTTTTTACACTGCCAAAAAAGTTTAAAGATTTTTATATTGATGGTTTTTTTTCAGCTCAGTTATTTAGAAATGATTAAAAAGAAAATATATTTAATAGTTAGAAAATTTTTATTAATATATTTATCAATATTTTCAGGAAAAATAAAATTTAAATTATTATCGGGTTTAAATTTTAAAATAATTGATTTTAATAATTATGAAAAAAATAAAAACTTAATATTCAGAAAGGATTTTTTTAAGTTAGAAAAAAACTCACTAGTTTACAATTTTGACTTTATAAATTTATGCAACAAACTAGGAGGGAAAAGGGGTATTGAAATTGCAAAATTTGGTATTTTTAATTGGTATAAAGCCAATAAATTCAAATCAAGCTTTGTTTGGGACACTGAACAAACAGCAAAAAGGATTTTAAATTTAGTATATAATTTTGATTTTATTAACTCAATATCTACAAAAAAGGATGAGCAAAAATTAAAAAAAATATTAAAAGTTAATATAGATGTTTTTGATAAGCTTATTTTTTCTAAAAATTTTGAAAAGCATTCTTTGCTAGAGCTTAAAGTATATATTTTAACAAAGTTTATTTTAGGTAATAAAATTGTAAATATTAAAAACAAATTTGAAATAATTATAAAAAATCACTTAGATAGTTTTTCAATGCACAAAAGTTATAATGCTTTAGAACAAGCTAGATTTATAAATGATATTAATGAAATAATTTCTATGCTGTTAAACCTTAATAATGAAGTTGATGATTTATTTAATTTTACTAAAATAAAAATGGAGACAGTGCTGGCACAATATTTTCATAAGGATGGTAGTGTTGCTTTATTCAATGGATTTGGAAACCATAATATTGAAAAAATTAAATTAGCATTAAGTGAAAAACAAAATATAAGAAAGATAGAATATCCTGAAAGCATTAATGGTATATTTTATTTTGAAGATAAGTTAAAAAAAATTTTCTTTGATATTGTTCAACCTACAAACACCTCAATATCTAAAAAACTTAGTGCAGGAACATTGTCAATTGAATTTAGTTCTGAAAAAGAAAAAATAATTACAAATTGTGGCTCTCTTGAGAAAACTACCGGCGATGCTTCTTATTTGAGATATTCTGCAGCTCATTCTACTGTTATTCTTGAAAATACAAACATAAGTGAAATTAGAAATAATCAACCGCACATAAAATTTCCTCAAATAGTTTCTTTCAAAAAAATAAGCGACGGCATGAACCATGCCATAGAAGCATCTCATAACGGCTATATGAAAAATTATAAAAAAATTGTAAAACGAAAAATTTATTATGAAGAAAATAAAAATTCTTTATTTGGAGAAGATTTAATCATTTCATCAATCTCAAAAAACAAAGAAGTAATTTATCATATTAGATTTCATGTTTTGCCAAATATTAATATCACACAAACAAATAGTAAAAAAAGCGTTATTCTTAAAACAAATAATAATTCTATATGGCTATTTAATGCTAGCAAAGATTTATCTCTAGAAGAAAGTGTTTTTGTTGACAAAAATGATGTTAAACAAACAAAACAGATAGTAATAAAAGGCATAACAAAACAAAATAGGGAAAAAATTAAATGGTCTCTCTCAAAAAAGTGACAAGTTATGCATTAGTTTCAGTTTATAATAAAAAAAATCTATATAATTTGTGTAATATTTTAAAAAAATATAAAATCGGAATAATCTCAACAGGATCTACCTCAAAAAAAATTAGATCATTAGGATTTACATGTTTTGAAATTTCTAAATTTACAAAATTTGATGAGGTTCTTGATGGAAGAGTTAAAACTCTTCATCCCAAAATATATATTTCTATATTACACAATAGAAATAATAAAGTTCATGAAAAAACTTTTGAGAAGACAAATTTCCCAAAAATTGACCATGTAATTGTAAATCTCTATCCATTTAGTAAGTTCATTGATAAAAAAAAAGATGAAGCAATTGAAATGATCGACATTGGTGGATCTACTTTACTTAGAGCGTCTGCAAAAAATTATGAAAGCATAACAACTATTTGCTCCCCAGACGATTATAAACTTTTAAAGAAAAATATAGAAAAAAATTTAGGTGCTACAGATTTAAATTTTAGAAAACTTATGGCAAAAAAAACTTTTGAACTAACTTTCCAATATGATCGAGATATATACAATTGGTTCTCAAAAAAAAATAAAGAAATATATTTGAGATATGGAGAAAACCCAGACCAAAGTGCAGTATTGAGAACAAATAAAGATAAAAGCATTATTGACAATAAAATTCAGGGAAAAGAGATTAGTTACAATAATATTTCTGATATTGATAGTGGTTTAGATTTCTTAAGTGAATTTAATGAACCAACAACTGTAATTATAAAACATAATAATGCTTGTGGCGTTGCATCATCTTTAACAATAAAACAATCTTTTCTAAGAGCGCTAAAAAGTGATACGAAAAGTGCTTTTGGGGGAGTAGTATTAGTTAATAAAAGAATAGATGAAGATTTGGCTAAAATTATTATAAAAAATTTTATTGAGATTTTAGTTGCGCCAAGTTTTACAAAAAAAGCAAGAAAGATTTTAAGTTCAAAGACAAAATTAATTTTAATTAATTCAAAATCAATACCAAAAATAAAAAAAGAGACAATAAAATCAGTAAGGATGGGGTCTTTATTACAAAAAAATAATGATGCAAAAATATCAAAACATAATTTTACAACAGTATCAAAAAAAAATAAAATTTCTAAAAGAGAGAGTGAAGATATTTTGTTTGCATTTAGAGTTGTTAAACATATAAAATCTAATGCGGTAGTTCTAGTCAAAAACAAACAGACTATTGGTATAGGTGCAGGCCAGATGAATAGGTATGATGCAACAAAAATAGCAGTTATGAAATATAGAGAAAATTTTTCCTATAAAAATATAGTTTGTGCATCTGATGCATTTTTTCCTTTTACTGATAGCTTAAAATTATTAATAAAAAATAACTGCACATGTATTGTAGAGCCAAACGGCTCAATAAATGATAAGAAGATAATTAACTTTGCTAATCAAAAAAATATAAAATTAATATTTTCCTCTAAGAGAGTTTTTAAGCACTAATGAAAAAAAAAGAGTTATCGTATATTTTTAAGCTTATAAACAAACACCCATCAATATTAAGTGGTAGAAAAAAAATAAAAGAAAATAATGAAAGAATAGCCAAAACCAAGAGGTTAATTAAAGATTTTATAAGAAAAAATAAATTTTATTAGATTGTATATTCAAAATGATTCACCCAATATTGAATGCCAGCTTTGATTTCATTTACTTTATCAAAATTTTTAAATCTATTTATTGAGCTAGAATATAGAGGTTGAACTACTTGATCATAACTTGGTGTGTTAATTTTATCTCTTTTTTTTGCAGTTTTTTGGTAATTAATCATATTTTCTTCAAAAGATAGGTTTAAAAATTTTACTAAACTTGTGATTTCGTTTGTAAAATCTTTAATGATATTTTCATACTTAACAGTATGATAATTTATTTCAAAAAAATAAAAGTATTTAAATAGTAGCTGAAAGCATTCATTATAAAAAAATGATGTAGTATGAATATTTTCAAAATTTACCATCCCCTCATTCATTTTAAATGATGTTAATACACAACTTATTATGCAATCCAAAGGATGTCTAATTGCTAGAATAATTTTTGAATTAGGAAATATTGTTTTTATAAAACCTAACTCTATTAGATTTAAGGGATATTTATCAATTATAATTTTTTTAGAGTTGTAATTAAAAGAGTTCATATATTGTTTTTGCATTTGTATTTTTTCTTTTTCATCAATATTCAAAACGTTAATTAATTTATTTTTTTCATAAAATTGATGCCTAACATCAAGCAAATATGGCTTTTCTTCTAAAACAATAGTTTTTGAATGGCTTCTTAAAATCGTATCTAGAAGTGTTGTTCCTGATCTTGGAAACCCAATTAAAAAAACTAAGTTTGAGTGATATATTCCCTCAGAAAAATTAGATAATTTGGATTTATTTTTTTTTTCAAAAAAATTTTTATAAACAGAAATGGTATCTAAAATTAGTTGTTTATTATATTTTTTATTTTCCTTAAAATTAAGAGTAATTTTGTTTCTCTCAATAGCAAAAAAATAACTTTTATCAAAATCACCAAGTTTTTCATTAACTCTGCTGAGAAGGTGAAAATAATCTGCTTTAGCTACATCACTTTGCTCTTTTAAAAACTTATTTGAAAGACTTTTATCACTTAGTATGATTTGAGATTTTGAATAATTTTTTACCCTAAAATAATATAATGATTCATAGTATGACAGAATGCAATTATTTTTAAAAATTGAACTTGCTTTTTTTAGTAATTCTCTAAAATCTGTTATACGAGACTGTTTGTCATACTGCTTGAACAAAAAATCATATGACTGCCAAAAATTTTTGTTTAAAGCTATAGTTTTTTTAAAATAATGTTCTGACTCTAGAAGCTTATCAGCTCTTGTTAAATTGTAAGCCTTTAAATAGTTTAAAATGTAACTCTCATATCTGTTAATATATTTATTTATAAATATCTCTAAATCTTTGTATTCTTTAAGATTTAGTAAAATTATTGCAATTGCATTAATAATTTCAATATTTTCTTTAATATTAAATAAGAAATTTTCTAAAATATCTTTAGCTTTTTTTATATTTCCTTCATGAGAGTAAATATTTGAAAGATTTAAATGGCCTTCATACCTATAAATATCTATATTGATTAAATCTTCAAACTTTTCTTTTGCAAATAAAAATTCTTTTTCTTTTACATCAATTAATCCTAGTTTTAAAATAGCCTCATAGTTTTTTGGTTCTTTTTTTAAAATATTTAGATAATAAATTTTATCATTAGAGTTTATGTTCGTAAGTTTTTCGTTCATTAAAGTCTATTTTAAATTAAAAAAAGCATTTTAAAACAGTATATTTTTATCAATAATTAAAATTAACTTTTCAGCTAGTGTTTTTTGCTTTATTTAAGAATTATGCACCTTTTTTTTTCTACTCCTATTTGGATAACTGAAATTAATAATTTTGAAAATATAAATAAAGAATTAATTAATTATATTTACAATGCGAAAGAAAAGAATCCAAAAGGCAAAACAAAAAGTAATGTATATGGTTGGCACTCTGAAGATTTTGATTTGAAGGACCAAGAATTAAAAAATTTTATTTCTGAAATTTCAAAAAATATTGGAATTGCAATTAAAGACATGAATTGGGATTTAGATACACAAATTGTTAAAATTACAAGCATGTGGAGTATAATCAACAATAAAGATGCATTTAATGAAAGACATCATCATGGGAGCAGTGCTCTCAGCGCCGCTTACTATGTAAAAGCAGAAAAAAATGCAGGAAATATTATTTTCTTTGATCCTAGACAGGCTAATGTTTTTCATCATCCAATTTCTAAAGAAGCAAACAATATTAATGCACAAGTACAATCAGTAACTCCAAAGGCAGGCACTTTGGTATTATTTCCTAGCTATTTAGAACATAAGGTAGGTCCAAATCTTTCTAATGAAGAACGAATAGTAATAAGCTTTAATGTTTCCTTGTTAAGAAAAAAAGACTTAGTTTAACAATTAATTTTTTAATTTTTTCAAAAAAAGTTCAATATCAATATTTTTAAGTTGGAGTTGGTTTATAATTTCTTTTCCATGAATTCCAACGAAATGAAAAAAGTTTGGTTTTTTTATTTTTTTAGCGTTAGGTAAAAAAGGCATATAATTCCATTCGCACCCAATTTCTGTAAACAAGTCTTTGTTCTGAAGTATAAATTCATTAAGCATCATGTTATCTGAGTTTTTTCCTTTTGCTCTAATTTTATTTTTCATTCTATCAATCATATATTTAGATAATTTTTTTGCCGTTAAATTATCACAAAATGTTACTCCCGAGTTAAAGTATCCGTATGAATTATCTAGATTGTTTATTTCTCTAAATATTTTTGAAGAGTTTCCTTCAGGCTCTCTTACGTTTTGCAATCCATTAATTTTAGGAAGAGGTTCAGCATCCGAATAAATATAAATGTCATTATCTATATATATTGTGTATTTATAATGATTATTAAAATGAAAGTATCTCTCAAAAGAATAATGCTTATTCTTTGTTGCTAAGAAATCAAAGTTTCCAAACTCAGCTTCGTAGGTGCTCTTCTTTACGAGAGAATAATCATAACCACATTTCTCACAATATTTTTTTACAGAGGGAATAAATATATCTCGAATTGGATTAATTGTAGATTCATTTCCCCACTGTGTTCCAGAACCAATATCAATTTGCAGAACAAGAGTTTCAGATTTCATATTAGTACCATTCGTAAAACCAATTGTTGTAAAGATTTGTTTCCTTTAAATTTTCTAATAAATTTTTATAAGAACTAAAAAATTCTTTATTTTTATTTTTTCTTGGGTCTCCATGAAGTTCACATAAAACACATTTTATTTTGCTTCTTTGTTCTATTAAATACGGCATAATTTCGTATTCACTTCCCTCAACATCGATTTTTATTAAATCAATATTTGAAAATTTGGACACTATATTTAAGATATGCTCTACCTTTATTTCTACACTATTAGTTTTGGAGACATTGTCTTTATTATTGTTAAGAGAAGAACTTTCAATATAATTGAAATCGCTAATTCCTGTTGATTTCTCATGAAGGTATAATTTTGTGGGTCCTGAATAATTAGAAACAGCAAGGTTAAATGTTTTTACTTTTTCACAGTCAATAAATCTTCTAGCTAAAATTTCAAAACATAATTTATTTGGCTCAAAAGCGTAAATATATGGTTGTTTTTTTTCAAATATAAAATTTGAAATGTTGCCAATGTTAGCACCAATATCGAGCACAACTGAATTTTGATTTAGTCCCTCGATAAGTTCTATAAATTTATTATTAATTATCAAATCTTGATATGCTGTCGAATTTGAAATCATCAACTTATATAATAGGCTTGCATTTAACATTTAGTTTTACTTTTTTTTAAATTTTTAAAAGGTTATTTTAAGATCTACCTATGTTATAATATATTTTATGAATGGGTCTACAGCAATAATTATTCAGGCTAGATTAAACAGCCAGAGGTGTAAAAACAAAATGTTGCGTAAATTTGATGATTTATCATTATTTGAATTACAACTAAATAAGTTAAATAAACTTGCAGAAAATCCAATTTATAGAGTCTATTGCGCAGTAGGAGAAGAGCCTTTTTTTAAGATACTTAAAAATTACGAATTTGTTAATCTAGTTAAGAGAGATAAAAAAAGTGTAAGCTCTGATGCAATTGAAGATGTATTTAATTACTTAAAAGAAGTAAAAGAAGAAGTAATATGCTTTGTAAATGCATGCGCCCCTTTGTTAAACATTTCAAAATTAAAAAAAGCATTAGAGCTGTATGATACCTTAAAATTAAAAAGTTTAACAACTGTTATAGAAAAAAAAACATGGTATTTTGATAACAATAATAAGCCCATTAATGATAATTCAAGTTGTAACACAAAAGATCTGCTGCCTCTTTATGAGTGCACTCACAATTTTCATATATTTAAAAAAGAATATTTTATAAAAAATAAAAGATATTGGAAGAATCAGGAAAATGATCCCTATCTCTTCAAAGTTGATTTTTTAGAGTCTTTGGACATAGATACTGAAGAGGAGTTTATATATATTGAAAAAATATATAAGGCGCTAAAAGACTCTAGCCTCTAAGTGATTTAATTTTTATTTTTTCTGACTCTGTAATTTTTCTTGGCTTTGAAGATCCTAAAGATTTTTCAATGGCTCTTATACCGCTCATTAGCTGGAATAATCCTGCTGGCTCTACTGAAGATAATTGATCACTTCCCCACATGTGTCTATCCAATGTTATATGTCTTTCGATCCATGTTGCTCCAAGACCAACAGCTGCAAAAGTAGTTGACAGCCCAAACTCATGTCCGCTGTAACCAATTTCAATTCCTTTAAATTTTGACTTAAGATATTGTATATAATTTAAATTCAATTCACTAACTGGAGAAGGATAGGTTGATATAGTATGCATTAATATGTTGGGTTTTAATATCTTTACCGCACTATTTATTTGGGCTTGATTTGACATCCCTGTAGATAATATTTTTTGTTTATAATTTTGATTAACATATTTGCATAATTTTTTATCAATTAGCTTTGCAGATGGTATTTTAGTAATTTTTGAAATTTCTTTTAGTTCTGAAGCTGAATTAAGATCCCAAACAGAAGCAAACCATTTAATTTTTTTTGATTTACAATATTTATCTATATTAACAAAATCATCTAAAGAAAATTCTATCTTTTTTTTGTATTCAATATACTTTAATTTACCCCATGGTGTCTTTACTAGTTGATTTTTTTTATTTTTAGGTACAGCTAAATCGGGATCTCTTTTTTGAAACTTAACATAGTCACATCCTGCTAACTTTGCTAAATCTATTAATCTTTTTGCTATATCGATACTTCCATTATGATTAATGCCAATTTCTGCAATAACTTTAATTCTATTCATTTATTAATGATTATTATATATTATTAATAATTATAGCAATGTTTGAAGACTACAAAAATAAATATAGTGGACAAAGGTGTTTTATAATTGGTTCTGGACCAAGTCTACTTGAAGAGAATCTTTCTTTAATTAAAAATGAAAAGATTTTTATTGTTAATAGAGGTTACAAAGCGCTTGATCATGGATTATCACATTATGATTTTTATGTTTGTGTTGACAAAAATGTTTATGAAAAAAATCATAATGAAATTCAAAAAACTACTAAATTTCCTAGGTTTTATAACCATACATTTATGGACAGTCAGATTTATTGGGATGGACCAAAGGAGAAATTTATTCCTGTTTTTAAACACGAAAATAAAAATTCTATTTTATACAAAAGCCTCATGTTAGGCATTATGCCTTTAGATTATTATGATGGTTGGGGTAAGGCAGTAACAGTTGTAGTTGATACTGCTTTAATCGCATTTTTTCTTGGGTTCAAAGAAATATATATTCTTGGGGTTGATCTCTACTATAAGGACAACACTAAAACACATTTTTATGGAAAAGAAGAAAGTATTTATTTGGATAGTAAGAAGCCTACAAAGCTAATAAGTCAAGCCCTAAATATAACTGTAAAAAATTTAAATAAATTTTTCCACCACCATTCTGTTAAAATGATTAATTTAAGTAAAGGATATAAGCATAATGATATCTTTCTAACGGGAAGTTTGGAAGATATATTTAACAAATAAAATTAATTTAATTTAGAAATGCCTTTGATATCATTTTTCCATGCTTAAGTGGGTCATAAAATTTTATAAAAGATTTGTTTATTTGGGTTCGTGTGTTTTCTAATTCATTATTATTTGAGAGGTAAAATTTAATTTTCTCAACTAGATCATAATTTGAATCAAAAACAAAGTTTTCTACCTTCATAAAGTTTCTAGAAACTTTATATTTTAAAAAATTCTTATCTATTAAAAAAAAAGATTTAAAAAAAAGAACCTCGTATAGTCTGTAGGGGATATTGTCATGGTTGCCACTTAAAACTAAATTTATATTAGATTCCTCTATTAATTTAACGTAATCATCTGTTGAAAGCTTTTTTTGGTTTTGGTTCATGTTGTCGAAAAATATTATTTTTTTATTAAAATCAAACTCTTGTTTTTCAAGAAAATCAATAACATTTTTTCTTTGTTTTTTTGTGTCAATTATTTTTCCACAATATGAAAGACCATACTTTTTTTCTTTTTTATAATTAGTGTGTGAAAAATTTTGATTTTTTATATTATAATTAATATTTAAAAAACCCATACCGTAATAAGTTGAAAAAAGCTTTTTTTCTAAATCATCAGATAGTTTATAAAGGCTTAAATCTGCCAATAAATTTGGAACAAAATATAGTTTAATTTTTAAATATTTTTCAAAATTTTTAACATCTTTATAGTTAAGCATTCTATCGTATCCAATAAAAAGTGATGTTGGGCACTTAATTTTATTTTGAAGAGCTGGAAGATATTTATCCTCATAATAATCAAGGCTAATTTTTGTATCAATAATAATATGATCATAGCGGGTTAAATCTTTCAAAGATAGCATCTCAGGAAGTGATACAATTGTAACATTTGAAAAACTTTTTAATGACAATAAAAAAAATCCAAAATCTAAATTGCATAAATTTTTTTTAAAAACTGATTTGAAATTCTGTTTAATTGAGTGTTTGTCTCTGTACACAAATAATATATTCATAAAAAGCTTGTCATATAAAGTTTGTTAACAATAAAACAATATAGATATAATTATTAGAAAATTTAACAATTTATTTTTATGTTAAGATAAAATAATGAAAATATTAGGGGAAAATTAATCGAACTTGGACGTACGTTGGACATATAGCTTTTATCAAACAGTGTTTATTATTAATTCAAAAACTAAGCAATTATAGTTTAGAGACAATGTTTAAGAAAAATTTTTTTCAAAAAAATAGTCTAAAATATCCTTTTGATGAGTAAATTGATTTTTGGTTATTAGTTTAAACCCTAAATTATTTAAAAATTGAGTTACAACAGTTGTGTTCTGTGGAAAGATTTCTATTTGCAAAAAAATTTTATTATCAGCAAGTAAATTTTTTATACCCTGGAGAACAAATAGTTCATGACCTTCCGTGTCAATTTTTATAGCAATATTTTCATTTTTAATTTTTATTAAATCATCCCCTGTTTTATATTTTATTTTTATATTACCATTATCACTGATTTTGGCTCCTCCAGATTGACTAAGTCCAAATCTATTTTTCGCTTCAAGAAAACTGTCTCCACCTTTACTTGATAGCGCATAATCATATAAGTAAATTTTGTTGCTAAAATCATTTAAATTCACATTTTTTTTTAATCTTTTGAAAGCATCTTTGTGAGGTTCAAATGCGTGTATAGTTAAATTAGGATGATTTTTAGCCATCAAAATGGAATAGATTCCTATATTTGATCCAATATCTATAAAATTATTAATTGAGTATTTTTTTATACTTTTCGAGAGTATATTAAGTTGTTTTTCCTCATAATAACCATTCATAAATAATTCTCTATCTATTGAATCTCTAATATTTAAAAAAAATTTTACACCTTTAAAACTATAATAAAATTTATCTTTATTAATCTTAAAAAGAATTCTTCTTAAAAGAGAGTTAGATAATCTTTTAAGTAGTGGCAATTTTCTTATAATATAAAATATTTTAAAAAATAAAGTCTTCATGATTTATTAATGTTTATAATAATATTGAAGTTATTAAACTATATTTTTTATAATATTAAATATTATAACTAAATTTGGACATATGTTGGACGCAAGCCTAGGCGCACTCTCGAATTTGGAGCGGGCGAAGGGATTCGAACCCTCGACTTCAACCTTGGCAAGGTTGCCGAGTACGAATTACCTTAACCTTTTCTTAAGTTTTAAATAACATAATTTAATATTTTGTAAACCAAGTGTCCCGCTACTGTCCCGCAAAGAGAGATGGCTGAGCGGTTGAAAGCACCGGTCTTGAAAACCGGCAAAGGAGCAAATTACATTTTGTTACTTTTTTTTGAGTTACATGAATAACAAAGTGGTTGCACATTTTCAATTAAGTTTGTTCCTCCTTTACTAATTGGAATAATGTGATCCATAGTTATTGGACTTTTCCTTCCTTTAAGCAAAGGAATATTTTCCCATCTTCTTTTACACATTGGACAAGTTTCGTATAATTTTAATTTTTCTTGAAATTGTTTTGGGTCAATAATACCTCCGCTACTTTTTATTCGAGCTCTTCTAGTTTGACTAAAACCAAATTTATTACATTCTTTACAAGCTGAAAAATATGTTCCAGCAGTCCTTAATGTAAAATTATCATTTGTTAAAAATCTTTGACATTTATAGCAAGTACGGTGAGTTTCTGTATGAAGATTTTTTTTTCCTTTTTTTCTCTCAAGTTTTTTTCTTTGCACATATTCATTGCAATCCATACACATGCGATAATATTTTCCATCCTTGCGTCTAATAAAACTGTCTAAAGCTTTTGTGGTTTTACAAAGATAACATTCTTGTGTGTTATCATACCGACTACTCATAAATTTATTTTACATCAATTAAATTATTATTGAATATCAAGTATCCCGCAAATATCCCAAAATAGCAAACAAAATTATTTATTGAAATTTATTTACTTCCAACTTTTTCTACACAAATAAACTTTATCTCATCTTTAGAATTATTACCTTTTGTTAAGGAACCAAGGCTATTTACACATTGAGCCATTGGAGAGAAAAAAAGGTGATAAGAAAAAAACATAATAAGGATTGATAAAGAAATTATGCTAATAATTAAAACTCTTTTATCCAAATTGAAAAAAATATTTTGAGTTGTATTTTTTTTGAATTTCTTATTTTTCTTCATAAACCAGTTGTATCAATTGTATAACCCTTACCAGTATCATATTTTTTTACATCTTCATTTTCATAAATTTTAATTGGTTCATAATCGTTTTCTTTGTCTTTTATTCCCAAAAGAAGTTCTACTTGTTTGTAATTATCACTTTGGCCAAAAATAGTTATTGTAAGCTCTTTGGTTGTTTCATTTGGGTGAATAAAATTTCTATAATCTTTTCTTAGTGGAATTATTTTTTTATCGAAAGGTACAAATTCATAAATGTTAATAAAGTGCTCAAAATCCCAAAAGAATATTGAGTAATTATCAAAATATGTTTCAATAAAATAATTTCCTAAATCTTCTTGTCTTTGCATAGCATCATCGATCGGAATTGGTGATAGTGTTTTAGCCGATACATCTTGAATAATCATATCTTTTGAACATCGTATTGAATAATCTTTAAACAATACATTTGGGTTTGGCGGATCATTTATTTCTAAATGATAATTGTTATGTATAAATTGCTTGTTTACGATATTATATTTTTTTTCATCAAAAAAATTTTCTAATTTCAATCCAAACAAACCTTCAATCTTTTTCATAAAATAATACTATCATTAAAATTGTAAAAATTTACAAATATACATCCAAAGTGTCCCGCTAGTGTCCCTTGCGTATATTAATTAGTTAATATTTGGGAGATTTATTGGAGCGGGCGAAGGGATTCGAACCCTCGACTTCAACCTTGGCAAGGTTGCGCTCTACCCCTGAGCTACGCCCGCATAATTTTTTCTACTATCACGATAGTTTCATAAAGTATAATAAAAAGATGTATTTTTATGTTAAGCTCTGAAGAATTTATAAAGTTATTAGATGACAATAATTACGATTATGAGCTTAATAGACATGAAGCACTTTATACTGTTGAAGACTCTTACAATCTCAGAGGAAAAATAAAGGGATCTCATAGTAAAAATTTATTTTTAAAGAATAAAAAAAATAAATTTTTTTTAATTTCTTGTGAAGAATTTACAAATATAAATCTTAAAAAAATTTCAAAATCCTTGGGTTTGGGAAATATATCTTTTGCAAGAGAAGAATATTTAAAAGATTTGCTGAACATAAAGCCTGGGTCAGTCTCTCCCTTTGCGCTCTTAAACGATCATGAAAACAATATTAATTTTTATTTAGAGGACAAGCTTTTTAATTCAGATTTTGTTAACTTTCATCCTTTAGTAAACACAATCACTATTACAATGAGCTGTGAAAGTTTTGTTAAGTTAATGATTGAAAATAATAAAAAAATACATATCTTTTCAACTGAAAGTGAAACAATAATAAAAACATATGGAGAATAGCAATATAATAGATGTTAATGAAGTTGACTTTGAAACTAAAGTTATTGAAAAAAGTGATCATAAGTTAGTTGTTGTAGATTTTTGGGCGCCTTGGTGCGGACCTTGCAAACAATTAACACCAGTGATGGAAAAAATTGCTAGAGAAAACGAAGATAGTTTTGATTTAGTAAAAATTAATATAGACGAAAATCAACAACTTGCAGCTCAGCTCCGAATTCAATCTATACCTGCTGTTTTTGCTTTCAAAGAAAAAAAAATTGTTAATGCCTTTCAAGGAGTAATTTCTGAAAAAGATTTTATTGAATTTATAGAAAAATCAGATGGAAAAAAACTAAAAGAAGATATGACTGATTTTTATAATGAAATAAAAAAACTTATTATTGATAAAAATATAAATGAAGCAAAAGATAAGCTTTTGAATTTTATCACTGAAAATAATGGCGATCCTGTTGCTATAAGTCTTTATTTGCAATGTTTGTTGACACAAAAAGAGTTTAAAGAAATAGATGATTTTGTTTCATCTCTTGATGAAGAAACCATAAAAAATAAGGAAATTGAAAAAATTTTAAAAAAGGTAAAAATCACTAAAGATTCTAAGGGTCTAGCATCCATAGATGTATTGCTTAATAAGTATAATGAAAACCCAAAGAATTCAAAGGTACTTATAGAGATATCTGAGTTTTATTTTTCTGAAGAGGATTATGAAAAAGCCTTTTCGTTTTTGTTAGATAATTATAAAAATGACAAAGAAAAAATACAAAAAAAATTAGTAGAGTTTTTTGAGGCCCTAGGAAACGACCATGAGGCTACAAAAACTAATAGAAAAAAACTTTCTAGCTTGTTGTTCTCATAGATGAAAATACCAATTTTCCCTTTGAACGGGGCCGTTATGTTTCCCAAAACCAATCTGCCTTTAAATATATTTGAAGAAAGATATATTAGCATGATAGACTATTCTCTATCGAATAATCGGTTTCTTGGCATGGTTCAACAAAAACCCAATAACGAACTTTATAATATCGGCTGTTTTGGTAAAATTACTGCCTTTAATGAAACGACTGACAAAAGATATTTAATTAACTTGGAAGGAATAAACTACTTTAAAATTTCCAAACAATTAGAAACAGATTTTAAATTTTTAATTTATGAAATAGAAATTCTAGATAGCTTTAACAACAACCCCATTGAAAATTCTTTAAAAAATAAAATACTTGATAGTTTTAAAAAATATAATGAAGTTAAAAAAATTAATTTCAGTATTAAAGAAATTTCTGATTTAAGTATTATTGATTTGCTCAAGCTTATAGTAATGATTTCTCCGTTTGAGGTTAGTGTAAAGCAAATGTTTTTGGAACTAAAATCCAACAAAGAATTATACAAAAATGTTTTGTCTACCTTAGAAATCGAAACCGCAACAAAAAATAAAACAACATCTATAAATTAAATACCCATTGCGAAATCTGCGATTTTGTTTTTAATTGCTCTGTTGTTGTTTATCAAGCTTAGACCAATTTTTTTTAAGAACTTGTATTGTTTTTGATCTTTTTTAAATATCCAGTTTAGCTTATCAGTTATTTCAAAAAGCCTGTATGCATCATAATAACACAAGGCATTATATTCTTTACAAAACCCCTTTGTACCCAAACTGTATTTCTTATTTTTTGCTTTAATTAGCAATGATGTTATTGATTTTACATCTCTTAATCCAAGGTTCCAGCCCTGTCCTGCAATTGGATGAATAGAGTGTGCAGCATCACCTGCATAAATGACTCTGTCCTCATAAAATTTTTCATTTATATGCGCAGATAGAGGAAATGATTGTATAGAATTAATTCTTAAAACATTTCCTAGTTGCTTAAAAATTTTTTCATTTAAAACCTCTTCAATATATTCAGTTTGTAAGCCTTTAGAAGAAATCAAGTCAACTACCTTAGGTATATTTGACCAAATAAGAGCGCTTTGGTTCATATTTTTTTCTCTTTGCATCGGCAGAAGGGCAAGTGGACCGTTTTTTAAAAAAAACTCATATGCAATATTGTTGTGCGGCTTCTCATGCAAAAAATTTACAACAAGAGCTTTTTCACTGTAGTTTTTTGTAAACAAGTTAGTGCCTAATAATTTCCTAACTGCGCTTTTTTTTCCATCTGCAGCAATAACTAATTTGGCATTAATTTTTTTTTCATTTGAAAAACCAATTATTTTTGAATTTTGATATGATAGGTCGTGCAAGCTTGATTCAAATAAGAAACTTACATTTCTTTTTTTTTTTATTTCCTTCACAAGAACATTAATCAGTTTTGAGTTTTTTACTATATAGCCCAAATTAGATTTAGCTTTTGGGTTTATAAAATCTATATTAGCTTTAACCTCTTTATCAATTACTTTAATCTGTTTTATTGGTTCAGCAAAATTTTTAATTAATTTCCACACTCCTTGAGACTCTAGAAAGTTTTTTGAACCTTCTGATATGGCGGTTGTCCTTGTGTCTGTTGTGATTTTTTTACTATTAAGATTAATTTTTTTTTTTTCAGAAACAATAACGTTGTAGCCCAATTTTGAGGCAGAGTATGCTGTTAAAAGGCCTGTCAGTGCACCTCCCACTATATGAATATCGCAATTAAATTCTTTCATAATTCTTCTTCGAATTACCTTATTCTAAAGGTATTAGAAACAATTAATATGTTTAAATATGGCGGATTTAAGTTATTTCTACTTAAAACCTTTGTGGGTTTGGGTCTGGCTGCCGTAGGTGCTTTTGTCTTGATTAGTCTAGGTACATACAATCAAGATGATCCTGGTTTTGGCAAACTACAAGCATATGGGAATACACAAAATTTTTTTGGTGGTCTTGGGGCGCTTACTTCAAGCGGGATGTTATTTTTATTTGGAATATATTCCTATGTAATTGGTTTGTTTGTGCTTTTTGTTGGTATAAGATTGTTTGCTGGGACCTTGGTTAAAAATATTTATATTAAATTTTTTTTAATTATCTTTGCTTCTACTTTTTTTAACAATTTTTTAGCAAGCAGTTTTTTTAATTTTTCAGAAACTGGAATTATATATTCCACATCAGCAAACATTGCTTTTGATTTTTTTAGTAAATATAAATTAAGCTTCATGGATACATACTTTTTTAGCCTTATTCTTAATTTTTTGTTTTTTTGTTTTTTTATAATTATATTTTTTTACTCATTTGGTATTAAATATAAATTTCTAAAAAAACTAAGGTTTGTGGAAACAACAATTTCTTTCTTTTACAAAAAAATCTATATTTTAGTTTCTTATATTTTTACAAATAAAAACAGAGGTTTTGACAACAAAAAACTGTACACAAAAAGACAAAGGAGTGAACCAGTATTAGTTAAAAACAGAAATAGTTCTATAAAAAATGTTAAAACAAATCAAAAAAACCAAGGCTCAGATTTAGAGAATTACTTTTATCAACTTCCAAACACAGAAATGTTTACTAAGTCTTTACAAAAAAATAGTCACACAAAAGAAGCTGAGAGGCTCAATCGACAACTTTCATTAAAATTAGAAAGCACTTTGTTAGAATATGGTGTTGAGGGAAAAATTGTAAATTATAAATCAGGACCAATTGTTACTCTTTTTGAGTTTATCCCAAAGGCGGGAATTAAGGCCAGTAAAATTGTGGGATTATCTGACGATATAGCAAGGGCGATGTCTTCTCTTTCTTCAAGAATTTCATCACAACCCGGAAAAACAAGTTTAGGCATTGAAATACCAAACTCAAAAAGAGAAGCTGTCTTATTTGGAGATTTAGTAAACGACAGTGTTTTTTTGGATGATCACAGCTCATTAAAACTAGCGCTAGGAAAAGATATATCGGGCGAGAATATATTTACAGACTTAGAAAAAATGCCTCATTTGCTTATTGCAGGAACAACAGGCTCAGGTAAATCTGTTGGGATAAACTCAATGATTATGAGTTTAATTATTAAATTTAAACCTAATGAGTGTAAGTTAATTTTAATAGACCCAAAAATGCTAGAGTTAAGCATATATGAGGATATTCCACATTTATTAACTCCGGTTGTAACAAATCCCAATAAGGCAGTTTTTGCTTTAAAGTGGGTTGTTAAAGAAATGGAGAATAGGTACAAATTAATGAGCTCTATAAATGTAAAAAATATAAAAACATTTAATCAAAAAATTAATACATTGCAAAAGTCTGGTAAAAAAATTTTTAGAGAAGTGCAGACAGGCATTGATGGAGAAACAAGAAAGCCAATAATTGAAAAAAGAGAAATTGCTCTTGAGGAAATGCCTTTTATAGTGGTTGTTATTGATGAAATGGCTGATTTAATGATGGTTGCTGGTAAAGAAGTTGAGAGCCTTGTTCAAAGATTGGCTCAAATGGCAAGGGCATCGGGGATTCACCTAATTACAGCAACACAAAGACCAAGCGTTGATGTTATAACAGGAACAATTAAAGCAAATTTTCCAAGCAGAATTAGTTATAAGGTTGCAAGCAAGTTTGATAGCAGAACAATTATCAACGAAATGGGTGCGGAACAATTGCTTGGAAGTGGTGATATGCTTTTTTTGGAAAATGGTGCAAATTTAAAAAGGCTACATGGAGGATTTGTGAGCGAGGGAGAGATCGAGAAAGTAGTTAACTTTATTAAAAAACAAAATGTTTTTGACTTTAAAAATGAAATTTCTTTAAGCGAACAAGATGGGGAAGGGTCGCTTTCTTTAAACTTTGAAAAAGGTGATGTTGATGAGCTGTACACAAAGGCAGTTGATATTGTTGTTAGCCAACAAAAAGTATCAACAAGCTTTATACAAAGATATTTACAAATAGGTTATAATAGGGCTGCAAGAATTGTAGAAAAAATGGAGGATGATGGAATTGTTTCGGAAGCAAATAATGCTGGAAAAAGACAGGTTCTTAAAAAAGCAAATTAATTTTTTTTTTGTTATAGCCCTTTTTGTTGTAATTTTTGTTTCTAAAAACCTAATTGGTCAAGAAATAAATTTAAAAATAAAAAATTATATAAAAAACCTAAATCAATTTTCATCAGGGTTTGTGCAATCAAGTGAAGCAAGTTTAGAAGAGGGATATATTTATATCTATGAGAATAGATTGAGAATAGATTATATAAAACCTGACAGAACGCTAAAAATTAGTGAGAAAAAAGGAGTATACATAAATCACGAATTAAAAGAAGAAGAGTTTTTCTCAACTAAAAATAACATAGTTAAGGCTTTTTATGATATTTTTCTTAATGATGATTTTTTCTTATCTGCAGAATTTGAAAAAAAGAAGGGAGAAGTTATTTTTAGAAAACAGGTTAACACTGGCTCAGAGATAATTAACCTGATGGTTTATTTCGAAAACAACCCATTGGTCTTAAGAAAAATAACCGCTGAAACAAAAAGTGACACTATATCAATCAGTTTTAATGAACATAAATATAATAATGTTTTTGAAAAAGAATTTTTCTCTTTTTTACCTACTTATCTGGATTAGCTAAGTCAATAAATACCTCGTTGTTTTTACTAAAAATACTTAAATTTGATTTAATTTTTTTTAATTTTTTCCTAATTCTGTTTAGGTGGCTTTCCATAGATGAGGTATTTAGTTCATGTTTAATCTCAAGAACATCTCTTTCAAGCAATGTTTTTTTGACTTTTTTTTCTTTAAACAATTTTAACACAATAAGGTTTTCGGCATATGTTAAACTAATATGGTTTTTAGTCTTCATATTTATAATTGTTTGATTGTGAAGCTGAATTTCTTTAAATGTGTATTTTCTTTTATTTGCAAAATTATTAACAAAGTCAACAAACTTATTTATTGAGAAAGGCGAAACCAAGCTGTTGTTTTTAATTAATTCAAATTTTTGAAAAATGGAGTGGTCAGCACAAACAAACATAAAATTTTCATTTTTTGAAATTTCTTTTATTAATCCAAGGGGGCCCTCTTTATGATCTTCCAAAAAAATAAGGGATAGATTTTTTTTATCATCTGGCTCATGAAGGGTTTCATAATTTTTTAAATCTATGTCAAAAAGACTATCAAGGCTCAAAAAAAAATATTTTAAGTTTTCAGAAGAATAGATATCTAGTTTGGTTTTCATTTTTCCCTACTCCCGAAAAGCCTAGTACCTATGCGAATATAGGTTGCGTTGTGTTTTATTGCTTCTATGTAGTCTGAGCTCATGCCCATGCTCAACTCGGATAACCCAAGCTCCATTGCTTTTTGCTGTAATAAGGAAAAGTGTTCTGCTGGATTTTCATTGATAGGCGGGATACACATTAATCCTATTACATTTAAACTTAGATCATTTTTGCAATAATTTATAAAGCCTTTTGATTCTTCTAAATATATGCCGCTTTTACTTTCTTCTTTTCCAGTGTTGATTTGAACAAAAAATTTTTTATTTTCTAACCCCCCATGTTTTACAAACTCTTTTGCTAGCTTTTCCCTGTCTAAAGTGTGAAAAATATCAAAAAGTTTGATTGCTTCTTTAGTTTTGTTTGTTTGAAGCGGACCAGTAAGGTGTAACTCTATGTTTGGGTTATTCTTTTTCAGATTTTTAAATTTAGTTTTGGCTTCCTGAACTCTGTTTTCACCAAAAATTCTTACCCCGAAACTTAAAGCATCTTTCACAGATTCCTCTGGGTGGTTTTTAGAAACCGCTATAATTTTGGTTTTTTTTCCAAAATCCCCTATTTCGTGCAAAATTTTATTATAATTAGCAATATCAAACATTTATCTTTGTTGTAAAAAAACAACAATTATTATCAAAATGACTCATTTTTATGCTTTTTTTAGTTTTTTATCAATTTTTTAATTAAGAACATCATCAATATAAGAGTAGTTTCTTATATTTAATGAATATTCATTAACTCAATAAGGAGTATATTATGAAAAAAGAACTATTAATTGCTTCAGCTTTAGTATCAACTTTAGGCGCTGCCTCTGTTGCTAACGCTGTAACTGCAACTATGTCTGGTAGCCACCACACTGGTTTACAAGGTAAAAGCCTTGATACAGGTGCTGCTGACACTATTGCACAAGTAACTAAATCTAACTTCTCAGTTTCTCTTTCAGAGACTACTGACGGTGGTGTAGGTATTGCTTCAAGCTTTATGCTAGCAAACGAAGGTACTGGCGGAACACAAACTGCTGGTCTTACACTTACTTTTACTGATGGATCAAAACTTGACGTGATTAACGGTGGTAACGCTGCTAAATCTCACGATGTTTCTGTTCCTGGTGGAGCTGGTGAAAACAACCTTTCTGTAACTGCAAGTAACAGAGCTCAAACTGGTCTTGACTTCTTCGGTGAAGCAACTGCTATAGGTGTTGAGTGGCATTCAGCTGCTGACTTTATGGCTGATGGCCTTAAAATCGGTGCTTCATTCTCAGCTGACACGGGTGCTGCTGCAGGCGCATCAGTTGCTCTTGAAAGCTCATGGGGTCTTGGTGCGACTTACGTAACAAGCGCTGGTGACACTGCTGTAACAATTGGTGCAGGTATTGCTGAATCTGAGTGGAAAGATACTGGAACTCAACCTTCAAGTGGTTCTAATGGTTTCCACATTGGTTTTAGTGCTGTAACTGGAGACCTAACTGTTGCTGCTGGTTATGCTAACGGTGATAAAGTTGGTAACGGTACAGCTACTACTGATGGTGGTAACGAGTACGAAGTTAACGATAACGCTGTATCAAAAGTTGGTGTTAAGTACGTAGCAGGTGATGTAACTCTAAGTGTTGGTTACACTTCTGGTGCAGGTAAAGACTCAATTGTTCTTGGTACTGCAGGTTCTGATGAAGATGCTACTGACATTACTGAAGCTGGTATTTCTTATGCCGTTGCTTCTGGTGTAACTGCTAACATCGGATGGAAAAACGTTGATTCTCAAGATGCGGGTTCTTCTGAAACTTCAGGTGGAACAGCTTGGTACATTGGTGCCAACATGGCATTTTAATTAACTTAATATTTCTTAAAACGGCACTTTTTTTAAAGTGCCGTTTTTTTTTCTAATTTACTTTCTCACAGCAATATAATAGTTATAAAAAAATATGTCTGTTTTTAAAGTGCTCTCTGTCTTTTTTTTGCTGTTTGTGGTTTCGTGTAATAAAAATTTAACGCAAGAGGAAAAGAACGAACTATGGTCGCAAGCCCAAACAACTGGAGAAATTATTAACAGATCAGGCACTGTTATAAACTCAGCCAACAAAAAAGATGCCGCTCTGAGAGACGCAGAAACAAGACTTTCTACAGGAGGAGGTCTTTTTGGCAAAGAAGGTCTTAGTCTGTTTGGTGAAAATGAAAACAAACAAAACAGTCAATCCTTTGGCTCCGTCGGCATGCCAATTAATCCATACTTGTGGTCAGCAAGTTTGGAAACATTAAGCTTTATTCCATTAAACTCCGCGGATCCTTTTGGGGGGATTATATTTACTGATTGGTACAGTACAGAAATAAACGAAAATGAAAGATGTAAAATTAATGTTTTTATTAGTGGTGCAGAATTAAAAACACAAAACCTAAGAGTTTCATCTTTTTGTGAAAAATTTATGAACAACAAATGGGTTGGGGTAAAAACAAATGAACAAGACAATATAGATCTTGAAAACGCAATATTAAACAAAGCCAAAAAACTAAAACTTAAAAATAGCTAAAGTGTCTGAAAGATACAATCATAAAGTAGCCGAACCAAAGTGGCAAAAAAGGTGGGATGATAGCAACGTATTTAAAGTAAAAAAAGAGGATAATAAAAAAAAATACTATGTGCTTGAAATGTTTCCCTACCCATCGGGTAAAATACACATGGGTCATGTAAGAAACTATACGCTGGGAGATGTTGTAGCCAGGTATAAAAAAATGAGAGGGTATAATGTTTTTCATCCTATGGGCTGGGATGCCTTTGGTCTTCCCGCAGAAAATGCAGCTATTACTGAAAACAAAAATCCTGCAGATTGGACCTATAGTAATATTAAATATATGAGAAATCAACTTAAGTCTATGGGCCTGTCTATAGATTGGAATAGAGAGCTCGCAACTTGTCATCCAGGATATTACAAACACGAACAGCTCTTTTTTTTAGAAATGTACAAAAAAGGATTAGCTTATAAAAAAATGTCAGAGGTAAATTGGGACCCTGTTGATAAAACAGTTTTGGCAAACGAACAAGTCATTGATGGAAGGGGCTGGAGATCTGGGGCGGTTGTCGAGAAAAAAAATTTATCCCAATGGTTTTTAAAGACAAGTAGTTATTCTGAAGAGTTATTGGCCGACTTGGACACATTAGATATGTGGCCTCAAAAAGTAAAAGTGATGCAGTCCAATTGGATTGGAAAATCGGAAGGGGCAGAAATTATATTTTCTATAATTAGCAACAGTATCTTGAGCGATAAGTCAATAAAGGTCTACACGACTCGTCCTGACACTATTTTTGGCGCAACATTTATAGCAATTTCTCCCGAACATGAAATTTCAAAAAAAATATTAAAGAAAGACAAAAACGCAAAAAAATTTATTGAAGAAATAAAAAAAATTGACTCTGAAAAATCCAAAGTTGGATACAACACAAATATTTTTATACAACATCCGTTCTTAGATAAAAAAATCCCTTTATTTATAGCAAACTTTGTTTTGATGGATTATGGCTTGGGCGCAATATTTGGTTGTCCCGCCCATGATCAAAGAGATTTAGACTTTGCATTAAAATATAATCTTGGTGTGATTCCAGTTGTAAAACAAAAATCAAAACAAACCAGTGAAAAAAAGCAAAACGATGCGATGACAGAGGAAGGGACAATGATAAATTCTGGCTTTTTAAACGGCATGGAAAACGAAAAGGCAAAAACAGAAATTATAAAAAAGCTTGAAGAAAAAGGTCTTGGAAACAAAAAAGTTAATTATAAATTACGTGATTGGGGTATATCAAGACAGCGTTATTGGGGTTGTCCAATTCCAATATTGTATAGGGAAGATGGGTCGGTTGTTCCAGTTCAAGAAAAAGATCTGCCTGTTCTACTTCCGGTTCTAGGAAAAAACAATTCAAGCCCTACAAAAAAAGAAATTAGTGAATGGAAAAACACTATTTGCCCAGCAACAGGCATGAAGGCTGTTAGGGAAACAGATACTTTTGATACTTTTTTTGAGTCTTCTTGGTATTTTCTTCGTTATTGCAACCCTCGCGATGATCGACCTTTTATAAAGGAAGACATAAATTATTGGTTGCCAGTTGATCAATATATTGGTGGTATTGAACACGCCATTCTTCACCTTTTATATTCCCGATTTTTTACGAAGGCTCTCAGAGATTTGGGCTATTTAGATATTAGTGAGCCCTTTAGTGGTCTTTTTACTCAAGGTATGGTGACTCATAAAACTTTCAAAAACAAAAATGGAGACTGGGTAGAGCCAGGCAGCATAATTGAAAGAAAAGGGGATTATTTTAATGTCAAAAACGAAAAGGTAAAAGTTGGCAAAATTGAAAAAATGAGCAAGTCAAAAAAAAATGTTGTAAATCCATCCTCTATTATTGAAAATTATGGGGCCGATACCGCTAGATGGTTTATGTTATCAGACTCGCCACCAGAAAGAGACTTGGAGTGGACTGATACAGGTGTGGCCTCATCCCATAAATTTATTAACAAAGTTTGGGAAACTTGTATAAAGGCAAAAAAATATGGGGGCACTGAAAAACCTTCCAAAGAAAATCGTTTCAAAAAACTTGTAAAAAGCATTTCACAAAATATTGAAAAATTTCATTTTAACAAATCTGTTGCAAATATTTACGAATACGTAAACGAGCTAAACAAGTGTATTGATCAAAAAAAAATTTCAGAAAAAGATCTAAAGGGGGCAGTAAAAGATTTGTGTATAGTTATACACCCCTTTACACCTCATTTAAGTGAGGAAATATGGGAATTACTTGGAAATAAAAGCTTTTGTGCCAACACAGAATGGCCTAAGTTGATTGAGGAAGAGTCTGATAATTCTGTTAAGCTTCCGGTTCAAGTTAATGGAAAATTAAAAGGCCTCATTTCATCAAAAAAAGAAGATACTGAGGACTATGTGTTAAAAAAAGCGCACAAGATAACCGCTGTTGAAAATACACTAAAAAACAACAAGGTGATTAAAACTATATACATTCCTGGAAAAATATTAAATATAGTTATTAAATGAGGTTTTTTTTTCTAAATATCGTTGTTTTGTTTTCGCTCACCTCATGTTCTAGCATTGATTTTTTGGTCGAAACAAAAGAAAGCTCTAACTCTCTAAAAAACAAAACTGTTTTTAGTGTTGTTGGTTGGGACAAACCAACATTACATGAGGTTTTGTTTTTAAAACTTGGAGAGGCTAACACCAAACAATATTTTTTGACAGCCGAAGTAAGTGAGAAGCAAACAAAAAGATCTGTAAATGAAAACCAAGTTGCACAAAAAATTGATTATAAAATTATAATCAATTATGTTTTAAGTGACTCTAAAAATAAGTGTGCAGATATTGAAAACAAACAGACATCTAGTTTTTCTTTCACACCTAAGTCTGCAGGTTATAATTTTGCAAGCGATGTTCTTTTGCAAAAATTATTTGAAGATGCTGTGATAAGCAATGTTGATAATTTTTTATCTTTTGCGAATAACAAACTAAAGTCCCATAATTGTTTGGATGAAAATTAATCCAGAAAACTTTATTGTAGATGAAAAGCTTTGCTTAAATTTTAAAAGTTTTTTTATAAGCGGAAATGATGAAAGTTATATTATTTCATTATTAGATATTTTAACTAAAAGCTTTTCTAAAAAAGGTTATTTAAAAAAAAATATCAATAAAAATGATCGTCCTTCTCCTGATTTGTTTCAAGCTGAAGGTAAGAATATTTATGTTTGTGACAAATATATTGGCAACAACTTAGTTGAAGAGCTTGAGGAAGATGGGGGTGTGTTTATTTTTTATGAAAAGAGCTCAACAAAAAACAAACCAATCAAGCAGTTTTATTCCCAATCAAAAGAAAGGGCTTTGATTGAGTGCTTTGAGCTAGATCTAAATAAAAAAAAAATTATCCTAAATGCATTCATTAAAAAAAATGAGCTAGTTATTGAAAAAAACACTTATTGGTTTTTGTTGGATTTGCTTGATAATAGGTTTTCAGTTTTTAACAGGGACTTGGAAAAGTTGGCTTTGATGGAAATGCCAAATGATACCGCACAGCTATCAAAAGCCCTGAATTCAGATAGGTTAACCGATATAAGTAAGTTTTTCTTCAAAGCCCACCTGGGCAGGGCTGAGATTGTCTCTTTTATCAATTCATCAATTAACTCTATTTCAGATTTTTATAATTGTTTTGCATACTTTAAGATTTACTTATTCCTTCTTTTTAACTCTAAAAACAATCTAGATCTTCAAAAAAAAATTCCAAAATACCTTTTTAAAGAAAAACAAACAATTCTAGATTTATTTAGTTCATTAACTGAAAACAAAAAAAAGCTTTTGTCTGTCCTGTTGTATAAGACAGAAAATCTTATAAGAAAAAATCCGAGCCTTTATAAGTCTTTGTTTTTTAGGTTTGTGTTAAATTATAAAAAAATTATTTCTTAAGCCTTTTCATAATTTCGTCTAGCTGATTTAAGTCAGAGTAGAATAGTGTTAATGATCCTGAAGAGCCGCTCTCATTAAAGTGTATCGAGGTTTTTAAGCCTATTTTGTCAGACAGTTCTTTTTCAAGATCTAAAATGTTTGGATCTTTTTGTGTTTGTTTTTTTCTCCCCAGTTTATATTTAGATGTTGATTTTTCTACATCTCTAACGCTCAATTTTTTTTCGATAATTTCTTTTGCTCTTTCAACAGCGTTTGGGACACCAATTAAAGCTCTTGCGTGACCCATCGAAATTTTTCCTGAGATAATCATTTGGTGTATTTCTTCGCTTAGGTCAAGTATTCTGATTAGGTTTGAGATGTGGCTTGCGCTTTTCCCTAATTTTTTTGAGAGGTCTTCTATTTTTAGGTTGTTCGCCTCAATTAAGTTTTTATAAGCTTTTGCCTCCTCAACAACATTTAAGTTTTCTCTTTGAATATTTTCTATTAATGCAACTTCGTATACTTTTTCCTCAGGCGTGTTTAACACCACACACTCAACTGAGTGAATTCCAGCTAGCTGGCAAGCTCTCCAACGCCTTTCTCCAGCAATAATTTCATAGCTGTCGTCACCAACCTTTCTTACTATTATTGGTTGTATTAATCCTTGGTTTTTAATTGAGTTTGATAATTGTTGTATTTCTTTTCCTTCAAAGTTTTTTCTGGGCTGATTTTTGTTTGGTGATATTTTCGAAATATCAATTTTATTAACATTGCTTTTGTTGGAGGCCGAAGGGGTTAATAGTGCTCCTAAACCCATTCCTAGCTTTTTGTTATCTTTGTTCATTTGTTAACCTTGTTTATTATTTCCCGAGCAAGACCTATATATGCCATAGATCCTGAACAATTAACATCATATATTATCGCCGGCTTTCCATGGCTTGGGGCTTCTGATATTTTAACATTTCTTGGAATGGTTGTTTTGTATACAATTTCGCCAAAATGGTCTCTAACATCTTTTTCAACTAAGGCGCTAAGAGTATTTCTTTTGTCTACCATAGTTAGTAGAATTCCTTCAACGCTAAGCTTGGAATTAAAGCTTTCTTTTATAATTTGAATTGTGTTCATCAAAGAAGATATCCCCTCAAGAGCAAAAAATTCTGATTGCAGAGGAATAATAACAGAGCTTGATGCAACTAGAGAGTTTATGGTTAAAAAACCTAGTGCTGGTGGGCAATCAATTAAGATGTAGTCAAAATTTAGGCTTTTGTCGAAAACATCTTTAAAAACAAATTCTCTTTTTTCGACATTAACAAGCTCAACTTCAGCGGCTACTAAATTGGTATTGCTGGGTATGATGCTAAGATTGGGAACAAGCGTTTCTTTGATTGCTTTTTTATCTAACTCTCTGTTTACAATGAGCTCATAAAGGCTTGGGGACCTTTCTTCATAAGAGATACCCATGCCTGTGCTTGCGTTTCCTTGTGGGTCAGCATCAACTATTAAAACTTTTTTGTGTATAGCAGATAAAGATGTTGCGAGATTGATTGTAGTTGTTGTTTTTCCAACACCCCCCTTTTGGTTTGCTATAGAAATGATTTTGGTCATTTTTTTTTAACCTTTATGTCCTTGATTTTTAAGACACAACCATCTTTTGAGCTTATGCTTTTAAAGGTCTCAAAATCAAAACAGAAATCATTTTTGGCCATATCAATTTCGTTATAAACATTTCTTCCTTTTAAAAAAAGAGATGTTGTGTTTTTATTCGATAACAAAAGTGAATAAGCAAGAAGTTTATGAAGTGGAGCAAGAGCTCTAGAAACAATTAAGTCAGCCTTACCAATGTCAAGTTTTTCTATTCTTTTCTTTTCAGTGTTTGCTGAAAGTGAAAGTTTTTTTATGACATTTCTAATAAAATCAATTTTTTTTCCAACAGAGTCTATCATAAAAATATTTCGATATCCTAAGATTGATAGTGGTATTCCTGGAAGGCCTCCTCCTGTGCCTAAATCAAAAATTTTTAAATTTTTTTTATTTATAAACAAGGACAGCTGTAGACAGTCCGCTATGTGTCTTTCCCAAATATTTGTTTGAGTTGATTTTCCAATAAGGTTTGTGTGCTTATTAAAGTCGAGCAATTCTTCAATATACATGTCTATTTGTTTAGACTGGAGTGTTGTAAGTTCAAACCTTTTTACTACCTCGTTTCTTCTCACCTTATGCAGCTTTGGTGTTATTTGTTTTTTTAATATAGCGCATTATTGCAATGATAGCCGCTGGTGTAACTCCAGAAATCCTGGATGCAGCCCCAAGTGTTGGTGGTTTTATTTTTGTTAATTTTTCTATTATTTCGTTTGATAAACTTCCGACTTTTTTATATTCAATAATTTTTGGAATTTTTAAACCCTCTTCTTTTTTAAAATCATCAATGTCAGCCCTTTGCCTAGACAGATAACTGGAATATGTTGATTCAATTTGAATTTGTTCCTTAGTCTCCGTTTCTAAGTTTTTTAGCTCAGGCCAAATTTTTTCTAATTTTTCAAAATTAATATTTTTGTAAGAAAGAAGGTCAAAAGCTGATCTTTTCTTTCCATCAAGCTTTATTTTAATGTTGTTTTTTTGTAATTGGTTTGGGGTGTTTTTTAAACTTTTAATCATCTTAAAACCCTTGTTTATACTGGCTATTTTTTTTTCAAAAATTTCCTGTCTTTTTTTACTTATACATCCAATTTCTAAGCCAAATGGTGTCAATCTTTGATCAGCGTTATCAGCTCTAAGCAAAAGCCTGTACTCAGATCGAGAAGTAAACATTCTATAAGGCTCTTTAGTTCCCTTCGTAACCAAATCATCGATCAAAACACCAATGTACCCCTGGGACCTATCTATAATAAATTCTTTTTTTAACTTTGTTTTTAGTGCTGCGTTTAGTCCTGCTACTATTCCTTGTGCTGCAGCCTCCTCGTACCCAGTGGTGCCATTAATCTGCCCAGCAAAATAGAGGTTTTTAATTTTTTTGGTCTCTAGCGTATGAAACAGTTCTCTTGGGTCTACATAATCATACTCTATTGCATAAGCGGGTTGAACAATTTCTGCTTTTTCCAATCCCTTTATAGATCTAACAAACTCTTCTTGGATGTTTTCTGGCAACGATGATGAGATTCCATTTGGGTAAATTAACTCACTGTCCAGGCCTTCTGGTTCGAGAAAAATCTGGTGACTTTCTTTATCAGCAAATCTCACAACCTTGTCTTCTATGGACGGGCAGTATCTGGCACCCATAGATTTAATGGTCCCTGAATACATTGGCGACAGCTCAAGATTGTCAGAAATAATTTTATGAGTTTTTTTATTAGTATGGGTTATAAAACAAGGAATCTGTGGGGTGTGGATAAGCTTGTTGATAAAAGAAAAAGGAACAGGTTCTTTGTCAGGTAGTTGCACATCTAAATTATTGAAATTTATAGATTTTTTAAGAATTCTAGGGGGTGTTCCTGTTTTAAGCCTACCTATTGAAAACTTTAGCTTTTCAATTTTTTTTGCTAGTGCAATAGAGGGTTTGTCGCCAACCCTTCCTGCTTGAGAGCTTTTATTTCCAAGCCTGATTACTCCTCTTAAAAAAGTTCCGGTTGTTAAAACAACTTTACAACAGTTTATTTTTTCACCGCTATTCAACACAACGCCTACAACCCCATTATTCTTTATAATCAAATCTTCAACAGAGCCCTCAATAACTACTAAGTTTTGTTGTTTTTTAACAATTTCAAAAATTGCATTTTTATAGAGTTTTCTGTCCGCCTGAGCTCTTGGCCCCCTTACTGCAGCACCCCTGCTCTCATTAAGCATCCTGAACTGAATTCCCCCTTTATCAATTGCCCTAGCCATAACACCATCAAGAGCATCAATCTCCCTGACCAAATGCCCCTTTCCCAATCCGCCTATTGCAGGATTACATGACATTTCTCCAATTTTGTCTATCTTGTGACTTATTAGTGCTGTTTTTGCGCCCATTCTAGATGAGGCGCAAGCTGCCTCAACCCCGGCGTGTCCGCCCCCAATTACAACCACTTCATATTTTTTACTTCTTTTCACGTGAAATTATTTCCCAATACAAAAATCTCTAAATATTATATCTAATATTTTTTCAATATCAAACTTTTGGTTTATTTCTAAAGACAAATCTAGAGCCAACCTGTATTCATAAGCAATTATATCAAGGCTATTATCAAAATCTAGTGATTTAAGGGTTTTAAGTATTTTTTTCATAATATTTACATGCCTTTCACGTGAAAGAATTGGTGGTTCAGCATTATTTATAACAGTTTTTTTGTAAATTTTTTTCAGTAGCTCTGGAATTCCGCTTCCTGTTACTGAAGAGATATAAATATTTTTTTTAGTAGTTTTTTTTCTTTTTCTGATGTCGGACTTAGATTCAATAAATATTTTGTTAGGAACATCTTCATATTTATTTTTTTCAGATCGGTCTAAAAACACTAGGTTTATGTCAGATTTTTTTATTATTTCTTTAGTTTTTTTAATTCCAATTTCTTCTATTTTGTTTTTATGTTTTCTTAGCCCTGCGGTATCTGTAAATGTAAACTTAACACCCTTTATATCAACAGCTGATGTTACTGCATCAGTTGTTGTTCCTGGAATATTTGTAACAATTGATACATTTTTTTTTGAGATATAGTTAATAAAAGAAGATTTACCAGTGTTTGGTTTTCCAATTATTGCAACCATTACCCCATCTTTTATGGGTTTTGATATTTCTGCATTTTTAATTTCCTTTGATATTTCGTTTATTATGTTCTTATTTTGTTCTTTAATTCTTTTTAAAATATTTTTAGGCAGATCTTCGTCTGAAAAATCAATTAAAGCCTCTATGTTAGCTAAAACAGATGTTATTTTTTGATTAATTTTTAGAGTAAACTCGCTTAAGCCTCCTGATAAGTTTTTTATTGCTAGCTCTCTTTGTTTCTCTGTTTCAGCATTAATAACATCTGATATGCTTTCTGTTTTTACCAGATCAATTTTATTATTAAGCAAGGCTCTTCTTGTAAATTCTCCTGGTTCAGCAAGCCTAGCGTTTAAATCTTCTAATGTTTTATATATTTTGTCTATTACAGCATAGCCTCCGTGGCAGCTAATCTCCAAAACATCTTCGCCTGTAAAAGAATTTGGGGATTTAAAATATACTACTAGTGCTTGATCTATTAAAGTTTTGTTGTTTTTAAGGAATAAAAGGTTTGTTTTATTAGGTATAATTTTTTTTACTTTTGTAATTGTTTTAAAAATTTTTATTGTTTCTTTTCCTGAAACCCTAATAACAGCTATAGCAGATTTACCAAAAGGTGTTGAAAGTGCATATATTGTATCTTTGTTTTTAGACATTTTTCGGCAATAAACCTATTGCTTGCTTTAGTCTACAATTTCAATGATGTATTTAAAATTAGTTTAGGTGTTTTTTGTACCCATACTTTGAAAAAAATCATTATTTGTTTTTGTATCTTTCATTTTTTCAAGTAAAAACTCCATTGCTTCTGTTGAACCCATAGGAGCTAAAATTTTTCTTAAAATAAATATTTTACCTAATTCATCTTTGTCAAGGAGAAGCTCTTCTTTTCTGGTTGCTGATTTACCAATATCAAAAGCAGGGTAGGTTCTTTTTTGGCTTAATTTTCTATCGAGAACCATTTCACTGTTTCCCGTTCCCTTAAACTCCTCAAAAATTACTTCATCCATTCTGCTTCCAGTCTCTATTAAGGCGGTTGCAATAATTGTTAAAGATCCGCCTTTTTCAACATTTCTAGCAGCACCAAAAAATCTCTTTGGTCTTTGAAGTGCATTAGCATCAACACCACCTGTTAAAACCTTACCACTTGAGGGTACAACAGTATTATACGCTCTTCCTAATCTTGTGATAGAATCTAAAAGAATAACCACATCATGCTTATACTCCACAAGTCTTTTTGCTTTTTCAATTACCATTTCTGCTACCTGAACATGCCTTGAGGCTGGTTCATCAAAAGTTGAACTAATAACTTCTCCCTTAACAGATCTTTTCATATCGGTAACCTCTTCAGGTCTCTCATCTATTAATAATACAATAAGTTTTGTCTCAGGATTGTTTGCTGTTATTGCATTTGCAATTTTCTGCATAATAATGGTTTTTCCAGTAAATGGTTGAGCGACGATAAGTTGTCTTTGCCCTTTACCAAGCGGAGCAATTATATCTATTATTCGCTCAGTTAAGTCTGGCATCGGCTTTTCCTGTTCTAGTTTAAATCTTGACTCAGGATACAAAGGGGTAAGATCTTCAAAATTTATTCTGTTTTTTACATCTTCAGTTTTCTTACTATTGATGGTGTTAATTTTAGTTATAGCAAAATATCTTTCTCCTTGTTTTGGGGCTCTAATTTCACCTTCAACACTGTCACCTGTTCGAAGACTGAATTTTTTAATTTGAGCTGGAGATATATATATGTCATCTGGTCCGGGTAAATAATTTGATTCAGCTGATCTTAAAAAACCAAAACCGTCTTGCATTATCTCAATAACCCCAAGACCTGTTATAATTTCACCATCATTTGCTATTTTTTTCAATATAGCAAACATCAAATCTTGTTTTCTTAAAGAAGAAGGGTTTTCTATTTCAAGCTTATCGGCTTGTTTTAATAGTTCTTCCGGTTGTTTATTTTTTAAGTCTTGTAAGTTCATTGTTTTGGGAGTTACTAAGAAAAGAGTTTTTTTATTACAAAATTAGTTAAGCAATGTCAAAATAATTATATTTATAATTAATTAGTAGTGTTTGTAGTTGTAATGTTAATTATATTAATTCCTTATTTTTTCTAAATTAATAACAAATTTATACATAATAATAACTTTATCCTTACATAAATAACTGCTTTAACAACTTAAAAAAACCCAAAAAAAACAATATTTTATAAAAAAAAGTACACACTAAAAACCTGTTAATAAAAAGAAACAAAAAACAAATCACATAAAAACAGCAACGATATAACAAAAATTAAATCTTGTAGATTAAATTGAATAAACTAGAACTTTTTTATTTAAAAATTTAAAAATTATTAATTATGTTTATAACTACAATGGTTGTACACATGAAGATGAGAAAAAAATTTTTATTAGCTAGCAGCAGCGCTTCCCGCTATAATCTTTTAAGGGCAGCAGGACTAAAATTCAATACAAAAAAACCCCAGTGTGACGAAGAAAACATAAAGGCGAAACTTCTTAATAAAAAAACCAATATTACAAATCTAGCAAAACATTTAGCGAAAGAAAAAGCCCTAAGCGTCAGTGGTGAAACAAGTGATCTGGTTGTTGGTTCAGACACAATTATAATTTTTCAAAACACGCTAATAAGCAAGGCCAAAAACCTAATAGAAGCAAAAAAAAAACTACAAAAACTGTCGGGCAAAAAACATAAAATAATATCAGCTGTATCAGTGTGTCACAAAAACAGCCAAATTTGGTGCAATCAACAACAATCAACAATTACACTAAAAAAACTAAACAACCACGATATTGATGAATATTTAAAAAACACAGGAAATCAAATCCTTTCCTCAGTTGGTTGTTACCAGGCTGAAAAGCTAGGTCCCCAAATAATAAAATCTATCAAAGGTGATTTTTTTAATGTTTTGGGGTTTCCTTTATTTCCGTTTTTACATTTTTTATCTAGTATGGAAAAATGAAAGAGTTTTTTGTAATTGGCAGTCAGACATCAAAAAGTCTGTCGCCTTTAATTTTTAATCACTGGTTTAATAAATACAAAATCAAAGCAAAATATAGATACATAGAAGTAGATGATGATAGGTTCGAGGCTGTTTTAGCCAAAAAACTTCTGAAAAAAAATACCAAAGGGTTTAATGTTACAATACCTTTCAAGAAAAAGATTTTTAAACACATCGACACAAAAAACTTACATGCAAAAAACATAGGGGCAGTAAACTGTGTAACCGTTGATGGGAAAATCAAAGGAACCAACACTGATTGGTTGGGCTACCTAAACTCAATTAAAAAATTAAAAATAAAGAAAAACAAAAAAATATTAATATTGGGATATGGTGGTGCTGCCCAGGCAATAATTTATGGTTTTTTTACAAAAGGATATAAAGATGTCCATGTTTTTAATCGTTCTAAAAAGAAAATCACAGTCAGCAGAGTAAACAAATTTACTAAAAAATACTCACTAATAGACAAACACCTTAAGGAGGCCGACCTAATAATAAACACAACGCCAACAAACCCGCTAAAGAAAAATCAAACCAAACTAATTAGAAAAACAACAATTATAAGCGACATTGTTTACAGACCAAAGGAAACTGTTTTTTTGAAAAACTTTACTGAAAACAGAAAAATATACGGAATTTCAATGTTAATTGAACAGGCAATACCTTGTTTTTATCAATGGTTTGGCTTTATTCCAAAAACCGACGACAAGCTAATTAAAAAAATTAATTCTAAAATTCAATGACAAAAATTATTGGAATAACAGGAGGGATAGGGTCTGGGAAGACAACGCTGTCTGAATACCTTAAAAAAAACAATTTTGCTGTTCATGAGTCTGATAAAATTGTTGCGCAAATGTACAGCAACCCAAACAGGTCTTTTTTAAGATTTTTAAAAAAAAATATTTCTAATGAAGCAACTCTTTATAACAAAATAAACAAACAAAAAATTTCTGAAATTATTTTTAATAAGACAAACGCAAGAAAGAAGCTTGAAAAATATATTCACAACGTTGTAAAAAAATCTCGAGACATGTTTATAAAAAAAAACAAAAAAAACAGCAGGGGAGTCGTGTTTATTGACATACCCCTTTTGTTTGAAAAGAATCTAGAAAAAAACTTTGATTATATTTTGTGCTTAATTGCAAAAAAAGAAATAAGAAGCGCAAGAGTTTTAAAGTCTAAAAAATTTTCCAAACCTATATTAAAAAAAATTATGAAGTTTCAAGTTTCAGACAGTGAAAGAAAGAGACGATCAGATATAATTATTTATAACAACACAACAAAAAAAGACTTTATTTTTTCAGTAGAAAAAGCATTAATAGGTTTGTTAAAATGAGAGAAATTGTAGTTGATACAGAAACCACAGGGCTTAGCCATAAAACCGGCGACAGAATTATTGAGGTTGGCTGCGTTGAGCTGGTTAACCATGTTGCAACTAACAAATCTTTACAGTTTTATTGTAGGGTTGAAAAAGAAATATCTGAGAGCGCTCAAAAAATTACAGGCATAACAAACGGATTTTTAAAGGACAAAAACAGTTTTGCTGACCACTGTCAGGAGTTTTTAGACTTCATTGATAATGACACTTTAATTATACATAATGCTGATTTTGATGTAGGTTTTTTAAACAACGAGCTATCATTAATTGGCAGACCCGTCTTAACAAACCCAGTCGTTGACACGGTCTCGCTTGCGAGAAGCGTTCTTAACACACGCGTTGCAAATTTAGATTATTTGTGCAGGAGGTTCAAGGTAGATTTATCTGAAAGAAATTTGCACGGGGCGCTGCTTGACTCTCGATTATTAGCAGAAGTATATTTAGAGCTAAAAGGCGGAAAACAGTTTTCTATGAATCTTTCCAAAACAAGAAGTTTAAAAACAGACAATCCAAAAAACAAAGAATCAAACAACAAAAAAATTATTAAATTTCACCCTTTTCAAGAAGATGTAGCCGATCAGAAAAAAACCGTTCAGGAAATAAAAGAAGCAATTTGGAAAAAATATAACTATTAAAATAAAAAAAAGTAATTATATATCAATTTGTGGTTTACGGAGATTTACAATTTTTTGATATAATAATATTTGCAGTGATTGCTGTTTTTATTATTTATCGCCTAAGAAGCGTTCTTGGAAAAAGAACTGGCTTTCAAAAAAATATAAACCAACAAGATTTTATTAAAAAACAAACAAAGCCAGAAGAAATAACAATCCCTCAGCTCAAGGAAAATGAGCAAAAACTAGAAGCTGTATATAAAAAAATAAGCTCTTTTAACCACAGGGATTTTTTAGAGGGGGCAAAAAAAGCCTTTGAAATAATAATTACAGCATTTAACAAAGGGGACAAAAGCACCTTAAAAAAACTTGTTTCAAAAGAAGTTTATGCTGCGTTCGAGGATGCTATTAATTCTGGTTCAAACAATCCAAACTCACAATTTTATTCTCTAGTAATAGATGGCATTGAAGATGCGAAGGTTGAAAACGGTAAAATCAGTATCGCTGTCAATTTTACAAGCGAACAAATAATGAGTGATAACGAGGACAATGTGATTAAAAATAAAGACACATGGGTTTTTGAAAAACCTGAAAACGCAACAGGCCCAGCATGGGTATTGGTTTCAACTTAATAAATTGCACTACAAAGAACTCAAAAAAAGAATAAAAAAAAACGAAGGCTTTTCAACAAAACCCTATAAAGATCAACTAGGATATCTTACTGTTGGCTACGGCCACTTAATTTTGCCAAACGAGGGCCACCTAATAAGAGATAATAACAGCAAACTAGAACTATCAAGAATATTTACTCAAGATTTTAACAGGGCTACTAAGGATTATAAGAAACTTATTAAAAAAAAATATTATAATAAAAAAGAAGAGGAGTTGTTAATAGAAATGATTTTTCAGATGGGGGTAAAAAAAGTTTTGTTATTTAAAAAACTATTTTTAAATTTAAAAAAAAACAAAAAATACCTTGTTTGTTTTGAAATGATGAACAGTCTTTGGTATATTCAGACCCCAGAAAGGGTAAAAAACCTAATTAAAGTATTTTTAAAAAATGAACGATGAAAACGATTTGTTTTTAAAACAAATGAAGGGCGTCACCCCTATTAAACAAAACAACAGGGTTTCTAACACAAAAATAACAAAAAAAAACAAACGGACAAAACACAAAAACAACTCGCAAATAAGCCCCGCCCCAGAAAAAACCATAAAAGCAAATTTTAAAAACTCTCACTTCTCGCTAGAAAGAGTCAACATCAAAAGAAACATTAAAAAAAATATTTTACACATAGATAAAAAAATAGATTTTCATGGAAGAAACCTTTTAGAGGCTGAAGATGTTTTTTCTTCTACAATTGTTAATTGTTTTAACCAGCACGAAAGATGTCTACTGTTCATAACCGGCAAAGGGGTTTTCAAAAAAAAAGAACATAACGAACTTTCTAAGCCAAAACTTTATCACGGTGTTATAAGGGCGTCTTTTGTTGATTGGGTAAAATCAAAAAAATTTTCAAAATACATTCTTTCTTATGAACAGGCATCATTGGAGCATGGGGGAGACGGCGCTTTTTATGTTTATTTAAGAAAAAACAAAAACTAACCACTCTCTAGCCTAAAAACCCTTCCATCAAAAAAAATATGCATTTTATAGGGCAAAAATTCTTCCGCTTTTTTTTCAAAAATTATTTTTTCAAACTTGTTTCTTTTGTGATCTGTCCATAAATTAAAGTAGTTTGAAATCACAATTGTTGTTTGGTTTGTTTTTTCCTGATCTAATGTTTCCATAGTATAAACCCTTCTTCCATCAACCACTAAAGCGCTTTTTTTTGCCCATCATTATTTTTAGAAACGAAGTTAGAGGATCGTTTGTGTTTTTTATGTTAAAGACATCAAGTCTCATTTTTTCTTCCTCGGCAGGCTCCTGATTAATTTTTTGCAATTTATTTTTGTTAAAATTTAATTCCATTTTTTTAATTGTTTTTTTTGTTTGCCAAAAATGTGTATATTTTTTTGGAAACAATTCATTTTTAATGTTTTTTCCTTCTGAAAAATAATCACCCTTAAAATTATATAAACCTGATAGAAGCCCTCTGCTCTTAAGATTTAGTTTGTTTGTATACCTATTTTCAGTTAGTTTCATTTCCCAAATTACCTCTCCAATTTTTATGCCACTTACTTTCACGTTGTAACTTTTACTTATTTCTTCACAGTGCAAAGGCCAGCAAAAAAATATAAAAAAAATTAAATTATTTAAAAACAACCTCATAAAACTTTAATTTACTAGAACTAAAATAAACATCAAACTCTTTCAAAAAAATTATATCATTCTCGTTAATAAGATAAGAAATATCAGATATGCTTCCTATTAGATAAAAATTATTCTTATGCTCCTGTGCTAGTGGAGAACTAATTTGAAAATGATTAGTTACAACACTTCCTTTTTTAAAGGGCATATAAATGTTATTTGACCCATTTCTCATTTCATAAGACATGGTTGAAAACAATATTCGATCAGCAACAACAATATCTTTTTCACCAATCTTTTTTACTATTTCGTCAACAAAAATCTCTATTCCCCTAATTCTATCAAACATTTTAAAATTAGAAGAAGTTAAAATACTAATAAATAAAAAAACACCAACCAAGCAGTTAGCAGCAAAATTAATTATAATTAAGCGATTACCTTTTTCTGCTATCAGCCTAAACATCAATATAAACAAAGAAATTAAAGCCGGAGCAGCCCAATTGGCATTGGCTCTTACAAGATAGCTTTCTACTAAAACAATGAAAATAATAGGAAAAGAAAAAATTAACAAAAGCCTGTTTTCAAAGTCTAACCGAAACGACCTAGACACATAAAGAAACGACAAAAACATAAATGGACCCAACATAATGATTTGTGAAATCAAAAATTTTAAAGGTTCATAAAAATTAAGGTCAATATTTTGTAAATTTGTATTATCAGCTGTGTGAGAAAGCGTTGCCCATCCGTTGTTAAGATTCCAATAAATATTAGGAAACAAAACAAGCAGTAGCATCACAATAAAAACAAAGAGACCAACAATATTTGTTTTTAAAGCTAGCCTTGTTTTATTATCAACAAAAACTAATATTAAAAAACTTAATAAAAAATAAATTGCGGCATATTTGGCCAAAAAAGCCAATCCCAACAGGCCTCCAAATAATGCAAAATTTATAAGGCTCTTGCTCGTTCTAATTTTCAAAAGGGTTGTCATTGCTAAAACCCAAAACAACAAAAGCAAAAGATCTGTTGATATTAGAAAAGAAGAAACGCTTGCGGCAGGGATTGATAAAAAACAAACAGAGCAAATAATAGAGCTATTTTTTGAAAAATTTAATTCTAAACAGAGTTTATAAAAAGCAAAAAATATAATAAAGTAAATCAGCAAGGGGAACATTTTTAATGAAAAGAACGAATCCCCAAAAAGAAAAGTGTGCCCTGACAAGAACCAGGCAAGAAGAGGTGGTTTAGAATAATAACCTAAATCTAATTTTTGAGACCATAACCAGTATTGCGCCTCATCACCATATAATGAAAAACTTGTATAAAAAGCGGCAACAATTTTCAGAACAATAAGTGCAACAATTGAATGAACAAAAATCTTATGCATTCGAAATTTTTTTATATATCAAGAAAGAAGCAAAAATTGATGCTGTTACAACAATTTGTGAAAAAATAATGTCACTAAAAAAATGTCCCCCCGCTACAATTCTCACAAGCCCAAGACACAGGCCGCAGATGACAGACAGGTGAACATAAATAATTTTTTTTGTAATAAAATAAAATAGTATTAAGGCAAAACCAACCGAAGCATCTCCAGAAACAAAAGAACAATTTGAAATACAACCACCTCCAAATTTATACCAAGGAGAAAAAACATCATTACCACCAAACTGCAAAATATCGTTAGGCCTCGTTCTTCCCCACATATTTTTTAATAAAATATTAACAACCAAACCCAATGTTATTATCCCGGCCAAAAAAACAAACAGTAATTCCTTTATCAAAAATCTATGCCCAAAATATAACTGATTTATTGGAAAAAAATATGTAATTGTTGGGAAAATAAACAAATACACAACCAAAAAAGGCAAGAAGATATCTCTAAAGATAATTGAAAGGGCATCATAACTTTGAAGAAAGAATTGGCTCTTTCCATAATAAAAAAAACTACTAAAAAAAATATCTAAGTCGTGCCCAACCGTAATAAGTATACCCGCTAATAAAAAAACAATATTAGTTTTGAAAAACAAAGAAGGGTTTTTTATTTCAAACTCTTTAACTGAGATATTGGGAAGGCTTGATTCAAAGATTGATAAAACAACTTTGTATAAAATTAAAGCTAACAAACCTCCCGCAATAACGTCTGTCACAAAGTGAGCTCCCACAACAACCCTGCTTAGAGCAACCACAAAACCAAAAAACAAAAAAAACATTCTAAGACGAGGAACTAATGAGCACATTACTAAAGCCACAGCAAAAATAGTTGAAGAATGACCAGATGGGAAAGAGTGAAAAGAAGCGTCAGTAGAAAAAAAATTAAAATCAAACCCCTTTTCAAAATCAGCATGATTAGGTCTTGGCCTCCCAATAACATGTTTTAAGGCTTGAGTTATAATTCCAACTAAAGACAAATAAACAAAACTAAAAATACTGAAATTTCTTAAAATGAAATAGTGCTTAAGGGATGTTATTTTTAAAAATTTTCCTACAAAAGAAAATATTAAAATTAATACAATTATCAAGAAATACCACAAAGAGTCTCCAAGTTCTGTTACTCTAATAAAAAAACCTTTAAGGTAGCTAGTGCTAACCCCATAGTTTAAGTTGTAAAAATAATTATAAATTGAAAGATCGACTTTGTAAGACAATAGTGCGTTAGCTAATAAAACTATCAAAATTATTAGCTCTATTTGTATTTTTTTAATCACAAATAACCGTTAGGTAAGGATGGGATTAAAATCAATATTTATAATATAAATTTAGAGAGATCTTGGCTTTTAATTAAATCAACAAGATTTGTTTCAACAAACTTCTTGTCTATAATTATCTTTGTTGGACCTATATCAGAAGCATTAAAGCTTACTTCCTCTAAAAGCTTTTCCATTATCGTATGCAGCCTTCTTGCGCCTATATTTTCAACATTTTGATTAATTTCTGTGGCCAAAGAAGCAATTGAGTCAATACCACTTTTATCAAACTCTAAACCAACCTTTTCTGTACCAAGAAGACCAACATACTGTTTAATAAGACTGTTCTGAGTTTCTGTTAAAATAAGTTTAAAATCATTTTTAGACAAACTCTCTAGCTCAACACGAATTGGAAGCCTTCCTTGTAGCTCTGGAAGCATATCAGACGGCTTGGAAAGGTGAAAAGCTCCTGATGCGATAAACAAAACGTAGTCAGTTTTCACTACACCGTGTTTTGTTGAAACCGCTGTTCCTTCAATAAGTGGTAGCAAATCTCTTTGAACCCCCTCTCTTGAAACATCAGCTCCAGATCTTTCGCTTCTAGAGGTTATTTTATCTATTTCATCAATAAATACTATGCCGTTTTGCTCGACATCATTAAGGGCTCGAGCAGTTATTTTATCTTGGTCTAGCAGCTTGTCAGTTTCTTCTTGTAGCAAGTAGGCATGAGACTCTTTGACTTTCATCTTTTTCATCTTTTTTTGCTTTCCAAAATTTTTTCCAAACACATCGCCTAAGCTTATCATACCCATTTGCGAACCAGGCATCCCAGGAATATCCATTGTTGGAAGGCTCATCGTGGGGTTTGCTGAAACCGGTATTTCAACTTCTTTATCATTTAGTTCACCAGATCTAAGTTTTTGTCTAAAGTTTTCTCTTGTAGACGGGCTTGATGTTGTTGAAACTAAGATGTCTAGAATTTTTTCTTCAGCGTTTTTTTCTGCATTTGCTTTTACTTCCTGACCCATTTTCTCTTTAGTTTTATTAATACTAATTTCAACAAGGTCTCTAACAATTTGCTCTACATCTCTTCCTACGTAACCAACTTCAGTAAATTTGGTAGCCTCAACTTTAATGAAAGGCGCATCTGCCAACTTTGCTAAACGTCTAGATATTTCTGTTTTCCCACACCCCGTCGGCCCAACCATGAGGATATTCTTTGGAACTATTTCATCTCTTAGATCTTTATCTAATTGTTTTCGTCTCCACCTGTTTCGAAGAGCTACTGCAACCGCACGTTTAGCATTTTTTTGTCCGATTATAAATTTATCAAGCTCTGAAACTGTTTCTCTTGGGCTGAAGCTTGATTCCATTACAATTCTATCTTTTCTGAAATAATATTATGATTAGTATAAATACAAATATCAGCAGCAATATTTAGAGATTCGATAGCAATTTCTTCTGCGTTCATTTTTGTATTTTTGATAAGTGCCTTTGCGGCACTATTAGCATAAGGCCCTCCTGACCCAATAGCCAATATTCCATCATCAGATTCAATTACATCTCCAGTCCCAGAGAGTAGCAGGCTGACGTCTTTGTCAGCAACGATCATCATCGCCTCAAGCCTTCTAAGGTACCTGTCGGTTCTCCAATCTTTGGCCAACTCAACACAAGCTCTTTTAAGTTGATTTTTATACTGATCAAGTTTTGCTTCCAATCTTTCGAATAAAGCAAAAGCATCAGCAGTTGAACCAGCAAAACCGGAAATAACTGAATTATCCTGCCCCAACCTTCTTATTTTTTTAACATTAGCCTTCATAACGGTGTTGCCAAAACTTGCTTGGCCATCACCAGCTATAACCACAAGATCGCCTTTTCTAATCCCAATAATTGTTGTTGATTTTATCATTTTGTTATTTTCTAGGAATAAAATGGCTACTTAATTATTTTAATCAAGTGATTTACCTAGAATATTTTATATATCACTGATATTAGGCCAAATTATGAGAACCGCATCAGTACAAAGAAATACAAAAGAGACCAAAATAGCGTGTAAAATAAATGTTGATGGAACAGGGACATCAAAAATTACTTCTGGAATAGGTTTTTTTGATCACATGCTTGAAATTTTCTCTCATCATAGCCTAATAGATATTGAGCTTATTGTAGATGGTGACACTCATGTTGATTTTCATCACACTGTTGAAGATACCGCTTATGCGCTTTCTGAATCTATCAACAAAGCCATAGGAGACAAAAAAGGAATAAATAGATATGGTTTTTTTTATGTAACCATGGATGAAAGCCTATCTCGCACAGTAATTGATTTTTCCGGAAGGCCGGAGCTTGTATGGAAGGTTGAGCTAGGCTTGGAGAAAATTGGAGAAATGGACACCGAGCTTTTTAAAGAGTTTTTTAAAGCATTTACAAATAATTCAAAATGCAATCTCCATATTGAAAATTTTTATGGAACCAACAATCATCACATAATAGAGTCATGCTTTAAGTCATTTGCAAGAAGTGTTAGAGCTGCGCTAACAATTGACGAGAGAACAAAGAGCATAATCCCATCATCTAAGGGCGTACTATAGCTAAATGAAAAAAAAAATTACCATAGTTGACTATGGTTCTGGCAATTTGTTGTCTGCTCAACAGTCATTTATTAAAGCATCAAACTTATCTAATATTGACGCTGAAATTCAAATATCAAACGATCCAACAAAACTAGATAATTCTACCCATGTAGTTTTACCAGGACAAGGAGCTTTTAAAACTTGCATGGAAGGAATAAAAAAAATTCCAGGCATGCAAGATAGGTTGTGTGAATTTGTAAAAATAAAACAAAGGCCTTTTTTTGGTATTTGTGTTGGAATGCAGCTTTTTGCTGATAATAGTGAGGAAAACGGCAATCACCAAGGTTTTGGTTGGATTGGGGGGACGATAAAAAAATTACCAAGCTTAGAGACTAAACTGCCCCATATGGGTTGGAATAATATAAAAGTTGTAAATGCAAACTCTCCCATAAAACCTGAAGAAAATGATTATTATTTTGTACACAGCTATTTTTTTGATTGTGCTAATAGAGAAAATGTTGTTGCAGAAACAAAATATGGAATAAATTTTCCTTCAATTGTAAACAAAGAGAATGTATATGGCTGTCAATTTCATCCTGAGAAAAGCTCTGCTCAAGGACTGAACATAATAAAAAATTTTATAAATTTATGAATGTGTTGGCAAAAGAACAAACAAAAATTAGCGTAGACGACCTCAAGTATATATCAAATACAGATCTGGCCGATCTTTGTTATAATACTGAACAGGCAATTAAAGCAGGTGGAGGATTTGGATGGATTTCTGTTCCCCCTAGAGAGGCTCTAAAAAAATATTGGAATGGCATGCTATTAGTTAACACCAACAAGCTTATTGTTGGAAGACTCAATGGTGACATCGCAGGCTCAATGCAACTTTCTTTCTATCCCTCTAACAACGAAGCGCAAAAAAAAATTTCTAGAATTCAGTCTCATTTTGTAGCTCCGTGGGCAAGAGGTTATGGATTGGCAAAAGCTATGATTGATTATGCAATTGTTAAATCAAAGGAAAACAGCAAGAACAGTATTCAGCTCGATATAAGAGAAACACAGACAGCAGCCATTAAACTTTTTGAAAGTAAAGGATTTGTTAAATGGGGAGAAAATCCTGTATATGCTTATGTTAATGGAAATCCTATTAAAGGTTGCTACTATTATAAAAATATATAGTGAAAATATTTCCAGCAATTGATTTAAAAAATAACAAATGTGTTAGACTTACTAAAGGTAAGGATGAAACAAGCCAAGTTTTTAATGAAAGCCCATTAGACCAAGCAAAATTTTTCGAAGACCAGGGTTGCTCCAGGCTGCATTTGGTAGATTTAGACGCTGCTTTTGGAAGAAAGGATATAAACTCAAACACAATTCTAAAAATTAGGGAATGCATTTCAATCCCTATTCAACTTGGTGGCGGAATTAGGGATAAGCAAATTGCTAAACAGTATTTTGAATTAGGAATAAACTATTTAATTATAGGTTCGTACGCAGTAAAAAACGTAGAACAAGTTATTATGCTCGCTGAGTCTTATAAAGACAGAATTTATGTTGCGCTTGATGTTTTGGGTGAAAATATTATGATGAATGGCTGGGGTGATAAAAGTTTTTTTACACCTGCTAAAATATTTCAAAAATATGACGAAACTAGTATCAGAGGATATGTTTTGACTGATATTGAAAACGATGGAATGTTGTCTGGTTTAAATTTTGATATGATTTCATCAAACCTTAGGCTGTCCTCAAAAAAATTTATTGTTGGCGGAGGGTTAAAAGACATAGAAGATATTAGAGGGTTAAAAAAAATATACACTCCACAATTAGAAGGCATAATAGCCGGCAAAGCATACTATACAGGGGGTATTAACTTAAAAGAGGCAGATCAATTATTGGGTTTAAATGCTTAAAAAAAGAATTATTCCCTGCCTAGATGTTAAGGACGGCCGCGTTGTAAAAGGTATAAATTTTATTGATCTTGTGGACGCTGGTGATCCTGTTGAGCAGGCAAAATTTTATTCTGAGAATGGGGCAGACGAAATTTGTTTTTTAGACATAAGCGCATCTCTTGAAGAGAGAGACACAATGCTTAGTGTATTAAAAAAAACTGCCCAGGAAGTTTTCATCCCTCTGACCGTGGGTGGTGGAATAAAATCAATTAAAAACATAAAAGACTCCCTTATGGCTGGAGCTGATAAGGTTTCTATAAATTCTGCAGCCATTAAAAATCCAGAAATAATTAAAAATGCCTCAGAACACTTTGGAAGCCAATGTATAGTTGTGGCGATTGATGTGAAAAAAACCGGCTCTTCTTGGATGGTTCATTCCCATGGAGGAACTATTAACACTAATATCGAAGCATTTAGCTGGTTAGAAAAAGTTCAAAACTTAGGTGCAGGAGAAATATTGTTAACATCAATGGACAGGGATGGAACAAAGATTGGTTTTGATTTAGATCTATTAAGAGAATCTAGTAAAATTCTTGATATTCCTCTTATCGCAAGCGGTGGGGTTGGGAAAATAGATCATTTTTTTGAAGGTGCTCATATAGGTCAAGCAGACGCCTTGCTTGCCGCCTCGGTATTTCATTTTAATGAAATTAGTATAATGCAAGTAAAAGAATTTTTAAAAAAAAATAATATTGAAGTGAGATTGTAGATGCAAAATTTTTTTTCGGACTTATACAAAACAATTGAACTAAGAAAGAAATCAAAACACAAAAATTCTTACACAAAACAATTATTTAAACAGGGAGTAAAAAAAATAGCTCAAAAATTTGGTGAGGAAAGCTCGGAGCTTATAATTGATTTTTTAAAAGGCTCAAAAAAAAGAACAACCGAAGAGGCGGTTGACGTCATCTATCATTTGTTTGTTTTATTATCTTCAAAAAAAATTAAGTTTAGCGACCTAGAAAAAGAAATAAAGAAAAGAAAAAATGTACGATAACAATAATATTTTTGCTAAAATTATTGCTGGAAAAATTCCGTGTAAAAAAATTTATGAGGATGAGCACGTCTTATTTTTTGAAGATATTAACCCTGTTTCAAAAATTCATATACTTGGAATACCTAAATTAAAATGTGTTAACTTTTCTGATTTTGTTGCCAATAATAATGAAAAAACTATCTCAAATTTTTTTAAAAAAATAAATATGGTAATCGAAAGCCTGGGAATTAAAGAGTCGGGCTATAGAGTTATTTCTAATTCTGGGATAGATGGAGGGCAAGAGGTACCACATTTTCATGTTCACATACTAGGAGGTGAAAAAATAGGTTCCAAAATCAGATAACTAGCCTTCTTTTATTATTACATAATTTACTATTTCTTTAACGCCCTTAATAGTTTTAACAGCCTCTATTAAGTCTTCAAGCTGTTTAGGTCTAGATGTTATTCCGGCTATATATACTTTGCCTTGTATTGTCTCAAAATTATAAGCGACAACTCTAAGCCCCACTGTTTTTGCGGCCAGGGCCTTTGCTTGAGTATTTATCCATAAATCATTTGCATATTCCTTTAATGTTGCCCTGTTTCCTATTTGTATTTCGTTTATTACTTCTTGAACTCCCTCAACTTCCCAAACTTTTCTTATGGCGTCTATTCTTATTTCTTGATTATCTACCAGTCCTGTAACCAAAACTCTCCCATTAAGTACTGTTGTGCTTAAATCCACAAACAAATTATCTTGAGAGTTTATAAATTTTGCAGTTATGTTAACTTTAATAGTAGCGTCATCTATTACAGAGCCCATACTGCGGTCACCTTCTGCAATAACCATTGCGCTTCCACCCCCAGTTGCTAAGATGCCGCTTGGACTACAAGCGTGAAGAAACACAAACACTAAAACATAAATGATAAAATTACTTACTATTTTCATTCTTAATCTCTAACGCCTTTTTATATATTTGTTTTTTTTCAATATAGCTAATTTTATGCACTATTTCTACGGTTTCAGTCAAAGAAAATTTATTTAAAAGCTTCATGATTATTTTTTTAATCTCTAGAATAGTTTGGTTGTTTTCTAGTTGTTTAGTATTTTTCTTACCATCTATAACAATAACAAACTCTCCCAAAGAATATTTTGAGTTTGAAGATAGTTCTTCAAGAACCTTTAAAGCAGTTCCATAAAAAATTCTTTCATTTAACTTTGTAATTTCTTTACAAACAGATATTTTTCGCTTTGGCAAAATTTCAGATAGGGTTTTTAAAAACAATATTATTTTGTGGCTTGAGACAAACAAGACCGTCGTTTTTTGTTCAGAAATAAGAGAGTTTACAAAACTTAATAACTTTCCCCTACTTTTTGGGGCAAAGCCAACAAAACAAAACTCATTAACAGGCAGCCCCGATAACTGCAAAGCAGATATAACAGAAGATGGACCTGGCACTGTTGATATAAAAATATTTTCATTTATGCATTGTCTTACAAGTTTATAGCCTGGATCAGAAATCAAAGGTGAGCCTGCATCACAGATCAATGCAACGGGGTTTGTTCTTATTTTATCAATATAATTTAATATTATATTTTCTTCATTATAATCATGCAATGCTAACAATTTCTTTTTAATGCCTAATTTGTACATTAATTTTCTTGAATGATTTGGGTTTTCGCAAATAATAAACTTTACACCATCAAGCGTCTGTTTTGCCCTGTTGCTTATGTCGCCCATATTTCCTATAGGTGTTGCAACAATGTATAGCCCACACAACATTCTCTTCATTTTGTTTATATTTATATTTTTATTTTCTTGTGCTCCAGCAAATTATTCTAAACAACAAAACAATACAGAGGTTATCGCAAATAACCCTCTGGAAGATAATCAGAATGCTCCAAAAGAAGAAGTTAAAAAGCTAAACAAGCAGGAAAATAAAATAATTAAAGAAAAAAAATATAAAAATTTAAACAGCAAACTTTCAGGTAACATTAATGTGGTGGTTTCAAAACAAGATGATCCAAAAATAGTAAATCAGTTTTTAAACATAATTGAATTAGCGGTGTATAAAAGAAAATTAAAAGAAATGAGCTTCAATATTTTTGAATATCATAATAGCGATGACCTAATAAACCATATTTCTGTAAATTCTGCCCCAGGCACAATTTTCTTTGGCCCAATTAGCAATGAAGATACCTTGGGGCTAAATAAATTTTGTGATCAGGGTGCCCTTTTCTTTTCTTTTGCATCTAATAAATCCTTAGCCAGTGATTGTGTTTTTCTAATTAACTTCTTTCCACATAATGAGGTTCAAACTTTGTTTGATTATTTACCAGACAATTCAAAGATTGCTCTCGTATATCCTGAAAACTCTTATGGATATAAAATAAATGAAATAGTAGATGGTATCGCTCAAAATAGCAATTCTGTTGTGGTTAACAGAGCATCTTACAATGAAAATCTAGACAATGTTAGAAGCGCCATTAAAGAGCTTGGGAAATACGAATTGAGAAAATTTGAACTTAATAGACAAAAAAAACTTCTCGCTCTTAAAAAGGATGAAAAGTCCAAAAAAAGACTAAAAAAACTTGAGAAGTTTACCACAACTAACGACTATGATTTTACTCATGTGCTAATTGCAGATTATGGAATTAGACTATTGCAGGTTGCGCCTCTGTTGGCTTATTATGACATTGACCCAAATATAGTTAAATTTATGGGAACAGGCGCCTGGGACGACGCAATTTTTTTTAACGAGCCTTCTTTGCAAAATGCTATTTTTCCAGGAGTTGAATATAACAAAAGAGAAAATCTTTTTAGTGAATACAGCACTTATTATGATGAGGATCTCATGAGAGTTGCAACATTACCCTATGACCTTGTGGGTCTTTTAACCTATCTAATTAATAATAACTATAACTTAAAAGATTTTTATAAACTTACAGATAGCAAAAGTCTTGTATTTGATGGGGTCGATGGAAATTTTTATTTCCAAAAAAATCTTATAGAGAGAGAGCTTGGAATTCTTCAAATACGTGAAGGTAATGCCCTTAAGATTAATTGAACAAAAAAGACTCCATTTTTTTAGAGCAACTAATCTATGGCTAATTTTATTTTTTTCTTTTTGATTCATTTCTGCAAATGTTTTTTTATATCCTTCTGGAATAAAAATAGGATCATAACCAAAACCATTTAAACCTCTGGGTTTAGTAGATATTCTACCATTAATTTTTCCTTCAAAAATAATATGGTGGTTTTTTTTAATACTGAGACAAATTGATGTTTTAAAATAAGCTTTGTCATTCTTATTATTTACCACCTTTGATATAATGTGCTCAAAAGCATTTTGAATATTGCCAAAAGTTTCTAAAAATCTTTTTGATTTAATCCCGGGTTTATTTTCTAGTGCTTCGATGCAAATTCCAGAGTCATCAGCAAAAGAAGGAATATTAAATTCTTTTAGACCGCAAGAAGATTTAATCTTTGCATTTTCAGCAAAGCTTTTGCCGTTTTCAATAGGCTCTTTAATTTCGTGGTAAGAGTTTAAATTATGAATTTTAATATCTTTTCGTCTCAAGATTTTTTCTACTTCTAAAACCTTCTTTTTGTTATGAGAAAAAAATAATAAGTTTTTCAATTTAAATTAAGAACAGTTTTTTGGTTTACAATAATTTTCTCAATACCAATCTTTGCAAGCTTAAACATATCTTGATATTGATCTTCACTAAAAAAATATTCCTCCCCCGTTGCCTGAATTTCAGAAATTTTTCCATTGTCACATATTACAAAATTAGCATCTACCTCTGCAGCAGAATCCTCTTTATAATCCAAATCAACACATGCCTTACTTTCGATAATTCCAGCAGAAATAGCTGCAACAAAGTTTTTAACTATTGGTTTATTTATGTTGTAGTTTTTTTTAAGTTTATCAATAGCCAAATACAGCGCAACAAAGCCCCCACTTATAGAAGCTGTTCTTGTACCTCCGTCTGCTTGGACAACATCGCAATCCACTTTAACCTGTCTTTCGCCAAGGTTATTTAGATCAATCACCGACCTAAGACTCCTTCCTATTAGTCTTTGAATTTCTTGAGTCCTTCCACTTTGTCTGCCTTTTGCAGATTCTCTGTCTATTCTAGTATTGGTTGATCGTGGAAGCATTCCATACTCAGCAGTAACCCAGCCCTTGCCTGAACCCCTAAGCCAGTGTGGGGTTTTTTCATCAATAGAAGCTGTACAGATCACATG
>CACJRY010000006.1 GCA_902595855.1 uncultured Alphaproteobacteria bacterium
TCATCTCTTAATATTAAAAAACTGAAAGAAAATTTGGATGATAAAACAAAGTTATACGAAAAAAAATTTATATCTAAAAAAGAACTTGAAGATGCTAAGTTTGAATATGAGAGTGCAGTTTTTCAATACAGTACATTGGAGTCTGAAATTTTATCTCTAAATGCTATTATTGACTCTAGAGAAGCTCAAATTAAAATTATTGATGCTGAAATAGAAGAAGTTGAAAAATTAATTGAACAAACTGAATTAACTTTGGAAAGTGAAAAATTAGATTTAAGTAAAACGAAAATAGTATCACCAATTGACGGTTTTATATTAGATAAACACATAAGTGTTGGTGATGTTTTGGGAGCTTACCAAAAAGATTCAATAATGTTTACTATTGCCGAAACTTTATCAAAAATGAATATTGAAATATTTATTGATGAGTCAGATATTGGAAATATAAAACCTAATCAAGAAGTACAATTTACTACGGATGCTTTTCCTGATAGAAATCTAAAGGCTACTATAACTCAAATTAGATACTCTCCCATAGATGATCAAAACGTTATTACTTACGAAGTTATTGCTTCATTTGATAATCCTAATAATATTCTCTTACCGGGCATGACGGCTAATGTTGATATTATTGTAGAAAATAAAAATGATGTTTTAAAAGTTAAAAATTCAGCACTTTCAGTTAAATTAAATCAAAAACCTAAAAAAAATTCTGGTAGTGGAAATCGATGGGGAGGAGGAGGAGCTTCTCAACTTCAAGAAATAATGAGTCAACTTAACATGACAACAGAGCAACAAAATAAAATGCGTGGTGTATATCCTAAACTAGGCAAGATAAGAGACTCACTAACTGCTAAAAATCTATCCCCAGAGAAAATTCGAAAAGAAATTCAGCTATATATTGAAAATGCACTTATTGAGTTATTAAGTGAAGAACAAAAAAATAAATTCTTTGAATTAAAAGAATCTCTTAATGTTAAAAAAGTTTACAAACTTGTAGATGGTGAACATCAAAAAACTGATTTAATAACGGGCTTAAATTCAGGTGGCTATACTGAAATAATAAATGGAGAAATTGAAGAGGGTGATGAAGTAATATCTAAAGTTATTATTGAAACTACAAATAAAAAAGCTCTTAGACTATTTTAAAATGATTAAGATTGATTCTATCTCAAAAGAGTATTTAATGGGAGATAACAAACTTTTGGCTCTCAACAATATAAATGTTTCTATTTCAGATGGTGAGTTCGTTGCAATTATGGGATCTTCAGGCTCCGGTAAATCCACATTGATGAATATTATAGGCTGTTTAGATGTTCCTTCAAGTGGAGATTATTTTTTCAAGGATGATAACATTTCAAAATTTACTGCCAATAAACTTGCTGAATTACGTAATAAAGAAATTGGTTTTATTTTTCAAAATTTTAATCTTTTACCTCGACTTAATGCCCTTGAGAATGTTGTCTTACCTTTATTATATTCAGGTAAAAATCAGAAAGAAAGAAATAACCTTGCTTTAAAAGCCCTAGAAGATGTAGGTCTTAAAGATCGCATTCATCATAGACCAAATCAATTATCTGGTGGGCAGCAACAAAGAGTATCAATAGCTAGAGCTATTGCCGGTTCTCCTAAATTAATTTTAGCTGATGAGCCAACGGGAGCATTAGATAGTAAGACAAGTATAGAAATCATGACAATACTAAATAATTTAAATGCTAAAGGTATAACATTAGTTTTAGTTACTCATGAAGATGATATAGCTAAATATGGCTCCAGAATTATTAAAATGAAAGATGGTCAGATAATTGAGGATAAAAAAAATGTCTCTAACTGATCTTATCTACCTATCACAAAAAAGTTTACGTTCTAATATTTTAAGAAGTGTTTTGACTTCTCTTGGTATTATTATTGGAGTTAGTTCTGTAATAACAATGATATCTATTGGCTCAGGAGCTAGACAAGAAGTTGAAGAGCAAATTGAAAGATTTGGATCAAATAACTTAATTTTAAGATCGCAAAGTTCATCTAATAGAGGTGTTTCAATGGGAGTTAATTCTATAAATACTCTAACATTAAAAGACATGGAAGCTCTTAAAAATGAATTACCTGCAATTTCAGCAATTGCTCCTAGAGTTAGTTTGAGTACACAAATTATTGCAAATGGAAATAATTGGTTAGCAACAGTTACAGGTACTACAAATGATTATTTTAATTTAGGAAATTGGAAGTTTGAATTAGGAAGATCATTTCAAGATGATGAATTAGACTCTGGATCCAGGGTAGCGATAATAGGTAAAACTGTTCAAAAAAATTTATTTGGAACTGATAGTCCAATTGATGAAGTTATAAGAATTAACAAAGTTCCATTCACTGTAATAGGGTTATTAGATGCAAAAGGGGGAACTGCTTGGGCTGATTTAGATGACACCATTGTAGTTCCATTAAAAACCGCTAAACAAAGACTCGTTGCTAAAAAATTTCCTGGTGATCAAATACGTAGCATGACAATTAATGTATCTTCATCTGATTTACTTTTTAAAACAGAAAAAGATATTGATACAGTAATGAGAAAATTACATAAAATTTCAGCAAATGGAAATCCTGATTTTGTCATAAGAAATTATGCTCAATTCTTAAATGCCAGACAAGAGTCATCTAGAGTAATGTCTATTCTTTTAGCAACTGTTGCTGGTATTTCTCTAATTGTTGGAGGTATTGGTATAATGAATATTATGTTGGTTACAGTTACAGAGAGAACCAAAGAAATTGGTGTTTGCATGTCTGTTGGCGCAAAAAAAAGAGATATTTTACTGCAGTTTTTAATAGAATCTTTAATGATTTCTCTTATAGGCGGTCTGATTGGAATTGGTTTGGGATTAGGTGTAATTTTTGGAGTTAGTGAATACTTTAATTGGAAAATGAGTTTAGATTATATGTCTTTAGTTTTATCATTTGTTTTTTCATCATCCATTGGAATTATTTTTGGTTTTTATCCTGCAAGAAAAGCAGCTAATCTTAATCCTATTGACGCTTTAAGATACGAATAAAGTATTGATATAAATTTTTTAATAAATAACATATTTTTATGTTTAAACTTGGAGATAATATTATTTCAACTCCTAGAACTCCTGAAATGAGTGAAGGTAGACACTGGAGGGCTAAACTTGGTTTCATTTTAATGTCTACGGATTTAGCTGCAGAAGGAGATTTTTTTGATATGGTTCCAGATGATGTTGCAGTTCATATTACACGATTAAAAACAGATGATTATACCACTAATGAAACTTTATCTCGTCACATAGATTTTATGGCTGATGCAGCATCAAGAATTCAACCAGATACAAAGCCAAATGTTATAAGTTATAGTTGTACGTCAGGATCAATAGTCATTGGCGAAGAAAAGATAAAAGCTGAAATTAAAAAGGGGGCACCGTATGCAATTCCTATGACTTTAGTAACTGGTGTTATTGATGCTTTAAATGAATTAAAAATTAACAAAATTGTAGTTGGAACTCCGTACTTAGATGAAATTAATACAAAAGAAGCTGAATTTCTTTTTAATAAAGGATTTTCAGTAATTAATATTCAAGGATTAAACTTAACTACTGGAATTGAGTTTGGAAAAGTAACGCCTGAATATTGGATTAAATTTGCTGAAGAAATAAACCATAAAGAAGCAGAGGCAATATTTCTAAGTTGTGGCGGTATAAGATCTACCGAAGTTATTGATGAAATTGAAAGACGAATTGGAAAGCCTGTAATAACTAGTAATCAAGCACAATTTTGGAGTTGTCTTAGAAGAGCTGGTGTAAAAGATAATTTAAAAGGATTTGGAAAACTTTTTGATCATCTACTTACTAAACAGTAAATGATAGATGTAGTTGCTGCAGTAATTAAAAAAGGCAACAAATATCTAATTGCACAAAGAAATAGAAATAAGCATTTCGCTTTTCATTATGAATTTCCAGGTGGTAAAGTCGATAACGGTGAAACTTTTGAAATTGCTCTTCAAAGAGAAATTAAAGAGGAATTATCAATAGATATAAAAATACAAGAAAAAATATCATCTCAAAAGCATAAAGATAATAAAATCAACGTTAAAATACATTATTTTTTATGTGAACATTTAGATGGAAAAATTAAATTATCTGAACACGAGGATATGTGCTGGTCAACCAAAATGGATTTATATAATTATAAAATGGCTCCAGGTGACTCAAAAATTATAAAATTTTTAAAATAATTATTTTTTTAATATTTATTTTTTGATCATAATATATTAACTAAATCTCCATTATGAATACTAGACCCTTTGACGGTAATGGAATACCCATAGATTTGAATGAGTCCTCATCAAAACTTTACAACGATGAATATTATCAACTTTTAAAAAAAATCATAAATTCACAAAACTTACTAAATAGTTCAAGAGAACAAACTAAAAATTTGCAAAAATCATTGTTATATCCATATCTTGAGTTTTTTATTAGAAATGATCAAAATGACTTTTACAAAAAACTTTTCTTTAATAGAGGTTTGTCCAAAGATCAAAATGGAACATTAAAGGATAACTTAGAATTATTTGATTTAATAAAACTTAGAGTACATTCAGATGATTTAAGAGCTGATGGTCAGAAAATAAGACTCATACATGAAGATCTAAATAAAGAACAAGGTATGAATTTTATATCTAGTGGAACAACAGTTGGAACAAATGGACCTGTAAATGTTTTTCGATCAAACATATCTTTATCATTATCTAGATTAACTAATGGAAACTTGATTGATTGGTCTTTAGGTAAAACAGTTAATGAAGGCGAAACATTATTTCATATGGCACCAGAAATGACAAATTTCTTAGCTTTTGCGGCAATTGGATCTGATTTTTTAAGAGATAGAGGTCTTGGAATAAAGTTTGGAGCTAAGGTGAACAAAGGTCCTAAAGATTCAACTATTTGGCAACGATTAGGTCCAGATATTAAACAAATGAAATCTTTTTTTAAAAATCAGAATTCAACAAAATATTTTATAGCAAGTGGAGTAGGTTTATATAAAATGTTTATGGAGCCGAGAGGTATAAAAAAATTGATGATGAAATTAGCTCTTTCCGCTCCTCCAGTTTATTTAGGTGAAAAAGGTGTGCTTATGATTGGTGGAGGCTTAAAAAGACTTCCCTCATCAATAACTTCACTAAATCAAGTTGTACAATCTACAGGTGATTTTATTTTAGCTGGTAATAATAAAAATGCTCCCGCTGCACCAGTAATTGATATGTTAGGTTTAACTGAGTCATTGAACGTTTTTATTGGTGTCCCAACTAATCCTTTTTCAAATGAACCTTGGATTAAATTTCCACACCCATTAACTTATACTGCTTTATTAAAATCTCCTTTTGACTTAACACCAGTAGAAAATCCAAAAGAAGGTGAAGAATATTTACTATTTTACGTAAATTTTATGACACTTGATTATGTAGAGGCAATCATTCCTGGTGATTTTGTTAAAGCGACCAAAGATATTGATAATATTGATACAGCTTTAGGGAAAAGAAATATTTCACAAAATGGATTTGTGTACTCAAGAAGAGCAGAACAAAATGAAGGTTTTAAAATCCGCGAAGGTTGTGGATGATAAAATTCTTTAAAAAAAAAGAAAACTCCACTATAAACTCAAAACCCATAGCAGAAATCTTTCCTTGGCTCACAACAATTGATGAAAAATATTTAGATTTATGTAATCAAGATATTAATTATAGAATTAGAGAAGTGCTTTCTTTAAATACTTATTTTAAATCTAATAAGGGTATAAAAAAATTAGAAACTCTAAAAAAAGATTTAATTTCAAATGGATTTCCTGAAAATGCAGTTAATATTGAAATAAATTTTTTTTTAGAATTATTTCAAGAAAATGTTTTATTTAAATTATTATTTAATGAATCAGCTGGTTTGCACCTGCATTTAAAAGAAAAAAAATTTATTAATTCTATACAAATAAATAAAGATTTTGGAATTATTCGAACATCAATAGGTAAAGTTTTTATTGTTGGTAGTTCTAACACTTTGTTGCCAGTTTTAACTTCTTTGATGCTTTCATATATTGCTGGCAACGTAACTGTTGTGCAATTATCTTCTTTACATAAACACTGCATACCTAATTTCTTAAAAAATATTCCTTCAGAATTATCAAATTTTGTTTATTTTACTAATCTGAGTCATGAAAATAAAGATGACCTATTAGTATTAGAAGATTTAATTACATCTACAAATTGGAATGTTATCAATATTTGGGGGGGTAATGACTCCTTAAGTTATTACAATAAAATTATTGCTAACAACAAAAATAGACCAAGAATAGTCAATATGGAACCTTTGACTGGAGCTGTATTAATTCAAAGAGATTATTTTGATAATAATTATCATGAAAATATTCAAAAATTATCTTACTCAATTGACATAATGGGGCAACAGCTGTGTAGCTCCCCTACAATAGGCTTTTTAATTAATGAAGATGAAGACATTTCTAATGATTCATTAATGAAAGATTTAATTATAAGCTTAGAGAAAAAATATACCCCAAATAATCATAATGAGAGAAACTCAATAAATTTGGATAGAATGATTAATATCGCAAGAGATAATGGCTCTAAAGTTTATACATCAAATTTATATGGAAATAATATATGTATAATTGAAAGCATTAATGACTCTGTTTTTATTAATAATAACTCAAATAACTTACTTAATATTCATGAAAGAAGAAATTTTCTTGAATTTATAAGATTAAAAAACTTTTCACAAATTCCTAAAATTATTGCAAATATTTTTTCAATTTATTCTTATAAAGAAACAAAAAAAATACAAACCATTCTTTCTTTTGGTGATAAAAATTTTGATCATGAAGTTCATAAATTGACTCAACTTATAGGTGCTTATAGAATAATTGATTCAGATTATGTGTTACAAAGACATCCAATGGAAACATTAGATAATTTTAATCTATTCATTGAATTTACAAACACAATTTCAGTAACTGGATCTAGAGCAGAAAATTTATAATTACTTTCTTGTAGCCATATAAACTCCAATAGCTGTAATTATTAAACCAATAATATCATTTCTAAGAAGTTCTTCATTTAAAACTAACCATGCCATAACAGCTGTTGTTGGTGGTACAAGAAAAAATAAATTAGATGTTTTAGATGCAGATCCTATTTTAATAAGATACATTAAAATTGTGAAAGCACCAAATGACACCATAATAATTTGCCATCCCATAGAAAGAATGAAAGAGGTCGTAAAATTTATATAAGAAACTTCACAAAAAAGAGAAACAAAAAACAAAAATATTGCGGCTGCTAATGCTTGATAAAAATTGTTTGAAGTCAAAGATAAATTATTTGTAAATTTTTTTTGCCATATTGTTGCTGTTGTAACACCAATTAATGCTACTATTGATGCAACTACACCTAAAATCGGTATAGATTTACCAATATCTAATCCTATTACAAATACTGTACCAATTAAGCCTAAAATTATCCCAATCCATTGAGTAGAAGTAACTCTTTCTTTTAAGATAGGTCCAGATAAAATATTTGTCAAAACAGGTTGTAAGCCTACTATTAAAGCTGATAGAGTAGCCGAAAGACCAACGCTATAAGAAAAAAATACCCCTCCCAGATAAAAACCATGAAAAAAAATGCCTGTAACGCCAGATTGCAAAATCAATGTTCTTTTAACAAAAATTTTTTCTTTGAAAGCTAAAGCAAATATTAGGAACCCGAAAGCAACTATTACAAAACGAAATGATAATGATGCAAAAGGACTAGATGATTGAACAATTATTTGCCCACTAACAAAAGCTGAGCTCCAAAAAAAAACAAATAATAAAGGAAAAAGGTTTGTCATCTATTTTTTTAAAGTTATTACACTATATCTATAAAATTTAAGGAGATACAATGTCAATATTAACAAAATATAGTGAAGCATTCATTAATAAAGATGAGGCTGCAATGAATGAAGTTCTTCATGATGACTATAAATTTACAATGCATGCATCTGGAAATGTTCTCTCTAAGCAAGATGTCATAAGCTGGGCTATGAGTGATGATATAAATAGAGAAAAAGTAAGAATTATTTATGAAAATGACGAAATAGGTATTGAGCACTCATTTGTTACTTTTAGTGATGGTAATACACAAGCTGTTATGGCAGTTTTTAAGTTTCAAGATGGAAAAATTATTTCTCTTGAAACTGGCGCAACCAATATGCCAAAATAATTGTTATTAAAAGCAAGTAATTAACGTTACTTGCTTTTTTCCATGAAATTTCTTCTTACAATATTAAAAATTAAAAAAATTCCAAATTTATCATGGAGTTCTAATGATCCATTAAATTTTAAACCAAAATTCAATACATTTATTTATCTGTCATTAGGTTTGATCTTATTTGGACTAGGTGAAACTCTTCTAATTACTGCTAATCAAGGAGTTAGTCCATGGACTGTTCTTGCACAAGGACTTTCATTTCAATTTAATTTATCAATAGGTGTAACAACTTTTATTGTAAGTATAATTGTTTTATTTTTTTGGTATCCCTTAAAACAAAAACCAGGATTAGGTACTTTACTAAATGTTATTTTAATTTCAATTGTTATAGATTTATCAACTCCAATCTTAATGTATCCAAAGACTTTTTTGTATCAAATTATACAATCTGTTATTGCTGTCTTTATTGTTGGTTTAGGTAGCGGATTCTACTTAACAGCTAATTTAGGTCCTGGACCAAGAGATGGTTTAATGACAGGTTTGCAAAAATTAACTGACCAACCAATTGCGTTAATTAGAACAGTTATTGAAGTAACCGCAGTAGTAATTGGTTTTTATTTAGGTGGAGTAGTGGGAATAGGAACATTATTATTCGCATTTGGGATAGGGCCTGCAGTCTCTTTTGGAATATTTATTGTAATGAAATTTTTTAAATAGTTATAATTTTTTTTGACTTAATATTACATCTACAATTACTGCTATTAATAAATTCATCATGGTGATTGCACAAATAATTATGAAGCTAAAAAAATATATCCATGCCCACCAATATATTTCTTGTAGTGGAAGCATAACAGTTTCCCAGCTAGATAAAGTTAAAACTTGGAAAAGTGTTATTAAAGAGACCCCAACATCTCTCCATCGATAAGGTATCACGTCCCCAAATAATATAGATCCAATTGTTGCATAGATATATAGAATGATGAAAAGGAGCAAACTCACATAAAATACTTTTTTAATTGAGTTTATTAAAGCTTCTATGATTTTTTTTAATTCAGGTATAACTGATATTAATCGCAATACTCTGAATACTCGTAAGAGACGCAATAATAAATAACTCGAATTATTTGGAATTGGAATTAATGAAATAAATACTATTATTGAGTCAAATATATTCCAACCATTTTTAAAAAAATCTCTTTTATTAGGTTCACTAAAAAAACGAATCAAAATTTCTATGACAAAAAAAACTGTAATTGCATAATCAAGTAACTGAATGGAATGCTTTAGAATAGGATTTAAATCATATGTGCTAATACCAACAGTTATTGCATTTAAAATAATAATAAAAATTACAGAAAATTGAAAAATTTTAGATGAATTTAATTTCAATAATGTATTTCTCATTTTGTAAATCTTATACTTAAAATAATTTAATTTTAAATAGTAATATTTTTTTCATCATCTATAGTATTTCGATATGGAAAAAGAAAATCAAGAGAAATTTCAATGTCCCGAGTGTGAATCTAAAAACATTAGATTTAGGTTTAAAGTAAGCACTAAAGATAAAAACAATCCATACGCAAATGTTACTGAAGAAATTCAGTGCGCTAGTTGTTTTATGGATATTCCTGCTAACGTATTTATTTTCAAAAATGCAAATGACATTGAGAATAATAAAAAAATTTGGCAATCTTTTTACAAACCAGAGCATTTAAAAGTTGCTGCTCAGTGTTCAAAATGTAGCCAATATTATTGGCAGATTGAAAAACAACTATCCGATATTAATATTACTTCTCCTGATATTTTTTATCAAACGTATGACACTAAAGGTAGTGGTGGCAAAATGGTTTGCAGATTATGTGATCCAGAAGCTTTTAAAAACAAAAAACAATAAGGAGCAAATATGCCTGTCATAAGAGTAGAGATGTTTAAAAGAACACAAGAACAAAAAAGGGACTTAGCTAGAGAACTCACAGATGCTTTTGTAAGAACGTGTGGGGGCAATAAGGAGGCAATTAAAATTCTTATTACTGAAGTTGATAAAAATAATTGGGCTTCTGGCGGAGTTATCACTGCAGATAAGAAAGATTAAATAATGAAAACTGCTATTTTATTTGGTGCCACAGGTTTAGTTGGCGGTCATTTATTAAATTTATTAGTTAACAGTAATGAGTATGATAAGATAAAAATATTTTCTCGAAAAGATATAGAAACAAAAAACCCAAAAATAGATAAATATGTCATTGATTTTAATGAATTAGAAAAACATAAAGATGAAATTGTTGGTGATGATTGTTTTTTTGCTATTGGAACAACCAGAAGATTAACTCCAGATAAAAATGATTACATTGATGTTGAGTTAAACTTACCAGTAAAAATTAGTAAAATTGCTAAAAATAATAACGTGAAATCATTCATATATGTTTCTTCTGGCGGAGCTAATGCAAATAGTAGAAATCTTTATCTGCAAAATAAAGGAAAAGCAGAAAAAGAAGTCATTGATCTGTCATTTGAATTTACAGCAATTATTCAACCATCACTTTTATTAGGAAATCGAAAGGAAAACAGAATAGTAGAAAACATTGCTAAATTTATATTTCAAATTTTATCTTTTATTTTTATAGGTAAACTTAGACCATTTAAAGCTATTCATGCTACAAATGTTGCTAAAGCGATTATGTATATTTCAAAAAATCAACTAAAGGATTTATTTTTTACTTCAGATAAACTTGAAGATTTTAGCTTAATTAAATGAGTATTATTTAAAAGATTGATAGGGTGTGCTCTAAACCTTTTAATATATGTGTTTTCAGGGTATCTGTAGCTAATTTTGTATCTCTTTTTAATGCTGCTTCAAATAATATTTTATGTTCATCTTCTGCTTCTTTGCCTCTATATTTTGTCACTGCCATTTGATAACGAATATACTTATCATATAAAATAGAATGAAGACTTAATAAGTTTTTAGAACCACAATTGGATACCAAAGCTAAATGGAAACCCCAATCATATTTTTTCCATTCTTCTCTATTCTTTTTATAATCTTTTTGTGTTTCTTTTTCTAAAAGACTTAATTTATGATGCGAAGCGACCAAATTGCCTTCCCAGTCAGTATCTCCATTTTCTATAGATAATTTTATAGCATGGCACTCTAATAAAACTCTTATATTTGCAATTTCAATTAAGTCATCTTTAGTAAAATCATTTACAAAAAATCCCCTTTGCTCCTCTGCTTTGACAAAACCTTCACTAGCTAATCTATTTAATGTTTCTCTAATTGTCGATAAACTGGCATTATAATTATTTTTTAAGTTATCTAATTTTAATTTTATTGATGGTTTTAATTTTCCAAATATTATATCTCTTTTTATAACATCGTATGTTATTGAGCTTATTGTATTTTTTTCATTCATATAAAAATATCATATATTTTATACATCATATAATGATTTAAATAAAATAATATTTTAATATTTTATAATTTATATTTTTTTTAAAATTTTTTCATTTAATTAAGCTTTTTTCCAAGGTCCAAAATCTTTATCATCAGTAATAAATTCATAACCAATAACTTCTTTCTCACCTACAACCCAAGCATCATGCCCTGGTGCTAAAAAATAAGTATCTCCTTCAGTAAATTCCATTTCAGTTCCATCATCGTGTTTAACATGCATTGTTCCTTGTGCTATGACACCGACATGGCCAGCTTGACATGTTTCTGTTCCTACGATTGGCTTAATACAAGTTGACCATTTCCAACCAGGCTGAAGCACAGCTTTACTTAAGGTAACATTGTTTAGTGTAACAGTTGCAGAATGAGCTTTTTCAGGTGTTTTTATTTCTCCTTCTGAAAATGGTTTTTTCATAACATTTGACATAATTACTCCTTTTAAAAAAAATTTTAACTTAATCAAAAAATAATATAACGTTTTTATTTAATAGTAATTAATATTCTATGTCTATTGTAATAAACACAGAAAGACTAAATTTAAAAAAAATTGAAAAAAAAGATCTTCAAATTCTAGTAAATCACTTAAATAATTGGAATGTTGTGAAATGGTTAGTCAATGTGCCTTATCCATATACATTTAATGATGCTGAAAGATGGCTTGAAAAATCATCGAAAGAACAATTAGCTCTAAACATTTTTCTTAAAAATAATTTAATAGGCGGAATCACTATTGATAAGCGAACATCTAATACTACTCCTGTTTTAGGTTATTGGATTGGTGAAGATTACTGGGGAAAAGGATATGCTATAGAAGCTTGTAATTCTCTTATTTCATATTTCTTTTCAAATCATTCAGAAAATATACTTTATGCAAGTCATATGCTCAATAATGAAAAATCAAAAAAAATTCTATTAAGTCTAGGCTTTCAAAAAGTGAGTGAAGGTAAAGTTTTTTCTCTATCAAAAAATAGAGAAGTAGAAGATATAAATTATGAATTGGTTAATTCTTAGACCTTAAACAGGTCTAAGAAAAATAGTTAATTGTTATGATTTAAAATAACATTGCCAGTTTTGCCATCCATTGACTCAATAATGTCTTTGTTGATATCCATTCTTTTTGATCTAGCAGCAGAAGCTCGTTCCATTGCATCATTATCAGGATAAAGTGAAACAAACATTAAAGTTGTATCGTCTACACGAACTTCTAACAATTGCTCTGCTTCAGCAAATTCAGTTGGAGCACTATTTTTATAAGTTTCTTCAACTTGATCAGCGCCTTCTTTAGATTTAAAATTTAAAGTTGTTATTCTTGCTACAGACATTTGACCTCCATTAAAGAGATCATACTAGCTCATCAATGAATATATACTAATAAATTTTTTCTTTTTATGCACATTTGTGATAATTAATATCAACCCTCAATTAAATTATGAAAAAATATTTCTTCCATAATTCTCCAATCTTGATGCTAATTCTAATGTCAATTGCAACACCTATAGCTTTTAATGGTTGGTCCGCTCTTTTAAATAATTTTGTAGTCGAAAGAGCAAATTTTACTGGAGTTGAAATAGGTATATTGCAAAGTATAAGAGAGATTCCAGGTTTTTTGGCTTTTACGATTGTTTTTGTATTACTTATTATAAAAGAACAGGCTTTTTCAGTAATAGCATTAGCATTAATGGGTCTTGGTGTAGCTCTCACCGGTTATTTTCCTAGTGTATACGGTCTTTATTTTACAACAATTATTATGAGTACTGGTTTTCATTATTTTGAAACGGTTAAAAACTCACTAAGTTTACAATGGCTATCAAAAGATGAAGCTCCTCAAGTATTGGGGAGGTTAATAGCTGTAGGATCTATAACCTCTCTAATTTTATATGGAGCAATTTGGTGCTTTCTAGAGATATTTAAAATTGATTATGTTTATATATTTTTAATTTGTGGAGTAGTGTGTATGTCTATTGCGGTGTATTTACAAATTGCTTTTCCTTTTTTTAAACCAGTCAATACACAACATAAAAATATAGTAATTAGAAAAAAATATATTCTTTATTATATTTTAATTTTCCTATCTGGAGCAAGAAGACAAATTTTTATTGTTTTTGCAGCATTTCTAATGGTTGAAAAATTTAAATATAGTGCGTCTCAAGTAACGTTATTATTTTTAATTAATTATCTTTTTAATTGGTTATTTGCGGAGAGAATAGGTAAGATCATTCATGTTTTTGGTGAAAAGAAATCTCTTACATTCGAGTATGTAGGCTTAATTATTGTTTTCATATCTTACGGTCTTGTTACTAATGCTTATGTAGCAGCTTTTCTGTATGTTATTGATCATATGTTTTTCGCCCTAGCTTTAGCTATAAATACTTACTTTCAAAAAATTGCAGATCCTAAAGATATAGCAAGTTCAGCTGGTGTATCTTTCACAATAAATCATATTGCTGCAATATTTGTCCCAGTTCTCCTTGGATTTTTATGGATATACTCGAACTCTCTTGTATTTTTTATAGGTGCTTTTTTTGCTTTATTATCATTAATAGCAACACAGTTTATTCCATCAAATTTAAAAGGAATAAAACTAGTAGAAAATACCGCTTAAATTAACTTTATTATTTTATTTTCTAATTTATCAAAATTGATTTTAAGAAATCTAAATTTTCAATTAATCTTCTAAGTTCACTAGGATCTAAACCTTTTAAATTATCTTTAAATAAATTTTGATAATCTAGTGTAGCTACACGATCTGTGTATATTTCCTTTAGAGATAAGGTGTTTGAATTATCGTAATCATAGTTACCTATTAATATTTTAGATAATGCAGGAAAAAATAATGAGGTAGTAGTATAGGTTGCAAATCCAATTTCCCTATCATCATCTACTCTCTTATCTATAAAGGTGAAGTAAATAAGAATTCTAGCAGCTCTTGTAAGCTCGGCAACAGACAATTCTCCGTTTCCAGATACATCTAAAAAATTAAATGTTTCAGTTATACAAATTTGAGGATTATCCTCATTCGTACATTTTTCTATCAGCTCAGAATTCATCAAGCTAACAATTTCTCCATAAATGATTTGATACATACTTGGAATAGATTCGCATTCTTCGTAAATACTAAAATCATTTGAGTTCAAAAATGAATAATCAATACCATCCCAATCTTCTGGTGGAGCTAATTCCATTAATTGATTTTGTGAGTTTTTATTAAGAAAGTAATAGTAAGAACCATCTAACTCACCCCATTTATAAGCAGTCCAATCCTCTACATCTGAAGTTTTAGAAATATTTAGTCCCACATAATCTTCATCTATCCAAAGACTGCTATTTTTACCTATTACGTGAACTTGAAGTCCAGCAGCACAGTCTTGACTCCAGATACCTTGAAGATTTTTAGGGAATTCATTTTCAAATATCAATTCCGCTTTAGAGATAAATGAGAAAAACAAAAAAACAAAAAAAATAAATAAACTATTCTTCATATGGCATTACTCGTATATCATTACCATAAATTATAACAACTCTCTGACCATTTTCTAGAGGCTTATCACCACCTTGAACAATTGCAGAATCTTTTTCATTTTTATCAATATCAATAATGTATTGAAAACCATCATGGTTACCTAATTTTGCTTGTGTTACACTTCCAATTGCTGCTCCACCAATAGTTCCAAAAACTACTGCAATATCTTGACACTTTGTGCCAACGATTTCTTCTTCACCGCATACTGCTGTTCCAAGTAAACCTCCTATCATTGCCCCAGCTGTAGCTCCAATCCAATCTGATTCACCTTTTATTTTTACTGGCGAAGCTGATTTAATAAAACCATATTCAATTGAGGTAACTTTTTGTGCGTCACTTGTTTTTACATTTGTTGGGGATGTATTAGAACATGCATATAAAAAAAATAATGGTATAAAAAATAAATATTTAATCATTAGAAAGTTTTACTCCTACAGTTTTATTAATTTTAAATTCAATATTTGTAACTTTATTACTTTTATCATTTGAACTAGTATTCATATTACAGCTTAATAAGGTTAAGATTATGGCAAAAAATAATATTTTTTCAAATAAAATAAGAAGTATTTTAAAAATTTTCATAAATATAGTAAGGTTGATTAGATAAATTTTTATCTAATCCAGGACAAAAATAAGAATAATTTTTTTTTATTAACTCAAAATAATATTGAATTGGGTACTCACTTTTTATTAATTTATTTGTGATAATTGTTGAAATAGATTTTGAATTTATGTTTATTTTTTTTCGTAACCAATTTTTTGATTGATTTACTTGTCGATAATTTAAATATAATTTTATATCACTTGAGACTTTCAATTCTTTTATTCTTAATGTTAAACCTCTATTAGTTTTTATTGATTTATGAATTATAAAAAATTTCTGATTATTTTTATTCTTCAAAAAATTAATTTGAATATTTTTTTTTATTTTTTGTAATTTAAAATTTTTTAATTTTTTTTGCATTAATTCTACATCATCTTTAATAGCTGGCAATCTATCATCCCATCTGCCTCTTAACCAACTTTGTGGTCCATATGTTAGATCTGGCAAATAGTATTTTTTGGATATATTAGATATAACTGACCATTGTATATAACATTTTTTATAAAAATTAAGTGCTATTAAACCTAATTGATAATTTCTTACTTTTAAAAATAATTCCCAATAACAAGCAGATTTAATTTTATTTGAAAAAAACTTACCTAATCCTATTAATATTTGTATATCAATTTTTAATCTTTTAAATTCTGGTTCTTTTTTATTTTTGTATAATTTATTTGCCGATTCAAGATATTTTTCTGCATTCCTTGCATATTCTAAAAACCAATTTGACATAGTAATTGGTGTATATTTATTAATTGCTTTTTTATTAAAAATACAATTTGCTAATTCTAAAGGTGACATAATCAAATTGGGATCTTGACTTGTAGACATACCAAATCTACTCGGTTTGTGTAAATCATAACTGTATGGAAGATTAGGAGCTTTATTTACGATACTCATATTTTCATACATTTCTGGCCAATACGAATTATTTGATGCAGATACACCATGCACTAAAGTAAAAAATGGTAATATTTTGCTCGCAAATGATAATGATTTAACCAAATCATTTGATGCCAGTCCAAAATTTTTATTGAAATATCTTTTATAACTATCGTTTTTTGTTTTGTAATTATATACACACTTGCCCCAAACTTTGTATGTATAAATGTACTTTTGCCAATCATATTTTGTTCTTAATTCTTTTTTTGAATAGTTGAATCTGCCATTTTTTATTCCAGTTCCCATTCGTCCTTTAAAGGATAATGGTTCAAATAATTCTACACCAAGGGAATTACAAAAAGTTGAATGCTTACCATAGCCTCGCGCTAAATCAGGATCTCCCCAAATTAAAATTCTCTGCGTTCCTGGCCAAATTCGATATAAAATACCATATTTTCTTTTTTTGGTTAACAGATCACCATAACTATACCTTAGAAACTTTCTTTTACCCTCGCTGTAAATCCATTTTTTATCAACCTTCATTTTAGGAGGCATCTCCTGCTTACGTATAGATGATTGATGATAAGGTAATCCCATATGTTCAGCTATATATTTTGGAGATACAGTAACGCTTGATGTAGCTTTTAGAGCTATGTTTATTAATCTATTATCAATTCCTTTTGCATGAAGATCTAAATTTATTTTTCTCTTTATTTTTTTTATAGGTTTCAAATAAGTCTCCCAAAACTTATAATCTCTTTCAGGTATACCACATTCGACATGCACCCTTAGAGTTAAGCCACTTATACTAGGACATTTATCAAGTATGATCTCAAGAGAATCTCTACAGTATTCTGCATAATTTTTTGGAACATTCTTAATTTGATAATTTGCATTTGGAACATCATCAAAATCATATCTTTGAGTCCATAAAGCTAGTTGAAAATCTAAACCTCTATTTGTTGCTTCGTCACTGATAAATTTCAGCATATTTAAATTTTTTTCTCGATTTTTTTTACTTATACCCTCTGCAAAAATTTTATAACCTTTTGGTTTTACTAAAAAAGGATATGCTAAATAGAAATATACATCTTTTATGAATTCATTTCCGTATGGATAATTATACTGCATTCCTAATGTAAAAGTAAATCTATTATAGCGATTAGATATAAGCATACTGAGATACTCTCTCCACATTGTTTTATCATAAAACCATTTTAGATCCTCAACATCGCTTTCGAAACATTTAGATATACTTCTAATTTTTGTTTTGGGAATTTCTGAAGTTTGATAAAAAATATTTTTAAAATTTATCTTTTTATTTGTTTGATGCTCAAATCTATCAGCTATTTCTGTAATTGCATAAATTAAACCTCTAGTATCATATCCATATATTATAATTTCACTAAAGTCTTTGTGTGTTGGATTTATTGAATAACTTTCTTTGACATCATTTACTATATATTTTTCTTTATATTTATCTGGACATAGAGAAAAATAATCAATTAAAATTAACTCAATATAATTATTCCTTTGTGTTTGAGCATTTTTTATTTTGTTTCTTAAAAATTTAGTTGCCCATTGCAACTGCTTTTTTTTTATTTTTGATGAAATAATTTTATAGTTAAATTTTATTTTAACTGCTGCCATTGTAATTAATTTTAATCATTGCCTCATTTCTTCTTAGTATTGGTAATGTAAATGGCCCGTCAAAAGTAGCTTTAGTGCCATTATCTAACATTACAATTTTATCTTTTTCTAGATAATCTTTTAGTTCTGATAAGCGGTTTAAATAATTCTTATCAGAATTCCTTCCAGAATATTTAAGAACTGCGTAATAACCACCTTCAATAATGACTAATTTTACCCTTTTGTTTTTGGGAGTGGGGGCAGTATCAATTGTAAATTTAGATGGTAAGAAAAACTGCATTAACATTTTACCATCTTTATTAGATTGAGTTACAGGAGCAGTCATATCAATTTTAGCAGATTGAGTTACAGGAGCAGTCATGCTTATTTTTTCTGATGTTGTATTTTCTCCTGAAATATAATTGAAGAGATAATTAAATCCTGAGTCTTCTGATCTGAATTCAACTTCTACTGCTAAACGATCATCATATTTTCGAATTTCATATCCTTCGTAGGATTTAATAATTTTATAAGCTGGTTCTTCTAATGCCATTGATAAGTTAGTGTTAAATATTATAAATAAAGCAATGATTAAATAATATTTTGAATTTTTAATCATAGATTATTTATATAGTATAATTTAAATAAGTTTCAGCTTTTAAATGATAAAAACTAACAATATTTTAATCTTACTAAATATTATTTTTCTACTTTATTATTCAATTCAGCTATTAATTTTTACGGATGAATTTTCAATTAGTAACTTGGGGGCATATAATCATGCTATTGCAGGTTTGAGTGAAATAATTGGAATTATTTTTTTTTCACTAGCACTATCTTTAATTATTATTATTAAAAATAATATAAAAGGACAAATTCCAATATTTTTAACAATTTTTCTAATTCAATTATTAATATTTATAAATTTTTTGAGATACATATTTACGAATAGTCCAGGAGAAACATCTATTGAAACTATAACTTTCAATGCTTTTATTTTTTTTATTGGTTTAATAGTAAGTATAATATTTCTTCTTAAGAATTTTAAAACTCTAAAGCAGTTTTAGCTCTTTTATAATTTTTTCAATTGTTGATATTGTAATTTTAGCTAATTTTTCACCTTTTAAAGAATTTGCATTTATGGGATTGCCAATTATTCCTGTTTTGCTAATATTCTCTGTATTCCATTGTAACTTCACATCTTTTTCATAACCAATTACATTTTTGCTTTTATAGTCTGGAGATAAACGGCCTTTTTTAATTTTATTAATTCTTACATTTTCTTTATCTAAATAAAGCATTAAAGATGTTTCAAATTCCCCTCCATGATACCCATAAGATAGTTCATTAATAGAAATAATTTTTTCATACCCACTAAATAAGAAATAATTAGCTTTAATTATTTTTGATTTTTTAAATTTAGTATTTAATTCTTTTGCAATTATTTCCATATGACTTGTTTGACCACCATGACTATTGATAAAAACAAATTTATAAAATTTCTTAGAAAAAATATTTTCTAAATAATTTATACAAAAATTTATGTAGTTTAATGAATTTACAGTTAATGTTCCTTCAAAACTTGCATGTTCTGATGATGAGCCAATACTTAGATTGGGTAAAACAACAAAATCTTTACTCTTGTTATTTTTTTGGCATAATTTTTCTAAAATTTTATCTAGAATGATTTTATCTGTACCCAAAGGTAAATGGGGCCCATGTTGCTCAATTGCAGAAAAAGGAACTATAATTATTGTATTTCTCGATAATTTAGAAATATCTTCTGTTGTTAAATTGATCCAAAACTTTGTTCGCATTTTCCTATTATACATCTATATTAACCTTATGAAATCTCAATCTTTGTGGTTAATAAAAAAAAATAAACCTAAAATTTTATCTAAAGATATTTATTACAAGAAAAATAATAAAACTGTCCTAGTTAAAACTTTATACTCAGGAATTAGTAAAGGAACAGAAAACCTAGTAGCAAGGGGTAAAGTACATAAAAGTCAGTTTAAGATAATGAAATGTCCATTTCAAGATGGCAACTTTAGTTTTCCAATCAAATATGGTTATATAAACATTGGTGAAATTATTGATGGTCCCGTATCATTAATAGGCAAAAAAATCTTTACACTTTTTCCACATCAGACTGTTTTTGAAATTAGTACTAAAAATATTAATTTGATTAAAAACAAAAACGCAAAGAAATATTTGCTTACAGCTAATATGGAAACTGCAGTTAATATATTTTGGGACTCTCAAGCAAAAAAAAATGATAGAATATTGATTACAGGGTTAGGATCAGTAGGTTTATTAACAGCATATTTTTTTAAATTGAAGGGTTATAAAAATTTATATGTCACCGATGTAAATTTATCAAAGAAAAGCATAGCAAAAAAATTAAATCTTAATTTCATTCATTATAATAAAATTAATCATTTAGATTGTATCATCAATACAACTTCTAATTACGATGTACTAAATGATTCATTTACTAAACTTAACCTTGACGGAAGAATTATAGAAGCATCCTGGTATGGAGAAAAAGTTGGGAAATTAAACTTAGGCAATGAATTTCATTCAAAAAGATTAAGAATTATATCATCTCAAGTATCAAATATTCCACTTCATATGCAAAAAAAACACAATTATAGATCAAGATTAAAGATAGCTATAAATGCCCTTAATGATGATAAGCTTTTGTTACTAATTAATAGTGTCAGTAAATTTGAAAATTTAGAAAAAGATTATATCTCTATACTTAATGATAAAAATATTATAATTCACGCTATAAAATATTAAAATGTACTCAATTACTGTAAGAAATAATATACTCATTGCTCATTCTCTTCCAGGTGATGTTTTTGGACCAGCTCAAAACATGCATGGCGCCACTTATATTGTTGATGCTGAGTTTATTTCAGAAAATGTAAACAAATATAATATAATTATGGATTTAGGGGTAGTGACAAATATTTTATCTGAAGTATTAAAATTTTATAGTTACAAAAATCTAGATGAAGTTGATGAATTCAAAGATATTATCACATCTACTGAATTTCTTGCAAAAGATATTTACGATAGAATATGTAATAGATTGAAAAAAGATTTTAATGAAGATTATCAAACTCTTCATAAATTAAAAATAACTTTAACTGAATCAAATGTTGCTTGGGCATCATTTGAGAAAGAAATTGATAAATAAATCTAATAAATTTATTTTTTTTTATCCTGGTAATATTAAGCAAAAAACCGGTGGATATATTTATGAAAATAATATCTTTGAATATTCAAAAAAAAACAATAACTTAATTCACTTCAATGAATTATCTGACAATTATCCATTTCCATCTAATAAAGATTTAAAATATTTAAATTCTATTATCGCAAACTTAAATTCAGATAAAATTCTTATTTTTGATGGATTAGTTTTAGAGGGACTGGCAAAAGCAGATTATATTTTTAATAATTTTAAAACCATAGCTCTAATACATCATCCTTTGTATTTAGAATTTCGTGGTAAAAAAAGTGATAATTTTTTAGATATAGCTAAAAAGATTTACAAAAAAGTTGATTATTTTATTGTTACATCAAGTGATACCAAGAAACTTCTTTCAAAAAAATTCAACATTAATTCCAATATTATTTCTATTGTTGAACCGGGTATTGAAAAATTTAAGAAGTTTAAAAAAAGTCCTAGTAAATTAGTAAAATTACTTACTTGTGGTAGTATAATAGAGAGAAAAAAATATGATTATCTTATTAATGAAATCCAAAAAATAAATAACATAGAACTTAACATCATTGGCGATACTTCAAGAGAGACTAAGTATAGCGCAAAAATAAAAAAACAAATTACTGATAATAAATTGACAAAAAAAATTATTTTGCATGGTAAAGTATCTCAAATAAAACTAGAAAAGTTATATTCGCAATGTGACTTTTACATTTCAACAAGTAAATATGAAGGATTTGGTATGTCCTTAGCTAATGCAGCCATATCAAAATTACCAATAATTTCTTATGAAACATCAACAATTAAAAAAACTATTGGCAAATCTGGCGTTTTGTATTTCGATAATTATAAAAAAAATACTCTTAAAAAATTAATTCTTAACAATTGTTTTAATAAAACAATATATAAAAAATTAAAAAACAGTACCGCTAAAAAAAAATATTTAACAAAAGATCAATCAGCAAAACTTTTTATTCAGGCAATAAATAATGCATAAATTTGAAAATTCATGGTTATATCAAAGAGAAAAAATAGACAATTCTTCAAAAAATTTAAAAATAATTGATAAAATTAATATCGCATTAAAAGATTTAGAAAATATACATATTTTAGATCTTGGGACTGGAACAGGTTCCAATTTTAGATATTTATCAAAAAAAATTAACCATAAAAATCAATGTTGGACATTAATGGATATCTCTAAAAGTTCATTATACCAAGCGAAGAATAATATCATTCTTAATAATAAGATTAAAAAAGTATCTTTAAAATATAATGATGTAATTAAAAATATTAAAAAGACTAATTTTAATCAATTTGATTTAGTTACAGGCTCTGCTTTTTTAGATATTATGCCTTTTAAATGGTTTAAAGATTTTCATAAACTTAATCAAAATACAAAAATAATATATTTTTCTATCAACTATGATGGATATTTTAAATTTAATCCTCATCATTCTTTGGATAAAAATATGCTAGAGCTATTTAATAAAGATCAACAAAGTAAGAAAGATGGTAAAGTTAAAGCTGTTGGTCCAGACTGCACTGAGATTATTAAAGGTTTTTTTTCAAAGACTCATAAAACATTTTTACTAAACTCAAATTGGGTTGATATAAAAAATAAAAGATTTCAATTGATGTTTTTGAATTTTTGTAAAAATGTAATTAATAAAAATAACAAAAATATACTTGATGAATGGTTGGAATTTAAAAAAGAAAATATATTAAAAAATAAATCAAAACTTAATGTCCACAATAAAGATTTTTTAGCTATTAAAATCTAATGTTGCTACTATTTCTTTTCCAAGTTTAGCAAAATTACTTGGTCTTCTAATTGCTTTATTTAAATTGGTAATCGGTTTTAATTTTACACTATCAATTCCAGAACCTATTAGTGTTGGTGAAATTATAAATTGCAAGTAATTTATTAATTTAAGTTCTATAAAATACGATAAAGTAGTCGGTCCACCTTCGATAAGAATGTATTTTAATGAAGATTTTTTGAGAAATTTATAAATACCTAAAGTGAAATTATTTTTAGGCAATTTTACTATTGTAGTATTATTTAAATTTTTTTTCTTATTTGAATTTGTAAAAACTATATTAGTATTCTTATCTTTGAAAATCTTATATTTGTTTGTTAACTTTAAAGAGGGATCAATGACTAATCTTATTGGGTTTTGTCCTTTTATTTTTCTAGTTGTTAAAAGAGGATTGTCTTTGATAATTGTATTAACTCCGACTAAAATCCCGTCACTAATTGATCTTAAACAATGAAGATATGTAATACTTTCCTTTTCATTTATGTAATGTGAATTGCCATTATTTAATGCTATTTTTGCATCGAGACTTTGTCCTATTTGCCCAATAAAATTTCTATCTTTTTTTTGGATTATGGGTAGTAAAATTTCACAACTTTGTCTAAGAATTGAGTCTATTTTTACATTAAAAATAATACTGTTATTTTTTATAACAATATCAGATTTAAGATTATTCTTTACTTTTTTGATGCCTTTTGATGTTATTTTTAAACTTATATTTCCTAAATTTTTGTCTTTTTTTAAAAAATCAAACAAATATGAAATATTTTGATGGTTGATCATTGGTTTTACTAAAATTCTTTATATATAGATTTCGATGAGTTTAAATAAAAATACGGGTATTTTAATAGATAGAGCTATAAACGAATTAAGGACTGGAAGACCTATAGTTATTAATGAAAGAAAAAATTTTTGGATTTTCTATAATATTGAGCATGCAAAAAAAAATGTAATCAATAAATTCAATAAAATTCAAGAAAAAGAGTCATTTTTAATAATCACTAAACAAAAGGCAAAACAGCTAATTTCTAATAAGATCAAAACAGATGTTTATTTTAAAGTCAGTCAAAATTTTAATCTAATAAAGTTTCAAGATCTTTTCCTTAATCCTATAAAAAAATCTAATATATTAAATTTTAAAAAAATTGAGTTTGAAAGAAGTAAAAAATTTCATAAATTTGTATTAGAGTTATCAAAAAATGCGAAATTAATTCCAGCATTAATATTTAAGAAAATTGATCATAAACATAATAAAAATATTGATGATGTATTATATCAATTGGGTTTAATGCAATTTGATTATTTAGACTTAACTAATCAAAATCAACATATATCTGATAGCATAAAGTTAGTCTCAAGTGCGAATGTTCCATTACCTTATGTTGAGAATAGTTCTTTTAAAATATTTAAATCTTATATTGGTTCACAGCAACATATGGCAATTATTATCAACCCAAAGAAAATTAAAACAACTACTAATCTTAGAATTCATTCTGCCTGTTTTACTGGTGATATTTTCCATTCGTTGAAATGTGATTGTGGAGAACAATTAAATAATTCAATCACCTATATGTCTAAAAATGATGGGGGCATAATTCTTTATTTAGATCAAGAAGGTAGAGGGATTGGACTTGCAAATAAAATGAGAGCATATTCTCTTCAATCAAAAGGTCTTGATACAATAGATGCTGATCATAATATTGGTTTTTTAGAAGATGAAAGAGATTTTAATGTTGCTACTAAAATATTATCACTATTGGGTGTTAAGCAGGTAAATATTATTACAAATAATCCACTAAAAATGAATACTATTAAAAAAGGTGGTATTAAAATAAAAAATCAAATAAACACAAAACCTACAATTAATAAATTTAATAAAAACTATTTTAAAACTAGGATAAAAAAAACTAGTTATAGACTTAAAATAGCTGTTTAAATTTTTTATTTTTAATTAATGAAAAAAATATATTTAATACGACATGCAGAGTCAGAAGCAAACGCCGCTATGGACCTTGATAACCCTACTTATTATTATGATGCAAAAATAACAAAAAGAGGAGAGGAACAAGCAGCTAAAGCAAGAGAAAATCTAAAAAATATTGAATTTGATACTTATATTTGCTCACCTTTAACAAGAACTATGCAGACGTTTTCAATTATCTTTCCTAATAAAAAACCGCTCATTCAACCTTTAATTAGAGAGCAATTATATCATTCTTGTGATGTTGGTAGACAACCAAATATTCTAAAAAAAGAATTTCCATTATTTGATTTTTCAAAATTAAACCAATATTGGTGGAATAATGATGAACCTATTAATGAAAAAAAAATTGTTAAAGAAAATTTTAATGATATAAAAATTAGACTTGAGAAGTTTAAATCTTGGTTAATGTTAAATGATAGTTCAACTATTGCTTTAGTTAGCCATGGAACATTTTTGAGTCAAATTACAGGTTATTTTTTAGAAAATTGTGAACATTTTATTTGGGAACATTAAGTGAGTAAATTTAAAATAAACGAAAAAAAAATTGATAAACTTGCACATTTAGCAGTTAAAAGAGGTGTAGGATTACAAAGAGGTCAAAATCTTTTAATTACAGCTCCAATAGAGTCATTACCTTTAGTAAGAAAAATCGCTGAACATGCTTATAAAGAAGGTGCCCATATTGTGACACCACTATTTACTGACTCAGATATTTCACTTTCACGTTTCAAATATGCACCCGAAGAATCTTTTGATAATTCAACAGACTGGTTATTTAAAGGGATGGGTGAGGCTTTTGACAACAATACTGCTAGAATGGCAATTGCAGGTGATGATCCTATGCTGTTATCTGAAATGGATCCTGATAAGGTTTCAAGAGCAAATAAAGCTATGGCAAAAGCTTACAAACCAGCAAGAGAGAGAATTACTGAATTTAAAATAAATTGGAATATTGTTTCTTGGCCTGGCAAAGCATGGGCTAAAAGAGTTTTTCCAGAACTTGATACTGATGAAGCTGTTGTAAAGTTAGCCGATGCAATTTTTGATGCATCAAGAGCTTCTGTTGATGATCCTGTTACAGCATGGGATGATCACAATGAAAAACTTCGTATAAAAACGAATTGGCTTAATGATCAAAATTTCGCTGCTTTACAATACAATGGACCAAATACCAATTTACGAGTCGGTCTTGCAGATGAACATGAGTGGATGGGCGGAGCATCTAAGGCCCAAAATGGAATCATATGTAATCCTAATATACCATCTGAAGAAGTATTTACAACACCACATGCTTATAAGGTAGATGGAACTGTTGTATCTACAAAACCACTTTCGTATCAGGGCACTTTGATTGAAAACATAAAAGTTACCTTTGAAGAAGGAAAAATAGTTGAAGCAAGCGCAAGTAAAGGAGAAGAAGTGTTGCATAAAGTTCTTAAATCAGACGAAGGTGCAAGCAGAATAGGGGAGGTTGCTCTTGTTCCACATAGCTCACCAATTTCGCAAAGCGGCATAATTTTTTATAATACTTTGTTTGATGAGAATGCTGCTTCTCATATAGCTCTTGGTCAATGTTATTCTAAATGTTTTAAGGGCGATTTGGATTTAACATCTGAAGAAATATCTATAAGAGGTGGCAACTCTAGCATGATTCATATTGATTGGATGATTGGCTCTAATGAAATAGATGTTGATGGTATAGACCAAAACGGCAATGTTGTTCCAGTATTCAGAAAAGGTGAATGGGCAAATTAAAAATTAGCTAAAAAAACTAATCTATTTTTATCAAATTTTCTTTATTCATCAATATCGGTCTTCCATCATGAGCTGTATTTAATGGGTAGTAACCATTTTCGTCTTTAGCACATAGGGTAAGTCCTTTTCTTTTTTCTTTACCTAAATTTACTTCCATTTCCACAATAACTAATTTAATTTCTTTTAATTCATTTAGTATTTTCATAATTTCCTTTCGATTTTTTATTTTTATAAACTATTTTTATAAAATATGTCTAAAACTGCTTTTGATGAATTATCTCAATGTATTTTATCATATCATGACTGGTTAAAAGTAGATGGTTTGTGGGATCTCTTGCCAAATTATCAAAAATTTCTAACTAATAAAGAACATTGGCAAATAATAATTGATGTCTGGTCTATGTCTGAGCATAATTCCTTAGATCACAATAAAGAAAAATGGGATGATATTTTTAAAATTCGAAATCCCATTAAATATTTTAAAAAGAATATCAAACCAACATTTTACGCATACAGAGCAGGTAGTTATGATGGATATAGCTGGTCTCTTAGCAAAAAAATAGCAAATGAATTTAAACTAAGATACAGCAAAACTAATCCTTTTTATTCAATGCATACAAATCAAATATATAAAGTTCATAAAAAATTAATAAAATATGAACAAGTATTATTTTATAATAATACAAGACATGAAAAAGAAATAGTTATTATTCAAAAATAGTGAAAATGTTTTAACAAATTCATGACTAAATTAATTAAATTCACAATCTTAATAATTAATTTTTATTCATTAAGTGTTTTAGCAATTGAAAACCAAAAACTTATTAAGCTTGAAGATATTAAGTATATATTCGAGTCAAATATTCAAAAATGGAATCAAAATGTAATTTTTTTTGAAAAAAAGAAAAGTATGGAAAAGATTATTATTAATGATTCAAATACTTATTCACTCAAATCAAATTTTAAAAAAGGAAACGTCATTATAACACCTAAATTTAATTTGAATGAAATAGTAGAATTATACTTAATATATAACATTCCTAATCTTGACTTTAATTCTTTAAAAAAAATTCAAATACATTTTGATCAAATGATCCCTAATTTTTGTAATTCAATTACTGTCAAAAATAAATTTTTTGTAAATATAGAAATAACCAAATGCTAATATTTTTATATAAAAAAATTTTCTTCTAAAAAACTATCGAATATAAAAATTTCTTTCTGATTCAATTATAATCTTGATAATATTTATCCTAGAAATGTAGGATAATTAAGAATATTATTAAATTTTGTTAATTTTAATTTATAATAATAAATATAGGTCGTCCACGAGCCCTATTAAAAAAAAGGTCATACGAAAGTTTTTTTATGAGAATACTGGCCAAATTAATTGTAACTTTATTTACCTTATTTTCAATTGCTTTAATTGTTGGTTTTATTTTCAATTTCTCAATCGTTTTTCCATTTACAGTAACAAATGATATTAAAGATGTCCCAGAGCATCGGTTGCAGGCTGTTCGTTTAGCAACTGCTGCAACTTTTGCTTATTTTGGCCTTCGTTATTTATTTTTCACAACAACAAAATTATATCCAATTCAGTTTTTGGGAATATTTTTGTTCTTTTTGGCAACTATTGGAAGTTTAGTTTTTTACAAGTATCAACTTCCTTTACCAGAGTATTCAGTATCATTATTCTGGTTAATAACTTCTGTTGTTTTATATCAAGCAGGAAAACCAGAATTCAGAAGTTATTTCAAAAAAAAATAAATAAAAATTTATTTTTAGTATAAAATAGATTGATATTATGACTGATCTACAATGGTATATATATCTAATTGGCTTTCTTTTTTTTATAATAGGTGTTTATTTTTATTATCAGAAAAAAAAAGAAGGTATAAACGATAAGAAAAAAATTTTTAGAAATAGAGCTATGTATTTATTTTTAACAATAGCAGTATTATGTGTAGGGTATTCTTGGTTGTAAGATATATATATTCATTAATCTAATTTTAATTTAATAAGTGCCCGTAGCTCAGTAGGATAGAGCACCAGATTCCTAATCTGGGGGTCGCATGTTCGAATCATGCCGGGCACACCAAAATTTTAAATAATTAAATATAGATTTATTAAAACTTAACACTATAAAGACATATAAAGGAATAATATGATAGCAAATTTTGGAAACACTTATTTATTTTTATTATTTTTAATAGGATGTGTAATTACCCCCGCATTCTATTCTTATAAATTATGGGAGGCTAAATCAATTTTCAAAAAATATAATATAGATGAGTCTGCAACTCAAGTTCAACGATTTGCTGCTGCCTGGCCAATGGCTGAGTCAATGACTGGTTTGTTAATTATATATTATGGACCTCAAGGTAATTGGGCTTTTTTTGTGATCGGTATAATAGTGTTTACAGCTAACTTAATTTATAATTCAGGTGCATATTTTAATATTGCTTTTACACTTGGTAGAGGTAAATATAAAGTAACTGCAGAAGCAGTCATTGCGTCAGTTTTTAAATTTATAGTTTATTTAATTCTTATAATTAATCTAAAAGATATTATATTTTTATAATCAGTGTACTAAGTTTATTTATATTAAATTATGTGTGGAATAGTAGGTATATATTTTAAAAAGAAAAAACTTCATAGACAACTAGGTCAATATCTAAGTCAAATGTTGGATAATATGTCTTCAAGAGGTCCTGACTCTGCTGGTTTTGCCGTTTATAATAATAATGAAAAAAAACTTTTTAAATACTCATTATCTATTAATGATAATTCAATCTTAAATAAATTTGAAACAGATATTAAAAAAAAATTTAAGGATGCAAATGTTAAACCTGTTTCTAATCACTTAGTGTTAAGCACATTGTCAAATCCAAAAATTGTTATTCCATTTATAAAAAAAAATTATCATAACATTTTAATAGTTGGTTATGGCAAAAGTATTGAAATTTTTAAAGAAGTAGGAAATCCTAGAGATATTGTAAAAAAATTTAATTTAAAAAATTTTACTGGATCTCATGGTATTGGTCATACAAGAATGGCTACTGAAAGTGCTATAACTATTGATGGATCTCATCCTTATTCAACTGGTGAAGATGAATGTCTAGTTCATAATGGCTCTTTATCCAACCATAACAATTTAAGAAGGCAATTAATTAAACAAGGTAAAACTTTTGACTCCTTTAATGATACTGAAGTTGCTGCAGGATTTATTAGTAATAATTTATCAAAAAATAAAACATTAAAACAAACTCTAAAAAATTGCCTCTCTAATCTTGATGGCTTTTATACATTTATAGCAGGTACTAATAATGGCTTTGCTGTTTTGAGAGATGAAATAGCATGTAAACCAGCAGTTATAGCTGAAAACAAAGATTATGTTGCTGTTGCTTCAGAATTTCAAGCTATGGCTCATTTACCAAATGTCAATAAAGCTAAAATTTATGAACCAGAACCTGGAGTGATTTACACATGGGGAAAATAGAAAATTTAGATTTCAAAAAAAATAACTTAAGAAAAATTAATAGTTTTCTTCAAAATATCAGTCACAAAAATAATAAACGTGATTTTGTTGTTAAGAACCCTGCTGGTCAACATGCAATTTGTGCAGGTATTAAAGAGGAAATATCAATAACTATAAAAGGTCATGTAGGTTACTATTGTGGTGGCATGAATCAAAAATCACATATCACTATAGAGGGTAATGCAGGTACAGGCCTTGGAGAAAATATGATGTCAGGAACTATCCATGTTAAAGGAAACTCGTCTCAATCTGCTGGTGCTACTGCTCATGGCGGCACTATTATAATCGAAGGTGATGCAAGTTCTAGATGTGGAATATCTATGAAAGGTGTAGAAATAATTGTTAAAGGGTCTGTTGGTCATATGTCTGCCTTTATGGCTCAAGCAGGAACATTATTAATATGTGGTGATGCTGGAGAGGCATTAGGTGATAGTATTTATGAAACAGTAATTTATATTGCCGGCAATCCTAAAAGTTTAGGTGCTGATTGTGTTGAAAAAAAAATAAATAAAAATGATATTACAAAAATTGAAGAGTTATTAAAAAAAGCAAATATAAAAAAACTTAAACCTAAGAATTTCAAAAAATTTGGTTCTGCTAGAAAATTATATAATTTTAACATAGATAATGTATCGGATTATTAAATGACGAAGAAAACATCGAAAATAAATACAACACCTCGAAAATCATGGATTTTTGATGATTATACAAATTCAGAAATTAGGCGGGCAGCAGAAACAGGTATTTATGATATTAGGGGTGGAGGATCTAAAAGAAAACTACCTCATTTTGATGATTTACTTTTTTTAGGTGCTTCTATGTCTCGTTATCCTTTAGAAGGTTATAGAGAAAAATGTCTTACAAACGTTACTCTTGGAACAAGATATGCAAAAAAGCCTCTAAAACTTGATATACCAATAACTATTGCAGGGATGAGTTTTGGAGCTCTATCAGGTCCTGCAAAAGAGGCGTTAGGTAGAGGTGCTTCTATGGCTGGCACATCCACAACAACAGGTGATGGAGGTATGACAAAAGAAGAGAGAGGGCAATCTAAAAATCTAGTCTATCAATTACTTCCATCTAGATATGGAATGAATCCTAATGATTTAAGAAAAGCTGATGCAATAGAGGTGGTAATTGGTCAAGGTGCAAAGCCTGGTGGAGGGGGAATGCTTCTTGGTCAAAAGATAAGTGACCGTGTAGCAGAAATGAGAGATCTACCCAAAGGCATTGATCAAAGATCCGCATGTAGACATCCAGATTGGACAGGTCCAGATGATCTAGCAATCAAAATTACTGAATTAAGAGAAATTACTGAATGGAAAGTTCCAATTTTTGTTAAAATAGCTGGAGCAAGACCCTTTTATGATACTGCTCTTGCCGTTAAAGCAGGTGCTGATGTTGTAGTTTTAGATGGTATGCAAGGTGGTACTGCTGCAACTCAGGAAGTTTTTATAGAAAATGTTGGTCAACCCACATTAGCATGTATTAGGCCAGCCGTTGATGCTTTGCAGGAATTAAATATGCATAGAAAAGTACAACTTATTATCTCAGGAGGAATTAGAAATGGAGCTGATGTTTCAAAGGCTCTTGCTTTAGGAGCTGATGCAGTATCTATAGGATCAGCAGCAATGATTGCTATAGGTGATAATGACCCAAAATGGGAAAAAGAATATAATAAATTAGGGACAACTTCTGGCGCTTATGATGATTGGCATGAAGGTAATGATCCCGCGGGTATTTCCACTCAAGACCGAAAATTAATGAAAAGATTAGATCCAGTTAAAGCTGGAAAAAAATTATCTAATTACTTGAAAGTAATGACTTTAGAGGCACAAACAATCGCTAGAGCTTGCGGTAAGAATAACTTAAATAACTTGGAGCCAGAAGATTTATGCGCACTTACTGTAGAAGCTGCAGCAATGGCCAGAGTACCTTTAGCAGGTACTAACTGGGTGCCTGGAAATAACTCATAATTTTATTAATTCATAATATTTCTTAAATAAGACACATTTGAACCCTTTGTATGACAAAATTGATAGTTAATGTTTACTAGTGGCACTGATAGATAAAATAGTTCTTTTATTTTGCACTGTATTCGTTGTTAATTTGCTCCTAGTTGGTGCCACATTTTATTTTATTTGATTTTTTCTGATTAACTTCTAAATTTATATCAAGTGATTAAATTAATACTTTACATTTTACCTTTTATAATTCTATTTTTGCCAAACATATGGGTAAATTATATATTAAAAAACAATAACAAAATTTTATCTGATATGCCTTTTACTGGTAACCAACTTGGTAAAAAGATTCTAGAAGAACAAAAAATTCATAATGTATCAATTGAACCAATCAAACAACTTGATCATTATAATCCAATTGAAAAAAAAATTCATATTGGTGAAGATAAATTAAATAAAAAAAGTATAACCAGTATTGCAGTTGTGGCTCACGAAATCGGACATGCTATTCAAGATAAAGAAAATTACAAACCTTTGATAATGAGGCAAAAACTTATAGAAAAAACTATGATCTTTCAACGTCTAGGATCTTTCTTATTAATAATAGGCCTTCCATCTATTTTTGCATTTACCAAAAGTCCATTTATTACTTTTATAGCAGCAATGATTATTATGGGTTGCTTGTCTACTAACGTATTAATTCATCTAATCACTTTACCAGTGGAGTTTGATGCAAGCTTTAAACGAGCTTTACCTATTCTTCAAAAATATGTACCCAAGGAAAATATGAAGCAATGTCGCTCTGTATTACGTGCAGCTGCATTTACATACTTAGCACAATCAATTGTAAGTATATTTAGATTAAAGATAATTCTTTTTTCATTTATTAATATTTTTAAATCAATGATAAGACGTTAAAGAAACACAAACTAATCATAATTTAACCATTAATTTGACAAAAATTTTTTTTATTTCTTAATTTGTTTAGAAAGGAAATTAAATGTCATTAATAAAAATAAAATCAAAAAAAGAGCCTCTATATACATCAAAAAGTAATTTTAATTTTGATGAGAATTTAAATGAAACAAAATTAGATAGAAATAAACAATTAAAAGATAAAAGTTCTCTAATTATTGGTGAGGGAGCAACAATTAAAGGAGAGATTAAAGAAGAAAATGAAATTACTATACAAGGAAATGTAGATGGTGACATAGAATGTAAAGATCTTATTGTTGGTAAAACTGGTTCAATCAAAGGTAAAGTCAAAGCTGACACTTTAACTGTCGAAGGAAACGTAGAGGGTGAACTAAATATAAAAGATGTACTTAAACTGATGTCATCGAGTTATGTTTCTGGAAAAATTTGTTATGGATCTGTTCAAATCAATCAGGGTGGAAAATTAATAGGGGAAATTGAATTTAAAGATAAAAATATTTTAAAAGAAGAATTTAAGGATTGGAAAACTCTATGATGTTATTTGATTTGCTAATAATATTTTGTGTTGGAATTTATTTAATATTTAAAATTTCTAATTCTTATTAATTTTTAGTATAGATAAATTTTATATTTAAATTAGTTTAAAATTTTAATTTTGAAAGGCAGTTAATATGAGCAAATATGCAATCTATACAAAGTGGTATTGGAAAAATGGTTTAGCTTCAACTGAAGAAATCCAGAATGGAATGAAAGAGAATTTATTAGGTAAAACAAAAGCAGACGACATAATTTGGTGGAAAATTGATGATAATCATCATCAATCTGTAATTATATTTTCATCTGAAGAATTAGCTAGAGATGAAAATGAACAAAGACAAGCAATGCGAGAGAAAACATCAAGTGAAAGTAATATTACTATGGTAGAAGAATTTATGGGACCAGTATTATCTCAGCTAAGCTCTTTATAGATTTTTATTGTTTTAGATAATTACTATTTTTAAGATCAAAACAGTTATCAATTTTATGATTGTAGTAATCATCATTATTGAAATCTAAATAGTTGTTACCAGATATTCGATAAAGAATGTCATCTTTACTATCAACAACATGATTTTTACTTTTATCCAAATTTTTTCCACATGTTGATGGTGCTCCTAAAGTATGCAGTATTTCATGCAAGATAGTTACTTCTGCATCACCAAATGTTAAATCATTAGAGTCATTTAGATGATCATTTTTTGTGCAAGTAAATATTCTTTTGTTATTTTTTAAAATAATATCGTTTCCAACATACTTTTTAAAAGGTGAAGAAGTGAAATATACAGCAACTTGGCCATTATATCTTGATTTACCGCATATATCATAATTTAAATATTTTCTTTTCTCCCAGCCTTCAAAAAAAACAATGAATTTTTTATTTTTATAATTATTAAATTTATCTTGATTGACACTAATAATATTTTCTATTTTTTTAGAAACATCTGTCTCATGATTAGACTCATTATATTTTTTAGCATTCATAAACCATTGCATTGATTTATTTACACGAAAAAAAGTTACATCGATGTTACCATCAGAGGTTTTATCAAAATTAATTTGTTGGTCTAATGATTTATTTTGGAACCAAGCGTTGATAGCCATTAAAGATGACTGTATATTAAAGTTAACATCAAGTTTTCTATCCTCTCTCTCACATGGTAATAAAAAAATTGTATGTATTTGATTATCAAATTCACCTAAATCCTTTTTATCTCTAAAAGATCTCCCATCAATTTTATCTTCCTCATGAATTACAAGTTGTAATTCTTCACGATCATTACACGAATCTGGTAATTCAGGTTTAGGAACTAGATATTTCCAATTTTCGTTAATCACTTGTAAATAGATTACAAAAGCTAATACAATTAAAAAAAAGCCAACCATGGGAATAACAAAATATCGATGCATAGTTTAATATTTATAGTTGTTTAATTAATTTTCTATGAAATATCTTACAATTAATAGAAGTTAACTTCTATTCTCAATTCATTAATGACAAGCAATGTTATATTTTTTTAAGCGATAATAATTATAAGGCCACGGAGTTAAAAATCCAGCAAGAAACATAATAGGTATTACCCACCATGTAAGTTTAGCACCTCCCATAATGATCCAGTCAACTGTATTCATTGCTACTTCCATTGATATCATTGAAATTAAACTCATTCCTATGGCAGTTTTAAAAGCTTTACTAATATTCATTTGTCTTGATAAAACTACAGTCTCTAAAATAATGCTAGAAATAATTCCATTGATGATAGCTAAAATCATAATGGATAGAGTAGGCCAGGGTATGCCTGTTAGTTGAAAATACAGTATTGTCCCAAAGTCACCAATACTACATCCAAGTAAACACCATGCAGTATTTTTAGCGCTTCTTCTCCACGTATGTTTACATTTCCAATGAAAGGCAGGTTTTGTTTTAGAATTATTGGTTGAGATTGTTTCCTGCATATAGCTTTTTGATATTATATATAATGTGGATTTAGTGTTAATTTTTAATATTTAAATTAATTTGGGTTTAGTTTAACAAAAAATTATGAATAAATATTTAATTTTCATCATTTTATTATTTTCTTTTGGCTTATTTGCAAAATCAAAGACTGAAACTCTTGATGCAAAATTAATTAATTTTGACTCTTTTAATTGTTCTGAATTGAAGACTGAAAGACTGAGAGTAAATGATAAAAATGAATGCGTTATTATTCAAAAACTTAGCAATAAATATGAAGTTAAATCTCATGATCACGATCAAAATACATGGAACAAACCTCAAATACTTAAGTTTTTAGATAATAAGGATGGTGCAAAGATAATTACACATTCCTGGAATAATGTTGTAAAATGGGGTGAAAAATCAAATAAACAACCTTTTTCACACCTAGTTATCATAAATATCAATAATTTAGATGATATATTTAATGTTAAAAATGAAATTAATTCAAATCATTTTATTACACCTTTGTCACTTAGAAGAGTGCAGGCAGTTGATATAAATAACAATGGCAATCAGGAAATTATATATTTATCAAATAGAGAAGATGGCCGTAATAGAAATAGCAGTTGGAAAGATGTAAATTATATATTCGATATTCATGACAATTCTCTAACTTCTTTTGGCTCCTCTCATTTTTCTCATGATTTAATGGTTCTTGACTTTGATAATGATCAAAATGTTGAGATTCTAGATTATTTTTACGGAGATAATAAACCTAGTGCAATTGAGGTTTGTGAATTAAAAACCAAAAAGTGTAAGATTGCAAAAAATGCTGGAAAATTTGTAGATATAGGTTTTAATCATTTATTTGCATCAAAAAATGGAGCAATAATTTTTGGTGGTTGCCCAAATTTAGGAAACACTACTTTCTGTTGGGCAGAAGTAGAATACAAAAAAAGAAAACTTAAATTTAAAAAACTTGATAGTTATCAGTTTAAGGAAAAACCAAAAGACAAAGCTGACTTTTTAATTTGGACTGGTGATGTACAAGATAAACCAGGATATTGGGTTGAAGATTCAAATAAAAAAGTTTTTAAAATGGCTGATCGATCTTGGATTTCCACCTCTCTAGATTTTAACAATGATGGCTACACAGACAGTATATCAATAGAGAAAGAAGTTGTATGCACAAGAAATGATGTATCTAAACCATTTAGTAGAAGTGGTGGTGATTGCAAAGATGAAGCTTTTTTATATGTTTTCAAAAATTTAGATGACACTAAATTTGAAAAACACCAGGTTTTACCAACCAGTATTAATAATTCTTTTGCAATAGAGTCTGCTGATATTAATAAAGATGGAACACTTGATATTTACGGATTAAAAGAAGGTTATTCTAATCCATGGATGGATTGTAATAGAGATCAACTAAATAATATGTACCTAAATAAAAATGGTAAGAACTTTGAAAAAACTTCTGAGAAATTTATAGAAGATAATTTCGGAATGTATGGATGTGAAAGAGCTTCAAGTTTTTTTGAAAAAGATGGTGAGTATTATCGCTTATTTATTACAATTCCCTTTGCTGAGTCTGAAGATGCGTATCTAGGAATTGAAAAATATTAAATAATATAAATTTAAACGATAATTATTTTGGCATTTCAGTAGCACCAGTTTCAGATCGAATAATTCTTCCATCTTTGATAGTGTATACAACCATTACAGCCTGTCTCGATCCATCTTTGAATGTAACGAAACTGTGCGCTACGCCAATTTCATCATTTTCATAAATTATTCTGTTATTTTCAGATTTGGGTGCATCATCACTCATAAACCAAGTAGATAAAATTTCTCTTCCTATTTCTTCACCGGTTGAATGTTTTACCCAGACAAAATCTTCATGCATAACTTCATTAAATTTATCTAAATCTCTATTTTCTTCCGCATCCCACAACTTTTGTATTACAGACATTTTTACTCCTTACTTTTAAAGTCATTTATATAATTGTTGTTCAATAAGTAAATAAATTATATTGTTTACTTATGAAGTATAGAAATTTTTCAAATTTAGGATGGCAAATATCTGAAATAGGATTGGGGTGCTGGGCAATTGGGTCAGAATGGGGAGATGTCTCCAATGAAGATGCACGTGATGTACTTAAAACATCATTAGATAACGGAGTTAATTTTTTTGATACAGCCGATGTATACGGTGATGGAAGAAGTGAAAAATTTGTTGGAGAATTAATAAAATCAACAACTGAAAAAATTTATGTAGCTACAAAATCAGGGAGAAGATTAAATCCACATACACCAGATGGGTATAGTCTTAAAAATATTGAAGAATTTATAGATCGCTCTCTAGTTAATCTTGGTGTTGAATGTATTGATCTTTTACAATTACATTGTCCTCCATCAGAAACTTGCTCCAGAGTAGAAACATATGAGATGATGGATGAAATTGTTAAAAAAGGCAAAATCGCTAATTACGGTGTAAGTGTAGAAAAGGTATCTGAAGCAATGGATGCTATTCAATTTCCAAACGTTAAAAGTATTCAAATTATATTTAATATTTTTAGACAAAAACCCAATGAAGAGTTCTTTAAAGAAGCAGCTAATAAAAATGTAGCTATTATTGCAAGAGTGCCTCTTGCTAGTGGTTTGCTAACGGGCAAAATGAATAGACAGTCCTTATTTCCAGAAAACGACCATCGCAATTATAATATAAATGGTGAAGCTTTTGATGTGGGAGAGACTTTTTCAGGTGTTGATTATAAAAAAGGTCTCGAAGCAGTGGAAAGATTAAAAGAATTCACCCCATCAGATTTTACTCTTACAGATCTTGCATTAAAATGGATATTGATGCACCCTGAAGTAAGTGTAGTAATCCCAGGTGCTAAAAATAAATTACAAGCAGAAAATAATGTCAAAGCATCCGATTTAAATGAAATAGGTCAAGTAATGTCACAAATTAATTTAATTTATGATGAAATGATTAAAGAAGACATTCATCATCGATGGTAATAATTTTTAATAATGAAAAATAATTCACTACTTTTAATATCAATAGTTTTATTATTTATTGGAATATTATTATTTATTATTTCAACTTAATTTTTTTTTGCCCTGAAATGACCAGGTCTGTGCTCGCCAATTTCTAAAACACCAATTAATTTTTTCCATATATCAATTGCACCAATAGTTTCCTCTAAACCAAGTACATCAAGAACTTTTTGGTAAAGTGGGCCTTCAATATCTTCTAATTCTTTTTTTGCTTTCTTTAAGTACCAATCATTACGATCTTTTATCACAATATCAGTAAAATTGTTTTCTTGAAGTAATTCTTTGTACTTTTCTAGAGAACACATTAACATATCAAGGCCTTCTGCATCAATATACTCTTGCATTTGTTTGGAGGGTGGATTGTCATCCATGCGCATCCAGTCACTAACCACAATTAATCCGCCAGGTTTTAATATTCGGTGAACATTTTTTAATAATGCTTCTTTATCAGGAATGTGCAAAAAAGCTTCTTTACTAAAGATCATATCAAATGATTCATCATCATAATCAAGTGGACCTGGATTTATTTGCTTAAAAATTGCGACATCTTGAAGATTATTTTTTATAGCTAACTGATTTGCTGTTTGAATAACAAGTGGCTCAGGATCTATTCCTTCAACTGATTTAACATTATATTTTTTTAGTAAATGCAAAGCGGCTCCACCTGTTCCACAACCAATATCAAGTACAGTTTTGTCTTTAGCATTTACACCTGTCATTATTTCATCAATTTCATCAGTACCACCGGGAGAGAGAAAACCTTCGCCCCAAACAACTTTTAGTAAATTAAGTTGTTTTGGTCCGTAATGTCCTTCGTCGGTTAAACTCATACTTTAATTCTTTCCCATTAAATTTACTAAGACAACACCAATAATGATAAAAATCAAACCTATAAATGCATAAAAGTTAGGCCATTGATTGAAACGTAAAATACCTAGAATAGTTGTTGCGATAATACACAATCCAGCAAACGTCGCATATGTGTACGCAGCAGATATTGTTTTCATTACTTGTGATAAACAGTACATGCAAAGAATAATTGTTAAGGCACTAAAAAAAGAAGGGATAATTTTAGTAAAACCGTCTGCTTCTTTTGCAAAAATATTTGACGCAGTACCTAGTGCTACAGCAACAATCATAAATGTATAAGTAATAAGCATAATAAATTTTAAATCTTCTATTGTAGTAGTCAAATCTTATTTAGTATAATTAATAATAATTTCTAAAGAAAAAATATGACCTATAATTTTAATAACGCAATAATCAGAAAACCTAATCAAAGTATACAAAATGGATTAAGTTCAAAAAATTTGCATCCTCAGTATGAAATCGTATTAGAAGAACATAGCAATTATGTAAAAGCAATTAAAGAAGCTGGTTTAAAAATAAATTTATTAGAACCTTTAGAAGAATATCCTGATAGTATATTTGTGGAGGATCCAGCAGTAACTTATAAATCGAATATAATTATATTAAATCCTTTTGATCCAAGCAGAAATGGAGAGAAAGATATTATTAAAAATGAAATAAAAGATTTTTTTGATAATATTTTTTTTGTTGAAGATGGATTTGTGGAGGGTGGTGATATTTTAAATATAAGCAATCATTTTATTATTGGTCTATCAGATAGAACTAATAAATTAGGTGCTGAAAAATTATCAAATATCCTAAAAAGACTTGGGGCTACAGTTGAGATATGTGAAACACCAAAGGACATCCTTCATTTTAAGTCTGAATGCAGTGTCTTAGATAATGATACAATTTTAGTTAGCAGCAAAATGGCAAAATTAGATTATTTAAAATCTAATTTTGATTTAATTGAACTACCAATTGGAGAAGAGGGTGCTGCAAACTCTCTTAGAATAAATGATAAATTATTACTTCCTGATGGGTTTGTTCAGGCAGAAGAGATTTTGTCAAAAAATTATAATATAATAAAAATAAACGTCAGTGAAATTGCAAAAGTGGATGCTGGATTAAGTTGTATGAGCTTAAGATGGTAAAAAATTATTTTTTTTAATAAATAAAATTACTTAGTTTAATTGCGTTTTCAAAAACAATACTGTGACGTTCTGCTAACTCACTAATATTCTTACTGTATCCACCACCTATGACTGTTGCAATTGGTATTTTGTGATTTAAAAAGTGATCTAAAACAATACGATCTCTTTTATGAATACCCTCTGTGCTTAATTTAAAATTACCCAGCTTATCATTTACATGAACATCTACCCCAGCATCATAAAGAACAATATCAGGGGTAATTTTGTCTTTAATATTTTGAAGTGTTTTTTCTATTGTTTTTAAATATTCAAAATCACCTATTTGAGCAGGAAGACCTATATCCAACCATCCTTTTTTTTTATCAAATGGAAAACTCTCTTTACTATGCACTGAACACGTGTAAATTGATGGATAATTTTGACATATGTCAATTGTACCGTCTCCTTGATGTACATCAAGATCTAAAACTAATACATTTTTAACTAGTTTTTCTTCAATCAAATTAATAGCGGTATATGCAAGATCATTAAATATACAAAAACCATAACCATAACAAAAATGTGCATGATGTGTACCACCACCAACATGACATGCTATTCCGTTTTTAAGTGCTTGTTTAGCAGTAAGTAGTGTGCCTTCAATTTCTAAGAATGACCTTTCACGTAATCTATTAGACCAAGGAAGATTTATTAGTCTTAAATAATCTTTAGTTAAATTACTTTTCTCAACTTTATTTATATAATCTATGTGATGTATTTGTTCCAAATTATCTAAAGGAGGAAAGGAGGGAGTTATTACATTTAATGATGAAGCATATTTTTTTTGAATGTATTCAAACAAATCTGAGAATTTACTACCTACAAAACTATGTATTTTTGGCACAGGAATATCGTAATTCTGGTGATAAATGATCGATAATGGCCGAAATTTGGGACTCATAAAAAACTTAAATAGGTACTTCTAATTTAAAATAAACACCTATTTACCATATTATGAGAGTGTATATTGCAGAGTGTTGGGACGGTATTATGAGTCATGATTTAAACCCCCTTAGACATATACCAAATTTACAAGTTAGACATATGATTCTTCAAATCTTAGCCTGGTTGTGGTGTATTGTTTTTTCTTTATATGTTGGATCATGGTTTGTGTTGGGTTTAACTTTTACTGCTCATTTTCTTTTAATTTTTGCGATAATAGCAACCATTACTACCTTCACTTTTTCAGAAAAACGCGTTTACAGATTTAGAGAAGGTTATCATTCAGTTAATAGGTCTAGAGTCAGCCTTATTTTCAGAGATAAAAACGGCAATCCATATAAAGTGAATTTACCTAAAAATGACCCTGGTGGCGAGCATGATTAAATTATCTTACAATTATTAAATAAGAGAACTGTATTTCTTTTTTAATATTTTCATCATAATAATTTATTCAATTTATAGTACTTTATTTTTAAATTCGTAAATTAGGAAAGAAAATTCCTTTAAACAAAAAAATAAAAAAAAATTTACTGATAAATAAATTTTATTCAGGATAATTTTCTAATTTATTTATATTTAATTAAAATAACAAAGATTTTTCAAATTTACAAATTTGAAAAATTAATATTAAAATTATAATTTATATAAGGAGATGGTATGAAATTTTTAACAACTTTTAAAATAAATAATGGTTTTGATAGATGGTTAAAACTAGTAGATGATTTGCAACCTTACATGGACAAATATGAATATAAAATGATATTTGCCTGTACAAATGATGATGAAACACAAGTTTGGGACATGGGTGAGGCTAATAATCCAGATTTAGTTAATGATTTTTTAGGCGATCAAGAAGTGATCAACATGAGAAGAGAAGCAGGAGTAGATTTGGAAAGCTCAGAGGTTGTCTCTACAATAAGTAAACACAAAATATGGTAAATAAATAGAATAAATAATTAAAAAGGAAAATATTATGAAAATAATAATGAGTGTAGAAATTAGTGAAGGCTACGTAAGATGGAAAGAACTTTTCGAAAGTGCAGTCGATGCAAGAGAAAAGTACGGAGTAAAAGTATTAGCATACGGTCATCCTAAAGATAATGAGAATAAAGTTTATCAAGTATTAGAAATAGAATCTATGGAGAAAATGCAAGAAGCTCTAAAAGACCCTGAAATAGCAAAGGCAAGAACAGAAGCAGGAGTAAAATTAGATACACAAGAAGTAGTTTTTTTAGTAGAATAAATTTAACTGTAAATAATTAATTCTAATAGAATATACTAATTAGTCAAAACTTAGGGAGGTTAAAATGTCAGTTTGTAGAATAACAACTTTGAATTTAAAAACAAAAGAGGCTGCCGATGAGATTGTTGCTTCTTATACTGCAAATGCACCTACAGAATTTCCAGAAGCAGAACAATTATTGCAAATACGAGCAGGGGACACAACAATTATTGCTGTTTCTTTGTATCAAGATGAAGCTGCGATGGAAAGAGCATCAGCAAACAGAACTAAACGTATGGACTCCAAGAAGGATCATTACGTTTCAGTAGATATGAAAGTTGGTTCAGTAGTATTGAATCATTCAAATATTTAGACTTTCAGATACAATTTACGCATAGATAATTAAAAATATGCTGGGATTAAATATCCCAGCATTATAAAAACTCATTTTAATTTAGAAAAACTTAATCCCAAGTTGTCTCCAAAATACGCATAAGAGTAAATCCTCTCCAATCAATAACATCTAAAAAATCTCGGTGATTAGAAAAGAATTCTTCACCATTAAGTTTATCTTGGGCAGCACCGTATTCTTTCATTGTATTAAATCTTACTGCAAATCCATAAGAGCCGTCATCTTTTCCAATTAATCTTCCAACTGATCCTCCAGTAGCGCCGCTATCCATCCAGGTTTTGATAAAAATTTCTCCTCTTTCTTGAATCATATTCATATCATGATGAAAAAACATCCACTGAGCAAAAACAGGTTTTACACCAGCATCAGACTCCATATTATGAATTAAAGGTTCATAAAAATTCATAGTTTCCCATTTTGTTTCTGAAAAATATGGATCCATATCTTTACCCCATTGTGCATCATTTGAAATTTTATCATCAAAATCTCCAAAATGTGTCCAACTTTCAAACCCAATATTAGTTACGTAAAATCCAGTGTCTTTACCTAGAAGACTTCCAATTGATGCACCCACTGCACCATGTTTTTTAAAATATTGTGATGCAACATTAAACGCCTCAACTCCTTTTGAACTTGAATGAGTCCAACTACCTACAAGCATTTTTCCTCCTTTGTTAAGAGGAACGTATCACAAAAGATAATTTAGTAAATTTTTAATCATCTTAAATATTATTAAAATTTAATAAGAATAATTTATACTTTACTAAGTTAGACATTAATTAATATTTAATGTTTTTAATTTATTTATTTTTTTATCCATTACAAGAAACCATATCGGAGGAATTAAAGCCATTATTAACATAATGGAATAATTTGCTGGCATCTCAATTACTTTTTCTTCTTGTGATAATAAGGGATAATGCTTGGAAGCACTTTGATGATGTTCTGTGTGTAAACCTAAATTAAATGTCGACCAATTAGCTGATATATGACGACTATTCCATGAGTGATGGTCAGTAAATCTCTCGTATTTTCCATTCTCCATTTTTCTTTCTAAACCATAATGTTGAATATAATTTACAAGTTCTAGTAAAGTAATAGAAACAAAAGAGTGAAAGATAACAAATACTAAGCCGTTAATACCAGCAATAAAAAACGCAATGAATAAAAAAATAATTTCTAATACAAAATAATGAAGCATTCTGTTTTGCAGACTAAATGTACTGATATTTTTTTTATCAAGTATATTTTTTTCAATATTCCAAGAAGAAATCACACTATTAATTACACAGCGAATGAAATAGAAATAAAAATTTTCACCTCTTCTTGCTGTAGCTGGATCTTCTTTTGTTGCTACATGTTTATGATGACCGTAAACATGCTCTATACGAAAATGACCATAACAACATAATACTAATAAAAAAACACCGATACCACGCATATATTTATTTTGCCGATGAATCAGTTCATGAGCTGTAGTAATACCAATTGAGCCACCTGACATTCCAACAGCGGCACCTAAAGCAGCTGCAACAAGGATACTAATGCTTGAGTCAGATACTACGATTAACCCAAATACAATTAAAAATAAGATACAAGGCAAGATGATTAGAATAAAAAAATTATGTAACACATTTTCTTTTAGGTCTGCATCTTGCTTACTTAAATATGGTAACACCAAATCAATAATTGGGACTAATATAAAAACCCATATAAAAGGAGAGACAGACCAAGAAGGATTTAAAAGAAGACCAAGTGAACTGGATGCAATTAATATTAAAGGTGTTACAAGGTAAAAAAACATTACATTGTATATATATTATTTTTTATCCAACTCTATGGACAAAATCTTCACTGATATAAATTCCTGAATCTTTTTCCTTTTTATATCGAACAATTAATTGAGCAATACAGTCATCAATTTTATATTCCTGTTCTTTTCGGTATTGTAAATTAACTCGTATAGGTACTTTAAAACTAACACCTGGAATAGTGTATAACTCAATTTCATATCTTCCTTTATAAAGAGTTTTAATTAATTTGGTATTTCCCTCTCTGTCAATTTCACCATATTCAGTACCAACTCCCATATAACTACTATTATTATTACGAATACCCGCTAAAATTTCCTTATCATCTTTGGTAATGATAGATCCATATAATTTGATGTCATAGACATCTAATTCATTTGAATCTGGATCCATAACACTCATTTGTATAGCACTGACATCAAAACGAGTAACAATTGCGTTATTTTCTTTTAAGAGATAATAATATTCCAAAACAATTTTTCTCCCACTCATATCAAAAGTGGAAACTTTAGTGCCACACACATAAGGTTGATTTGTATCATCATTTTCAACGATCCATTTAATTGTATAAAAACGAAAATGTTTTTCTGTTGTTTCATATTCATATGTTATTTCAGCATAGCTGGGTGTAGCAGAGACAAGATATAATATGATTAATACAAGTGATATTAAAAATAATACAATTCGTTTAGTTATCTCTGCCACAAAAAAAGAAATATAAAAAAACTTAGTCGAAAAAAAGTCACGACTAAGATTATTTTATGAAATTATTTACGCTGATTGTGGTGACCACGCGTATCCTGTACCGTAGTGAGTTGTAATCCGATTAAATGAAATTTCTGGTTTTGCTTTGCGAAACTTTTTACGAAGACGTTTAATATGGGAATCAATATTCCTATCCGTAACATCTAAGTTATGAGCATAACAAACATCAAGTAGTTGGGACCGAGAATTTACAACACGTGGTCTCTTTACAAGTTTATCAAGCAAAGCATATTCAGTTTTCGTCAACTCTATCTCTTTGCCAAACCATCGGCAGTTAATCTGCTCTTCAAACATCTGAAGATTACCTAACTTATAGACCTTTCTTTTTTCTTTTATTTGAAAAAAACTTAAGATTTTTTCTAATCTTGCTAATAAAATATTGAAGGAATAGGGTTTTAAAACGAAGTCAGAGATTGTAGATTCTCTTAAAGCTTTTTCCTCAATAAAATTGTTATCAAGTCCAGTTAAAAAAAGTGCTGGGAGTCTATCTTGATTGAGCATATTGCATAAAGTTTTATAAAACTCTAGACCATCCATGCCAGGCATACGCCAATCTATAATCCAAGCATCAGCTGATTTTTTTTCATGAAATTTTAGTGCTTTTTCTGGATTAGAAAACGTTATTGTTTCGTAACCTTTTTTTTGAAATTGCATTGATAATGTTGTCAAAATGGAAGTATTATCGTCTATAATAGACACAGTTATTTTATTCGTCATTTTTCCTTTCTCTTAATCACCAAAAAAACCTTCAAAGAAATTAACCCTAACACTAAGGCCAAAGTGTGTCAAAAATAATATTTTATATTTCTTAAAACGAACACAATTAGACCTCGAACTTGCCTAATTTGAAATTTAAAAATCTTTATGGCACTGTGTAGTAGGAATATTCATTATGTTGTCGTCGTAAATTTCATTTATTACTCCTTCGCAGTGCCATTAAATACTCTCACTTACTTCGAGACATCATGATTGCACTTTCCCGTTTTTTTCTTTTTAGTTCGACATATCTTGTTTTATTAATACTCAGCAGTATTGCATCAGCAGAAACAGAATACTTTTCAATGATTACTTTTTTGATAACTAGTTTAGCTTTAGGGGGGTGGTTGTACTACTTACACAAAATAGCAATAGAACCATCACCAGGATTAAAAGAAATATTATATGTGGTTCTTTTCTTAACCGTCTTCACGACTATCTGGGCAGGATTTAATATTTACATACAGTCTGACTACTTTGTTCTAGACTAATGCTAAAAAGTTTTTGGTTCTACTTCTTTTCCATACCAGTTTTATTCAGTTTGATTACTTTTAGTTTGCCAATTAATTTTTTTGAAGATTTTATTAATACACCTTTATTTTCAGATGCAGTCGAATATTGTGAAGATGTGGTCAATAATGATCCTTACATAACAGAATACGGAACCATGCAAGATCAGTGTGTTGCTAACTTTATGGGAGAACCAAAAATATTAGGCCCACTTATCTTTTTATTAAGTTTAATAGGATTATTATTTGTTATTCCATTAATTGTTTATCTAATAGTTAGTATGCCTAACTATAAAAAGTAATAAATTAATATAAAACACTATCAAATTTCAAATTTAAGGAAATGAATATTAGGTGGTTCTGTTTTTACATCTTCGTAATTTGGTAATTCTGTCTCAAAATCTATTGTTTCTGGATAAATAATTTCCCATCCATAATTTTCTCTATATGACTTATCAAATATTGAGTTGATGGTAATCTCTCCCTTTGGAACATCAATATCTATACTTTTAAAGGCATCTATTTTTTTTGATTGGATAATTTTATTATCTCTATTTTGAACATAGTTTTCCCATGATAAATTTTGGTCTAAACATACTACACTCATTACTTTTGATGGAATTTGTATTGATCCAACAGCATAGTTAATGCGTTTTACATTAGCCATTTTAATTGCTTTGTCATAATCTTCTACACCCTCAATATGTGTAGTGGAAATATAATAATCTTTCTTATCATCAAACAAAATCACGTTATTAGAAGCTGCATATGTAATTAGCCCTAAACCATTTTCTTCATCTGTTCGTTTGAACTCTATATATTTATCTTCTTCTAGTTTCTTAATGATAGAGATTATATTGGTATTATCTCCAACTAATTGTTTTATTTCTTCAAATGTTTTTTTATCAAAAAAATAAATATCTCCATCATAATCAAGATTATCTATAAGACTAAATTCAGCCACAATTACAACTGCTCTCTAGATACTTTATTTCTCTTTCAGTCATTATTTTTAATCATGGGAAAATTAATTGTTAATGGATCAACATCGCCCTGAATTTCTTTTTTATCTTCATATATAAATTTTATATAGGCATAGCCTTTAGGGCGAAGTTTATTTTCAACTTTATTATCCTCAATTATCATTTTTTTTGTTACGTAGCCCCCTTCCTCAGTATAAAAGTGATTAATAGATAAGAAATGCCAACCTATTTCTTTCTTCATATTGTTAATAAAACTACAATCAAAGTCATTAATTTTATAAGCCACATCTATTGTTATCTTTTCTAGTTCTTCTTTATTTAAAAATTGAAAAAAAGAAATGTTACCACTGAAAAATCTTATACGTAGTTCTTGTATCTCTATTTTTGAAAGTATCTTTTTAAGATCTTCAAATTTTTTATCATTAATGTTTTGAAAATCGCTATAATCACATTCTAATATGTATAAACTAGCAACATATTTTAGATTTGGAATTTTTAGAAGATCAGTAAATTTTTCCAAGACTAATCCACCTATCCATTCAAGTTTTTTTAAATTAAATATTCCTTTCATGGGATCAAATTTTTCATAGCCCAAGTTTTTCATTTCATTAAAAGGTATTATGTTCTCTTCCCATTTAAAATTATCTTCAATATCTATTATATCTTCATCCCACCTTGACCATGGAATTTCTTGTATTGATAATCCTTCTTGAAAGTACATACTTTCAAGATTAGGGAAACAAGTAATTTTATCTAGATCAATTCCTTCATCATATTCAATAAACTTAATATCTTTAATCTCGTAAAATTTCTTTTTGGTTTTGACCATTGAGTTAAAAGACTCATAATCTAATATTAAGTCAACTTTATCTTCTTCTTGGTTTGAATCTGTCATTATAAATACATCCTAACACCAACAATGGTGATTGTTTAGTTCTAATCAATGCAAAACCATCTAGAATATGTTAAAATAAATAAATGGTGGTACCATGAACATGAATGGTTCAATCGTACTAGAAAAAAGTATTGAAAAACAAGCAGTGCCCGTAGCTCAGTAGGATAGAGCACCAGATTCCTAATCAAATAATTTATTTTATCTACCACTTTAGAGATAAAACTATATCATGAGGCTTAAAGCTTTGATTAATTATATTAATAGAATACTCAAAACCTTTAAAGGTATTTGATAAGCGCTCCTTAATCGATTTTTCTTCAAGAATAGTTTTGATATCTTCAGATTTAAATTCTTTTAATAAATAATTTGAACTAATAATGCTATTTAAGCAGTACCTGAGATTATTCTTACCTTTCTTTGCTTCTACTATGGCATCTTTTCTATATGATCTGGCAACTTGATTAATGAAAGAATGAACAAGAAATGAAACTTGACTTTCTTTTTTTTCATTTTGTAGTTTCTGGTCTATTTTGTGATTTTCTATGGTTAATTTAGTCAACTGACGAAGTTCTCGGATAAATTCATCATCGGGTAGGGTAGCTAGATGTTTATCTTCTTCATCAATTTTATTCTCATTATTTTTAATTTCCATTTGTCTTTGTTTTTTAAATGCTGGGAGAGAATCTATCGGCGCTGTTGTTATATTTCTCTCGAATAGAGTTAAAATATTCTCTAAATCATTTGGAAATCTTTCTAATATCTCTGTTGTGCTGAGATTTTTTTGGCTATTGCCAATGGCATAAATGAATACATTTTCTTTATCTGAAGGATATATTCTAATTGTGGACCTAATATTTGCTTTGCCAAAGACAATGTAGATTCCTGGGTGGATAGTTTCATGAACAATTCTTACTCTAGCATTAGTATTAATATTGATGAAAATCTCTTCAATTTTCTTTTCTAACTTATTGAAATTACTAATTACTTCTTGCATCAATAATATTTAAAGTCCTTTTGTGTCAAAATTAATATCTGACTCGTCAAATTCTATATATTCATCCTCTTCAACATCTTCATTAGCCAATTCTTCAACAATAGGTCTTGGTAAACGAGAAAGGCATATTTCAATCGTTTTGAGAGTACTGGAAGTACCAAAACAGATCATATCGAGTTGAGTGTCGATAGAATCCTTTATCTGACAGTATTTTTGAAATTCAGGCTTAAGAGGGACAATATTATCCTGTTTATTGGAGAAAGTAATTGATCGCCAATTTTCACCAAGTTCTTTGCTATCCATTTCACACATATTCCAGTATTTTTCATAGAAATACTCTTCCATTTGGGCCGTTATATTAGTTGCGCTCCACACAGGGATTAATTGCTTTGATTTTGCAATAATTGAGTCGATTTCATCATTTTTACTATCAACAATAACTGTATAATCTGTAAAAAAATCATTTGGTAGAATTGGCTGAATTTTATAGTGAATATCTTCGTGAAATAATTCATGTTTATCAATAGGTAAATCTAATGATTTAAATTTTTTTCTTATATCTATACCGAATAATGAGTTCATATATTAGTCGAAATAGCAGGTTTAATCACCGTATTATGTTCTAATTTCTTCTTATAATACTCATAATCCATATAAAAAATGGATATTGCTGATACACATATTGTAAGAGTTATTGCTACAAGCAAAATAGCTATCAGCTGAAATATACGTTGATCTAGTTCTATATGAAACTTCATTTATCCTCCCAGTGCTAATTTAATACTCACATTTAAGGTAATTAAAATGCTCATTACAAAAATTAATGGCGTCATGCTTGTTGGTAAAAGCACAGTACCAATAGAATTGTATAAAAAACGCCTTAACATGATCAAATTTAATAATATTTTTGTGAAGAGTAGGTGGTAATACATCTTAAGTAGATCATTTGGTCTGTAAGGAGAGAAATACTTCCACAACCTTGCAGCACGAATAGCATGATAACGAAAATTTCTATCGAGATAGGGGAGTCTTTGTTTGCCTTCTTTTATTAATTGATTGGATTTACTAATTTTCAATGATCACTCTCTATTTTGGGTAAATCTAAATTATCTATTGTTTTAATAGAGTTTCCAGCAAGCCCCTTTAAGGAACCGTAAATATTGGAGGTGTTTTTCACAAGAATGGACAACTGTTTCTCTCTTTTGGTCCAATGTGCATTCTGTGATCTTTTTTCACTTTCTAAATCATCCTGGAGTCGCATAAAAGTATCTACAATCGACTCCATTTCCGATTTAAACTCATGTCCTGTCACATAATTAAATATTAAGGATGATTTATCAGTTCTGTTTAGTTGTGTACTTAATACGTTGTTTACTTCTAGTATCATCAATCTCAGTGAATTAATTAAAAATTTAAACTGTGTGAATGTACAAATCCAAACACCTTTTAATTGCTTACCAGACGAATGACCTTTGGGCATGACATTGGTGACAATTATCGAAATCATGCATCCGGAATTTTTGGAATCTTCTTTAACTTTATCAATCCAAGAATTTTGAAAATCTTTTGCACGCTTGCTTTCAATACACATCTTTCCAGCAACAGATCCTGCTGAATGAACTTCATGAATAACGTCTGCGCCCCTTGCACCTTTTTTAATCTCATTAATATTATCTTCAGGGAACTCTTCTTTCAGCCACTCTTCAATTTGTAATTCTTGGGCTTCTCCTTGTAGCTGAACCGAGCCTTGACTGGCGCGTGTTTGCATTTTCTGCATATCCTCTTTTATTTGTTTAATTTGGATGTCTTTTTCCTTAATAACTGCCTCTTTTTTATCAAGTTCAGTTGATAGTTTTTCATCAAATTTTAGAGCAATTTCGCTCTCCATTTCATTTCTTTTGCGTTCAAGAGACTTGATTCTCGCTTTCATTTTATTTTGATCAACAATCTTATTAGAATATTCTTCCAACTCATTATCCTTTTCGTTAAGCTGTTCTAAATATTCGTTTTCAATTTTTTTTCGAAGAGATACTTCAGTTTCTTTTTTTATTTTTTCTTTATCTCTTGAGACATAGGTATCAATGATGGCTTGTTCGATATTAATACCTTTAGAGCAGTGAGGGCATTGAATATTATTATCTTCTTTTTTATTGGGCATTAAAATAACCATTTGATAATTAAATAGACAAGCACGACAAAACCAATCAATGATATTATTAACGACAATAAACTACCAAAAAGACCAAATATAAAATTCAACATTACAGTTCCTCTCTCATTTTTTTAGAAAAACACGTAAAGTGAATGATAGTTCCATTTAAAATAAGTACAGTTGCACAAATGTTATCAGAGTTAATCGTAAATAAATTTCCTAAACCATTATTCTTGCATTGTTTAGCAACAGAATTATCAGCTTCATTGAGAAGTTTTTTGGCGTCATTTAAACTTGGTGTCGCATTAGATGATCTCTTTTCTATAGCATCCAGGGCATAACTTTTAAGAAGTTGTGTATAGTGACTCGAAAAAAGATCATGATTTGAAAATAACTCAAAACCAAGTACACGATTACCAATGGCAAAAATCGCACCAACAGCTTGTTCTGGCATTATTAATTCACTCTCAAATTCTTTTAAAATATTTTCTTTATTTTTATAAATATCTTGCATACTCTCACTTGAAGAGTAGTCATTGAAACTTGAAAACTTCCTATTAATTTGCTCCCAGGCTTGTTGTTGATCGGCAGATTGATCATACGCCATATTTGAATCTTCCTCTGATCTAGAACTCATAGTTTCCATTTTAGAAAAACGAGCTTTCGCAAACATGGATGAGTCTCTTGATGCAAATTCTCTATCAGTTCTACTCCATCTTCCTCGCTCACTGCAAAGAACACTAACAGTAGTTTTTTCTTTAGGGGGTAGGAGAGTAGATACGGTAATTACTCTATTTTGCTTTAATCCTTGTGCTGTAATTGTTTGCCCATCAATAATAAATATTGGAAAAGGGCTATTGTTTGTAAAATATAATGAAGGTACATATCCTTCTTCTGAAATTTCTGAGATTTTTAGAGAATTGTCATTAATCGCATCGTGAAAAACACTACAATTATTTGAACAATTTCTTCCTATAATAGGAAATATCGTTAAATTTTTATATTTCTTAGGATTATCTATTAGAGTATCCTGGAGTGTTGTGTTTTGTTGAGTTATCATTTTTTCTCTTTTCTGATAATGAAGATAATAATAAAAAGTTTATTCATCTCTAGTGGTGGAAAGAAATTTTTTTTTTGCTATTGTATTTTAAATGATTGAAAATTTTCAAATAAGTAATTTTAAAGGTTTTAATGAACCTCTTAAAATTGATATTGCTCCCATAACTCTAATATTTGGTCCGAATAGTTCTGGAAAATCTTCAATAATTAATAGTTTACAAATGTTAAAATATAGTGGTCCCAATTCAATTCAAACATATGTTGAGGGTTTTTTAGATTTAGGGAAAACTGAAGAAATTCTATCAAGACAAAATAAAAACATTAACAAGTATATTAGCTATTCTTTCACTTTTAAATATTCAAATCTTGATAAGCCTAAGGGGTCAACTTTATTAAATGCAAAAGAAGTAAAAATAAAAAAAGAATTTAAATTAAATAAAGATAAATTATTCGAACTAAGCGCAATTACATTTTATATTGAAAATAATTTTCTTTTTTCTCTTGATATAAAAATTGCTGAACGATCTAATACTTATCTTGCTACATTAAAAAAATTTTCAAAAGATTATAAATTTTTAAAAAATATTTTTAATTTAGATTATTTTGAAGATGATAATTTTTTTCTTAAAAATTCAAGAAAAATTGATTTTGTAATTAATCAGAGGTTAAAAGATGAAAAATTGCAAGACTCAAAAATAATAGAAAATAAAAATAAAGTACAAACTTTTGAATTTGCGACAGACAATATCAAAGAGTATCAAAATCTCTATTTAGATTTTAAAAAAACCAATAATACTGAAAAAATTATTAATTTTTTTAAAAGAAAAAATGATTTTTATAATTTTGAATTTTACTTAATTGAGAATTTATTAAAAAATAAAAGAATTAAAAATTCTATAATTAAAAAATTATTTGATAATGAATACTCTCAAGAAATTGACGATGTTTTTGGCGATACCTTTGACAGATCAACTTTTGTCATTTCATATTTAAATAAAAAACTACAAGAAATTTTTAATATTGATGATGAAAATTATATATTTATTGAGTCAACAGAAAAATATCTTGAATGGGTGGATTTAGATTTAGATAATACTGTTTATAAAATTTTAACAAAAGAAATGGAAAAAATTGGAAATGAATTAAAAATGCAACCTTTTGCCGATGAATTTCAAAATTTTACAACAGAAGAATTAAAGAAATTTATAGTTATTTTTAATGATTTATCCGATGTTTTTAGAAAAATTTCAATTAATAAATTTAAAACAAATTGGAAAACTTTTGAAAAAAAGTTTTATGACTATATTGCTGATAACCTAAAAAATAATTTTCAACTCAATATTGAATTAGGCTACGCTTATGGAACATCAAAACCAAAAGCAGTATTTGAAAGAAAAAAAAATACTTTAATTGATTATTTAAATATTACGAAAGAAAATTTTTTTTCAAATATTGAAGATATAATTGATCATTGCGATGCGCTAATAGATGAGTCTTTAAATAACTTTACATTTATTCCCTGTTACAGGAGTTACGAGAGAGTTTATAGGGCTACACAAAAAAGTTTTAGATCACTAAATGAAATTAGTAAATCTACATCTGATTTAGTAGATGCATTAAGTGATGATCCTGTTTTATTAAAAGAAGTAAATGAATGGCTTTTATCATCTGCATTCAATTCAGAAATCTTAATTGAAAAAAATAGTGATACAAAAATAATGTATATTGTTGAAAAAGAGACAGGCGTACGTATTAACATAGCAGATGCTGGATCAGGTATACGAAATTTAATACCAATAATCACTGTTTCAATTCTATCAAATAAAAACCAAAATAATTTAAAGAATATATCTTCAAAAATGACCCCAGATCCAATTATTGGACTCGAAGAACCTGAAGTTAATCTGCATCCCAAGATTCAAATAGATTTAACTCAATTTTTAATTCAATTTTCAAAAAATAAAAAATTTATTATTGAAACTCATAGTGAGTTAATGATGAGAAAATGCCAGCAATTAATCAGAAATGGAAAAATTGGTAAAGAAAAAGTTAAAGTTTATTGTGTCAGAAAAAATAAAGATGGACACTATGTTGATGAAATAAGATTAGATAAATTTGGCAATTTTAGAGATGAGTGGCCACATGGTTTTTTCAAAGAAAGAATGGATTTAATTGACTAATGATTTTTAACTACGCTTTATCTCATTATTCAATAGAAGAAGTGAGCTTTGATGAAACGACTTATGAAAATTTGAAATCATTACTTAAATCTGTTGATAATGAAAATATAATTTTAATAGTTGATGCTGGAGGTAAAATAATTTCAAGGCTTAAAAATAGCATTAAAGAATTTATTAAATTAAAAAATACTGATTATTTATTTAATCTTTTAGAAAAAATTCAAGATAAAAGAAAATTTTATAGACATAATCATGTCTATGAAGAGGATAAAGTTGAGGAATTTATTGAATCTATTTACAAATCAGGAATTATCCTAGATGCTGTAATAACTGATCAAGAAGAACAAAATAGATTTAAAAAATCAATTCCCTTAAATGAATTTTCTGAAGAACATGAAATTGATAAAGAGAGAATTAAAATTCATGAAAAGGGGATAAACCTAATTAAATTAAATCAAAATGAGTTGAATGCTCATTATCAACGAGTAGTTTGGGATACATCAGATTTTGTATATATTGACTATAATTTAGGTAAATTTGGTTTGAGCACTGAAGAGATAAGGAATATTTCTTGTAAATTTGAAGCTGACAAAGATGAAAAAAAATGGAGGATAGGGAATAAAGACTTTAAAAAGGATTATAATGACCAAACAGAAAAATGGTGGCATGGATTTAATGCCTTAAAAATTGCAATAGAAGATATTAGCAAAGAAATTTCAAAAGATGAACGTATTAATATTAAAATCTTTACCCCTCAACCTTTCCCAATTTACAACAATATAACTGATGTTTCGAAAAAAATAAGATTATTGGAGGATAATAAAAAATTATTGGAATGTTTGAATCATGTAATTTTTAACAAATTAAAAACTAAAAATCTTGATTATGAGCTTTACTATTTTGATCCCCTGGAGAAAGGTAAAAGTGAGTTAGGAAAAGGTCCACATAATCGTTACTTATTTTCAGCTAGCTCAAAATCTATAGATGTTGGAATGGGATTGGATATTTTTTCATCAAGAAATAAGCAAATTCAGCAAGGCAGATGGAATTTTTCTGGAGATAAAGTAGACTTGATTGAAGAAATAATGGCAAAAAACCCAAGAAAAATTGTCGATTTTACTAATATTATTGATGAATTAAATAAATCTCTAAAAGATACTTGAATTAATTTTTAGTTTTACTATTATTATATTTAGACATTGCAGCATGGTATGCATTTACATCCAGTGGGCTCGCTGCAGGCCCCAGAGTCTATACAAAGCAAAATCTGGAATAAATCCAGATCCAATTCAATTTCTCATTCAGTTGAGTTAAAACTTATTGATAATTTCAAAAAAAATAAGTGTAGATCTTCTTATAATAAGCTTTTTTACAGTCATTTAAAAATTGTAAATAAAATTGCTATAAGATTTTCAAAAGTCAAAAATGAATTATTTTTTGAGTTACAAAGTGAAGGCTTTAAAGGGTTAGCTCATGCTATAAATGAAATTAACCCAGGAAAAGCAAGGTTGTCAACTTATGCACCTTATTGGATAAAATATTATATTGAGCTATTTTTTGTTCAGAATAATTTTGGAAATGTATCACTTGGCAAAAGTTCTGTTGAAAAAAAAATATTTTATTATTTAAGAAATTTACAAAAAGAAAAAAATGAAATTAATGATACAGAAATTTTAAAAATTGCTAAGAAAAACAATGTTAAAATATCTTTAGTTAAAGATATAGTTTCACTTGTATCTTTTAAGATTAATCCTTCAAGCAATATAAATTCTCATAATTTTGAAAATACATCCCCAACAAACCTGTTATTGAATAATTTTTCTTATGAAATGCATTTGAAAGATAATACAAATCAAGACCCATCTCACAATATTGATGTATCAAAGCAAATGAGTAAAATTAAATCTTGGCTATCAACCATCAATCAAAGAGACAGAAGAATTTTTGAAAAAAAACATTTTTATGACAAAACATTCAATGAAATTGCAAAAGAAGAGAATATTTCTTTCCAAAGAGTAAGTCAAATTGATAAAAAAACATTCAATGAACTAAAAAAACATATGATGGGGTATTCTTATGCTGCTTAAAATGTTATATTTTTCTTTGAAAATAAAGGAATTAAAATGGATACAAACTATTCTAAGGATGACAATAAAATCCGTATTCTTGTTTTGGTTGCTATTGCAGACAAAGAATTTCATGAAAGTGAAGACAAGATGATTAGAAAAATACTAAAGGAACATAATATCGAGTCAAAAAATTATAACTCAATTAAAAGTGAAGTATTAAATTCACCTGAAACTTTTGATGAAATTTGTGCAAACTCACTAAAGCGCATTAAGAATGAAAATGAGCAACAGGATTTATTAAAAATACTATTTGTTCTCTCAATGGCTGATTTTATCCTTCACGAAGATGAAATTAGATTTATTGAGCTCTGCGCAAAAGAATGGGGGATTTATGGAGACTCATTGAAGGAAATGATTAGGGATTAAATGGTCAAAGAATTACCACCAAGTGCTGCTTCAATGATAATGGCTCTAAGAGCTTTTGGTTATACACCAGAGTCAGCAATTGCCGATATTATTGATAATTCTATTAAAGCTAATGCTAAAAACATTGATTTTCAAACATATGATGGAGGTATAGATAAAGAAAAGAATTATGTTTCTATTTGTGATGATGGAGATGGGCTAAACGATAATGAAATTGTTGAGAAGGCCATGCCTTGGGGTGCAAAAGATGAACTACGTGAGGAAAAAGATTTAGGTAAATTTGGATTTGGTTTGAAGTCTGCCTCTTTATCACAATGTAAAAAATTAACTGTAATTTCAAAGGGCAGTCATGGTAAAATCAAGCACTATACTTGGGATGTAGATCACGTTCAAACACATGACAAATGGGAAATTACTGATGATTATTCAGTAAGTTTTCAGCCACATTTTGACAGACTTGATAAAATGAAAAGTGGCACTGTAATTCTCTGGCAAAATCTTGATAGATTATATGAAGCTGAAAATTATGATAAGAAATGGCAACACCGCATATTAGGTAAAGTAAGAAATAAAGCTAAAGCACATATTTCAATGATTTTTCATAAATATGCAGATGAGATAAATTTTACATTACAAGGCAATCTTTTTCCTATTAAACCTTGGAGCCCCTTTTATGAAAATCATATGCATACAATAGCATCTCCAGCTCAAAAAATTCAATACAAAGACAGTACAACCCTAGTGCAGTCTTTTATATTACCAGAGGAAAAACATTTTTTAGATGAAGAAAATTTTAGAGGACCAACTGGTAATTCTACTGATAGACAGGGGATATACGTATATAGAAAAAAAAGATTAATAGTTCCAGGAGGTTGGCATAATATCACCTCAACTAGAAATAAGCCTATAATTGGCAAAGAAAAATATAATCGATTACGAATAATGGTTGATTATGATGGAAAGAATGACAATGATTGGAGACTTGATGTGAAAAAAGATAGTGTAATCATTCCAGGCTATGTAAGTAATCAACTTTCATCAATAGTTGCTCATCAATTAGATAAATTACAAAAGGAAAATTATAAAGTAAAACCAATAAAAAAACAGGGAGCTGTAACTCCATGGCAAATTGTAAATAATTATGGGAAAATGAGTGCAAAAATTGATAGAAAAAATGAATTAGTTAAAAAAATTATGGATTCAGAAAAATTAAATCGAGATGAATTTGAAAAATTTATGAGAGTGATTGAAACAACAATACCACTTGAAAATATAGATTTTAATAATAAAAACTCAGATGATGAAGATGTATTAAAGGAAAATAATTGAGTAGCGAAGATTATAAAAGAGTTAAAAAAAGTGTCTTAGACATTCTTAGACCAGAAGAAGACGATAAAGATACTATCATTGAAGAACATTTAATAGAAGAAACAGTTGATCAATTATTTAAAATGCGGCCACAGTGGATTGAGACTGTTGATAAAAATTTACTTGTTAAAGATCTTTATGAAACACTCCAAGTAAAGATTACTGGTGAAGAAATTATATTTACAAGAAAAGTTAATAAGAATCATAAGCCATGGCTCGAACAAAAAATAAAAGAGGGTAAAATAGAATTTAAGCGTTTTAAACGCTATAAAGAGTATTTGGAAGAATCTTCAGATATAGCTCCTAGATCTCTTGCTCAAATTGAGTCAATGAGTGCAAAAATATTATCACATATTGAAGATCCTCACAGAGAAGACAAAGAATGGGATGTTAGAGGAATGGTGGTAGGGGAGGTCCAAGCTGGAAAAACAGCAAATTATATTGGTTTAATTAATAGAGCATTGGATGCAGGATATAAGAGAATCATTATTTTATGTGGTCTAGCAAATGATTTAAGATCACAAACACAAGAGAGGATTGAAGAAGGTGTGACCGGAAGGGATAATTCACAAACATCTGGAATTTATAATACTGTAGGCGTAGGAAAAATAGATGGGTACGATGACATAACTGAAGTCCAATTAACAACTACAAGAGATGATCCAGGTGATTTTAATACTAATAGAGCAAGAGTTTTTCAACCTGGCCAAGATACACCAGTTGTTCTAATAGTTAAAAAAAATGTAAATGTTTTAGAAAATATTTTATTGTGGATAATGAGAGAAGCAAGAGCAAACGGGTCTTTTCATAAAGATTCTACTTGGGATTGGAGAAATAGATTAATTAAAGATATTGAAAACATGGCAATAGATGGTGATCCATTAAAAACTCTTGTTCCCAAAGTTGAAGATCAACCCTTGCTTTTAATAGATGATGAGTGTGATCAAGCATCTATAGATACAAATCCTGATTTTGGAATTACAAGGGGGGATGATGCTAATCCAGATCATGATCCAACATTAACAAATAAATTAATTCGTCGTATTCTTAAGGCTTATGATAAGTCTGCTTATGTTGGCTACACAGCAACACCTTACAGTAATGTATATATTTCAAGTAAACTCGAAACAGATAGAGAAGGTGATGATATTAGACCAAGAGATTTTATAATTAATTTGCCTTCTCCGAGTAATTATATTGGCTCAAGAAAAATTTTTTCAGAAGATGAAAATCTAAATAATTTTATATTTAACATCCATGATTATGTTGATCCAAGTGAAGATCCTGATCAAAAAGATGCTATTGGTTGGATGCCTCCAAGTCATTTAATGGAACATAAACCTAGATATAAAAGAAATAAAATCATTCCACCAAGTCTTGAAGATGCAGTAATATCCTTTTTCATTGCATGTGCTATTCGAAAATTAAGAGGATATGATGAAGGTAATAGCATGTTAGTACATGTATCTAGATATATTCCCGTATCGACTGAAGTGGCTGATCAAATTCAAGCATATGTAATGGATTTAGAGTCAATTATTGATGGAAATGAAATTTATTTAAGTAAAATTCAGAGTATTTGGAAAAATAATTTTAAAAATAATATTAAAAATGAATACAATATTGGCAGAGAAGATGTTGATTTTGAAAATATTATCAAGATAATAAAGCAAAATCTTGAATTAAATAAAACAGTTGTTGAGACAGTAATAGGAACTGCGCAAAGCAAAAAACAATATGCAAGATCCATAAAAGAGAAAAAAAATATTATTGCAGTAGGTGGTCAAAGATTATCGAGAGGACTTACTTTAAAAAGCCTTATGATAAGTTATTTTCTAAGAACTGCTAAAAATCCACTTACTGACACTATGACACAAATGGGCAGATGGTTTGGCTATAGACCTTTATATGATGATTTGTGTAAACTTTATTTAACAGGAGAATTAGAAAGTAATTTTAGAGAATTTGCACAAAGAGATTATGAATTTAGATCTAAAATTGAAGAAATGAATGATCAAGAGAGAACGCCAACAAATTATATCTTAATGATTGAAACAGATCCTCATACTAGACTTACTTCCAAAAGAAAATCAATTTATACAACCACCTTAGATTTAAATTTTAGTAATTGGTTTGCTCAAACAATTGTTTTACATAAAGAGAATGAAAATCCAGATAATTTAAATAAAAAAAATAGAGAAATTGTAAGTAAACTACTTACAGAACTTGGGAAAACTGCAGAAACAAGAGATATGAAAAAAAATTCATATCTGTGGAAAAATGTAGAAAGTAAAAAAATTATTAAATTTTTTGATGAATATAACTTTCATGAAAAAAATACAAAAGTACATCCTGAAAGTATTAATTATTATATAAAAACAATGAATAAAGATTTTAATGAATTAAAATTTTGGTCAGTTGGACTTTTATCCTCTACAGATCCTGTAAGTGAGTTATATATTCATGAAAATTTAAATAAATATCCAATTAAGCCTTTCATAAGATCATCAAATAATAAAGAAAATGATAAGGAGACGCATAGAATTCAAACCCTATCATCAACTGGTCATGAAAGTTTCGATTTGAATGAAGAAGAATACAATGCAGCTAATAAGAAATGGAAAGAAGAAAAAAAGGACAAGAATGAATCGAAAAGATTATTTTATAGATGGGCGAGAGGCTCAGCACACAAAGAAAATATATATTCTGATGATAATAAAAATGGAATAAGACCATTACTTTTAATTTATCCAATAATTGGAAATGAAAAAGATGATACATCTAAAAAAATACCAATGATTGGTTTAGCTATTTCTTTTCCTCAAATGGGTCAATCTGATAGAAAAAGATATTTAGTATTAAAAGAAGACCAAGAGAGGTTATTTGCAGAAGAATAAATTTTCAATATATGAAAATACTTTAAATACCATTAATCCTTCAAAACAAAAAGATGGTTTTATAGCAAAAAAACTACCTATTGATAATGAAAATAGAATTTTTGCAGCATATAAAGCTCCTGAAAAACTTATTACACTAATCGTTGAAGTTCCAAGTAGTATAGTTAAATTTGAAAATAAATTTGAGTCAAAAGGCTTTGAAGTTATTCATCAAATAAAAAAAAATGATAATAAAATAACTCAAGTCATAATCTTTCTTAAGGATAATAAATTTAAAGAAATTTTTTTAGAAATAGTTGATTTATTTATCCAGAAAATAACTGATATTGATGATGATAAGGATTTTTATCATATTTTAATTCAGCGAATAAAACTCTTTATCGATTTTTTTGAAAAATATTCAAAATCTGGAATGTTGATAAATCAACAACAGGGATTATTTTCCGAACTTGAAATAATGGAAAAATATTTTTTTAATTATTATGGAATTTCAAAAACTCTAGATATGTGGAGAGGCCCAAAAAGTGGACTTCATGATTTTACAATTAAGGGTACTTCTCTTGAAGTAAAATCTACTAATAATTTTCCTGCACTTGACGTGAATATAACAAATGAAAACCAATTAAATAATGAGAGAGTAAATAATCTTTTTTTATCTGTTCTGGAAATTATTAGAGGATCCAGTACTGGAGAAAGTCTTTCAGAAAAGGTTCTAAAATTAAGAGAAATAATTGACTCAAAAGAAGAAGGTCTGATGAATAAGTTTAATGAACTTTTAAATGAGTATGGTTACTATGACTCACAATCATTTAATTATCTTGAGACATTTAAGTCAAATGTTATTTATTTTTACAAAATAGAAAAAAATTTCCCAAGAATTCTACCCTCGTCATTACTGAGAGGTGTAAAAAATGTAAAATATAGGATAGAATTAAACAACTGTGAAGAATACATAGTTGGATATGAATTGATAAAGAAAGAATTTGATAATGTCATATAGGGAAGAAATTAAAAATTTTTCATATAAAATTCATAATAGCGCAATTGAGCTAGATCCATTTAAGGAAAATGGTTTTGTAATTGCCAGTTGCCAAATAATGCATGATGCCGGCATAATCGAAGATTATGAAGTCATCCATTTTGAAAAAAAAGTTCAACACACAACATATAAAATTAATGCTTCAAATAGTTATAACAATAAAGAGGCATTAGATCTTTTTGTATGTAATTTTTCTGATTCTATTGAGCCAAAAAAGATTGATTCAAAAATTTTGAAGTCTGAAGCTAAAAAATTACATTCTTTTTTTAAAGACTCCCTTGCTTCACTATCAGGTTTATTGCCAAAAAATACAGATGTTTACTCAATAGCTAGATCAATAAAAGATAATGCCAAAAAATTAAAAAAGGTAAATATGTACGTTCTTGCTGATAGTATCTGCCCAATTGAAACAAAAGTGACTGATAAGATTAAAGGAATAGATGTCGTAATTGAATTTATTGATTTAGGTAAATTATATCAATATTCAGTAATTGGAAAAATATCAGATCAAATCAATGTAGAATTTGATCTTTCAAAAGATAAAATTGAATGTGTCAAATCTGCTACCAATCCAAGAAAAGTTGAGAGTTACTTAGCTATCATTCCGGGCGAAACACTTTATAGACTATACGAATATTGGGGATCGCAATTAATGGAACTAAATGTTCGTTCTTTTCTTCAAGTTTCAGGTAAAGTTAATAAAGGTATCAGAACAACTCTTATTGAAGAACCCAATATGTTTTTTGCATATAATAATGGTATTGCTGCAACTGCAGAAAAAATTAAATTTGTTGTTGAAGATGGAGTCAAATACATAAAAGAAATAGTAGGATTTCAAATTGTTAATGGTGGTCAAACTACTGCTAGTATACACCGTGCCAAAAAAAATGATGATATAGATTTGGATGAAATATCTATTCCTGCAAAAATATCAGTTATTCAAAAAGAAGATATTAGAAATTTCGTTCCACTTATTTCAAGATATTCAAATAGCCAAAATGCTGTAAAGCAATCTGATTTTCATTCTGATAATATTTATCTTAAAAAAATAGATGAATTAAGTAGAAAAATTTTTATTCCAGGAGAAAGTGGTAGATGGTTTTTTGAGAGAAAAACTGGTGAATTTCAAAATGAAAAACATAAACACTCATCATCAGTTGAAGGAAAAAAAAGATTTAATACTCTTATTCCTGCATCAAGAAAGATATCAAAAGAAGAAATCGCTAAATACCATAATGCATGGGAATGTCTTCCACACGAGGTATGTAAAGGTGTCCAAAAAAATTTTACTTACTTTATGAATGATCATGCTGTTGAGGCAGTTAAAGAAAAAATAATAAATGAAGATTATTATAAAGATATCATTTCAAAAGGAATTTTATATAGAAGCGTAGAGAAAATAATTAAAGAAACAAATTTAAAAGCTTATAAATCGCAAATTTGTAATTACACAATTTCTATGATTTCTTATTTATCAAAACAAAAATTTAATTTCTCTGCTATTTGGCAAGATCAACGAATTTCTGATGAACTATCTGAACTTATCTTTAATATGGTTAAAAATATTAATCTTTCTCTTAGAAAGACAGCAGGTGAATTAAACCCAGGTGAATGGCTTAAAAAAGGTGAATGCTGGAGAGAATTAAAAAAAGAGGGTATTAAATTTCCAAAGACTAATTTACCACTTGAATTGATAACCTCAACTACAAAAACAAAAATATATACAGAAGTATATGGAGAAGATTATTATGAAAATAGTGAAAAATGTAAATTGATTTCTGTAAAAGGTTGGCTAAAAATTGCTAAATTCATCCAAGACGATCCCGATCTTGGTTCAGAATTTCACGGAATGTGTTTAACCTTAAAAGATATGGCTGCAGAGGAGTGGTACAATGAACCAACTCCAAAGATAGCAGAGGAAGCAGTTGCAATCATTGATTTAGCAATAGAAAATAATATTATTAAAATTTAAGGGAGCAATCTTTATGGATGATAAATGGAAAGAGAAAATAAAGTCACTAAGAACAAAGTACATGAAAAATCCAAATGAATATTTAGAAGAATCAAAAAAAATTACCTCTAATAAAATAATTTTTGAAAAAAAAAGAAAAATTTCAAATTATGTAAATGAACTTTATTCTAAATCATATCAATTAATGATAAGTGATCAAAAAAAATTTCGAAAAGAAATTTTAGAATATTTAGTTAAAATTAAAAAAATTAACGACAGTGCATCGTTTATAGATAATGTAATTAACAATTATGATGAAATATATTGGCTAACTAAAAGTGACTCCCAATCAAATAAATCTAGATCAGGAAGAATGCTAGAGTTAATAGTCGAAGATATATTAGATGAATTTAAATATGCATATGATAGTCAAAAAAAAATTGGCAAAAAAAAGTTTTTAACAAAAATAGGAAAAAAAAGTATCAATTTAGGAAAACAGATAGATACAATCATTCCCAGCATACAAGAATACAAAAAAAATCCTTCAAACTGTATACTCTTGTCTCAAAAAACAACTCTTCGTGAAAGATGGCAACAAGTTGGTGAGGAGGTTTTAAGAGTAAATTTACCTGAAGCGTATATTATTACTTTAGGTGAAGATTTAACTGAAGAAAAAGTAGAAACAGCAAAAGAAAATAGAATTCAAATAGTTGTTCCAGAAAAAATAAAAAATAATAAATTTAAAAATACATCTACTGTTTTTTCATTTGAAATTTTTTTTAAAAAAAGGATAAAGTCATCTATAAAAAGAATTAATGAAAACAATTAAAACTATTGATCTATTTGCTGGAATAGGTGGAATGAGAATAGGTGTCGACCAGGCAGCGAAATTTCTTAAAATTAAACATAAAAATGTATTCTCCTCAGAGATAGATAAATATTGTTGTCAATTATACTATGCTAACTTTAGTCAGGAGCCATACGGCGATATTACCGTTCCAAAAACTAAGGATCTTGATAAATTAATTCCAAACCATGATTTATTATTAGCAGGATTTCCATGTCAGCCATTCTCACAAGCAGGTTTAAAAAAAGGTTTTGATGATACAAGAGGGACATTATTTTATGATATTTTAAGAATACTTAAAATTAAAAAACCAAAAGCTTTTTTGTTAGAAAATGTATCTAATCTAAAAGGACATGATAATGGAAATACCCTCAAGGTAATTTTAAGAAATCTTAACAAAATTGGATATATAGTTCCGTATCCAAAAATTTTGTGCTCAAAAGATTTTGGATTACCTCAAAATAGAAAAAGAATATTTATAGTTGGATTTTTGAAAGAATTGCAATGTGAATTTGAATGGCCAAGCCCAATCAACAAAAAAACCAGAGTGGGGGACATTCTAGAACCAAAATCCAAAGTCCCAAAAAAATATTTTATATCCAATAAACTTTGGGAAGGGCATAAAAGAAGAAAAAAACAAAATAAAATTGATGGAAAAGGATTTGGATATGGTATCGTAAATAGCAGATCAGAATATACAAATACTATTTCGGCAAGATATTATAAAGATGGTAGTGAGATATTGATTCAACAAGGCTCAGGTAATCCAAGAAAATTAATGCCTGTTGAGGCTAAGAGATTACAAGGCTTTCCAAAATCATTTAAAATTTCAAATATGTCAGATGTGCAAATATACAAACAGTTTGGTAATAGTGTAAGCGTAAGTGTTATTAATGCTATTGCAAAAAATATAATAAAATCACTTCAAGGAAAAAAAGTTAAAAATTTTCAAATGGATTTAGGCTTTTAATTTTCTAAAATATTTTTTATTAAACTATCTTTTAATTCAACAACTGACTTAGTTGCGGGTTTATCATATATACCATAATCAAATAATTCACTGTTTACTGTTTTTTCTAAATTTAATTCAACTGTTGGTTTATTCATTTGTTTAAACATTGTTACTAATGAATTTGCAGGAAAAACCTGGTTGCTTGTTCCAATGGATACAAATAAATCAGAACTAGCTGCTAATTTTTGAATTTTTTCTAAATGCAATACTGGTTCTGAGAACCATACGACGTTTACTCGTTGAGAGCCTCCACATTCAACGCATAAATCTTTTGTTGTTAGATCTTTTTCCCATTTATAAACATGTGATCTATCATTTTCACAAAAAACTTCCAAAAGTGATCCATGCATCTGTATTACAGACTTTGAACCTGCTCGATTTTGAAGATCAGAAATGTTTTGAGTAATAATATTAACCTCAAAATATTTATCAAGTTCAGCAAGTGCATAATGGGCATCATTAGGTTTAACAGAAGAGGAGAGTAGATGTCTGCGTCTTTCATTATAAAATGAGTTAACAAGATCTCTATCTTTAGCCCAACCGTCGGGATGTGCCACTGAGTAGACATCATGACCCTCCCAGAGCCCTTCACTTGCACGAAATGTTTTGATATTGCTTTCAGCATCAAGCCCAGCACCACTTAAAACAAAAATTCTACTATTTACTTTAATATTTTCTATCAAATTGACCATAATTTATTCATATATTTCAATTATTTATATTTTAAATTAGCCAAAAAAGACTTATGTTAAAATTATTAATTTCATTTCAATTTATAATTATATTGTATCTTTTCATAGAAATTACTCAATCTTAGCAAAACTGTCATTTTTTAATTATCTATAATTAGTATATATATATTTCACGTGTGAATATATAGTATATATTTTTACTAATCTAAATATTCTAGTTAAATAAATACAATATATTATTGAAATATATACAAAATTTATTAATAATTGACATTACGTATGATAAGTGTAATTATCATACATTATATTTATTGATTTATGGGAAGATTTAAATTAAAACCTAGAGTTTCTAAAAGAAAAGAAAGATCAAAATCTGAAAATACTTTAAGAGCTTATGCAGCAGATTGGCGAGGTTTTGTAAATTATTGTAAGAAAAGTCCTGAAGTAGAAGTAAAAATAGACCCAGCTAATGTAAAAGATGATGAAGAAGCTGAGATTTTATTAGTAAATTATCTAACTTGGTTACAAGACACAAATGAAGATGATGATCAAGAAAGTACTTCTTATGGAAAATACACAAAAGGGATAAGTCAATTAGAACACAGAAAAAATTATCTTAATAACCCTTATTCCCCTCTTCCAAACAAATCTAAATATAAAACAACTGATTTTAAAGCTCATACACTTCAAAGAAAATTAGCTGCAATCATTTATCATTTTAAAAAAAATGGAATTATAATTAATAGAAAAAAAGAAGATATTTCTGAAACAATGGCCGGTTTTACAAATGACTCTTCAATTAATAAAAAAACAAAAGCAAAAGGTTTGAAAACAAAGGATATAAAAAAAATTATAGATTGTATTAATGAAAAAAATAATAAAGCTAAATTAATAAGAGATAAAAGAGATAAGTCATTAATATTATTAATTTATTTTAGCTTTTCAAGAAGATCTGAAATACTTGATCTTAAAATTAAAGATCTTTATTTAAATGATGATGGAGGACTAACCATTTCAATTGAAAAAAGCAAAACAGATCGCGAAGGCAAAGGCAGACAGGTTTATATTCACTCAAGAAAAGATGTTTTATGTCCTGTAAATGCACTTCTAGAATGGCTTAATTCTATCAATTATGAAATCAATAATGATGATCATAAAAATAACTACATTTTTTTCAATATTAATAAATCAGATAAAGTAGATTTAACTAAAAACCTAACACCAACTAGTTTTGTAAGAATTTTAAAAAAAAGAGCTGAGGATGCTAGGTATAGTGATAATGATGTTTTAAAAATCTCTGGTCACTCTTTAAGAATTGGCGCAATAAGTCAAGCTCACGATGATGGTCTTTCTTATAGAGAGATAATGGAAAAAACGGGTCATAGAACTGAACAAATGATTTCAGAGTATACACAAATATCTGAGCAAGATATTAAAAATAAACCTCTAAAGTAAATGAAAATTAAAAAAAAACGATATATTAGCTATAGAGCTTTCTAAATCTTAATTTTTTTTAGTTAAAAATATTTCAGTAAATCCTGCCAAAAACATTAATGTTCCACCAATGCCTTCACGCAAACCAAATTTTTCATTGGATAATACTGCAGCACTTACTGTTCCAAAAATTATTTCTGATAGTACAAGAATAGAGAAAAGACCTGCCCCTATTTTGCTTGGACTCCACAAAATGACAATATTGGATGGAATAAAAAAAACAAGAGACAATAATATAAGAAGTGGTAACATTGATATCCAGGATACAATATATGGAAATGGACCAAAATCGTCTGAGAAGATAAGTGATGTAAATATAGTGACTAGTAAGCCATAAAAAAAGAATGAATATAAAAGTGAAGTTATATCTTCAGAACTTGCTTCCTCTAATTTAATAGCCCCTGCTGCACATAGAAAACCACCAAATAAAGCTAACCAATCACCAACATTTACTGGTATTGGTATATTACCATCTTGACCAAACACAATCAATAAGCCTAATAAAGCTAAGAAAAGACTTATCCCCCTTTGCCATTTAGGTTTTTGTTTGAAAAAAATTATTTCAAAAAAAGTTGTCCAAACGGGCATTAAATAAAATAAAATAAAAACTCGCATTAAATCGGTAAAGAGAAAACTATTAGCATAACAAGCAATACCTCCTCCAAAAAATAATCCTATAAGTGGCAAATGTAAACCAGTTGGCTTACCTTTTATAAATTTCCATATAATCAATGGAGTTAATACAATGAGAGGTATTAAATATTGCGCAACTGTTCCCCATCCACCAGTTAGTCCACCATTTTGAAGTGCCCTTTGTGGAATCCAATATAATCCCCATAAACCAGAAGTTAAAAAAACAGCAATACTAATTGTTACATGATATTTATGTCGCATATAAAAATTTAATAAATTACAAGTACATTATAATTGTTATTTGAAAGCAATAGCTGCTGTAACTAAAACTATTAAAACAAGACATCTTCCAGACATAGTTGCCATTTTCATAATAGATTTATTAGGTGGCTTCTGATTTTTACTGGAGTTGTAAACATGAATATTAACAATAAATGATATGATTAATAAAAATGCTGCAGCTATAATTTTAATTGTAAATGCTGTATTAATTGCAAAACCTCCATATATAACGTTTGAGAGAAGTATCCCTGTTATCCATAATATTATTAACGCACCTAATCCAAGATAACCTAATATTTTTAAAACTTTACTTACATTAATATCAGGCACTTGATTTGCACGTGTAAAAACTGCTTGGATTAATCCCCCTCCTACCAAAACTCCTCCAGCAAATAAAATTGCTAGATAATGAAAAGTTTTTAATAAAACTATAAACATAGAATTTAATTTATAATATTTTTATAGGATCGTTAACATTTATGTTACCGTTAGTGAGTAATTCACATCTTAACCCACCCCTATTTAAGAGTTTCTTTACTAAATTTTTTTCACCTAATAATTCTTGTAAATATCTACAAGGTTCACATAAATCATGAATTTTTAATCTTACCTCACCGATTAAAATTTCTTTACCTACTAACTTGTTTAAACTAATACCTTTGGTAATAACATTTCTTCTAAAATCTGTAGGATGTAAATGGGTACCTGAAATTTTGTTATAATAATCTACGTTTTCACTTTCTATAAGTGTAATTTGATTATTTTTATCATTATTTTCTTTGAAATATCTATCATTTACGATGCCTTTATTTGCAATAACTTTAATTGAATTAATAGATTTCATTTTTTTTCCAAACTCAGATGTTATACAAATATTTACTACAGAATACATATAGTAATTAACATATCACAAATATTGTTAATAAATAACTAATATTAAAATTTAAGGATGATTTTTTATTCTTTTATTAATTAATATTATTGCTACACCAGATATTATTATTGCTCCACCAATGTAAGCATATGTATTTGGAGTTTCTTTTAAAATAAATATTGATGTTAACAAACCTGTTACGGGGAATAATAATAAAACACTCATTACATTATTTACAGGATTTCTTGAAAGAACACTGTACCAACAACTATACCCTATAACATTCATTCCTACTGCCAAATAAATTACTATCATCCAAGCCTCAGTTGTAGCATTGTAAATAAAATCAAAAGTATTACCCTCAATAAAATATGAAGCAACAATACACTGGGGGCCAGAAAAAATACCTAACCATGCTGTAAGTGCAAGTCCTCCAATTTTTTCTGAAACATCTTTTGCAAAAACTTGCGCTAAAGACCACAAAAAAGCGCCCGAAAGAATGAGTGCTACACCTATTAACTTTCCTTCTAAATTGGGATTTCCACTTAATATAGCTATACCCACAAAAGCAATAATTAATCCAATAATGTTTTTCAGTGGAACTTTTTCTCCAAGTAAAAAATATGCTATTAAAATACCAAATGGAATTTCTGCCTGAACAAAAAGGGTTGCTGAAGCTCCATCTAGTATTTTTAATCCATAGAAACTCAGCGAATACTGAATTGTTCCACCAATTATTGAGATGATAAACATTTGTTTTATAAATTTTTTTGGAAATGGAAAAAAATAGCACATTATCAAACCTGATAACGACCAACGCAAACCATTAAGCAATATTGGAGGAAATGACTCCATAGCAGGTTTGGCAATTACAAAACCAAAACCTAATACACAGGGAACTAAAATTGCTAAAAATATATCTTTGTTAGACATATTAGTAATTACACAAAAGGTAAATTACAAAGAACTCCAGTTTTAATTTCATTATCAATAACAATTTCGACCTGTGTACCTGTCTCAAAGAAAGGTTTATTTATCATAGCTGTGCCAATTACTTTAGAAAAAGTTGGACTAAAACAACCTGAACGCAACTCCCCTACTCTTTTAGAATTTATTGTTATTTCAATTGCATCAGAAACATTAATTTGATCATGATTAATTTTTATACCCATTAATTTTTGTGAAACACCTTCAGCTTTGATTTTTTTAAGTTTATCTTTTCCAAGAAATTCAACTTCAGTATCTAAATTTATAAATTTATGAAATAAATCAACTTCAAGTGGATTATTTGAATCATCAAAGTCATTACCATATGAGAGTAATCCACTTTCTATTCTTTCGATTAAATGTGGGCATCCTGGTTTAATATTATATTCTTTACCAATATCAAAAAAATGATCATATAATTCCAAACCCTCATTTCCTTTGCAGTAAATCTCATAACCATATTTTGATTGCTTTGACCATCCGGATCTAGCTATCAAATGCTTTACTCCATTAAATTCAAAATAATCAAATCCAAAAAATTTTAATTCTGTAATTTTCTTTCCAAAAACTTTCTCCATTAATAATAAACTTTTTGCTCCTTGTATTGCTAAAATATTTATGTCTGGCTCACTTACTGTAACTTTATAATTTTTTCCGATTGCTAATCCTTTTGCCCATAATAATACGTCACTATCTGCAATTGAAAGCCAAAATTCATTTTTGCTAATTCGAAGTATTACAGGATCATTTATTAGTCTAGCTTGAGAATCTATAAGAGGAGCATAATAACATCTTTTATCTTTTGAATTAGATAAATCTCTACATGTCATTAATTGTACGAGTTGAAATGCATCCTGACCTTCTATTTTTACTTGTCTTTCAGCTGAAACGCACCAAGCCTGCACATCTCTTTTTAAATGGTAATAACTATCTATTAGTGAGTCCTTAAACCCAGCTGGAAGTTTCATCCTGTTGTAAATTGTGTAAGATGTTAAACCTTGTTTTTCTATTCTTGATGTATAAGGCGTTGACCTAAGTCTTCTTGCCATAGCTAACTTTATATCACTCATATTTGTAGAATGCATTAATTGTATAGACTAATTAAGTCTACAATAATTTTAAAAAAAATTTATAGTCTAGTATAACAACTATTCATACACTACATCTTCCATCTTAAAGCAGGTGTATGAACAGCGCTATCCCAATGTTTTGCAATATCTGCATCAAGTTTAGTTACGGTAAAAGAACCACCAGCCATCTCAAGAGATGTAGTATAATTCCCAACAAGAGATCTAGATACTTTTATATTTTTTTTCTCAAGTAGTTTTTGGCCACATTCAAATAAAAGATAAAGTTCCATAAGAGGTGTTCCTCCAAAACCATTAACATGTAATAATACTTCTTGATTATTATCAGGTTTTAAATCTTCTAAAATTGTCTCTAATATTTCATCTGTTAATTGATTTGCAGATTTTATTTTTTCTCTTCTTCTGCCTGGTTCGCCATGTATACCCACGCCAAATTCCATTTCATCATTTGATAATTCAAACGTTGGTTTACCTGCTGCTGGAACTGTGCAACTAGTAAATGCAACGCCCATTGACGCTGTCATTTTATTAACATGATCTCCAAAAATTTTACAATCTTCCAATAATGCTCCAGTTTCAGCTAAACTTCCTACTGTTTTTTCAACTATCATTGTTCCAGCCACCCCTCTTCTTCCAGTTGTGAAGGTTGAGTCTTCTACTGCAACATCATCATTCACAATGATGGTTTGATTTTCATGCTCGATCATATCTGCACCCATTTCAAAATTCATAATGTCTCCTGAATAATTCTTAACAATAAAGAGAATCCCTTTGTTTTTATGAACTTCATTTGCTGCAGCTTCCATTTGATCAGGAGTTGGAGCACTGAAAACTTGACCTGGACAAGCTGCATCTAACATACCATAACCTACAAAACCTCCATGAAGAGGTTCATGACCAGAGCCACCACCAGAAATAAGGGCTACCTTATCATTTTGAGATTTATTTTTTCTAAAAACAAAATCAGGCGATAATCTAACATCGATAATATCAGAATGTGCTTTTCCAAAACCTGTTAAGCTCTCTGTTAAAATATTTTCTACTTCGTTAACGAATTTTTTCATATTATTTATTTATAAACTGATTACAGATAGCTTCAATAGCAAGTTGAGAAGATCGTGCACCTGGATCAATGTGACCTTTAGCTCTTTCCCCTAAAAAAGAAGCTCTTCCTTTAGTTGCAATTATATCCTTAGTAGACAACATTCCATCTTTGGCTACATTATTTATATTATTAGCAACTTTTTCAAAATCTGTTTCATTTTGTAATTCTATTAAATTATTTGAAACTGGAATTAAAACATCAAGCATTGTTTTTTCACCTACATCTGCTTTGCCTCTTTTTTTCATTGATTGAACACCTTCAAAAAACATTTCGGATAGATTATTTAAATCACTTAAATCTGAACTGTATTTTTTTGACATCCCTATTAATAATGTAGCAAATAAAGCACCAGATGAACCTCCTACTGTTGTCATTATTTTCATTCCTAATTGTTTAAATATATGATTAACAGGCTTGTCCAATAATTCTTCTTTCAAATTTAATATCTCATCTAAACCTCTTAAAATATTAAATATATGATCACCATCACCAATTTCTTGGTCTAGCTTTTCTATTTCTTCTTTATGATTTTTAATAATAATTTGTATATTATTAATTGAATTAAATATTTGATCTCCATTCATTATAAGCTCATACCACCATCAATGTTATAAACAGATCCAGTGACAAATGATGACCTGTCACTTAGCAAGAATAAAATTAAATCCGAAATTTCTTCTGGTTTTGCAACTCTTCCAATAATTTGTCTTGAGTTAAAGTCTTTCCTTGCTTGTATAGGATTGTTTGCGCTTAATACTCTTTTTCTCCAAGTGGGAGTATCAACAGTTCCTGGACATATAACATTGCATCTAATTCCTTTTTTTGCATAATCTGCTGCAACAGATTTAGTTAAACCTATTATTCCAGCTTTTGAAGCAGAATATGCAAATCTTCTTTTCACTCCTTTTATAGATGAGGCAACTGAAGAAATATTTACTATAGATCCTTGATTATTTTTTAAGAATAACTTCATAAAGTATTGAGTTATTAAAAAAACAGAAGTTAAATTTGTCTCTATAGTATTATTCCAATCTTTTATTGTGCAGTTCATTAAATCACCCTGTGGAACTATGCCAGCACAATTAACTAGACCATCAATTTTCTTAATATCATTCAAATTTGTACTAATTTCATCAATATCAGTGCAATTGATATTTTTTAATATACCATTTTTTTTTAATTTTGTTTTTAATTTTTTAAGAGCAATTATATCTTTATCAATTGCTATTATTGTGGCACCTTCTTTAGCAAGTAAGATTGATGCGGCTCTTCCAATACCGTTCGCAGCTCCTGTTATAGCTATTACTTTTTTTTCAAATGAATATTTCATGCTTGAAACATGAGTTTGATTAGCGTGATGACTCTAAATAGTAACCATATAAATGGCCTGAACCTATAGCTATTAATGCTACAATAATTAATATAATAAATATAATTAATCCTATCTTAATTAATTGTGAACTTTTTACACCTTCAACACACAAAGGAACTAAATTAAAAGCTAACCCTCCAACTACTACAGCTACGCATCCTATAGCATATAAAGTCATAGAAAATGGTTGAAATAAAAAAACCAATGAAAGAATACTAAAACCTACTATAGTTCTCTCAACTATTTTAGCTTGTTTTTTTGTAAGACCCTCGTTTGATTTATTCATCTCTAATCACCTTTCCGTCTTTATTAAATAAATGCACTTGTCCTAATTTTGGTTTTAAATTTATACTATCTCCTATCTTTAATTTGTGTGATCTACTTAAAACTGATCTGAAAGTTGATTCATTAATCCTGATATGGACTAAAATTTCAGAACCCATATTTTCTATAAGATCTACTTTACCAGAAAAATTATTCGAATCACTACTATCAACAATTTCAAAACTTCTTGGCCTTATGCCAATAAAATAACTATCATTTGTATTTACATTCAATGGAGATTGAAAATCTATCTTTACTTCTTGACCCAATGTATTAATTTTCATTATAGATGAATTAATTTCAATTATTTTACAATCTAATATATTCATTTGCGGTGTGCCTATAAATCCAGCAACAAATGTATTATTTGGTTTTGCGAATATATCGTGTGGAGAAGATACTTGCTCTATTAAACCATCTCTCATAACTGCAATTTTGGTTGCCATTGTAAGAGCTTCTAGTTGATCATGTGTTACAATAACTGTGGCTTTTTTTAAATCAGATAAAACTTCTTTTATCTGACCTCTCATTTGCTCTCTAAGTTGCACATCAAGTCTACTTAAAGGTTCATCAAATAGAAAACATTGTGGATCTCTGATAATGGCTCTTCCAACAGCTACTCTTTGTTTTTCTCCTTCAGCAAGTTGATGCGGTTTTCTATTTATAATATCTTTTAATTGAAGAATATCAGCAACCTCAAATATCTTTTTTTTAATTTCATCATCAGATAAATTTTCTGCATGAAGTGGATTAGCTAAATTTTCTGCAACAGTTAAACTTGGATAAAGTGCATAAAACTGAAATGCCATTGCTAAATTTCTATCTCGGGTTTCTAAATTATTAACATTATTATTACCTATTAATATATCACCAGATGTTGCCACTTCTAAACCTGCAACCATTCTTAAAGTAGTAGTCTTACCGCAACCAGAGGGTCCTAATAAACAAAGAACTTCATTTTCATCAACTTTTAATGAAACATTATTTACTGCAATTAATTTATCAAATGCTTTAGTAAGATTTTTTAATTCAATTGTAGACATTATTTTTTAATGGTTCCAAAGGTGACACCTCTTAAAAGTTGATTTTGAAGAAGATAAGTTATTAGGAAAATCGGAATTATAAATAAACAAATCATGGCTGCTAGTAGACCATAGTCTACATTAATTTCTCCTCCAATAGTCCTTGCCATTGCTGGAGGCATTGTTCTTGTCAATTTATTTGTTAGCAACAATGAGAATAAAAATTCGTTCCATGTTAATATAAGCGCAAAAACTGATGTTGCAGCTAATCCTGCTTTTACTTGAGGAATACAGATACCAAAGAATACTGATCTTTCAGATGCGCCGTCCATTCTTGAGGCATCTTCAATTTCTGTGTTTAACTCATCAAAAAAACTTTTCATCATCCAAATAGAAAATGGAAGATTAAAAGCTGTGTACATTAGTATAATGCCTGTATAAGTTCCTGCTAGACCTGTTATTCTAAATATTAAAAAAATTGGAACAATAACTATTATGGGAGGAAGCATTCTTGTAGTTAAAATAATGAATAAATAAGTATCATTTCCTCTCAAAGGATGCCTAGAAAATCCATAAGCTGCTAGAGTACCAATTAAAAGCGCTAGTAAAACGCTCATACCAGAAATATAAATACTATTGAAAAAATATACATGAAAACCTGTTGAAACATACTCTGTACTGTTTGCCATGGCTCTAAAGAATATATGATAAAAATTTTCAAAAGTAGGAGTAAATATCCATTTAGGAGGTGTTGCTAATGTGTCCATCCTAGATCTAAATGCTGTTAAAATAATAAAAAGAACTGGGAAAAAATATATAAAAGCTACAATGCTAGCTAATCCAGTCCAAAGCCAACCGGCATGTCCTATCGCTTTTTTCTTCATATCTCTTCACTTTCTCTTTGCTTAATTACATACAAGTATAAACTTGTTAACACAATTACTGCAAAGAGTAAGATATAGCCCATTGCAGCAGAATTACTTGTTCTAAAGAATTGGAATGCAGTTCTATAAACTAAAACACCAATAGTTTCAGTAGCTGTTCCAGGACCACCATTAGTTAGAATAAATACTAAATCAAAAATTTTAACTGTTTCAATAGTTCTAAATAAAACCGCAAGTAATAACAAACTCCTAACATAAGGAAACGTAATTGTAGTAAATTTTCTCCACCAACTCATCCTATCAATTTCAGCAGCTTCATAAAGGTGCTTAGGAACACTTACTAAACCTGCTAGAACAAGTAACATAACAAACGGCGTCCATTGCCAAGCATCTGCAACAATTACGCCAATAAGTGCTCCAGCAGGAGTTGATAACAACACATACATTTCACCAGTTATATATGTTTGAACAAATTGACTCAAAAGACCGAATTCAGGTTCATAAAATAATTTAAAATATATTGCCACAGCAACATTACTTAACATCATTGGGGCTAATACAAACATAAGGAGAATTTTTCTTAGAGGAAATTGTGATGCAAATAAAAGTGCTAAAAGAAATCCTAAAATCATTTGAAGTCCTACACTTCCAGCTACAATTATTGCTGTAGTTTGAAGAGATTCCCAAATATTATCTTTAGTTAGTACCTTTTCATAACTATAGAACCAGCTAAACTTTGGCAGCTTGAGAGTATTTGCTCTATATTTAAAAAAACTTAACCCAAAAGACCACATTAGTGGAATAATATTTACAAGTAATAAAACTATTATTGCTGGTGCAATAAGCATTGGACCTCTTCTCTTAGGGTCCATAAACCAGGAAAGAAATCCACTACTTTTGTTATTCATAATCTTTAATCTTTATAGGATAATTTAATCAAAAAGCCCAATAAGAATATTGGGCTTTTTTAAAATATAATTTATTGAATTCTATCAACTTCTTCCAACAGCTCTTGTTGGAATTCAGCGATATTGTCTAAAGTTGTTTTAGCATCTTGTTGACCAGTAATTGCTTTGTCAAACTCTTCTTGTTGTTGAGTTAATAATTCAAAGAATTCTGGAATATGCCAAACATCTTTTTGCCAGTCCATACTTGCAACATAAGCTGCATTCCATGGAGCTAGAGCATTGTATCCATCAGAGTAAATAATACTCTTCATACAACTTTGTCCACCTGCTTTAACAGCTGCAATTTGGGTATCGAAAGATAACCACCATTTAATAATTTTAAATGCTGCATCTATTTCATCATCAGTCATCCAAGTTGTTAAGACAAATGGTTGACCTCCAAGATTAGCCCAACGAGATATTGTGCCATCATCCTGCATTGTTCCTGGTTGACGAGCATAGCCAGTTATATCATGAACTTTAGATAGATTTGGATCAACAACTGGTGCTCCTAAACCAACCCAGTTAATCATTGAAGCAATTTTACCTTCTAAATACAATGCTTGCATTTCAAAAATACCCATACCTCCTGTCTTATGAGATGGATGCATGGTTGCAAGTAAGTCTAAATATTTGGTTAAAGCTGCAACGTTAATATCTGAATTAACAACACCAATAGCTTGCGCGTCAGGCTGTTGATCTTCTCTCCATATATCTCCTCCGTATTGCCAGAAGAAACCATTTATTTGCATAGAAGAGAAATCGTAAGCTTTACCAGCTTGATATGTTACACCAAACATATCATCTTCCAGTGGTTTACCAGCTAACATTTCACCTTTTTTACGTGTTAGGAATTCATTGATATCAAAAATATCATCCCAAACCACAATCTCCCAGTCTGCATAAGTACATGGAAGTTTTTTTCCATACTTAGCTCTGAAAGCTGCATTTTCTTCAGGGTTACAGAAAATATCAGTTCTGTAGAAGTTTACATAGTTATCAGGGAATTGAGGAAAACCATAATAGTTTTCACTCTTATATGGATAAGTTGTGTAACCTTCTTTGTAACCTTGATGCATGTCATCGAAAATAGCTTGAAGCTCAGGATCTGCATCAATGTATTTATTTAATTTTTGAAAGTAGCCACCTTCAATAAATGCACCTAGCCACTGACTGTCTGATACGATCATTGAATATTTTTGCTCACCTGAAGTAAGTGAAGCTGCTACGTTTGTATAGAAGTTATCCCATGGAATAAAATCTAATGTCAACTTTATCTCAGTATCACCTGACTGAGGAAAGTTTGAGTTAAAATACTCTTGCATGAAACGAGTTGGAGGCCAATCAGGCGCTGCCATTATTATTTCAACTGTTTTTGCACTAACAGTTTTCGAAACACCCACTGAAAAAACAATAGATGCTAAGAATGCAAGAAGGAATTTTTTTGTTAAATTAAACATTTTACCTCCCGATAATTATATTCTTACATATACTAAATCAGAAATTTTTATTAAAAATATAAAGAATCTTTATATATATAAAAAAAAATGCTATTTTTTTTTAATAATATTACAAGTTTTTTTTACTTTTCATTTAATAAGATTATAAGTTTTTTAAATGCTTGAAAATACAATTAAAAAATATTTAAAAAGAAAGATCAAGCAATTTGATGATTCACAAGATGAAAAGAATGACACGATAAATTATTTTAGAAGATCTCGAATTCATTGGCTATTTTTACTTAATATTCTTAAAGCACACTATGAAAAAGATATTGTAACAAAAAGTGATTTAATTCACAAAATACAAGTATCTCATATTACAATCTTAAAATATATAAAAGAAGCTATTAATCGAAAAATTATTTTTGAACAAAGATCTAAAAAAGATAAAAGAAAAGTTGGGTTGATTCCATCTAAACAATTAATTGATTCGTTTGAAAATTTTTTTTATGATGAAACTAGATCCCTAAAGGATCTATTTGATGAAAGAATGGAAGACTAGTTATGTTAATGCACTCACTCCAGTCTCACTAGAAAATAAATAAGAATTGTTGACATTAAAACTAATTTTAATATTTTGTCCAGTGTCGTATTTAATCGCATCCTCTTCTGGTAAAATCATTTTTAGTTTTGTATCTTTAATAGTAAGATCAAGAATAGTTACATCACCAAGTGGCTCTTTTAAGAATATTTTAGCGTCATAATTTTCAGCTTCACTAGAAATATTGATATCATTTGGTCTAATACCAAACATTAAATCTGTAGCTATAAAATCAGAATTAATTTTTTTATTCTTGTTAGTAGTAATAGTTCCAAAAGGTAACTCTATTTGATTGTTTACAATTTTTGCATTTATCAAATTCATTTCAGGAGATCCAATCATTTTACCTACATACAAATTTTTTGGATTTTCATACAATTGATCGGGAGTACCTTTTTGTATGAGCGTTCCATCTTTTATTATTGTGATATTGTCTCCCATAGTTAAAGCTTCTAACTGATCTGGAGTTGCATAAACCATTGTCATATTTAAATCTCGCTGAAGTCTTTTTAATTCTGCTCTTGTATCGTGACGAAGTTTAGCATCAAGATTTGCTAATGGCTCATCTAAAAGCAATAATTTTGGCTGTTGAATCAAAGCCCTTCCAATAGCTAGTCTTTGTTGCTCTCCTCCTGATAAAGTATCTGGTTTGCGGTCCAATGCATGGGTAATTCTTAACATTTCTGCTGTTTCTGAAATTCTCTTTGCAATTTCACTTTTATCAATTTTTTTCTTTATTAATGGATAAGCAAGATTATCTTTAGTTGTTAAATGAGGATATAAAGCAAATGTTTGAAAAACCATTGCCATTTCTCTTCCTTGAATTGGTGCGTCTGTAAAATTATTGTCATTGAACCATACTTCACCGCTTTCTGTTTTTTCTAAACCTGCAATACATCGAAGAGTTGTAGTTTTACCAGCAGCAGAAGATCCAAACAAAACAGCAAATTCATTTTTTTCGACGCTAAAATCTAATTGATCAACTGCAACTAAATCATCGTATTTTTTTGTAATATTTTTTAATTCTAAATAAGACATAATTAATAAGTAGCTCTTCCACCACTTATATCAAACACTCCACCAGTAGTAAAAGAATTTTCTTCGGAAACCATCCATGATACCATTGATGCTAACTCATCGACTTTCAAAAATCTATTTCGAGGTATTTTCGATAACATATAATTTATGTGCTCTTCACTAATCTGATCAAATATCTTAGTCTTTGCTGCTGCTGGTGTAACACAATTTACCGCTATATTATAATCAGCTAATTCCTTACCAAGAGATTTTGTAAGTGCAATAACTGCAGCTTTTGCAGCACTATATGCGGATGCATTAGGATTTCCATCTTTACCAGCTATACTTGCAATATTTACAATGCGTCCATAGTTATTTTTTATCATATATGGAGTTACAGCTTTAGAACAATTAAATGTTCCATTAAGGTCTATATCTATTACTTTATTCCAATCATCTGAAGGATATTCCCATGTTTTAAATGAAGGACCTGCAATACCAGCATTGTTAACCAAAATATCAATGTTGTTATACTTATCAATAATCGTTTTGATTGTTTCTTCAACTATTGCAAAATTCGTAATGTCAATTTCAAAAGTATCAGCGTAAGTAAACTCACCTTTACTTTTAGCTTCAGCAGTTGCTTCAGGATCTTTATCAATATTAATTACTTTAGCGCCAGATTCAGTAAATCTTTTTGCTATTGCATAACCAAAACCTTGTGAAGCCCCTGTAACAACTGCTATTTTGTTATTTAAATCTATATTGTTCATTTTTTAAAATATAGATTAACCGTATTTAGAAACAAGACCATCAAGAGCTGTTTTACATTTCTCTGTAGCATCCCATGCTTCTGGCCAAAAACAAAGATCAACAGTCCACCAATCATGCCCAATATTTTCTTTTGCAAGTACGGGAACAATTTGATCAAAGTCCAAAATACCATCACCAAAAGGCGGATGTGCACTTGTTTCATCATTTCCATCAGCATCTTTATGACAGGTATTATCTGAATCAATAAGGTGAATATGATTTATTCTTCCACTAAATTTACTTATTAATTCAAGTTGATCTTTTACAACTTCTTTTTCACCTTGCTGACGTGCACCAACAACACCTAGCATTTGTCCATGACATGTATCATACATAAGTCCAAAATTGGCATGTTGCAATTTATCTAAAACTTTAAGTACATAAGAAGGTTTATTAAAAGCAAACCCAGGTTCAAACTCCCATGTTACGTATATACCTTTATCAGCGGCGTAGTTTATACATGTATCCCAAGTATTAGTTAACCTAGAAAATAGAGTGTCATCATCAACTTCATTATGAATCGTTGGAGGTTGCACACAATCTACTCTCACACCTTTGATGCCTAAGTCTACAGCAAAATCTACATTAGCTTTAAATTCTGAAATATATTTTGATTGATCATCAGTGTTTAATAGTTCTTCACTCCATAGATCTTGAGCAAAACCTGAGAAAGAAAGTCCCCAATTATTCATTTTTTCTTTAAGTGCATCACGTTGTTCTTTTTCAGGATGATTATGCGGATTAGGATAACCATTGAACCCTCCTAATTCCATTCCTTGAAAATTCAACTTAGCTAACGTTGAACCTACAGTATCAAAAGGTATAGGATTTTCTCCGTAAGGACCAACATTATATGCCCAAGTACCAATAGATGTTTTTTTCATTCTTACCCCCTATTCTATTCCTAAGATTTTTTTATTTGCTTCTCTATTATCACCACTTTTATCAATAAAATCATCAAACGCACCTTGCGATACAGTGATTATATGATTTTGAATGAAAGGAGCTCCTTCTCGCGCACCCTGAACTGAGTCTTTAATTGCGCATTCCCATTCTAAAACAGCCCAACCAGAGAAACCGTAATATGTTAGTTTTGAAAAGATACTCGAAAAATCTACTTGACCATCTCCAAGAGAGCGAAAACGTCCTGCTCTATCTCTCCAATCAAGATAACCTCCATATACTCCGTTTCTACCTGATGAGTTAAACTCTGCATCTTTTACGTGAAACATTTTAATACGATCATGATAAAGATCGATGTAATGTAAGTAATCTAATTGCTGAAGAACAAAATGACTTGGGTCATATAACAAATTACATCTTGGATGTTCGTTAACAGCACTTAAAAACATTTCCCAAGAAGCACCGTCATGTATATCTTCACTTGCATGTGCTTCGTAACATAAATCTACTCCATTATCTTCATAAACATCTAATATTGGAGTCCATCTTTTTGATAATTCTTTAAAGCCATCTTCTACAAGACCAGGTAATCGTGGGGGCCAACTATAAATATAAGGCCAAAGTAAAGCACCAGGAAAACTTACTGAAACATCAATACCTAAATTACGCGATGCTTTGGCTGCCATTTTAACTTGATCAACAGCCCACTCCTGTCTTGATTTAGGATTATTATGAACCTCACTAGGAGCAAACTGATCAAATCCAATATCATATGCTGGATGAACCGCAACTAACTGACCTTGAAGATGAGTTGACAATTCACTAATTTCAATATTATTATTTTTGCATATACCTTTAATTTCATCACAATAATCTTTGCTCTCTGAAGCTTTTTTAAGATCTATCATTCTTGAATCCCATGTCGGGATCTGAACTCCTTTATATCCTAAGTCTGCAGCCCATTTAGTTATGTTTTCAAGTGTATTAAAGGGTTCTTTGTCCCCAGCAAATTGAGCTAAAAAAATAGCAGGACCTTTAATTGTCATCTCTTCCTCCGAATTATTATTATTAAAATCATACTGGTGTAAAATAGAAAAGAAAGCAATTATATAAATAATGTTTATTCATTTTTATTTACGTTTTTATAAATTTAAAGAATGCAATTAAGTAGAGAAGAATTATTAAAAGCATATCAGGGTATGTGTTTAATAAGAGAATTTGATGATGCCGTTCATTATGAATTTGCTGCAGATGCAATGCCTGGATTTGTTCATTTGTATGTAGGAGAAGAAGCATCTGCCATGGGCATTTGTATGAACTTAAATGAAAAAGATACGATCGCAAGTACTCATAGGGGTCATGGTCATTGTATTGCAAAAGGATGCGATGTAACTGATATGATGAAAGAATTATATGGAAAAAAAGATGGAATTTGTGGAGGCAAAGGTGGATCAATGCATATTGCAGATTTATCTAAAGGTATGTTAGGGGCTAATGGAATTGTTGGCGGGGGTCCTCCAATAGTTTTAGGTGCAGCTTTAACTTACAAAACTAAAAAAATGAATAATGTTTCTGTTGGTTTTTTTGGAGATGGTGCTTCTAATCAAGGTTCTATTTCTGAATCTATGAATATGGCCAGTGTACTTAAGTTACCAGCAATTTTTGTATGTGAAGACAATGGTTATGCTGAGTCAACTGCAAGAGAGTATGCAGTTGGAGGCAAGATACTGGATAGAGGAAAAGCTTTTGGTTTAGACTCACATGAAGTTGATGGAGATAATTTTTTTGAAGTATATGAAGCAGCAAAACATGTTATCGATAATGCTAGAAACGGTAAAGGCCCTGCTTTGCTCCATATTAAAACAAGCAAAGTCTATGGTCACTTTGAAGGTGATGCGATCTCTTACAGAACTAAAGAAGAAAATGAAAGAATTAAAAACGATGAAGATCCATTAAAAATTTTTAAAAAGAAAGTAATTGATGCAGGTCTTCTTGAATTAACTCAACTAGAAAATATTGAGAATGAATCAAAATCAAAAATTAAAAAAGCAATAGAGGAATCAAAGGACGCTGCTTTTCCAAATCCAAATGATTTGTTAACCGATGTTTATATTAAATACTAAAAGCAAGGATATTTTATGAGTATAAAAACATACAGAGAAGCTATTAACGAAGCTCTTCTTCAAGAGATGAAAAAAGATGAAAATGTCATTGTTATTGGTGAAGATGTTGCAGGAGGTGCTGGCACTAATGGTGAGCAAGATGCATGGGGAGGTGTTCTTGGCGTTACAAAAGGTTTGCTTAAACATTTTGGAAGAGAAAGAATCATAGATACACCTATCACTGAAACTGCGATTATGGGAATGGCTTCTGGCGCTGCTTTAACAGGACTTAGACCTGTTGCAGAATTGATGTTTGTTGATTTTATGGGTGTCTGTTTTGATCAAATATTAAATCAGACAGCTAAGTTTAGATATATGTTTGGTGGAAAAGCAGTAACTCCTCTAACAATACGAACAATGTATGGAGGTGGGTTAAGAGCTGCTAGCCAGCACAGTCAGTGTTTATATCCTATGTTTACGCATGTGCCTGGTATTAAAGTTGTACTCCCCTCTAATCCTTACGATGCAAAAGGTTTATTAATACAATCAATACGAGATAATGATCCTGTTATTTTTATGGAACACAAAAATCTTTATGACACTTCAGGTGATGTTCCAGATGAGTCATATTCAATTCCTTTCGGTGAGGCTAATTTTACTAGAGAAGGTAAAGACTTAACTTTCATTGCTATGGGTCAAACAGTTGCTATATGTAACAATGTTGCAGACACTTTAAAAAAAGAAGGTAAAACTTGTACTGTTCTTGATTTAAGAACTTTATCACCATTAGATGAAGATTCTATATTAGAGGCAGCTGAGGAAACAGGAAAAGTAGTTATTGTAGATGAGTCTTATCCAAGATGTAATGTTGCAACTGATATATCAGCATTAATTTGTCAGAACTCATTTGACTCTCTAAAAGCTGGAATTAAAATGGTCACACCACCTCACACACCTGTACCCTTTTCTCCTCCACTAGAAGATTTATACCTACCTAGTGAAGAAAAAGTTCTTAATGCTGCAAAAGAAATTCTCTAAACTATTGTGAGTAGTAACTTAATAGCTATAACTATGCCTAAGTGGGGTCTTTCGATGAAAGAAGGTTCAATTTTGAAATGGATCAAATCAAATGGAGATAATATTTCAAAAGGAGATATGATTTTAGAAATTGAAACAGAAAAAGTTGTAAACGAAATGGAGTCACCAGAAGATGGTAAAATTCTTAAAATATGTGCTAATGAAGGTGACACAGTACCTGTTGGATCTTTAATTGCAGTTTGTGGTAAAAAAGATGCATCAGATGATGAAATTGATTCATTTATTGAGGAATTTAACTCAAATTTTAAAGCTGATATTAATTTAGAAGAAAGTGAAGAAGATAGAAATGAAAAAATAAAAGTTTCTGATTTAGAAATAAATTTTATTAAAAATATTAATTCAAATAAAGAAAATATTTTATTTATTCATGGCTTTGGTGGAGATTTGAATAATTGGATGTTCAATCAAAACGATCTATCAGAAAGATTTAATACTTATGCAATTGATCTACCTGGGCATGGTATGTCTGAGAAAAAAATACATAACTCAACTTTAGATGAATTAGCAAATTTAATATCGTCTTTTTGTATTGCAAATGATGTTAAATCTGTAAATTTAGTAGGTCATTCTTTTGGTGCGGGTATTTCAATAAAAACTGCTTCTTTATATCCCGATCTAATAAATACTCTAACATTAATTAGCCCTATTGGTTTAGGAAAAGAAATTGACTCGGCTTATATAGAAAATTTTATTAATGCTGAATCAAGAAGAGATTTAAAAAAAGAAATTGAAAAACTTTATTATAACTCCGATATTATAACTCGTGATATGTTAAATGAAGTTTTAAAATTTTTGAGAATAGATAATGTTCAAACCACTCTTTCAAAAATACAAAATGAAATTATCATTAATGGTGAACAAAAAAACAATTTGATAGATGAAATTAATTCTATCAAAGTGCCTATTTGTGTAGTTTGGGGCAAAGAAGATCAAATTATTCCATCAAATCACCATCAAGTTTTAAACGATAAAATAAAAATAATCATAGAAAAAGATTGTGGGCACATGGCGCATATAGAAAAACCCTCATTGGTTAATGATGCAATAAACTCTATAATTTTAAGTTAATTTAGTTTTATCCAAATTAAATTTATTAATTAACATTCTTTTATATAAATATTCTTTATAGATTTATTCTCCTAGTATTTTATATTTAGAATTATGAAAATTGGTTTTAATATGTTGTTATGGACAACAAATCTTGTTGAAGATCAGTTTGATTTATTAAAAAAAATTAAAGATGTTGGTTACGATGGTATTGAAATACCAATATTTGGTGGGGAAGAAAAAGTTTCTCATTTTGCAAACATAGGAAAAGTTCTCAAAGATAATGGACTAGAATGTACAAGTGTAACTGTCATCCCTGATGAAGATAGAAGTCCAATTAGTGATAATGAAAAATCACGTTCAAATGCTTTAGAATATATGAAGTGGGCAATAGATTGCAGTGCTGCATTAGGAAGTGAAATTTTAGCAGGTCCTTATCATCAACCTCTAGGTATTTTTTCAGGGGAGCCACCTACGCAAAAAGAAAAAGAACATGCTGCAAAAGTACACCAAGACGCTGCAGACTATGCTAAACAAGTATCTATTCAGCTATCAATTGAACCATTAAATAGATTTGAATGTTATTTTTTGAATATTGGTCAAGATGCTTCAGATTATGTAGATTTAGTTAATCGAGATAATTTTGGTTATTTGTATGATACTTTTCATGCGAATATTGAAGAAAAAGATCCGGTTGGTGTAATCGGTAAAACAATAAAAAACATAAACCATATTCATATATCTGAAAATGATCGTGGAACACCTGGTAAAGGAAACATCCCTTGGGAAGAAACTTTTGATGCTATAAAAAACTCAGGCTATGATGGTTGGTTGACCATAGAGGCTTTTGGTAGAGCATTGCCAGATTTGGCAGCTGCTACTAGAGTATGGAGAGATTTTTTTCCATCAAAAGAAGAAGTTTATGAAGAAGGTTACAAATTTATCAAAAATAACCTTAATTAGATTTAGTCTGATTTCTAATTACAAATACTCCTGAAGACGCAATTACTATTGCACCAATAATAGTAGGTATATCAGGTATGTCACTATAAAATATGTAACCAAAAATAATTGCCCAAAAAATTAATGTAAAATGAAAAGGCTGTATTTTACTTGCAGGTGCTCTTGCTAAACCAATTATTAAAGAATAATGAGCGATTGTCATCATAACTCCAATTAGAGGCAAAATAAAAAAAGAAAAATAAGTTAAAGGATGCCAATAATATAAGACTAAAGCAGTAATAATAATTAGACCAAATATAGACGTAAAAAATAAAGATGTTTCATCTGAATCATACTCAGAAGCCTTCTTTGTTATCACCTGATACAAAGCAAAGAAAAATCCAGCACCTAAAGGTAAGAGTGATTTAATATCAAAAATATCAAAGCCTGGCCTTAAAATAATTAATACCCCAATAAAACCAAAAATAATAACAGCCCATAATGCTCTTTCAATTTTTTCTCTTAAAATTAACATTGATAAAATCACAACAAACACTGGAGCTAAAGAGGCAACACTATGAGCTGTAGCAAGGGATAAATATTTAAATGAAGAAACAAAAAAAACAGTTTCAATTACAGAAACAATAGATCTACTTAATTGAATTTTAATATTTTTTGTTTTGTAAAAATATTTATTTTGTTTTCTTCTTGACTCGATTAAAGAAACAATAAGTAAACAAAGATATCTAAAAAAAATTATTTGAAAAATAGTATGATTAATTGTAGCATATTTTTGTATGACGTCAGATGAAGCAAAAATAAAAAAAGCTAAAGCGCCAAAAAAAATTCCAATATTTTCTCTTGATTTAATCAATAAATTTAGAATTTTTGAGCTGCTTCATGAAATGTCCTAAAAATTAGAGCACTAGAAGCTGCTCCAGGATCAATATGCCCCTTACTTCTCTCACCCAGTTTACTTGATCTGCCTTTTTTAGATAACATTTCTTTAGTTGAAAGCATTGATTCATTTGCAGTTTGTGAGCCTTTTTCTAAAATTTCGATAATATCATCTGTATTGTTCGAAATTTCTTTTATTTTTTCTGCAGTCGGTAACCACACATCAAGCATAGTTTTATCACCAAGGTTCGCTTTACCTCTATCCTGAATTCCTTTTGCTGCTGCCTCAAAAAAATCAGCTATTTGAGAGCTATTAATAACAGATAAATCTTTTAATTTTGCCCCTCCCCTCATTAGAGCTGTAGCATATAGGGGGCCTGCCGAAGCTCCAACAGCACTTAAAAAACTTGAGGCTATTTGCATACAAATTTTATCAAATGCTAAATTATCTTCAAGGGTTGTTATTTTTTCTTTTACAGCATTCCAACCAATACTCATAGTAACACCGTGATCCCCATCTCCCGTGGCCCTATCTAACTCTGATAAATAATCTTTTTCTTTTTCAACATTGTCACATATTGATAAAATAATTTGGATAAATTCACTTGTATTTAATTCTTTTTTCATTTGTTTACACTAATTTACATATATCTATAAAATTATTAGCATTAATTGCAGATCTTCCAATAAATATTCCATCTAGTTCAGGAATTTTTATCAATTTTTTTGCATTAAGCTTGTTTACACTACCTCCATAAATAATAATTATCTGATTCTGAGAAAAATTTAATTTTTTTATAAAATATTCACGTATTAATTTTATAGTTTCTGATACATATATGGCGCTTGCAGCATTATTTTTTCCAATAGCCCAAACAGGCTCATAGGCTAAAATTATTTTTTTATTTTGTTTTAATTTTATATTTTTAAACATCGTATTAATTTTTTTAATTAATTCCTTTTTTCTGAATACAATATTTGATATTTTTTGTTCTTCACCAAAACATACTAATGGTATTAAATTTTTTTTAATTGCTTGAATAATTTTTTTATTTACTAGGATGTCAGTCTCATTAAAATATTTATATCTTTCAGCATGTCCAATTTCTACTATTTTGCAACCACAAGACTTTACCATAGCTGCAGAAATTTCACCTGTATAAGGACCATAATCTTCATGGTGAATATTTTGAGCTCCAAGTATAATTGGTAATTCTTTTAAATATTTTTGAAATGTAGTTAAGGACGTGTAGGGAGGAATTATAAAAAAATTAAAATTTTTTTTTTAAGATATTTTTTTTTCTTTAGTAATGTATCTATGTATCGATGAGTTTGAATAATATCATTATTCATTTTCCAACTTGTACCAATCCACTTCATAAGTATATCCTAAACTCTAAACATAGAGCATAATGTTTCACGCTCTAATAAAGGTTGCAATTCTTCATCTAATTTCATCAAAGTAATAGATGCTCCGTTCATTTCCAAAGAGGTTACATATTCACCAACAAATGAAGAATGAATTTCAATTTGATTTTTGTTCAATATTTCGTAAGTTTTTCGATACATAATATAAAGCTCCATAAGAGGTGTAGAGCCTAAACCATTTACCAAAACACTTACTTTTTTTGATCCACCCATTTCATTAAGTATTCTATCCATTAGTTCAGTAGTGATTTCATCGGCTGATTGTAACAAACCCTTTCTAACGCCTGCCTCACCATGAATTCCTAGACCTATTTCCATTTCATTATCTTCTAATACAAAACTTGGCTCTAAGGTATGAGGCAAAGAGCATGGACCAAGAGCAACACCCATAGAGATAGTCATATCATTTGCTTTTTCTGCTAAACGACAGACATCATCTAATTCCATACCCGTATCAGCAGCTGCACCAGCAATTTTAAATACATAAAAGTCTCCTGCTACCCCTCTTCTCTCAGATTTTTTATCAAGTGGTGCTGAAGCTACATCATCAGTAACTAAAACAGTTTTAACAGGTATGTCTTCCATCTGGCACATTTCAGCAGCCATATCAAAATTCATTATATCTCCAGCGTAGTTGCCATACATATAGACAACGCCTTTTCCCCCATTAATGGCTTTTGTTGCATCAACAATAGGATCTGGTGAGGGTGATGCAAAAACATTACCTATAGCTGCACCATCTGCCAGTCCTTTTCCAACGTATCCTAAAAATGCAGGTTCATGACCAGAGCCTCCTCCTATCAATACACCAACTTTATCTTTAATGGGTGCATCTTTTCTAACAACTGCTCTTTTATTATTGTTTGCAAATTTTAATAAATCACTATGAGCAAGAACTATGCCCTCTACCATTTCATCAACAACTTGATATGGATCGTTAATAATTTTTTTAAAAGCCATGCCATCATTAAACATTTTTTTATTCAAAATATCAATAATAATGTATAATAAATTTTAGTGGAAAAAATTAAAGTAATTCTTGGGGCGGATCATTTAGGCCTACCATTAAAAAATTCTATCAAAGAACATTTAATTAATAATGATTATGAAGTCGAAGATATTGGAGTTAATGAAAACAATCCTATAGATTATCCTGATATTGGGGAAAAATTAGCTAAAGAAATAGCTAATTCAAATTATCAAAGAGGGATACTATTTTGTGGAACTGGCGCTGGAATGGCTATAGTTGCTAATAAAGTTAAAGGCGTGAGAGCAGTTTGTATTAATGATCCCTATACAGCTGAGAGAGCAATTGCCTCTAATAATGCGCAAGTAGTTACAATGGGAACTCTCATCACTGGTCCAGAAGTTGCAAAAAAACTAGTTGATATTTGGCTCTCAAATGAATTTCAAGGTGGAGGGTCAGCTAAAAAAGTTGAAAAGATAAATAAACTTGATCAATCATAAATTTCCGAAAAAAAATATATAAAAAAAGTTTATTGGTTTTTAATTTCTATCAAATAATTCTATACTTCAAGTTAATTTAAACTTGGAGGAATTTTGAGTAAATTAAAATTAGGTATGGTAGGTGGTGGTCAAGGTGCTTTCATTGGCTCTGTCCACCGAATAGCATCAAGAATTGATGATCATTATGAGTTGGTTGCTGGATCTTTAGCTAGTAATCCTGAAGTTGCACATGCATCTGCTAAAGAATTGGGGATTGCAGAAGATAGATCTTATTCAACATATGCAGAAATGGCAGAAAAAGAATCAAATTTAGAAAACGGAATAGATGTTGTATCTGTTGTTACGCCTAATCATCTTCATTATCCAATTGCAGAATCTTTTATAAAAAAAGGTATACATGTTATTTGCGATAAACCACTTACACATAATTTAGAAGATGCTGAAAAATTTTACGAATGTGTAAAAAATTCTAAAGCTTTATTCGCTTTAACTCATAATTACACAGGTTATCCAATGGTAAGACAAGCAAGAGAAATGTGTCGTAATGGATCAATTGGAAAATTAAGAGTCATACAAGTTGAATATGCTCAAGATTGGCTGACATTACCAATTGAAAATGAAGGACAAAAACAAGCATCATGGAGAACTGATCCCTCAAAAGCTGGAATGGGAGGTTCTATAGGAGATATTGGAAGTCATGCATTTAATTTAGCAGATTTTATTACTGGCGCAAAACTTACAGAATTATGTGCAGACATAAGTAGTTTCGTTGAAGGAAGAAAAAATGATGATAATGCTCATGTGCTACTTAGATACGATAATGGCGTTAAAGGAATGTTATGGTCATCTCAAGTGGCGCCAGGAAATGAAAATGCATTAAAGATAAGAATTTATGGCGATAAAGGTGGTTTGGAGTGGGAGCAAGAAAATCCAAATTATTTAAAAGTGGATATTTTTGGTGAAGCAAAAAAAATAATTCGACGAGCAGGTAATGAAACTATGGATATTGCTGGGAGAGTTACAAGAATACCACCAGGTCATCCAGAAGGTTATTTAGAAGGATTTGCAAATATTTATTCAGATTTTGCAAAACAAATTCAATCACTTAAAAATAATCAAAAAATAGAAGATGAATTACTCTTAGTTCCTTCAATTGAAGATGGTTTAAAGGGTGTAAAATTTATTTCTAAGGTTGTTGAGTCTGGTTTAGGTGGAAGTAAGTGGTTAAAATTTTAATATAGGAGGTTAAAATGAAAAAAAAATTAAGAGTTGGTATGATTGGTTATGGCTTTATGGGAAAAGCTCATACTAATGCTTTTCGTCAAGCTGCAAAATTTTTTCCAGATCTTCCATATGAACCTGAATTAAAAATGTTTTGTGCAAGAAATGAAGAACGTGCAAAAAGTTTTGCCTCAAATTGGGGATATGAAAAAGTTGTTACTGATTGGAGAGAAGTTGTAGAGAGTAAAGAAATAGATGTGATAGATATTTGTGCTCCTAATAATATGCACCGTGATATTGCTATTGCTGCTGCAGAAAATGGTAAGTGGGTTTTAACAGAAAAGCCTCTTTCACTTAACGTTGCAGAAGGAGAAGAGATGGTTGCGGCTGTTGAGAAAGCAGGTGTTCCTAATATGGTTTGGTACAACTACAGACGAATACCTTCTGTAACACTAGCAAAAAATATTATTGATAGAGGTTCTTTAGGGAGAATATTTCATTATCGAGCTAATTTTCTTCAAGACTGGACAATTTCATCAGATTTACCTCAAGGTGGAGAGGGTTTATGGAGATTAGATGTAGATGTAGCAGGAAGTGGTGTGACTGGAGATTTATTGGCCCATTGTATTGATACTGCTATGTGGTTAAATGGTGCAATTACTGAAGTAAGCGCTATGACAGAAACATTTATTAAAGAAAGGACACATAGTCTTACTGGAAAAGTTCAAAAAGTTGGAATTGATGACGCCTGTGCATTTCTTGCTAAATTTGAAAATGGATCATTGGCAATATTTGAGTCAACCCGATATGCTCGTGGTCATAAGGCTTTATATACATTTGAAATTAATGGAGAAAATTCTTCAATAGCATGGGATCTGCATGATCTTCATCGTTTAAAATATTTCGATCATAGTGATGAGTCAATTGTACGTGGTTGGAGAGATATACATGTAACAGATGGTGATCAACCATATATGGATAAATGGTGGGTGCCTGGGCTCAATATAGGGTTTGAACATTCTTTTACGCACGGAGTGGCTGATTTTTTAGCTTCTGTAGATAGTGAAAATAAAGCACAACCAGATTTCAGAAATGCATTACAAACTCAAAAAGTTTGCGAAGCAGTAATTAATTCAGGAAATACTAAGCAATGGCAAAAAACTAATGTTGACTTGTAAGGAAAATTAAAATGTCTTTTAAATATTCGTACAACACAATTGTTTATTCAGGAGAAGATTATCTTACTCAGGTAAAAAGATTAAATAAGTTTGGTTATGATGGGATTGAGCTTGTTGGAGAACCAAGTTGGTATGATTTCAATGAAGTAAACAAACTAAATGAAGAATATAATATTAAAGTTAATTCTATTTGTTCAATATTTACAAGTGAAAGAGATTTAATTCATCCCGAAAAATCAATGAGAGTCAAAGCAATTGATTATTGTAAAGAAATTGCAGATATGGGTGCAGAAATTCAATCAACTACAATGATCGTAGCCCCCTCTCCTGTTGGAAAGATAGAGTCGTTGAAATCTGAAGAGGAAGAAATGAAATATGCAATTGAATCTATTCAGCAGATTGGAGATTATGCTCAAAAAGTTGGCATTAATATTTCTATTGAACCTTGGAACAGATATGAAACATATTTTATAAATAGATTAGAGCAGGCTGAAAGAATATTGGACGCATTGGATCTAACAAATGCAGGTATTCATGGTGATACATTTCATATGTCTATTGAAGAGGTGAATATTGCAAATGCGTACAAAAAAATTGGATCTAAATTAAATCACTGTCATATCGCTGACTCTAATCGTGCAGCTCCAGGAACTGGTCACACTGATTTCAAACCAATCCTTCAAGCATTAAAAGACATTAATTTTAATAATTACATAACAATGGAACTTATTCCTCCAGTGTCAGATCCTTTTGCTTGCGTTAGAGGTGGTAAAGCTGAAGAGTTCAAAGATAATTACACTGAACAATCAATTAAACATTTAAAAAATATTGAGAAAGATTTAGAATAATTAGTATGCAAAAGAAATATGATACAACAGTTCTAGGATTAGTTGTTTTGGATATCTTAGGAAGACCTGTTTCAAAAATACCTGAAGGAGGTAATCTTGCTTACATTGATGAATTAAGATTAACTGTTGCTGGTACAGCTGGCGGAACTGTAATAGACTGCGCTAAACTAGGTGTATCGACTTTAGGAGTTGGTGCAGTTGGAGACGATGAAAAGGCAGATTTTGTAATATCAACTTTAGAAAAATTTGGTGTTGATACCATTGGTTTTGAAAGACTAAAAGGAATACCAACATCATCAACAATTTTAAATATCAGACCTAATGGGGAAAGACCAGCTTTACACTTAAGAGGTGCTTGTGATTATTTTCTTCCACCTGAAAAAGAAAAAGTTGATATATATGATTGTAAAGTTTTTCATCTTGGTGGCACTGGTTTACTTAAAAAACTTGATGGACCAGTTTCAGTAAATATATTAAAAGAAGCCAAGAGCAGAGGTTGCATTACTACATGGGATTTAATTGGAGCAACTAAAGAGACAGCAAGTATTGTTGACCCTCTTCTCCCATACATAGATTATTTTATGCCTAGTATTGAAGAGGCAAGTATAATGTGCGGCCTAGAAAAACCTGAGGATGTTGCAAAATATTATTTAGATGGTGGAGTCAAAAACTGTGTACTAACTATGGGTGGCGAAGGTTCTTTATTTATGAATAAGGATAATAAAATAATTACTCCAGCTTTTGATATTAATGTAGTTGATACAACAGGCTGTGGAGATGCGTTTGACGCAGGTATGATTGTTGCATTGATTAAAGAAATGGATATTGAAACTTCTCTAAAATTTGCAACAATTACATCGGGTCTCGTTGCAACTGGATTAGGTTCTGATGCAGGTATTATAAATTTTGAAGACTGCATAGAAAAAATGAACACCTTTAAAATAAAACAATAATTTTTATTACTTGTGAAAAATAATTATTATTTTTTAAAAAATAATGTAACTAATCAAATATGAAAAATAACTGGAATCAAAATGAAGCAAATAATTTTATTAGATTATATAAGCAAAAAAATATATCGAAAGATTTAGCTTTAAGAGTTTACACTACGCAACTGTTGGGTAAAAATAATAAATTAGTTCTTCACGGTGGTGGCAATACATCATTGAAAACAACTGCAAAAAATATTTTTGGAGAAAAAATTGACGTTATGCATGTCAAAGGTAGTGGTTGGGATATGGGATCAATTGATTCTCCTGGTCTACCAGCAGTTGAGTTAAAGCCATTACTAAAAACAAAAAAATTATCTAAATTAAATGACTTTGATATGGTTAATCTGCAAAGAAGATGTCTACTAGACTCAAAATCACCAAATCCTTCAGTAGAAACATTACTTCATGCTTTTCTACCTTTCAAATTCATAGATCACACACATGCAAATGCTATTTTAAGTTTAATCGATCAACCAAATGATGTTGAAATTTGTAAAAAAATATTTGGTAAAAAAATGGGTATTGTTCCTTATGTAATTCCTGGATTTGATCTAGCAAAATTAGCTTATAAAGTTTTTAAAGAAAATGAAAAAGTAGAAGGTT
>CACJRY010000007.1 GCA_902595855.1 uncultured Alphaproteobacteria bacterium
TCATTTTCAAATAAATTTATAATTTTTTTTTCACTATCATTAACTATTATATTATTTATAAAGTTTACAAATGTTTCAATTTTACATAAATTAATTGTTTTATTTAGTCCGTTGGGAACAAATATTAATGGAAAAATTTTAACTATTTTTTCAATTTTACCAAATATACCCATGTTTGTGTCCTTTTCATAAATTAAACCAGGCCTTATTATTGAAGCATCAAAGTCTGCCGCAATACTCTCTAAGGCATATTTAATTTTACCATAATTTGAATATGAATTTGAATTAGCACTTTGAGAGGAAATAAAAATAATCTTTGCATTATTTTCTTTAGCAAGCAGAAAAATATTTTTAGATCCATTTATATTATATTTTTTTTCTTCAGAATATGACCTCCCTTTGAAATAGGCAAGATGTATAAGGATATCAAATTTAGGTATTGTGTGTTTTAAGTTAGATTCATTTTTAAGATCAAAATAAAAAATATCTTTTTTAATTCTAGTAGTACAAAAAACTTTGTAATTTTTATTTTTTAAATAGCTACTTAATTTTTTAGCGATGAAACCATAAGAGCCGGTAATTAATATTTTTTTGGTCAAGTTCTTAGCATAATATCATTTTTTTCTAAAAATTTAAAAAGGAAATTAATAAATAAATTTTTAACATCTATGAATATGATGTATTAGGTTTATGTGAAAAATATTGTTATAATTGGTAGTGGCTTTTCAGCTTTAACAGCATTTCTTAAATTTAAAAAATATAACCCAGTTATTATAACTGCAACTAACAAATCTTATCGAAATTTAAAAATTAACAATAGAAAAGCTTTGAATATAAATAAAATATTTTCAAATAAAAGCGAGTCAGGAGGTGACTTATTTTTTAATTTAAAAAAAAATACTAAATTACATGATAGGCTTAGTTTGGGAGGCAACTCAAATATTTGGGGTGGTTTTATAAATATTAATTCATTAAACAAAGACGCAATGAAACAATTTAAAAATATTGGTATAAATTTTCATAAATTAATACAAAATCAAAATGGCTATTTATCAAATAATAATGACATAAGACAACTCAGGGATTCAAAAAATAAAATTTTAGATACATCTAACTTTCTAAAGAATTTTATATCAGGTTTTGTAGAAACATTTGAATTTAAAAACAATTTAATTAAAATAAATTATTTTACTGACAATTATAAGTTAGAAAGTTTAATAACATCTAAATTATTTTTAAGTATAAGTTTTCCTCAACTTATTGATTTATTATACAGATCAAAATTACTTACAAAAAATTTAATGCTTACACTAAGTGAATTTGATCATAAATTTATTATTAACAGTAATAATTTAATAAAAATCAGATCTGAGAGCGATTTAATAATTAAATATGACTTAATTAGAGCTTTTAAACATTTTATTGGATTTCAAAAATCATTGGATAAATTTTCATTTAAACTACCAATATATGTTGATCAAATTTTTTCAAAAAATAAAATATATTTAAAATTAACTTTAAATTTAAAAGATAAGATTATTTATCAAAATACATTAGAAAAATTCGGTCACTCAATTCATTACTGTAATCTTTGTATTGATGAAAAAAATATAAATCATTACCTAGGCCAAATTTCTTCTAATTTATTTGGAGTTAGTACACCTTTTGTTAATCAAAAAAGGCCAGGACCGATATCTAACGATATAATAGAGAATGTTTGGGACAGATTTTGAAAAATTTATAAAAAGAATTTCAAAATTTTCTTAGATTCATTTTTTGTAAAATAATTTGATATTTTTTTTGATAAATATAAACCAATCAAAAAAAACAAAACTGTTGTGTATATTTTGCCATTTCCTTTGCTAAATAAACTTCCTACATAGGTTAGAAAAAAAACTACTGATAATGGTACGATTTTTCTATTTAATGCAATTAATAATCCAATAATCATAAAAGATATTATTACTAAAATTTTACCTTTTCCCATACCAAAAAAGGTGCCCGCATAGCTCATGAATAGAAAAGAATATATTAGAGAAATTCGCGTTTGTAAGTCATTTTGAATAAATCTCTCTCTAAACAAAAAATAATAACTTTTTAATCCATCAATAAATGTAATTTTTTTACCTTGTTCAAACGATCTCTCATAATAACTTATGCCATATTCAAAAATATTTATTTTTCTTTTTGCAATTTCACTACTAATTACTATTTCAAGACCAAATCCATTTGTTGAGATATATAGTTCTTTTAATAATGAATTATTAATAATTTTAGAGCCTGTATGAAGATCTGTTAAAGATTGATTGAAAAGAAAATTGTAAATCCAAGTATTTAATTTAACTGCAATACCGTTCAAAAAGTATCTCCTTAACTGTGTTTTTGCACCTAAATTACGAGACCCATATAAAACTTTAATATCCTGATTTTTTAAGACAACATTATACATCTCATACAAATCTTGTGGTTGATACTCAAGATCTGAGTCAATAAACATAGTGTAAAACCCTTCAATTTTTTTAATCCCTTCTTTAATTGCATAACCTTTGCCGTAGTTTTTATTAAGTAAAATTAATTCATATTTTTTTTTTTGAAAAATTTTACTTAAATTACCTTGTAGCCACTCTGCACTTCCATCTGTTGATCCATCATCAATAAAAATAAATTTAACTTTTTCAGATTTAAAAGTTTCAAAAAGGTTATTAACAAAACTTTTAATCAGATTATTTTCATTATATACAGGAATAACTATTGAGGCATTTACATTCATTATTCTCTAGGAGCGTGTTTATTAAGTATTCTCTGCAATGTTCTTCTGTGCATTCTTAATCTTCTTGCAGTTTCAGATACATTTCTATTACATTGCACAAATACACGTTGTATGTGTTCCCACCTAATTCTATCTGCAGTCATCGGGTTTTCAGGTGGTGGTGGCAGTACTTCCTTTGAGTTAGTCAATGCATCATAAATTTGATCTATTTCCGCAGGTTTAGGTAAGTAATCTATTGCACCAGATTTAATTGCAGCTACCGCTGTGGCAATATTTCCATATCCTGTAAGAAGTAAAGATTTAGTTCCAGGACTTTTACTTTGTATTTTTTTTATTAATTCCAGTCCTGATCCATCTGTTAATCTCATATCTACAATAGCATAATCATAGTTATTTTTTTTAATTATTTGAGATGCTGATAAAAAAGACTCAGCTGATTCGACTTCAAAGCCTTTTTTTTCCATAGATCTTGATAATCTTTCTCTAAAAGGCAAATCATCATCCACTACAAGTAATGATTTTTTCATAAGCTTAAAATAGTTTCTTTAAATTTTATTTCAACTACTGCTTTTCCATTTATCGAATTATAAAAGAAAATTTTTCCATTAACATTTTCTATCAAGTTTTTAGCTATAAATATTCCTAACCCCATACCTTTATTATTTTTATTAATATATGGTTCTCCAAGCTTATCAAGAATATCTCTTGAAAAACCTTTACCATCATCAGTTATTATAATTGATAAATATTTAGAATTTCTAGAAATAGATACATTTACTTCGTTAATTGAGTATTGAATAGCATTTTGAATAATATTGTTGAAAGCATAATTAATTTCTTCTTTGTATAAAATTGATATATCTTTATTTGTATTTTTAAAATTTATATTTAGCACTTTGTTTGTATTAAATTTATCAAAACATAATTTTATCAAATCTACAATTTTTATATTTTCAAAAAAATTATTTTGTAAAGATTGTGGATTTTTTGAAAGACTTAATAAAATATTACTGCATCTTTCAGCTTGTGATTTTAAAAGGGTGATATCTTTAAATAAATTTTTATTATGAATTAAAATTTTTTCTTTTAACAAATCATTTAGTATTAAAAAAATTGTATTTAATGGTGTACTTAATTCATGGACAGCAGCTGCACTTAATGATCCGATTTCTGTTATTTTTTTTTGGTTATTTAACTGCAATTTTGTTTCAGATAAAGCTTTAGATATCTTTCTAGATGAACTAGCAAATAAATACGTATAAACTGCGATAAAAATTATTGTTACTATAAGAGATATTAATAATCCGTTATTATATAAATCAGGTATAATAAATTCATTTATCCAATTTAGAGGAATGAAAAAAAATTTAATAATAAAAACAAGAAATATCGAATAAAGAGATAAACAAACTGTCCAGTATGATTTTAAATAAGTTGCTGAAATTATAACTGGAGCCAATATAAGTATAGAGAATGGATTCAGAATACCTCCATTTAAAAAAAGTAAAACTCCTAACTGGGTTGTGTCAAACAATAAAAATAAAAAAACTATTTCATCAGAAATTTTAAATTTTTTTTGGAAAAAATAAGCACCAAGATTAATACATACAGAGAGCATAATTACTATTATGCATTCAAAAAATAATAAATTTATTTCAAGTATTGAATGAACAAAAAAGATTGCAGCAAATTGACCTAATATGGCTATCCACCTTATCTTTATCAAATTTGTAATTAAGATAGTATTCACTTGCTATCAAATTTATATGTCTAAATTAGCAACTTTTAATGAATTTTCTTGAATAAAATTTTTTCTACCTTCTGTTAAATCACCCATCAAAGTTTCAAAAATTTGATTTGCATCATTTAACTCTTCAATTTTAACAGAGAGCAAAGATCTATAATTTTGATCTAGTGTTGTTTCCCATAATTGATCAGGGTTCATTTCACCAAGCCCCTTATATCTATTTATTTGTGTTCCAAGTTTTCCAATCTCAAAAACTTTTTCTATTAAGTCTAAAGGTCCATTGATCTTATAAATTGAATCACCATTAATTAAAGATCCAGCATGTCCATTTTTTAAAATTCCAAAATTCTCCATTAATATTTTTCTCATATCATCTAAAGATTTTGCCTCTGGAGTTAAAATAAATTCAAGATCTATTGTAAAATGATTTTTTACACCTCGTTCAAACTTAATAAGACTTAGGGAGGAATTACTATATTTTACTTTCCATTGGTTATTTTCAATAGTATTTAATCTTATCTCTAAATATTTGGCAATTTCCACTCCTATAGTAGGATCTTTTATTGATTCTTCTTTAAGAGCCGCTATCACAGCTGCTTGCTCAATTACTAATTTATTATCTATTCTTCTTGTAAGTTGATTTACTAACATTTGAACTTTTTTAGATAATTTTAATAAGCTGACTAGTTGCTTATTGCTGATTTGGTCTTTTACGTTGCTCTTTTTAGGAACTTCATAAACTAACTTTTTAACACCTTCTTCAATTAAATAATCTTCCATTTCATTTTGATTTTTTAAGTATTGAATTGAATTACCTTTTTTTGATCTAAATAAAGGAGGTTGTGCGATATATAATCTACCACTTTCAATCATTGGTCTCATATGCCTATAAAAAAATGTAAGTAATAAAGTTCTAATATGACTTCCATCAACATCTGCATCAGTCATTATTATAACTTTATGATATCTCATTTTATCTACATTAAACTTTCCTTCTGATTTATCCTGCTCTTCATTGCCGGTTGGATTTCCAACTCCTGCTCCAATTGCTGTTATAAGTACACCAATTTCATTGCTTGTGAGAATTTGTTTTGGGCTTGCTCTTTCGACATTTAAAATTTTACCTCTTAAAGGTAAAATAGCTTGATTTTTTCTATCTCTACCTTGCTTTGCTGATCCGCCAGCTGAGTCTCCCTCAACAATAAACAATTCAGATAATTCAGGATTTTTTTCCTGACAATCGGCTAACTTACCTGGTAGTGATGAATTTTCTAATCCAGTTTTTCTTCTAGTTAACTCTCTTGCTTTTCTTGCTGCTTCTCTTGCATTAGAGGCCTCAACAACCTTATCAACTACCTTTTTAATCTCATTTGGATTTTCTTCAATCCACTGCTCTAGTTTGTCTAAACTTACTGACTCAACTACTGATCTTACTTCAGAAGAAACTAATTTATCTTTAGTTTGACTTGAAAACTTTGGATCAGGTAATTTAACTGAAATTATACAAGTAAGCCCCTCCCTTGCATCATCGCCAGAAATATTTACACTATTTTTAATATTTTTATTTATAAAATTAACAATACTTCTAGTAAGAGCTCCTCTAAAACCAGCTAGGTGCGTTCCTCCATCTCTTTGAGTAATGTTATTTGTAAAGCACAGAGTGTTTTCATGATAAGCATCAGTCCACTGTAAAGCACATTCTATATTTACATTATTTTTATTTCCAAAAAAATATATGGGACTATTATTTATACAATTTTTTCCTTTATTTAGATAGTTAACATATTCTATTATACCACCTTCGTATTTAAAATTAATTTCTTTTTTTTGTGATGCTCTATTATCCTTAAGTTTAATGTTTACACCTGTATTTAAAAAAGCTAACTCTCTCAACCTTTTTTCTATTGTTGAAAAGCTAAATTCAATATTTTTAAAAATATTTGTAGCAGGTAAAAAAGTAATTTTTGTACCTGTATATGTTTTACTATTTATGATTTCTGAATTACCAGTTTCTTTTAGTTTTTTTGTAACAACACCGTTAGCAAACTCCATTATATAGGTTTTGCTATCGCGATTAATTTCAAGTAATAATTTTTCAGACAAAGCATTTACAACTGAGACACCAACTCCATGAAGGCCTCCTGAAACTTTATAACTATTTTGATCAAACTTACCTCCTGCATGAAGTTCTGTCATTATTAATTGAGCTGCTGGAATTCCTTCTTCCTTATGATTATCAACAGGAATACCTCTCCCATTATCAGAAATAGTAATTGTACCATCTGAATTTAAAATAACTTCAATTTGATCGCAAAAACCAGCTAATGATTCATCTATCGAGTTATCAACGACTTCATAAATCATTTGATGAAGACCCGACCCATCATCGGTATCTCCAATATACATGCCAGGTCTTTTTCTCACAGCTTCAAGACCTTTTAGAACTTTTATCGACTCAGAAGAATAAGTTTGGTTCATTTTTTACTTATATTATAAAAGTTAGCGTTTGTTGATAAAAAAGAAAATAATTCTTTTTTTGTCCCAGTCATAAAAACCTGAATTCCAAATTGACTCACAATTTTAAGTAATAATTTTGTGTTATACTCATCCAAGTGTGAATTAATTTCATCAAGAAGTAGAATAGGCATTTTTTTACAATGTTTTACTAAATAATTAGATTGAGAAAAATACAATAGAAGAACTAGTGTTTTTTGTTGACCAGTTGATAATTGTGATGCTGGATAATTACTATCAACAAAAAAAACAATATCTGACTTATGTGGTCCAATTTTTGCTCCACCAAGAATTTTATCAATTTCTCGATTTTTTTTTAATAAAATTTTATATTCATCAAACTTAAAATTTGAATTAAAAAATGAGTCTTTTATCTGAATATTAACCTTAAATGGAAGAGTAAAATATTTATTTATATCCTCAAGATTTTGTTTAAAGATATCTGCTTGTTTTGATCTATTTTCATAAATTTCTAAACCACTTTTTGCGATATTTTCTTCAATTTTTTCTAACCAAGTTAAATCAATATTATTACTATTAAGTAAAAAATTTCTTTCAGAGATATTTTTTTTATAGACATTTAATAAAGTATTAAATTTCTGATCTGTTGAGGAAATAAAATGATCAAATAAGTTTCTTCTAGTTGTGGGTGAAGCAATAAATAACCTTTCATGCTCAGGCAAATAAATTAAAAAAGTTATTAATTCTTGAATTTTTTTATTTACTTCACTTGAAATTTCATCGTTTAAATAAATTTTTTTTTTAAATTTATTATTTTTTTTTTCGGAAATAACTTTAAATTTATATTCGATATTTTTGTCAACAAAGTTAGCAATATTAGAAAAAAATGTTTTATTTTTTTTTATAAAATTGATAACTTTATCTTTTCTAATACCTCTTCCACTTGTGCAGATTGATATTGCCTCTAATAGATTTGTCTTACCACAACCATTTATTCCATAAAATACATTGCATTTATTTGAAAACTCTAATTCAAATTCGTTAAAGTTTCTAAAATTACAAATCTTTATGTTTTTAAAATAGCCCAATAATTAAACTCTCATTGGCATTAAAACATATATTAAGTCAGGATTAGATTTTTCTTTTGCAATAATGGGTGAAGAATTATCCATAAAAGAAATTTCAATTTCACTTTCTTCAAGATTATCAAGAATATCCATCATATATTTTGCATTAAAACCAATCTCAATCTGTTTACCTTCAAATTTAGCTTCTATATCTTCTGTTGCACTGCTATTGTCATTATTAAATGTACTTAAGTTCACTAAATCTTTCAAAAGTTTAAACTTAATCACTGGAGACTTTTCATTTACTATTGTGCTCACTCTATCAACTGCAGAAAGGAGATTTATTCTATTAACATATAAGATTTCATTATTATTTTTAGGAATTACTCTTTTGTAATCTGGAAAACTTCCATCTATAAGTTTGGAAATAAATATTAATTTTCCTATGTAAAAAATAATTTTATTTGTGCTAATTGCTATTTCTATATTACCAGAGTTTTCCGAAAGCAGTTTAGATAGTTCATTTATTGTTTTTTTGGGAATAATAACCCCATTTACTTCATCAGATTTAGTAGAATTTTTTATAGAAAATTTCGCTAATCTATGACCATCTGTTCCAACAAAAGTTAACATACTTTCGTTGTCTTCATTATTTATACTAAAATATAAACCGTTAAGAAAATATCTCGTCTCTTCATTTGATATTGCAAATTTAGTTTTATTTATCAAATTAAAAATATTTTCTGCTTTGGTAACTATCTTATGACCTTCAATTTTTGATTCTATTAATGGGAATTCCTCTTTAGGTAAACATGCTAATGAAAATTTAGATACTCCTGATCTTAATGTTAATATTTTACCATTATTTGAAATAACTTCTATTTTACTTTCGTCATTAAGTTTCTTGATTATATCATAAATCAATTGGGCGTTTATTGTTGTAGTTCCTTCCTCAATTACTTCACAATCAATATTCTCTTTTATTGAAATATCCATATCTGTAGAAGTCATAATCAGCTCGTTATTTTTTGCCTCAATAAGAATATTTGATAATATGGGTAAGACGTTCCTTTTATCAACTATGCTTTGTAAATGTGTAAGTGATTTAAAAATATTTTTTTTTTGAATTAAGAACTTCATGAGACGAATATAATTAAATTTATATTAAGAGTCTATAAGTCTTTTAAGTAACTCAATGTCTTCATTGAAACTTATGTCTTGATGCTTCAATTCTTCAATTTTTTTTACAGCATGCATAACTGTTGTGTGATCTCTTCCACCAAATTTTCTGCCAATCTCTGGTAATGATCTTGAAGTAATAGATTTTGCTAAATACATAGCAATTTGTCTAGGCCTTGCCACTGAGCGGGATCTTCTTGGAGAGTGCATATCAGTAATTCTGATATTAAAATGTTCTGCAACTTTCTTTTGAATCTCTTCAATTGTAATCTTTTTGTTTGATGACTTAAGCAAATCTTGCAAAACTACTTGAGCAGTTTCAATTGTTATTTCCGTGCCCACTAGAGTTGCATGGGCTACCAGTCTATTGAGCGCACCTTCCATTTCTCTTACATTTGAAACTATTCTATGTGATAGAAATTCTAAAATTTTAGGAGGAATGTTAACACCTCTTTTTTGAGCTTTTTCTATTAAAATACCTAATCTTAATTCATAAGTTGTTGGATGAATATCAGCAACTAGCCCACAACCTAATCTTGATTTTAACCTATCCTGGACACCATCTAAATCTGATGGTGATTTATCAGCGGATATAACTATTTGCTTATTTTGTTCAATTAGAGCATTAAATGTGTGAAAGAACTCTTCTTGAGTATTATCTTTGCCGCTTATAAATTGAACGTCATCTATCATTAAAACATCGATAGATCTGAATTGCTCTTTAAATGCTGATGTATCTTTATATCTTAGCGCTCTAACAAACTGATACATAAATTTTTCAGCAGATAAATATATTACTTTTCTTTCTGGTTGTTGCTGTTTAATTTTCCAACCAATCGCATGCATAAGATGAGTTTTGCCTAGCCCAACACCTCCATATAAAAAAAGTGGGTTAAAAGAAACCTCATCTGCTTCTGCAACTCTTTCAGAAGCTGCAAATGCAAGCTCATTGGGTTTACCAACAACAAAGTTTTCAAATGTAAAGCGTGGATCCAAAGGGGCTCCAAATTCATTTGGGTAAGATGACTGCTGGTTAGACCTTATATCCATGGAAGATTTCCAATGATTATCATTACTCTTAACTGTTCTAGCGGTACCAGGCACTATCCTTCCTCCGTTAGGCTTAACAACAAACTTAATAACTTCTATCTTCTGAGAATATTTTCTTGACTCAATTTTAATTTTATCTGAGTAATTATTTACAATCCAATCCCTTAAAAACTTAGTTGGCAAAGAAAAAGTAACTGTATCACCTTCAACTGATACATAATTTAAATGTTTTAACCAATTGTTATATGCACTTTCTCCAACTGTAGTTTTAAGATCTTTTTTTAATGAGGCCCATTTAGTTTCATTAAAGTCTTCGGTTGGATTTTCCATTGGCCCCCTAATAATAATTGATTTTTTTAAAATTGAATCTTACGTAAAAAAATCAAAGCCGTAAAATTATAACCATAATTATAATCACCAATTATAATAAAGATAATGAACACTCTTTACGCATTTTAATCAAGAATAAAAGAGAAAAAATTAAAAAAAAAAATTAATTTTTTTTGATTTGATTTGATAACGAGGATAACTTTCGAGACATATATTGTTTTTTTAGAATCCCCTTTTTAACGGCTTTTGCTAAAATTGAGTTGATTTCTTTTAGAGAACTTTCAGCTTCACTTATATTTTGACCTTTAAGAAAGTTTTGGAATTTGTTTAGATTCGTTCTAATTTTAGTCAAATACTGAGCATTAACAGCATTCTTAGTTTTGGACTGTATTGATCTCTTTTTTGCTGATTTATGGTTAGCCATATAAAAATCCCTATAAATTTAATAAATTTAAAGTCAACTTATATATTCAATTCACTTTTGAATATCCGGACAAAAAAATGTTGATCTGCCATGTAAAATTATTTTCTTAATCTTGTTACCATCAACAATTCTTCCTTCTTTTCCATATACTTTAAAATTATTCTGAAAATTACCTAGAGTCCCATCTGGGGAGACATAATCATTTATGCTTGAGCCACCAAATTTAATTGCTTTCTTTAGAATTTTTTTTATAGATTTTATAATAGTACCAATTTGAGACTTATTTAACTCTTTACCCTTTAACATAGGGGAAATTCTTGCATCGTATAAAATTTCACTAGCATAAATATTACCAATACCAGCTACTATATGTTGATTAAGTAATAGTTGTTTAATTAAAACCTGAGATTTACTAAATCTTTCATAAAGATAGTCTGTATTAAGTTTTTTATCCATAGCGTCTATACCTAATCTCTTAATATATCTGATATTATTAATTTTATCAGACCGTGTTATATCAATAAATCCAAATTTTCTTGGATCATTAAATATCAATGTGTAATTATCAACGAACACAAACACAATATGATCATGCTTACTCAACAAGTTTTGATTTTTCAAAATCTTTAAACGTCCAGACATGCCTAAATGAATAATAATGCTGTTTGCCGTATTGAGATCTATAATCACATATTTTGCTATTCTCCTCAAATTTATAACTTTAGAATTCACTATTTTTTGTAGCGATTTATTAGGTACTAAAAATCTAAGTTTTTTAGTATGTATACTAAGTTTAATGACTTTTTTATTTTTTAATATATTTAAACTTTTAACAGTGGTTTCAACTTCAGGTAATTCAGGCATAAAATGAGCAAATCATCAAATTTTGGTTATTCAAAAGTAACACCTAAAGAAAAAACAAAGTTAGTTCAAAAAGTTTTTTCAGACGTTGCTTCAAATTATGATTTGATGAACGATGTTATGAGTTTTGGGGCTCATAGACTGTGGAAAACAATATTTATAGATTTAGTTAACCCTTCCAAAGAAGATAAAATAATTGATGTGGGTTCAGGTTCTGGCGATTTAGTTATAGAAATCCAAAACAAAAATTTAGAGACAAAAATTGATGTTGTTGATCTTAATCAAGAAATGCTTAACGAAGGTAAAAAAAGGCTTAACAAAGGTAATGTTAGATTTTATCTCCAAAATGCTGAGAATTTAAATTTTGATAGAAATACTTACGATAAATATTTAATCTCATTTTGTTTGAGAAATATTACCAATATTGATCAATCTTTAAATGAAGCCTTTAGAATACTTAAGCCAGGAGGCCAATATTATTGTATGGAGTTTAGCAAACCAACATCTATCCCTTTATCAAAAATTTATTCTTATTATAAATCAAATTTTATACCCTTTTTTGGTAAAATGTTTTCTAACAATGAAGAAGCTTACAATTACTTAAATGAAAGTATCGATATGTTTCCAAACCAAGAAATACTGAAAAAAAAAATTGAACACGTAGGCTTTAGATCAGTTAAATATTTAAATCTATTTGACGGGATTGTATCGATACATACGGGGTTTAAATATTAGTGAAAATACTTTTTATAGTTACCGGCTCTATTGCAGCCTCAAGATGTTATGAAATTTTAGAAAGGCTGAAAGACCATAAGGTAGAAGTTGACTGTATTATTACTAGCGCTGCAAAAAAATTAATAAGTATTTCAAAATTAAGGAATAATATAACAGGAAAAATTTATACAGATTTAAGTGAAAATAAACAAAAAATGCTGCATATTAACTTATCACGCAAAAATGATATTATAGCAGTATGTCCAGCCACTGCTAATACAATTGCTAAGTTTGCAAATGGTTATGGAGACAATTTAGCTTCAAATACTTTACTTGCATCAAATAAGCCAATTGTTTTCATTCCTGCAATGAATTCTGAAATGTGGGAGAATAAAATAAATAAAAAAAATATAAGTTATTTAAAATCTGTGGGAGTAGATTTTTTTGGTCCAAAAATTGGTAAGTTAAAATGTGGTGAGTATGGAATGGGCAGAATTGAAAACACAAAATTAATTTTTAATTATTTAATTTCTAAACTTAAATCAAATAAAAAATTTATTAATAAAAAATGCCTTATTACAGCAGGCCCAACCATAGAAAATATAGATCCAATTAGATACATTGCTAATCATTCATCAGGCAAGCAAGGATATGAGATTGCAAATGAGCTCTCAAAATCAGGAGCAGAAGTAATATTAATATCTGGTCCGACTAACATACAACCGCCATCAAATGTAAGACTTTTTAAAGTCAATACAGCTGATGAAATGCTAGGTCGTATAAAAAAAGTAAATAAGAAAATTGATATTGCTATATTTAGTGCTGCCGTGGCAGATTTTAAAATAAAAAAACGAAATACTAAAAAAGTAAAAAAAGAAAATTTCAAATCGTTACAATTAAAAAAAAATGTCGACATTTTAAAAACTATTTCAATGCTAAAAACTTATAGACCAAAATATATAGTGGGTTTTTCTGCAGAAACTGGTGGAAAAATAAATGGACATAAGAAATTAAAAGAAAAAAAATGTGATATGATTATTTATAATCAAATTAGTGATGGGAATAAAGTTTTTGGTTTAGATAAAAATAAAATATCCATTATTACGAAAAATAAAGTAACAAATTATCCTAAAACTTCTAAAATCAAATGTGCTAAATATATTGTAGATTCAATATATGAACAAATTAGAATTAAATGAGCTATACAGATTTAGAATATGAGATATTTGCAAGACAATTTATCTTAAAAAATTTTAATGAAATAAATATTCAAAAATTAAGTGATGCCAAGATAGCTATAATTGGTCTTGGTGGAATAGGCTGCCCTTTATCTCAATATTTAGTTTCTTCAGGATTAAAAAACATAACTTTTTTTGATGGTGATCGTATAGAAAAAACCAATTTAGGAAGACAAATTTTATATAGTTTAGATGATATAGGTGAATACAAAAGTATTAATGCAAAAAATAGACTTTTAAAAACAAACCCAAACTGCAATATAACTGCATACTCTGAAAATTTAACTAAAAAAAATATTAATGTTTTATCAGATGCTGATATCATTATAGATACTAGTGATGATTGGCATTTATCTAAACTAATAAATACATTTTGTGTTAAAAATTCATTACAATATATTTTTTCATCAGCAATAAATAACAATATACAAATTTGCCTTTTTAAGAATCAAGACAATCACACTTGCTTAAACTGTGTATTTCCAAATGATGAAGATGTTGAACTAGCAAGATGTGATACTGTTGGTATTTCTAGTATCTGTGCAGGTATTGCTGGGTTAGTTACAGCCCAAAAAACTATTAATACAATTTTAAAAATTAATGATGAAAATAATATCTTATCTTTGATTAATAGTGAAAATTTAAGTATTAGTAATATCAAGATAAAAAATAATGCGGATTGTGCATTAAATAATGGTTAACTTATAGTATATAATCATTTAATAACTTATTTTTAATCATTATGAGACAAAATTCCTTTTCATATCAAGAATTATTAGACTGTGCGAATGGTATTCTCTTTGGCAAAGGTAACGCACAACTCCCAGCTCCACCAATGCTAATGTTTGATAGAGTTACGAACATAAATGAAACAGGTGGATTGTTTGAAAAAGGAGAAATTGTTGCTGAATTAGATATTAAACCAGAGTTATGGTTTTTTGATTGTCATTTTAAGGGAGATCCAGTAATGCCTGGATGTTTAGGTCTCGATGCTATGTGGCAACTTGTTGGCTTTTATCTTGGTTGGCTAGGTCAACCAGGGAAGGGAAGGGCGCTTGGTGTTGGAGAAGTTAAATTTACCGGTCAAGTATTGAATACTGTAAAAAAAGTAACTTATCACATCTCTCTAAAAAGATTAATTCTGAGAAAATTAATCTTAGGTGTTGCTGATGGCATTCTCAAAGCTGATGGAAGCCCTATTTATGAAGCAAAGGATATGAAGGTTGGTCTTTTTCAATCTACAGAAAAATAAATAACATGAGGCGAGTAGTAGTAACTGGGCTTGGTATAGTTTCATGCATAGGTAACAATGCTGAAACAGTTACTGATAATCTAAAAAATTTAAACTCTGGAATATCTGCAGCTCCTGAATATGAAGAATTTTCATTTAGAAGTCTTGTTCATGGGAAGCCAGAAATAAATTTAGAAGAAAATATTGATCGTCGCCTTTTGCGTTTTATGGGTGATGGTGCAGCATTTAACTACATAGCTATGAAAAATGCTATTGAAGACTCAGGTTTAGAAGAAACAGATATATCAAATGAAATGACAGGTATTATTGTAGGATCAGGTGGACCCTCCACAATGAATTTATATAAAGCATCAGAATTGGGCAAAAATAGTGGATCAAAAAAAGTTGGTCCCTTTATGGTTCCAAGAAGTATGTCTAGTACAAATTCTGCCACTCTAGCCACACCATTTAAAATAAAAGGTGTCAACTATTCTATAACATCTGCCTGTTCTACAAGCTCACATTGTATAGGAAATGCATATGAGTTAATTCAAATGGGAAAACAAAATATTATTTTCGCTGGTGGAGGTGAAGAGCTACATTGGACTTTATCAATATTATTTGATGCTATGGGAGCTTTATCATCAAAGTATAATGATAATCCTAAGATAGCATCAAGAGCATATGACTCTGATAGAGATGGTTTTGTAATCTCTGGTGGTGGTGGAACTTTAGTTCTTGAAGAGCTTGAACATGCTAAAGCTAGGGGAGCTAAAATATACGGTGAAATAACTGGATATGGTGCCACTTCAGATGGATTTGATATGGTTCAACCTTCAGGTGAAGGAGCTGAAAGATGTATGAAAATGGCAATAAAAGATATTAACGGAAAAGTTGATTATATTAACTCACATGGAACTAGTACACCAATAGGTGATATCAAAGAATTAGAAGCAATTAAAAATGTGTTTGGAAACAATGTTCCAAAAATTAGCTCAACAAAATCTTTAACGGGACACTCTTTAGGCGCTACTGGTGTTCATGAGGCAATATACTGTCTTTTAATGTTAAATAATAACTTTCTTTGTGGTTCTGCTAACATTAAAAATTTAGATGAAAGTGCTCAAAATCACAATATTCTTTTAGCAACAGAGGATAACCATAAAATTGAGAACGTGCTATCAAACAGTTTTGGTTTTGGCGGGACAAATGCAACTTTATTGATGTCTAGATATAATGCTTAAAGGTAAAAAAGGTATAATTTTTGGTATTGCAAATGATCATTCAATAGCTTGGGGTATTGCTGAAAAATTTCACGAACATGGTGCTGACTTAGCCATTACTTATCAAAACAACACATTATTAAAAAGGGTTAAACCTCTTGCTGATAAAGTAAACTGTGATTGTTTAATTGAATGTGATGTAAGTAAAGAGGAGGATTTAAATAAAACTCTACAAGTAATTAAAAATAAGTTTGGAAATATTGACTTTATAATTCATGCTGTAGCATATTCAGATAAAAATGAATTAAATGGACGCTATATCGAAACTTCAAAAAATAATTTTATTAATAGTCTTTCTATCTCCTGCTATTCTTTCACAAAAATAGCTAAAGTTTTTCAACCTATTCTCAATGAAAATGGAAGCTTAGTAACATTAAGCTTTTATGGAGCAAACAAAGTAATGCCAAATTACAATGTTATGGGAGTTGCCAAAGCTGCCCTAGAAACTAGTGTAAAATATTTAAGTGTTGATTTAGGAGAACAAAACATAAGAGTAAATGCCATTTCTGCAGGACCTATGAGAACATTAGCTGGAGCTGCCATAGCGAATGCTAGAGAAGTTTTTAAATACACTAATGATAATTCGTCTTTAAAAAGAAATGTAAACCTTGAAGAATTAGGAAATTCTGCTTTATATTTAGTTAGTGAAATGTCATCCGCAGTAACGGGAGAAATACATTATGTTGACTGTGGTTTTAATATTGTAGGAATGCCTAAGGCTTAAAAATACTCTAAATAGTTAGTAGGATCATCCACAAAAACACTCATAACTTTTTTTTTCCACAAATTTTGTGCTTCTTTTATTGGAATATTTTTTCCTGAATAAACAGTTACTAATATGTCACGATTTGTTAATTCATTTACAACTGCATCTGAAAATGAATCGAGATCTATACCACAACTAAAAAAATCATACTTTTTGCATATATCAATTGTATCCTTTAGAGTAATTTTACTAAAATCATGATTTAAAAAACCACAAAGAGCATTTGGTAATTTTTCTTTTAAATGTATACAGCTTTCAAGATCAAAACTTGAAAAGAAAATATTTTCTAAAGAAAAATTATTAATCTCATCTACTATTTTGTCTACATTAATTTTTTCAAGTCCCTTGTTAGGCTTCAGCTCGATATTAATAGATTTATTTTTATTATTTATTTCTTCTAATACCTTATTGAGACTTGGTACTCTTACAGTTGATTTCGACTTATAAAAAAAATATCCAGCGTCTAAATGTGAGATTTCATCAAATGTAAAGTTAGATACTAAACCGGAACCACTTGTTGTTCTATCTAGAGTATCATCATGAATCAGCAAAGGAATATTATCTTTACTAACTTTTACATCTATCTCAACGCACTCCAAACCAAGTTCAAATGCTTTTGAGATAGATTCTATACTATTTTCAGGTGCCAAGTTTTTTACACCTCTATGACCAATTATTTTGGGTAATGAAGATCTACTGATCAGCCTCTACTTCTTTCATTGAAAGTTTTACTTTACCTCTTGAGTCGATATCTAAAACTTTTACTTTAACTACATCGCCTTCATTAATAACATCACTTACTTTTTCAACTCTTTCGTTTTTTAGTTGACTAATATGTACCAAGCCATCTTTTGAGCCCATGAAATTAACGAAAGCCCCAAAATCCATTAGCTTTACTACTTTTCCCTCATAGATTTTTCCGATTTCAGGTTCTTCTACAATTCCTTTTATCCACTCTATTGCATCATTTCCTGACTTTGCATCAACAGCAGCTACACTAACTAATCCTTCGTCATCTATTTCAATTTTAGCGCCAGTAGTTTCACTTATCTCTCTAATTACAGCTCCACCTTTACCTATAACTTCTCTTATTTTATCTTTATGAACATGGAATGTAGTGATTGTAGGTGCATAATCAGAAATCTTTTCTTTTGGCTCTTCAATTGCTTTTGCCATTTCTCCTAAAATATGGATTCTTCCGTCTTTAGCTTGAGCCAAAGCCTCTTTCATTATTTCAGAAGTTATGCTCGTAATTTTAATATCCATCTGTAAAGATGTTATTCCATCTTTAGTACCAGCAACTTTGAAATCCATATCGCCTAAATGATCCTCGTCTCCAAGAATATCTGATAATACAACGTATTTATCATTTTCCTTTATCAATCCCATAGCTATTCCAGCAATTGGTTTTTCAATAGGAACACCTGCATCCATCAAAGACATAGATGTTCCACATACTGTTGCCATTGAACTAGATCCATTAGATTCAGTTATTTCAGATACCACTCTATAAGTATAAGGAAACTTATCATTAGATGGAAGCATAGGGTGTATAGCTCTCCATGCAAGTTTTCCATGCCCAATTTCTCTTCTGCTTGTAGAGCCTGCTCTGCCAACTTCTCCTACAGAGTAAGGTGGAAAATTATAATGTAACATAAAGTTTTCTTTATATTCACCTTCAATAGCATCGATCCTTTGTTCATCCATTCCAGTACCAAGAGTTGTTACAACTAAAGCTTGTGTCTCTCCTCTGGTAAATAAAGCTGATCCATGTGTTCGCTCTAAAATTCCTGTTTCACAAACAATAGGTCTAACAGTTTTTGTATCTCTACCGTCTATTCTATTGCCAGTTTTTAGTAGATCTCCTCTAACTATATCTTTCTCTACAGATTTAATTGCATCAGATACGATTACTGAAGTAAGAATTTCACTTAAGTGTTTTTCTTCTATCTCAGATCTTAATGCATTTAATTTTTCAACTCTTTGTTGTTTTTCAGTTAATTTATAAGCCTCGCTAAACTTAGAACCATATTCATCTTCAATTAATTTTGGAAGATTACTAATTTCATTATCTTTTTCAGGTATGTCCCAAGGGTCTTTTGCTGCTTGTTTAGCTAATGAAATAATAGCATCAATTACAGGGAGATAAGAATCTTGACCAAGCACAACAGCTTCAAGCATTTTTTCTTCACTTAATTGTTGTGCTTCAGATTCTACCATTAAAACACCATTTTTAGTTCCTGCTACTACCAAATCCAATTTAGAGTTTTTTAATTCTTGTATTGTAGGGTTTACAACCAGCTGTTCGTCTATCATTCCAATTTTAGTTGCTCCTAAAGGTCCCATAAAAGGAAGGCCCGATAGTGTAACCGCTGCACTTGTAGCGATCATCGCAACAATATCTGAATCATTTTCAAGGTCATGTGATAAAACAGTGCAAGTGACCTGTGTTTCATTTTTAAAATCTTTATGAAACAAAGGCCTTATTGGTCTATCAATTAATCTACAAATTAATGTTTCTTTTTCAGTTGGTCTTGCTTCTCTTTTGAAAAAACCTCCGGGTATTTTGCCTACAGAATAAAATTTTTCTTGATAATTTACTGTTAACGGAAAAAAATCCATATCAGGCTTTACTTGTTTAGCAGCTACAACATTTGCCATAACTGTTGTCCCACCATATGTTACAATTACTGATGAGTCTGCTTGTCTTGCAATTTTTCCTGTTTCAATTTGTAATTTCTTTCCTGCCCATTCTAATTCTACTTTTTTTACATCAAACATTTTTTTTCTCTTTCAAATTAACCTCTTATTTTAAGGTCTTTAATTAACTTATTATATTTTTCATTATCTTTTCTAGAAAGATAGGATAACAATTTTTTTCGATTATTTACTAAAGCTACCAGTCCTCTTTTTGAGTGATTATCATGTTTGTGATTTTTAAAATGCTCTATCAAGTTGTTTATTCTTTCAGTTAAAACTGCAACTTGAACTTCTGCAGAACCTGTATCTTTATCGTTTATTGAATATTTACTTATTAAGTCTTTTTTTACTTCTTTGTTTATCGACATCGTAACTCCTATGTTAAAACTTTATGTGGTTGAAACAAATCCCCAACCAACTTTCCAAACGAAACAATATTTCCTTTGTTAGATAAGAAAACAAAAGTTTCGTTATCTGGATTTAATGAAATTTTTACTAATTTTTTTTTATCAATAAAAATTTTTTTACCTAATGAAAGATCACGTAAATCACTTTCTTCTTCAATTTCATAAGCCAAGATGTCGTCCAGCATTGAAATTGATGAGGATATATATTTAAATCCGAACTCGCTTTGCCCTATTTTTAGTAAATCGTCCAGTAAAATTGATGTTTTGATATCAAAATTACCTACTTTTACCCTTTTAATTTCTATTGCATGGCCAAATGTGCCTAATTTAAAAGCAATATCTCTTGCAAGACTTCTTACATAAAAGCCTTTGCCACATTCAATTAAAAATTTTGTAGTGTTATTTTCAGTACCAAGAAATTTGATTGTTTTCAAAAACACTTTTTTTTCACTCAGACTAAAAATTTTTTTTTCTCTCAAAATTGTATAAGCTCTTTTACCGTCTACTTTTATAGCAGAGGCCTTTGGTGGTATTTGATAGGTGTAGCCAATAAAGTTATTAATTATTTCTTTTATATTTTCATTACTTGGAATATTAGAACTATAATTGATAACTTCTCCCTCAGCATCATCAGTTGTGGTTTGTTCACCCCATTTAATTTTAAAATAATATTTTTTTGAATTATGATTTATAAAAGATATAAGTTTAGTTGCCTTGTTAATTGCAATTGGAAGAATACCTTCAGCATTTGGATCCAATGTACCTGCATGTCCTAATTTTTTTATATTAAATTTTTTTTTTACTTTATATAATGCAGAAAAAGAACTTATACCAATTGGTTTATACAAGTTTAACCAACCTTGTAAATTTTCATTCATTTAAATCTCTTTTAACATTTTTATTTAAAAGTAATTTTTCAATTTTTTCTGCTTCATCAAAAGTATCATCCAAAAAAAAATGTATTTTGGGAGTAAATTTAGAATTGAGTTTTGCTTTAGATAAAAACTTTTGAAAAACAAATTTATTTTCATTTAATTTTTCAATAATATTACTTTTATTATAACCTCCTAGTGGCATGATATATACATTTGCAATTCTTAGATCTTTGCTCATTTTCACAAAAGATACTGTGATTGAATCAATTGAAATTTCTAAATTATAAAAATCTTCAACAAGCAAACATTCGCTAATTAGTGATCTTATTAATTCACTAAATCTCATTTGTCTTTGAGAAGACATCTGATTATTCATTTTTATAAAATTCTACAGCTTTCTTTCTGTTTTTACCTCTTCAAATGTTTCAATTATATCACCAATTTTTATATCAGAATAATTTTCTAACATCACTCCACACTCAAAGCCATTCTTAACTTCTTTAACTTCTTCCTTAAATCTTTTTAAACTCGTCAGGTTACCTGTATGTATAACTACGTTGTCTCTTAGTAGTCTTATTTTCGAATTTCTTCCGATTATCCCTTCTTTAACCATACATCCTGCAATATTACCTATTTTTGAAATACTGAAAACTTCCCTAATTTCAACATTACCAGTAATATTTTCTGATACATCAGGTGAGAGTAATCCAGATAGAAGATTTTTTACATCATCGATTAACTCATAAATTATGGAATAGTACTTAATATCAACACCGTCTCTTTTTGCTGCATCTCTAGCATGTGGTAAGGCTCTTACGTTAAATCCTATTATAAATCCTTTACTAGAATTTGCTAATGCAACATCACTCTCTGTAATTGCTCCTACACCTTTATGAATAACAGAGACTTGAACCTCATTTGTAGACAATTTTATGACTGAATTTTCAATAGCTTCTGCTGATCCTTGCACATCAGCCTTAATAATAATAGGTAAAGATGATATTTTGCCTTGATTAATTTGCTCAAACATCTCTTCAACATTTGATTTAACTACTTTGTTTTTTTGTATTTGTAGTTTGTTAAATCGATATTCAGCAATTTTTCTTGCAACACTCTCACTTTCAACTACTATAAAATCATCTCCCGCAAGAGGGTTTGAATCAAAACCTAATACTTCTACAGGACTTGAAGGAAGTGCTGATTTAAGATTGTTTCCCTTATCATCTAATAAAGCCTTAACTTTGCCCCACTCTGATCCAGAAACAAATATGTCACTAACTTTTAGAGTTCCTTTTTGAACAAGAACAGTTGCAACTGATCCTCTTCCTTTTTCTAATTTAGATTCTATTATAGATCCTCTTGCATTTCTATTTGGATTTGCTTTTAAATTTAAAATATCAGCCTGCAAAAGAATTGCTTCTTCAAGTTTTTCTAAATTCAATTTTTTTAAAGCTGAAACCTCAACATCTAAAATTTCCCCACTTAACTTTTCAACAATTATTTCTTGCCCAAGAAGGTCATTTCTTACTTTGTCAGCATCAGCGCTAGGTAAATCGATTTTATTAATTGCAACAATTATTGGCACTTTTGCTGCTTTTGCATGAGCTATAGACTCTATTGTCTGAGGTTTTAAACTATCATCCGCTGCAACTACTAAAATAATTATATCAGTTGTCATTGCGCCCCTCGCACGCATATTTGAAAATGCTGCGTGTCCAGGAGTATCTATAAATGTTATTTTTTTATCTCCTGATCCAATTTGATATGCCCCAATATGTTGGGTTATACCTCCAGACTCACCTGCAACAACATTTGAACTTCTAAAAGCATCTAATATACTTGTCTTTCCATGATCTACGTGCCCCATAATTGTAACAACTGGAGCTCTTTTTTCTAAAGAAGATATATCATCATCAAAATCTTCAATTTCCTTTAAAATGTCATCATCATTAACTCTAACTCCCTTATGCCCAAGTTCTGCGACAGCTAATTCAGCAGTATCAGCATCAAGTGATTGAGTAGCATTAGCCAAAACACCAAGTTTCATTAATGCCTTAACAACATCAGCGGTTTTTTCGGCCATTCGATTGGCTAGATCTTGCACAGTAATAATTTCGGGTATTTGAACTTCTCTTGAAATTTTTACTTCATCATCTTTACTTTGTGATTGCAGTTTTTCTTTCTCTCTTGCTCTTTTAATTTTTGCCAAACTTGGAAATCTATCGTACTCCTGCTCTTCCTGCTCAAGAATTTTTTTTGCATCTAATTTATTAAATTCGTCATCGATGGGTTTTAGAGTAGATTTTTTTGGTTGTTGTTTTTTTGTGTCTGCAGTTTTTTTATTTTTATTTTCAAAATTTTTATTTTTATTTACATTAGAAAAATTAGGATTTATTTGACTAGTAGTTGGTCTATTATTTTGGTTTGGAGAAGATCTAAAAGATGAAGAGCCTCTAAAATTTGATTGAGATGTTGATGAGCTTTTTTGTTGGTTATTTTTATTTCTAAAAACTATTTGTATTGTTTTTTTATTCCCAGTTGATTTCGCTTTATCTCCACTTGGACCTAAATTTTTTCTAATTTGCATTCTGCCACTAGAAGATAGTTTTAGTGGTTTTTTTTTATTATCTTTTCCTTTTTCCAATTTATGCTCTTATGTTTTTGTAGATTAATCAAACCAGTTTTTTCTAGCTTCCATAATCATTTTGTTTGCTAATTCCTCTTCTATCTCAAGTGATCTAAGAATACCTTCTTCTTTGTCAATTAACTCAAATGTTGCTAATTCTGCAAAGTCATTTAAATTTAATATATTTTCTTTGGCTAAAAGAGCAAGCATTGGAATTGTCATTCCTTCAATATTTTTTAGATCTTCATCAAGTATTTTTTCATTTACAAGCTTTATGTTGCTTTCTTCTAATTCTTCAAGATAATTTTTTGCTCTTGAAAGAATTTCGCTTGCAAGATCTGCATCAAAACCCTCAATTTTTTCTAAATTTTCTAGATTTTCATTTGCAATTGAATCTACCGAAACATAACCTTCTGTAACTAACAATTGCGCTATGACATCTTCAACATCTAATATCTCTGCAAGCATTGTGCTTTTATCTTTGAATTCTTGTTGCCTTCTTTCTGACTCTTCTTCTTCAGTAAGTATATCTATTTCTAAATTTGTTAACCCTGAAGCAAGTTTAACGTTTTGACCTTTTCTTCCAATAGCTAGACTTAGTTGTTCATCAGGAATTACAACTTCAACTTTATTTTTTTCTTCATATAAGAAAATTTTACTAACCTCAGCGGGGGCAAGAGCGTTAGCTAAAAAAGTTGCTTGATTTTCTGACCAGGTAACAATATCTATTTTTTCACCTTGCAGTTCGTTAACAACAGCCTGGACTCTTGAACCTCTCATTCCAACACAGGCTCCAACAGGATCGATTGTCGAATCTTCAGTATGAATACTTATTTTTGCCCTAGAGCCAGGATCTCTAGCAACACTTTTAACTTTAATTACTCCTTCATAAATTTCTGGAACTTCTTGGGTGAATAGCTTTGCAACAAACTGAGGGTGGGTTCTTGATAGAAAAACTTGATAGCCTTTTAAATCATTTTTAACTTCATATATGTAAGATCTTACTCTATCACCATTTTTAAATGTTTCTCTTGGAATTAGCTCTTCTCTTTTAATAATTGCTTCACTCTTACCTAGATCAACAATTAAGTTTCCAAATTCAATCCTTTTGACTATTCCAACTGCTATTTCACCTATTTTATCTTTATATTCTTCATATTGATTTGATTTGTCAGCTTCACGAACTTTTTGAATTATAACGCCTTTTGCGTTTTGAGCTGCTACACGTCCCAACTCAATAGGTGGTAATTCTTTTATTATATAGTCACCAACCAAAACATCAGACTTAATTTTTTTTGCATCATCAAGTAAAATTTCTTTTGATTGATCCTCAGAATAAGTTTCAACAACTGTTAAATAAGATTTTAAATGTATGTCACCCGTATCTCTATCTATCTGAACTCTTATATCTCTTTCATTACCATATTTTACTCTTGCAGATTTTTCTAATGCCTGCTCCATTGCTAAAAAAACTGACTCTTGATCTATATTTTTTTCTTGAGCAACGTTATTTGCTACTTGAAGCATTTCTTCTCTTATTACTTTAATTTTTTGTTTTGCCATAATATTCACCAAAAAAAAGGCGGGAAATCCCACCTCTTAAACGTTAACTTTTTTATCCCTATATTGCAAATTATACAAAACTCAAGCTTATATTTTCATAAGTTTTGCATAGAATGGATTGAGTCCATTTTTCTTAGCTTTTTTATAGTATTTAGTTGTAGGTAATATTTCTGAGTTATAATCCCATTCAGATTTACTTTGATTTAACCATAAAAAATCATCTTTAATTAAATAAATAGTTTTAAGAATTTGAGAAATGTACGATTTTGAGTCTGAGGCTAAATTAATTGTACCTCCGGTTTTAAGATATTTATAAATTTTATCAAAAAAAAATTTATTTATTAAACGCCTTTTGAAGTGTCTTTTCTTTGGCCAGGGGTCTGGGAAAAGTATCCAAATTTCAGAAATTGATTCTTCTTCACAATACTCGTCAAGCATTTGATGAACATTGCCTTGATATATATAAATATTTTTAAGAAATTCAATTTGTGCTTTGTTAAATAAACTATTGAGTCCATCTATATATTTTTCACAACAAACAACTATTTTTCTTTTGTTTTCTTTAGCAAGCTTAATTGTACTTTCTCCAAAACCAGCGCCTATATCTATAATATTATATTTTGTCTTATCTATTTCTTTTAATCTTATTTTTGAAAATGAATTATTTTTTTTATTTTTTCTGCCTTTAGTTCTGCCATATAATCTGTAACTTGAGCTATCTATCATTTTTAAATCTGTATTTTGTTAAAATAAAATAGATTAAAATAATGAATACTAAATAAAATTGGAATAACTTATGCACAAAACCAAAATAAGTTGAATTTTTAATTTGTAATAATTTTTTAAAACTTGTTTTTTTGTTAAGATCTGTAGACTCAATAATTTTTCCATTGTTATCAATTATTGCAGAAATCCCATTATTAGAAACTCTTATTAAATATTTGTTTGAAATCAAAGCTCTCATTCTTGAGTGATAGAAATGTTGATAAGGACCAATTTGATCACCAAACCAAGAGTCATTTGTAATATTTACTAAAATATCAATTTTTAGCTCATTTATATTATTTAAGATTTTGTTAAAAATAATCTCATAACAAACAATAGGTAGAATATTGATATTATATGAATTAATTAATCTTGTTTTTTTACCTTTAGTAAAATCTTCATCCCCAGTAATTATTTCCATAAATTTTAAATATTTACGAAAAGGTAAAAATTCTCCAAATGGAACAAGTATTTTTTTATCAAAAATCTGAATATTATTTTTTTCTAAAAATAGAAAAGAATTATAAAATTTATTGTTATTGAAAGTTGTAGAGCCAATTATAACTTTCTGATTATCTTTAATGTAATTTTTAATACTAATAGAATTTATATCTGAAATTAAATAAGGGTAATTATTTTCTGCAAATAATAAATATTCTGATTCTGAATTAACTATTTTGTTAATTATATCTTTCTCAATTATTTCTTTATTAATATTATTAATAGGTGAAAAAATTTGAAAAACCTCAATGCTAATTTCTTTAGTTATGTTTTTATTATCTTGATTGAAAATATATAATAAAACAAATACTATTAAAAATGGAGCGTGAATAATAAAAATTAGTGTTTTGCTGTATTCTAATTTTCTCATATAAATAAATATAAAAGGCATAATAAAAATTAATAAAGTAAGATAACTGGAAACATAAGTCCCAAAGAATTTTAAAAAATAAAATCCTAAAAAATTATTTGATAAAACCAATGAATAAGTCAACCAAGGAAAGCCGTATAAAATATTTGATATTATGAATTCAATAAATAAAAGAATAAAGGGTGTAAAAACTATTATATAATAAAATTTTTTTATATGTTTAAAAATAGAAAAGCCTAGTCCAAAAAATATAGACAAAAAGATTGGTAAAGAAATCGCAAGAAAAGCAAAATTTTTTGTTTGTTCATTTGCATAAAATGGATTTTTGATCCAAGATAACATAATCAATAAAAAACCTAATCCATAAAAGAAACCTACATTAAAATAATTTAAAAAATTTTTATTAGCTGGGATTTTTAATAGTAACTTAATTAAATAAGGAAAAATAACAAACCCTAGAGGTAACATAAAGAATGGCGGGAATATTAATGCAGTAGATGCACCTAAAATAAAAAATTTAAGTAAAATCAATTAAGTATTTTTCTAATTTGTACGGTTAAAATTTTTCTTTCATTCGCTCTCAACACTTTAATATTAACTAAATCATCAATATTAAATTCTTCATTACTTTTTGGTATTCTGTTTATTTTTGAAAAAACAAGTCCACCAACAGTCTCTACTTCATCTTCATCAGCAAAATCTAAATTTAAACTAAAATATTTTTCTAAATCATCAACTCTATAAGAAGCACTTACCTCAAGCAAATTTTTTTCTTTTTTGATTATCTCTTCATCAACATCCTCAGCATCGTGCTCATCTTCAATTTCACCAACTATTTCTTCAACCAAGTCTTCAATAGTAACCAAACCATCAACTCCGCCAACACCATCAACTACAAGAGCAATATGAATTCTTGAAGATCTCATTCGTTTCAAAAGTTCTAAAATTGGTGATTTTGGGGCTACATATAAAACTTCTCTAAGAATAGAACTGATATTGAAATTACTTTTATCAATTGTAATAAAATCTTTTACATGAAAAAAACCAATTATATTATCAAGGTTCTTCTCACATACAGGCAATCTTGAGTGTGATTCCTCCTTGATAATATTAAAAATTTGTTCATAGCTTTGTTTGTTATCAATTGATATAATTTCTCCTCTTGGGACCATTACATCTTCAACACTTTTATTTTCTAATTGTAGGATATTTTTTATTAAGTTTTTTTCATTATTATCGTCATCACTGTCTAATGTATCATCATCTGTGTTTTCACTAGCAATAATATTTAAAATCTCCTCCTTAGAAGAGTCATTGTTTAATAATTTTTTAATTAACCAGCTTTTCCAAGCACTAAGTTTTTCTTGGCTCTCTTCACTCATATAAATAAGGATCTTTTATATTAAAACTATTTAAAATTTTTTTTTCTAAACTTTTCATTTTTAAGAATTCTGAATTAATTTTATGATCATATCCATTAACATGTAAAAAACAATGGATTATTAAATGTGTTAAATGATCATAAAAATTTATTAAATTTTTTTTTGAGTCTCTTTTGATTACTTCAGCAGAAAAGAAAATATCACAATACGCTTCAGTTTTTGATTGATTGTTATCGATAGTATTAACAAATGTTAAAACATCAGTAGAAATGTTTTTTTTTCTGAATGTCTTATTTATAGTTTTAATTTTTTTTTCATCAACAAAAATTAAATTTAAAAAATAATATGTGTTTTTTCTAAAACCACATTTATCATTTAAAACCACCTTCGATACAATTTGTTTTATTTTTTTCATTCTTCTTGACCATTTATTTGATTTACAAAAAAAATTAATTTCTATTTTTTTCTTCATAAGCGTTAATTATTTTTCTCACAACCTCATGTCTAACAACATCTCTTTTGTCTAGTTCGATAAAACCTATATCCTCAATATTTTTTAGTTTTTTGGACGCATCTATCAAACCTGAGTCATTTTTAGAAATTAAATCTATTTGAGTATTATCCCCGACTATTACCATTTTGCTATTTTTACCTAATCTTGTAAGAAACATTTTCATTTGAATCTTTGTAGTATTTTGTGCTTCATCTAGAATTATATAACAATTTTCAAGAGTTCTTCCTCGCATAAAAGCTATTGGTGCAATTTCTATAATATTATTTGCTATTTTCTTTTCAACCTGATCATAAGGCATCATTTCATACAAGGCATCATATATGGGTCGTAAAAATGGATCAACTTTTTCTTTCAAATCGCCTGGTAAAAAACCGAGTTTCTCTCCAGCTTCAACTGCTGGTCTTGATAAAATAATTTTATTTACTAAACCTTGCTGAAGAGATGTTACAGCTTTTGCAACTGCCAAAAATGTCTTTCCTGTTCCTGCTGGACCGTAAGCAAATACTATATCTTTAGTATTAAGTAAATGAAAGTAACTCTTTTGGTTATTAGTGCGTGGAAGTATTTTTCTTTTTTTTGTTTGAAAAAAAAGGTTCATTTGTTCATCTTTATTTATTTCTAAAATTTTCAAACTTTTATTTTCCATAATTTTATCTTCATCTATATCTACTCCCTTTTTAGCTTCTTCAAATAATTGTAATATTTCATCTCTTGTGTTCTTAATAGATAATTTAGATCCTATAATTTTTACTTTATTTCCTCTATATTTTATTTTTACATTGTTAATCTTTTCTATTATTTGAATATTTTTATCATCAACTCCAAAAAGATTTGAGAGAAAATTATTATCATTAAGTTCAAAATCTATTGAATAGTTTATATTATTCAAACAGAACTCTCCAAAGCAAAGTCAGTAGAGTTAATAATTTTAGCATCTATAATTTTGTTTATAAGGTTAGATTCACTTTTTATAAAAACACTCTGATTATAAATAGATCTTCCTATAAATTGATTGGTATGTCTACCTTTTTTTTCAAACAAAATTTCCATTTTTTTTCCCACAAATGATTTATTATAATTTTTTTGTTGTTCCCTTAAAAGAGATTGCAGTGCACTCAATCTTGCCTTTTTTTCTGCTAAAGGGATATTATCTTTTTTTTGGGCAGGCGTTCCTGGTCTTTGACTATATATAAATGAGTATGCAATTACAAAATTAATATCATTTACAAATTTCATTGTATCATCAAAATCTTTATCACTTTCACCAGGATACCCAACAATAAAATCTGATGATAATGCTATATCTGATCTTTCATCTCTCAATTTTTCAACTATTTTTTTATAAAAATCCACATTATGCTTTCTATTCATCTCCTTTAAAATTTTATTTGAACCAGATTGAATTGGTAAATGCAAGAATGGCATTAATTTGTGATTTGATTTATGCACTTTTATTAAGGAGTCTGTCATATCAATTGGATGTGAAGTCATATATCTAATCCTTTTCAAATTTTCTAATTCACTCACTTTATCAATTAAATATGATAGATCTTTTGATTTGCCATCCCCTCCAATACCATGATAAGCATTTACGTTTTGACCCAAAAATATAATTTCCTTAGCACCTTTTTTTAAATATTTTTCTATTTCAATTACTATCTCATTTACAGGTCGTGAAAATTCTGGCCCCCTAGTATAGGGAACTACACAAAATGAACAAAATTTATCACATCCTTCTTGAATAGAAACAAACTCAGAAACACCTCCTGATGAGTTGTAAATTAAGTTCTTAAATTTTTCGTTTTGAGTAAATTCATCACTAAGAATTGAGTCGTTAGTTTTTAACATATTAGGTAAGTTATGATAAGACTGGGGCCCAACAATAAAATCAACTGAAGGCGCTCTTAATTTTATTTCCTCTCCTTCAGCTTGTGCAACACAACCTGCGATCACTAGTTTAAAGTTTTTTGTTGCTGATTCTCTTTTTAATTTATTAATTCTTCCAATATCAGAGTACATTTTTTCAGCCGCTTTCTCTCTAATATGACATGTGTTTAAAACTACTAAATTTGCTTCTTTAGGATCATCAGCAATTTCATAATTTTGGTTTTTGAATAAATCTAATATTCGATTAGAATCATAGACATTCATCTGACAACCATAAGATTTAATATAAATTTTGTTTTTTTGCATAATTAATAATTTTTTAACATTACAAGTGCATCGCTTTTATTGTTTCCAACTAAAAAATATTCTTTTCTAGTATGTATTTGTTTAAAACCCATTTTTTTATAAAACGCTATTCCCTCTAGATTATTTTTTGAAACTTCAAGATATATTCTGTTTAAACTATTTTTGTTTTCTTCTATCTTTTTTAAAAGTTTTGTTCCTAAGCCTTTTTTTCTAAAATTTTTTGAAACATAAATTAATAGTATCTCATATTCTGATTTTTTTTCAATATTTATTGAGTCTCCAAAAATGAAAGATATCATCAAATCATTATTAAAAGCGCCATAGGAAAAGTTGGTAATTTTGTTAAGTTGGTTATTAATTTGTTTTAATGACCAGCCCATATCAATAAATTCTTTATAATTCAAAAAATCTTGGCGAATTAAATTATCAAAATATTTAAGGTCTTTTTTTGAAAGTTGTCGAATTTTTATCAATTTAAAATAATGTTGTTAGAAATATATATAGGTTTAATAATTAGTTCTTTTTTGAATTCTAAATTATCTACATTTTTTATAACAAAATCAATAATAGAAAAAGGTATTGAGATTAATTTGTCTTTGCAGAATTCAGGATATTTAGAATTATAAAATAAATTTTTAATGTGTTTTGGAATAGAAAATTTTTTATTTTCAATTTTTTGGTGAATAAATCTTTTACCTTCTTTAAATGTAAGAAAATTTTGATTGTTTGAAGACTGAAAATATAATCCATTGTCCATATTTCTATTGTCTAAAAATTCAAAAATATTTTCACTTGATAAAATTGCAACAGGTAAGCTCAATGATTGACTTAATCCTGCAATAAAAGATGCGCCTACCCTTAAAGCTGTATATGAGCCTGGACCAGTTGTTATTATTAAGTGTGTAATTTTCTTATTAAGTTTATACCTTTCATTAGCTTCTAAATATTTAGGAACTATAGAATCGCTTAGCTTTTCGTTAGGATTGTCTAAAATTTTAATTGAAACTATAATTTTTTTGTCATTAATTAAGTGAAATTCTGGTATTGGTGATACTACATCTAAAAAAAGGAACATAAGGTGTTTATATTAAAGGTAGCATTTATTTTTTTCTTATTTTTAAACATATCTTCTGCCTATGCAAGTAACATTAAAAATTCAGCTGTTGTCTTTATGTACCATAAATTTGGAATTGATAAATATCCTACAACCAGTGTAACCCTAAATCAATTTGAGTCTCACCTAAATGAATTTTCAAAAGAAAAATACTCAGTACAATCAATTGAGTTTATTATCGATACTATTATTAATGATGGAGAGCTAGCTGATAATACAATTGGAATTAGCATTGATGATGCTGATAAATCTTTTTTTGAAGTTGGTTGGCCAAAATTCAAAGAAAAAAATATGCCTGTAACATTGTTTGTTAATACATCAACAATTCATAAAAATAATAAAAACTATCTAAACTGGGATCAGATTAGAGAATTAAAGAATGAAGGTGTGTCAATTGGTGCTCATTCTCACAGTCATTATCACATGTCTGATTTAACAATCGAAGAAGTTAGAAATGAAATTGAAATTTCTAATAATATTTTCTTAAAAGAATTAGGAGAGATTCCATCATTATTCGCCTTTCCTTATGGCGAAACAAATGAAAAAATTATTAATTTATTAAAAGAATATAAATTTAAAGTCGCATTTGGTCAGCACTCTGGAGTAATAAATGAAACTTCTAATTTTTATTATTTGCCAAGATTCTCTCTTAATGAAAAATATGGTGAAATCGATAGAGTAAAATTTGCTGCGAATGCAAAAGGGCTTGGCATTTATGATTTTATTCCAAATGATCCTACAATTTATGATAATCCTCCATTTATAGGTTTTTCATTGCTAGATGAAAAACTAGTGCCGTCAATAGATTGTTTCGTTTTTGATAGTAAAGGTGAGGTTGAAAAAGAAATATTTAAATTTAACGAACGAATTGAAATAAGATTAAGTAGAAAATTAACTGACGGTAGATCTAGGATGAATTGTACTGCAAAAGGCAAAGATGGTCTTTGGCGATGGTTTGGTCATCAGTTTTATTTATGAGTTATTTATAGAATAAATAAATTTATCAAACTTATTAAGCTTATTAGTGTCAATAATTGCATTAATTGTTTTAATGTAATTTTTATCAGAGGCATAAGAGTCTAGTTGTTCAACTAGCAACTTTATATTATTGAAGTTATTTTTTTCTCTCATAATTTTTCTAACTTTTCTAAAATCGTTATAGGCGTTATGAGAATTAAGATTGATAAAATAAGATTGAACACTTTTGTCAAAAGAATCAAAAGCTTTAACTAGATGTTTTTCACCTTCTTCTCTTAAAAGTGGAACAACACCATCTGAATAATTGTAAGTATATTCACCAAATAAGGCATTATATTCAGTTGCAAACCTTGATGTTCCCCAACCACTTTCATTTGCTGCTTGAGCTAAAACAATTGAGTTGGGTATAATGTCTACACGTTGCAATAAATCAATAACTAGATCATATTTATGTTTGTCATTAGTGTTTGTTCTATATTTTTTTGATATCTTTTCTAAAAAATTTAAATCTGATTTAGAAAGAGTGTTATTGTTTTCCAAATATTCCTTAATATTTTCAAGTTTAGATCTTTCAACTAAAATATTTTGATTTTCATATGAAATCAAAGGAAGCAAAGTTTTTACAAAGTTCTTTTTAGACTTTGAAAGAAAGTCTAAATTAATTTCATTTATATTTTGGTTTAGGTTCTGCAGAGCAGCTGGTTTATCAATTAGCTTAATTATATTAGGATTCAAAGGTTTCTTCTTGAGAGAAACAACAAAAATATTTTTTGAACTAGAATTTTTATTTTCTTCTAAAATTTTCTTTTGTGAATATAATCTGTTAACAGTATAAGAATCATAAGTACTACAATAATTTAAAACATAGTCATCAAGAATAGTGTTGATTGAGTAAACAATATTATTTTTTGAAACTATTTTATTTTCATAAGCGATAGATGCAATGGAGCTTAGCATAAGTATAAAACCTGATAAAATAGTAAAAAATGAAAAATTACGCATCAACTGGCCTTACTTCTCTAACTTCAGGTATGTAATGCTTAAGCATATTTTCAATACCCATTTTAAGTGTAGCTGTTGAACTTGGACAACCTGAACAAGCGCCTTGCATCTTTAAATATACAATACCATCTTCAAAATCATTATAGATTATATCTCCACCATCCATGGCAACTGCTGGTCTTACGCGAGTATCAAGCAATTCTTTAATTTGTTTTACAATTTCAGAGTCATCTTCATTTTTTTCAAAACTTTGTTGAGATTCTTTTGAGTTATCTTTTTCAACTGTCTTATCGTTTGAATTAAAATGATCAATTATTCCACCTAAAACAGATGGTTTCATTACTTGCCATTCAAACTTTTCATTTTTTGTTATTGTAATGAAATCACTTCCAAAAAATACCCCTTCAACACCGTCTATATCAAATAGACGTCTTGCAAATGGAGAGTCTCCAGCTTCATCAATTTTTTGGTAAAAAGCAGTGCCTTCTTCCATTACCACTTTCCCTGGTAGAAATTTTAAGGTTTGAGGGTTAGGTGTTTGTTCAGTTTGTATAAACATATGCTTCTTATATAGTTATTAATATGACTTTCGTATGAAAAATGGAGAAAAAAATTGAAAAATTTGAGATTTTATCCCCTAAATAAGCCAATTATTTCATAAATTTTATTTAATACTGGATCAGCAACATTTATTGCTCTTTCCTTACCTTTAATAATTACCGAGTCTAAGTAATTTTCATCTTTCATCAATTTATTCATCTCAAGTGAAATAGGTGATAATTTAGCAGCTGCTAGTTCTCCTAAATCATTTTTAAATTGTGAAAATTCTTTGCCGCGATATTCAGAAATTACTGTTCCTATTTCTTGATCACTTAGAGCAGCATAAATAGTCAATAAATTTATAGCTTCGGGTCTATTTTTAGCATCATCTAAATTATCAGGCAAAGGAAGAGGATCAGTTTTTGCTTTTTTAATTTTTTTAACTATTTCATCCTCATTATCAGATAACATTATTCTTGAGTAATCAGATGGATCAGATTTACTCATTTTCTTAAGGCCGTCTCTGAGGCTCATTACTCTTGTTGCCTCACCTAAAATCAGAGGTTCCGGTATTGGAAAAATATCAGTTTTAAAATCATTATTAAATTTTTGAGCAATATCTCTAGTTAACTCTAAATGTTGTTTTTGATCTTCTCCAACTGGGACATGTGTAGCTAAATATATTAAAATATCAGCAGCCATTAAAGTTGGATATGAAAATAATCCAACAGATACATTTTCACTATTTTTTCCAGCCTTGTCCTTAAATTGAGTCATACGATTAAGCCATCCCATACGAGCAACACAATTAAAAATCCAAGCTAATTGAGCATGCTGAGGTACTTGAGATTGAACAAACAGAGTGTTTTTATCCGGATCAATTCCTGATGCAATAAAGGCAGCTGCTACTTCTCTTGTTTTTTGTTTTAAAATTTTTGGATCTTGCCAAACGGTAATTGCGTGCAAATCAACAACACAAAAAAAGCATTCAAATTCTTTTTGTAGGGAGACAAAATTTTTAATTGCACCAAGATAATTTCCTAGATGTAAATCACCTGAGGGTTGAACACCTGATAAAATTCTTTTTGTAATTTTTTCCATTTTATTTTCTTAAGTAAGTTTTAATATCAGCAATAGTGACTATTTTTAATATTAAAATGAATACCACATAAAAAGCAGCAGTAATTATAATAGTAAGCACCAAATAGATGATATTTTTCATGATTTCTACTAAATATAACTCCGCAAAAAAGAAACTGTTCAAATAACGAGTAATCAAAACAAGTCCTAATAAACATCCAATTAATTTAAAAACGTTGCTTATAAATTGACGGTCTAAATTTAATAATCTTTTACTTATAAGTATTATTAAAAGCAGAATTGCATTGACCCAAGCGCTGATAGCAGTTGCCAAAGCAATACCCATTTCTCTCATCGTGCTTATTAATAAGAGGGATAGAATTATGTTAATAAGTACGCTCACAATCGATACGTACAGTGGTGTTTTTGTATCTTCTCTGGCAAAAAAACAAACAATTAAAACCTTAATCAACACATAAGCTGGTAGTCCTAAAGCAAAGTAACTAAGAACCTGAGAAGTAAAGATTGTATCTTCTTGAGTAAAGGCACCTCGCTCAAATAAAATATGTACAATAGGTAATGCTAAAATATATAAACCAATTGCTGAGGGAATAGATATTAGTAAGGCAAATTCTAAAGAATTATTTTGGAGCTTTTTTGTAATTTCATTGTCATTAGACTTAATTGATTTTGATAGACTGGGAAGTAAAACTACTCCTAAAGCAATACCAAATATTGCTAAAGGTAATTGATTTAATCTATCAGCGTAATAAAGGTGACTAATTGCACCTACAGGGAGAAATGAAGCAATAACAGTTCCTATAATAATATTTAATTGAATAACACCAGATCCAATTACACCGGGAAAAAATAATTTAAAAAACTTTTTTATTTTGTCATTCAATTCTGGAATTTTAATTTTAGGTTTATAAAATTGAAATAAAGATCGGTACAAAAATAAAAATTGTGCAACCCCTCCAATCAAAACACCAATGGACAAAGCATGACCCGCTGAACTTACGTGGGGGGTAATAACAAAAAGTGAGAGAATAAAACTAATATTTAATATAGCAGGAGCAAATGCACCTGCAGCAAATTTTTCATGTACATTTAAAATTGACGTGAAATGAGCAGCTAAGGAAATAAAAATTAAATAAGGGAATATAATTTTTCCGTAATAGACTGCTAAATCAAATGACTCACTGTTAGTTGAAAAGCCAGGTGCCAGTATTTGAATAATATACGGCATTCCAAAGAAAAAAATGATGGTTAATAAAAAGGTAACTAAAAGTAACAATGACATTGTATTTTCAACAAAGTCAGCAGCTTCATGATCATCTTTAGAGTTGATAACAATACCTGAAAAAACTGGAATAAGAGCAGCACTATACGCACCTTCTGCCAAAACACGTCGAAAGAAATTAGGAATTCGAAAAGCCACAAAGAAGGCATCTGATGTTACGGTAGATCCAAGAAAGCGAGCTATTAATATGTCGCGAATAAATCCTAATATTCTGCTCAGTATTGTATAAAAACTAACAGTAAAAAAGGATCTAAATATAGTCTGCATTAGCTAATTTTATATTGTGATGAGTGATTTGTATAAATTTTATTTGTGTCTCAATTTAGTTGAAAAGCACTAAATCTATTGTTTTTTTAAAAACTCATTCAAATATATCCTTGAAAATATAGATTTGATTAGTATTAAGAATGCTATGAAAAATGAAAATCCTAACCCACCTAAGTGTGGCTGCAGCTGTAGCTGCTGTTGTACTTGTGAAGGTGGAGGGTGTTGTTAGATTAACACCCTAAAATTCCACCTTTTTAAATTATTTAATATTAACAACCTTTAAGTTCATTACCTAAATTACTTATCAATTTAAAGTAAAGGTCTTTATCAGAAGTAATATTTGCTCCAAGAGGATCAAACACACCTGTTTTTATATTAGTGTCTTCTGCAATAGTTGAAATAATTTTTGGATTAAATTGTGGTTCAGAAAATATACAATTAATTCCTTTATCCTTAATTACATCCTGAATATCTGCAACCTGTTTAGCACCAGGGAGAACATCCGTATTTAATGTTAAGGCCCCTGCTGCTCTCACCCCAAATCTTTCTTCAAAATATTGGTAAGCATCATGAAACACTACAAATTTTGCATCCTTATTAATATCTTTACCGACATCTTTAATTAGTTGATCAAGTGCAATAATAGTTGCCTCAGCATTAGCTTCATATTTATCCTTATTCGCAGGATCTAAATCACCTAATTCGTGAGCAATTTCATGAACCATTTCTTTTGCATTGCTAGGGTCTAACCATATGTGAGCATCAAACTCTCCATGAGCATGACCGTGGTGATCGTGATCGTCGTGGTCATCATGATCATCGTGATCGTCGTGATCATCATGGTCATCATGATCATCGTGATCGTCATGGTCGTCATGGTCGTCATGGTCGTCATGATCGTCGTGGTCATCGTGATCATCGTGGTCGTCATGATCATCGTGGTCATCATGGTCATCATGGTCATCGTGGTCATCATGGTCATCATGGTCATCATGGTCATCATGGTCACCAAAAATAGACTCTTCTCTAAATTTTAATTTTTCAATACTTTCAACTTCCATGAACTCAACAACTTCCGCATTTTTTGCTATAGATTCAAGTGGTCCTTCCATGAACGTTTCTATTCCTTCTCCAACCCAAAAAATTAAGTCAGCTTCTTCAAGAAGTTTTGCATGTGATGGTTTAAGCGTAAAACTATGAGGTGATGTACTGCCCTCAATTATTAATGATGGTCCACCAACGCCATCCATTACGTTTGCAATAAGTGAGTAAAGAGGTTTAATTGTTGTAACAACTTTTAATTCTGCTCGTGCAGAAGAAGTTGTAACAATAATCATAGAAAAAAATAAAGCTTTAAAAAGCGTTATAAAATAATTGTTTTGTCTCATAAAAAAATGTTCCTATAATTAGTTAAGTCTGTTAGATAGTCTTCTGTTATAAAACGTAATGTTATAATATAACATATTTTAAAGTAAATAGTAAAATGGCTGAAAAAAACAACTTATTAGTAAAATTAGATAACGGTGGCGTCTATAAATCATCAAAGTGGTTGGTAAGAGGAGTATCTTTAGAGTTATACAAAGGTCAAATCGTAACTCTAATTGGTCCCAACGGTTCAGGTAAAACCACTACAGCAAAAATGATTCTAAATATCCTTAAGTCAGATGAAGGAAAAATGGAGAGCTACACTTCTAAGATGGCTTATGTTCCTCAAAAAATTAGTATTGATTGGACAATGCCACTTAGAGTTATAGATTTTATGAAATTAACTAATCATATTAATAATGCTGATATAACTGAAGCTTTAAAATTAACTGGCGTAGAAGATTTACTTTACAATCAAATTAATAACTTATCAGGTGGAGAATTTCAGCGCGTTCTTATAGCTAGAGCTATTGCAAAAAAACCAGAATTACTTGTTTTAGATGAACCTGTTCAGGGAGTAGATTTTAACGGTGAAATAGCACTTTATAATTTAATAAAAAAAATTGCATCAACATTAAATTGTGGCATCTTATTAATTTCACATGATATGCACTTTGTTATGTCAGCAACGGATCATGTAATTTGCTTGAATGGCCACATTTGTTGCTCAGGCTCTCCTAGTGCAGTTATTAAAGATTCTGCATATATAGAATTATTTGGTGAGCATACGGCGGCAACCTTATCTTTATATAAACATCATCATGATCACTCGCATGAAACGGATGGGAGTGTTGCTAAATAATGTTTGATGATTTTTTTACTCGAGCTTTAATAGCAGGTGTTGGGATTGCAATTATTGCAGGACCACTTGGCTGTTTAGTTATATGGAGACGTTTATCATACTTTGGAGATACATTATCACACTCAGCTTTACTCGGCGTTACTCTTGCGTATGCATTTAGTATGAATATTACTCTGTCTGTTTTCATTATCTCTTCAGTTGTTGCTATACTTCTTATTAATTTACAAAAAAGAACAAAATTAGCCGGAGACTCCCTGCTTGGTCTTCTTGCGCATTCTACGCTTGCAATTGGATTAGTATTAATTGGTTTTCTCTCTTCAATACGTTTTGATCTAATGGGCTTGTTATTTGGTGACATACTTGCAGTAACAACAGATGATATTGCGATGGTTTGGATTGGCGGAATAATTATTTTAGGTATCTTATATTTTATTTGGAAATCTCTTTTCTCCGCAACCGTTAATTATGATTTAGCGGCCGCTGAAGGAATGAGACCTGAAATTTCTAATTTAATTTTTACACTATTATTAGCGGGCGTAATTGCGTTATCGATAAAAATGATAGGCGCCTTATTAATAACAGGACTGCTTTTAATTCCTGCAGCCATAGCGCGTAATCTAAGTAATAGCCCTAAACAGATGATAATAATAGCCATTTTAGCTGGTATTGCTTCTGTAGTTCTTGGATTATTTACATCTTTAGAGCTTAACACTTCCTCAGGACCTTCTATAGTAGTAGTATCACTGGCATTATTTATTCTTTCACTCATCCCACTTGAGATAAGGGGTCAGTTGCAAAAATGAAAACAATTTGATAATTTAAAATATGAGCGAAGCACTAGATAGCCTAACAAAAAATCAGCAAACAGTACTTGATATTTTAGAGAGTGCTAAAGAGCCTCTCAAGGCATATGCTATTCTTTTTGATACACAAAAAAAAGGAATCAAAGCACCTCTGCAAGTATACCGCGCTTTGGATAAATTAATTGAAATTGGTAAGGTACATAAAATAGAGAGTAAAAATTCATACATTGCTTGTAAGCATAAAAGTTGTGATGCAGGTACATCGACTTCTTTTTTAATTTGTGAAATGTGTGACCTTGTTACAGAACTTAAAAAAAATATATCTTCTTATTTTTCAAAACAAAGTGCAGATGTAAATTTTTCATACTCAAAACACAATTTAGAAATTTATGGAATTTGCAATAATTGCAAAAGAGAAAACTAGTAAATTTCAATTATATCTCTTTTATTTCTTTAAGAATCTATCAAAATAATTAATAAACCTAAATTATAAATATATGGAATTAACACTTCTTTATACTATAGTTGGTTTTAGTCTCGCAGCTTATTCAGTTATTGCAAATGACTCCGTTCAAACACTGGGAACTTTTATGGCCTCTAACCAGAGGTTTAAATGGTACTGGTTAGCAACTGCGGCATCTCTTGTCTTAAGCTTTACTTTAATCTACGGTTGGAATGTTAACGATGGAGATATTACCTTTGGGCGGTTAAATAAAATACCTTACCAAACAATTCAGTGGTATCACGCAGCAGCTCCGTTGATCCTTGTATTATTAACTAGAGGAGGAATACCAGTTTCAACAACATTTTTAGTTTTATCAGCTTTTGCCTCAACAGTTGTTTTAGAAAAAGTACTTTTGAAATCAGTGGTTGGATACGGGTTGGCTGCCGTTGTTGCGTATCTTGTGTGGATTGGGATAAGTTATTTTATCAATGAAAAGTTTGATAAAGTACAAGACAAACATAGACGTGCTTGGGTAATTGGTCAGTGGTGTACTACTGGTTTTCTTTGGTACACATGGCTAAGCCATGATCTTGCAAATATTGCAGTGTTCCTCCCTCGTGCAGTTCCTGTAAATTTATTAATTGTAATTATTATTTTATTGAGTTCTCTTTTATTTTATATTTTTTGGGATCGTGGTGGGCGTATACAGAAAGTAGTCTATTCCAAAACAGGGACTCGTTACACTAGATCAGCAACAATAATTGATTTTGTTTATGCGATTATTTTACTTTATTTCAAACAATACAATGACATACCAATGTCAACAACTTGGGTCTTTGTTGGTTTATTATGCGGTAGAGAACTTGCAATTTCTACAATGAATAAAGATTACAAACTTCGTTATGTTTTTCCAATAATTGGTAAAGATTTTCTTAAGATGATTTTTGGATTATCCGTATCGGTTGGAATAGTGCTGTCTATTCACTATATATTTATTCCTAACGGCTTTTAGTATTTTTTTGTTTTTTTAATTCTTTTTTTAATTTAGGCCAATCATCATCACTTAAGATATAGCCAACACATTTTTTTGTTCCACATTTACAAATGTGATCTTCAAAATCACTATCAAATGGATAACCATAGTTATACGTTAATTCTGCATCTTTTTTAATATTCTTTATAGCTGATATCCAAATTTCATTATTAGTAATTTCCACTTCACAATTAGGATCACAAGAATGATTAATAAATCTAGCATGATTGCGCAGAACACCTCCATCGATGTCGTATTTTTTATTTAGTTCAAACACATACACCATTCCATTTTTTTTATTTTTTTCTGCTTTTTTTAATTGGATGTCAGCGCGTCTATCGCCTTCTTTTTTGGTTACTTTATCTCCAATGTATTGAATAACCTGATCGCCTTTTTTAATATTTGATACAGCAAACAACCCAGAGCCATGTAATGAAGATTTCTTTTTGTACCAAAGTTTTTTCATGCTGTTTGTTTAGATATATTTAATTGATTATCAAGTTGTAAAATTAGATAAACCAATAAAAATAACCCAAAGCAAAAATTGGAATTTGTAATCCAAAATTAGTCATCAATGCCCTGTCTTTTGTTATTAAGCCAGCAACCGTCCACCCAATTGCCCCTAAACCATGAATAAATATATTGATGGGATAATTATTTAAGTTGGTAAGAAGTATGCCAGTTAAAATTAAAACTGTGCTTGCCCACTTCAAATTATTTGTAGAAATAAAATTCATCTAAACTCCTGATGTTTAATTAATTAATTATTTTTTTTTATATTACTGATATTAGAAATTACTCTTTAATTGTAAGAAAAATACAACATTCCTTTATTTTTTTATTAAAAGTTCTATAAGCGCCCGATGTTTGGATTAAATAAAAGCTCATTATTTAGTGATACAAAAAAACTGGAGCGAGAAATTGATGGATTTGTTGATATTCTCTCTGAAGTTGGTTTGGTATTTAAAAGTATTGTTCCAACCTATCTAAACCATTCTGCAAATGGTAAATTTGAGGAAATGGTTGAAAAAGTGAAGGAAATGGAGAGCAAAGCTGATAAGATTACAAAGGAAGTTGAGCACACATTATATGAGGAAACGCTCATCCCTGATGCACGAAGTGATGTGTTACGCCTCCTCGAACATATGGATGAATTAATTGGTATGTACCAAGGTAATTGTTATCACTTTTCAATACAAAAACCTAACTTTCCAAAAGAGTTTCATGAAGATCTTATCGAATTAACAGAAACAGTTGTTAATTGTGTTGAAGCATTATGCTTAACCGTTCGTTCGTTCTTTCGTGACATTAAAACAGTTAGAGACAACGCGCATAAAGTTACATTTTATGAAAAAGAATCAGATATAAAATTTAGTTCCCTTGCACGACGAATTTTTGATTCAGAGATGCCTTTAGATCAAAAAATGCATCTAAGATATTTTGTTGAAAAAATTGATCGCATTTGTGATCAAGCAGAAGATATAGCTGACGAAGTTCAGATATATGCAATCAAACGATCTGTTTAATCTTTAATGGACATCTCCATCATAATTTTTCTCTTAGGTGGATTATTTCTTGGGTGGTCTTTAGGTGCAAATGATGCGGCGAATGTTTTTGGAACAGCTGTTGGAACACGCATGGTGCGTTTTAAAACGGCGGCTATTGTGTGTAGCATTTTTGTAATTTTAGGTGCCATCATTAGTGGGTCAGGTACAACAGAAACATTAGGTAAACTTGGTGCCATCAATGCGCTTCCCGGTGCCTTTGCTGCTTGTGTTGCTGCTGGTGTATCCGTTTATCTAATGACGAAAGCAGGGCTTCCTGTTTCTACAACGCAGGCTATTGTTGGCGCCATTGTAGGATGGAATTTGTATACCGGATCAGACACAAATATTAGAGTACTTATTACGATACTTGGAACATGGGTGCTATGCCCTGTCATTGCTGGCGTTATAGCAATGGGATTTTTTACAATTACAAAAAATTATCTTTTAAGAAGAAAACTACATATTCTACGATTAGATGCTTATACAAGAACAGCACTACTTTTAGCAGGAGCTTTTGGTGCCTATAGTTTAGGAGCTAACAATATTGCCAACGTCATGGGTGTGTTTGTTCCTATCTCTCCCTTTACGGATGTTTCAATTTCTAATTTTTTTGTTTTTAGTTCCAAAGAACAATTATTTTTACTGGGCGGATTAGCGATTGCCGTTGGTGTTTTTACCTACTCAAAAAAAGTGATGTTTACAGTTGGTAATGATCTATTAAAAATGTCACCGGTTGCCGCTTTTATTGTTGTTATCTCTCATTCTATTGTTTTATTTTTATTTGCCTCTCAAGGTATTAGCAATTTTTTACAATCAATAAATTTACCCTCAATTCCTCTTGTTCCTGTCTCCAGTTCACAAGCAGTTGTTGGGGCTGTGATTGGAATAGGATTATTAAAGGGAGGGAAAGAAGTGCAATGGTCAGTTGCTGGTAGAATTACAATTGGCTGGTTTACGCTTCCTGTAATTGCAGCTTTAATATCAATGATATTATTATTTATTCTCTCTAATATTTTTAATTTAACCGTATCGTTTTAATTTACTGCTCGGTACGCAGTGATAAAATCTTCTTGAACTTTCGTTTCTATTGCCCCTTTTCTTCTCTCTCTAACAAGTTCAATAGCATCTTTTTTTTCATAGCCAAAATCAACTAATAATATTGCGGCAATTGTTCCTGCTCGTCCTTTGCCACCTCTGCAATGAAATACAACATTCGATCCCTCAATAAGTTCATTTTTAAGTAATACTTTTGTTGTCTCCCATTTAAATTTAAAATCCTGATTGGGCGCTCCTAAATCTTGAATGGGTAAGTGATACCATTTTAAATGTTGTCGATAAATTTTCTCAACAAATAATTTTTTATCACATAACTTTTCAAATTCTTTATCTTCCACAAAAGAAGTAATCGAACTACATTGGTGTTTTGAAAAGAGTTCCAGTTGTGATGCTAGAATATTTTCATCAAATTTTCCTTCATCATTTAAACCTGGAAAAGAAGTTAAAACTATGTTGCCAGCAAATTTATTTGAATCGACAAAATCATATGAATCAAACATTATTAGTTTGCAGATGCTTGAAATGAATTTTCTACGTATTGTCTAAAATGCTCTACTGATGGTGTTGCTTTATTAAGTATTTTTGCCTGATCATCATACCGTCGCATTTCAACAGCTTCTTTCATTTGTGGTTTGTTGATAAATTCCTCTGCTTCCTCTTTTGTGAAAATGCCACCCTGTACTTTAAGTGACTCTTTGGATGCTTCAGATAATTGATCATAGTACCCGTCTTCTATCGCAGCAAGATATCTCTTTGACGCCACGTGAGCTCTGATGGGAAGTGTTACTTCTTCACTAAAATATTTTGCTAAATAATCAGCTCCTAAATCTTCATGGACACCGTCTTTACCTTCATGAATTGGATCTTTATCTTCGTATAAAAGGTGACCAATATCATGTAGCAGTGCTGCTGTAATAAAAGCATCAGATTTGTTATTTTGTTCAGCTAGTTCGGCACACTGAAGAGCATGCTCTAATTGCGTGACATCCTCATTACCATACTGAATGTCCGACCCTTTTTTTTCTAGTAATTCGAGCAAATAATCAACGACATTCTCAGACATACTTGTGTTTTAACTTATTAGGATTTTTTTTTCAAATATAAGTTAAACCATTTGATAACACTCTTAGAAAGATTTAAGAAGAATAGAAAAAATTTCATGGACAAAAAACTTTTAACTCCAGGACCTTTAACAACTTCCATAAGCACAAAAGAGGCAATGCTTCATGACTGGGGTTCACGCGATCAAAAATTTATAGACTTAAATCAATCCATCAGAGACTCTTTAATCAAGTTGATTGATGGAGAGGGAAACTATCAATGTGTGCCTATGCAGGGAAGCGGGACGTTTGCTGTTGAGTCCATGATAAGTTCGTTAACCTCAAAAGATGCACATATTCTAATCTTAATTAACGGTGCCTACGGGCAACGCATGAAAAAAATGTGCTCTTATTTGGGTCGAAACATAATTGAATACGAGGTTGCTGAACATGAACCTCATGATATAAAAAAATTAGAAGAAATCATTGATGCGAACCCGCAATTAACCCATGTTTTTGCTGTTTATTGTGAAACAACATCAGGTATTCTTAATCCTATTGAAGATATTGCAAGTTTGGTTGAGAAAAAAAACTTGTCCTTGTTTATTGATGCTATGAGTGCATTTGGGGCTCTACCGCTTAGTAGTAAAAATGTTACGTTTGATGCTGTTGCAGCCTCATCCAATAAGTGCTTAGAGGGCGTGCCGGGCGTTGGATTCATTTTAATGAAAAACCAAGTCATAGAAAATGCAAAAGGAAATTGTCATTCACTGAGTTTAGATTTGTATGATCAATGGACAGCCATGGAAAAAAATAAACAATGGCGTTTTACCCCGCCAACACATGTCTTAGCAGCATTTAACCAGGCAATTACTGAGCATGAAAAAGAGGGCGGTGTTGCAGGAAGACATCAACGATATAAAAATAATTGTAAAATTATATGCGATGGAATGAAAGACATTGGTTTTGAACAATTGCTACCCGATGCACTACAGGCACCAATTATCATTACGTTCAAACAACCAAACGATCCTAATTTTAATTTCCAACAATTTTATAATGCGCTCAGTGATAAAGATTTTTTAATTTACCCTGGAAAATTAACCGTGGCTGATACCTTTCGTATTGGGTGCATAGGTAATTTACACGAACAAGATATGAAAGATACAATTGCTGCTGTTAAAGAAGTAGTCAGTGAATTAAATATTAACGTTAAAAATTAATTGCCGATGAGCGATGCTGTTGAAATACCTCTAGTTAAAGCGACCAATGAAACACTTAAAGGATATGGGTACTTAATTGATTCCTATGAAAATAGTGACATAGAAATTGTTACCTGGCCAAAACAGGGTTGGCGGGAAATTGATGAAGGAACAGGAAATGAGGGAGGTAGCACGGAGGGATCTTTTGATGCTTGGTGGGAAGGAAGCACTTTATACGGACAAAATAATGCAGTCCAACACAATAGTGATTACGAAGTGGATGGAAAATACATACTAGGACATGCTTTGCCTCCAACGAGTGAACCAGCAACAGAATATAAAAAACCTGACCACATTTATATTTGGCATGTTAATTACCACCCTGATGGTGGACAACTCTTTTACCCCTCCATTAAAAGTCCTTTCATTTCACCCTTAGCCTTACCCGGGGATGACGTTCAAGTTGGTGATTTTAAGGCGTTTTTTTTTGATGGATCGCAGGGACTTTATATACACCCAAATGTTTGGCATGAAGGCGTCTTTCCAATTGAAGAGAAAAGTTCCTTCCAAGGGCGTCAAGGCAAAGTACACGCAAGAGTAAGTATTGACTTACAAAAAGAATTCAAAAAATATATTTATTTTAAAACCACATTATAAAACTTAAATAATTAAAATGAAAATAATTCATTTATCTGATATTCATATTCACTCATCGTCAATCCTAGGGCATAATCCCATTGAGCGTTTTAGCTTAGCACTTGATCATATTAAAAATAATCATCTTGACTCAGATATGCTGATAATAACAGGAGACATTACCCATCAAGGCGATTTAGCTTCCTATAAAAAGTTTGATGAAATTTTTACAAAAGCTAATTTACCAGATCATCTTAATCCAAAATTATTAATAGGTAATCATGATGACCGTAAAATCTTTAAAAATTATTTTACTAAAATACCCAATGATAAAAATGGATTTGTCCAATATGATATTGAAATTGATGACATGCGATTTCTTTTTTTAGATACAATACAAGAAAACTCTCATGCAGGTCACTATTGTGAAAAAAGGCTATTATGGTTAAAAAATAAATTAGATGAAAGTCTAAAAAAGAATCAAAACGTGTTTATGTTCATGCATCACAATCCTTTTCCGCTTGTAAAGCTGAAAAGTGATTTGATAGGCTTAGTAGATAGAGATCAATTTAAGTCTATTATTGATAACTATAAAATTGTTATAAAACATATTTTTTTTGGACATCAACACATCACTGTTTCTGGTACTTTTCTTGGTATTCCCTTTTCTTCACCAAGAAGTATCAGTCATCCTTTAGTACCTAATTTTTCCAATGAATATAGATTAGGATATGCCAACACAGATCCTAGTTATAACATTGTACTTTTAAATAATGACTCTGTTATAATTCACAGTGAAGATTTTCTTAAGACTGATATAAGCTGGTTTGAAACAACAGAGCCGGGGTCTTTATAATAAATTACTGTTTCAGAGAATAGTAAATTCAATTTTTGGTTATTACAAATAACTCATTTTTAAAATACAGGCCTTTGTTTTGATTTATTATTTTCGCGACTACTTGTTGATATTTTGTTGTTTTTTCAGCTTCTATCACTTTAAAATCATCAATTTGATTTACGTATACAGCTACATTCCAAGCAGAAAATATTATTGATGTTGCTATACCACCCTGAATCTCAGTTGGTAATGCTCGCAAATTACATTTTATAATTTTCTTATCTAAGAATTTTATTTTTTTTAAGTCCTCTTTAGGGAAAGATGTTTTAATATATTGAATAATCTGTTTCGCTAAAGATGAAAAAGGTTTTTCATTTGGCCAGATTTTTTTTATGATTTGATTTGCTGGATCCTTGCCAGCTGCATGAACGATAATCAACTTTCCTTTCTTTGCTAATGCATTTATCATAGGAGCAATGACATATTTAACTTTTTTTTCAGCAGGAATTCTTGAACGATAAGGTTGTGATGCTATGATAAGATCAAATTTATTTTTTGGTCTTAATTTAGTTGGTATAATATCACTTAAAACAAATTCTTGATCTCTCCTATAAATAACAAGCACTGATGGTATTTTATAAGTAGGATTACCAGTCCTTGAGTCTGTCTCAATCTCCCAATTTTTTTCTAAGAACTTATTAATATCTCTTAATTGTTTTGCATAATCAATTGAGGTGCTTCCCTTAAGTTTAATATTTTTCCAATTTATTTTTTTTTGTTTAGTTGGATTATTGGATTGTAAATTTGCAGCCTCTGAATAATGCATGTTTGAAATAATAAATACTGTATTTTTATGTTCAACAAATCTATCTGGTAATTTTTCAAGTCCAAGCCTAACATCTTCCATGCTGATTTCTTTTGTAGATACTAAGTGGGGAATATTTGGATGTTCTTGATGAGCTTGTCGCATTAAATTCATTAATAATGAACCATCACCCATACCTGCATCAAAAATCTTTAAAGCTGGCTTAGTTGGTTTAATTTTTTTTATATGTGGATGTATATTGTCAGCGATAATATTTTTTTCATTTGTTGTGGTAACAAATAATAAATATTTTTGTCTATTATCAAAAAATCTAAAATTCTTTTTCATTTAAAAAACACTCATCTCCTTACATGCTTTGTCGAAAGCTTCTTTATTTCCTAAAAAATTTTTACCCCTTTCTCCATCAAAAGACTCAGAAACAATTAGGTCCCATTTTTGCTTTGTAATATTTAACTCATTTAAATTAAGAGGTACACCAAGACTTCTAAGTTTGTTTAAAAGCAAAACTGAGGATACATCTAAATCATTATTAAATATTTTTTTTAACCTTTGCTCAGCTATTTCATTAATTCCTTTCATACTACGCATAATGAAAGGGAGACTAAATGAACATGCTATTCCATGTTGAATTCCAAACTCAAGTGTAATCGGATAAGATATATTATGCGATATTGCCGTTTTTGTGTTTGAAAAAGCTAGGCCTGCATGAATACATGCTAAGGCTAAATTAGTTCTCAATTCTAAATTATTTAAATCATTTGCTAACATTGGCAAATTTTCTAGCACTAGTCTTGCTCCTTGAATACCATGGAATGCAGATATCGGGTTGGCATTAATATTCCATATACTTTCCATAGAATGAGAAAGTGCGTCTAGACCCGTTGATATTGTTAGTTGTTTTGGTTTATTTAATAATAATGTTGGGTCAATTATTGCTGTTTTTGGATATAATTTTGTGTGAGAAAGAGAAAATTTTTTGTTACTTGCTTTATCCCATATTGTTGCCCAACAAGTTAATTCACTGGAAGAGCCTGATGTTGTAGGTACAGTTATTAAATCAATTGGGTCATATATTAATGGCGGTTTATTTCTTTTGATAAAGTCAGTTAAAAGTTTTTTATTATCTTTAAATGCAGCAATAACTTTTGCTGAGTCCATCACTGAACCTCCACCAATTGCTAAAATAAAATCTATATTGTGAAAATTTATTTTAGATAAGAAATCCATTAATAAAATTAAATCTTCATAATCTGGATTTGGATTTATTTTACTATAGATTAATTGTGGTGCATTGATTGAATTTAATATTTCATTTAAATATTCTTTAAAAATAAAATCTGAAGTTATAAGAATATATTTTTTTTTCTCTGTAATCTTTTGAATTTCATTTATTTTTTTTTCACCAAAAATAATATTTACAGGATTGTTGTATTGCCACATAAATTTATAAATTTACCAAGGTAAAGAAAAAGTTTTTACATTAGTAAAACTTTTCATTGCTTCAATAACTCCCTCTTTATACCCTAATCCCGAGTCTTTAATTCCACCAAAAGGTGACATTTCAATACGGTAGCCTGGAACCTCCCAAATATTTACAGTTCCAACATTTAGTTCCTGAATATAATTTTTAGCCCTATTAAAATTATTAGTACACACACCTGAAGATAATCCAAAAGCTGTTGAGTTAGATATTTTTATGACTTGTTCATCTTCATCCGGAACTCTAATAATTGGTATCACAGGTCCAAAAGTTTCTTCCCTAACAAGTTCACTTTTATAATTTACATTATCAACAACTATAGGGGGAAGTAGTGCGCCATTTCTTCCTGGGTGATATAATACTTTAGCACCATCTTCTTCTGCCATTGATACTCTTTTATCAAATAGTTCAGCGGCTTCAGCATTAACAACTGTTCCTAAATCTGTTTGCATATCCATAGGATCACCAAACTTTATTTTTTTTGCTCTCTCTAATGCCATTTCAACAAATTTATCAGCGACTTTATCTTGGCATAAAATTCTCTTTACTGCTGTACAACGTTGTCCTGAATTTTTCGTTGCACCAGTTACAGCGAGCTCAACAGCTTTTTTTAGATCATCATCATTTAGGTCGTTCAAAACAATTAAAGGGTCATTTCCCCCTAATTCTAAAACAGTTCGTTTGTACCCAGCTTGTTCAGCAATATATTTACCTACCCCAACGCTACCGGTAAAAGTAATAAGATCTATATTAGGATTTTTAATCATTTCTAATCCAATATCTTCAGGCCAACCGGTAACAACCGAAAACATTTCTGGTGGAAGACCAGCTTCGTATAAAACATCTGCTAAAATCATCGCTGTCATAGGTGTTAACTCTGTTTGTTTACAAACCGTACAATTATTTGTTGCAATTGATGGCGCAATTTTGTGCGCAACCATATTAAGAGGATGATTAAAAGGAGTAATGGCTGAAATTGCTGTTAATGGTTCTCTTATTGTAAATATTTTTCTAGCTTTCCCGTGAGGTGTTAAATCACAAGAAAAAATTTCACCGTCATCCAGAATACACAGCTGAGCAGTTAAGGAAAAGACATCAAAAGCCCTTCCTACTTCATAAAGTGAATCTTGTTTTGAAATACCAAGTTCATAAGTGATGACATCTGATATCTCCTCTTTTCTTCTGACTAATTCTTCAGCAGTCTTCTGAAGTATTTGCTGGCGTTCATATCTTGTAAGTTTTGGTTTAAAATTAGCAGCTATGTCAAGAGCTTGCTTAGCATGCTCTGCAGTTCCAGCAGGCACTGTTCCAATTACTTGATTGCTATAAGGATAATAAACCTCAATATTTTTTTCAGCATCAACTTTTTTTCCAGCAATACGCATAGATTGATGATCAATATTTTTTGTCATTACATAGCTCCTGATATTGCGTAATAAAATGCATCATAATTATTTAGCTTCACATTAGCATCATTTAAATTAATTTTTTTATTAGAAATAAATGGAACTTCTCTTTCATGAAGACCTCCGTGAGAGCGAAGAGGTTCTTTTAATTTACTAAGATCATGGGCTTTTTCTGCCGATCCAATTGTTGAGTTTTTTGAAGACATACAAATAATATCACCCATTCTATCTGTGGGTAAATCATACTGAGCACAACCCTCTTCATTAGTAAGCACAACCTCAATATCGTCTATTTTTTGAATTTCCACAATCGCATCATGGATTCGAGATTTATCATCCAAATACACTGTTGCAAAAGAACCAAGAGCGCCGTGATGAACAACGTATGGATCGGTTATTGGAAGAATTACTTTAGAAATATCCTTACCTAATGTTTCATCGAGTATATCTTGAAGAAAGATCGCATTTGGTGAGCCATCAGATCTAGATTTTGGTTGCATGCCATGATCTGCTGTCACAATAATTGAATTATTATTAACATTTAATTGTCCTATGTACCTGTCAAACATAGAGTAAAAAGCATTAGCCGCTTCATCACCTGGGGCATACTTATGTTGGATAAAATCTGTTGTCGATAAATACATAATATCGGGATTGAACTCATTTAATATTTTTACACCAGCCGCCATGACAAATTCTGATAAACCTTGCGAGTAAACATTTGGTACCTCCATGTCTAACCATTTGTTTACCTCCTCTATTCCATTTTCATTTAAATTGGCTTGATCAGATTTTTCAGAAGAGAAACAAATAGCTCTAGACTCATTGAATTTCAGACCATGGGATAAAAGTTTTCTCAGCTTATCTTTTGCAGTCACAATAGCAATTTTAGCACCTTGCTCGTAATATTTTTGAAAAATTGAAGGTGCTCTTAAAAATTGAGGGTCATTCATCATCACCTCTTCTCCTGTTGAAGGAGTATAAAAAAAGTTTCCGCAAATGCCATGTATAGAACTAGGTCTTCCTGTTACGATAGATATATTATTAGGGTTAGTAAAACTTGGGATAGCACTATTTACTAATAAATCTTCTCCATTCTTTTTAAATGAATCAATATTGGGAGTGAGGTTTAATTTTGAAGCTTCTTCAAAATATTCTTTTTGACTTCCATCTAAACATATCACAATTGCAGTTGAAGATGGTATCCCTGGATATGTTCTTTGGTTAATCTCTATTGGTGATGACATGAACTTAATTTTTTTTATAATCTCAAAAGTGGTATCTATAATGATTTAGATGTAAATCCAACAAGATTTGTCTTTAAACTTCGTTTTTATTTACGAGCATTTGTATTTTCCATGGCGTTAATTGCGACCATTAACTATTCTTTTAATTGTTGGGCTCACAATTTCTTAAAAAAGATTTATTGAAGGAATTACACTTACTGGTAAGGAGTAAACTAGTTTATCTGGTTTTATTTGATGTCTAGCTATTTCTTATTTTTACTATTATTAATTGCAGCATTATCACACGCAGTTTGTCACAGCATTCTTAAATATAATAAAAACCCTTTAGGTGTATTAGGTATCACGTCAATTATTGAAATAATTATTTTTACTCCACTTGTAATTAGTGTGCCTTTTCCAACTCCATATATTTGGTTGCTTATAATAACATCAGCTCTTCTTCATGGATTTTATAGATTGCTTGTAATTTTTTCATACAAATTTGGAGATTTATCTTTTATTTATCCTATAGCACGAGGAAGCTCCTCTCTATTACTTGCATTAATAAGTTTAATTTATTTAACAGATAAAATTTCTTTAGTTGGCTTCATTGCTATTTTGATAGTCTGCTCAGGTTTGTTTTTAATTTCATACTCAGACAAATTGAAGTTTAATTATTCAGCGTTTGGTTTGGGTTTTTTAACAGCAATAATGATAACTACTTATACTTTAGTGGATGGTATTGGTGTAAGACATTCTGAAAATCCTTACTCTTATATTTATTGGATGCTTTTGCTAAATGGTATTCCTACATTAATTGCTGCATTTTTTTTTAAAAATATAGGATTGCGCAAGATCAAAAAGGAAATTTTCTTACCTGGAATTGCATTTGGACTCTTAGCTCCTTTAGCTTACGGATTAGTAGTTTGGTGTATGCAATTCTTACCAATAGCTTATGTATCTTCTATAAGAGAAACTAGTATCATATTTGCAACTATAATAGGCTTGATTATTTTAAAAGAAAATACTGCCTCAAAAAGAATCATACCTTCAATATTCATAGTCATAGGCATATCTCTGTTATATTTTCAAATTTAACCCTGAAAACTAAAATATTATTGGACATCAAATCATAAATTTTCTATACCATCAGCGATATGGAGGATATCGAAAGAGTTCCAGCAAATACTGAAACTATTTGTTGCGATGGTGGCCAAGATGGTTTAGGACACCCGGCAGTTTATTATAGCTTTGACAATCAGGATAAGATTGTATGTGGCTATTGTGGTAAAATTTTTATTAAAGAAAAAGAGTAAGTAATATGTACAAAGAATCGTGGGGAGAGAAACGAATATGCCCAATGTGTAGTAAACAATACTACGACCTTGGTAGATCAGAATTGGAATGTCCAGAATGTGGTAAAGAAATAGAAGTTACTACAATGTCACGACCAAGACGTGGAAGAAAACCGGGTAGTACAAATGCCGCTCCTCTTACAAATCCTATACCACCTAAACCTAAAGAAAAAGATGATGAGCTTGATATTGAAAATTTAGATTTAGATAATAATGAAGATAATTTAGAGGATGATACTGTTCTTCTTGAAGATGAAACAGACATTGATCCAGCTGCAGATGTAGGCATTAGACCTCCTGAAGACGGCGAAGAAGAATATTAAATTAATTAAATAAATTTTTAAATGTTAACTGTTTTGCGCAACACTTGGGCTCTTTTTTTTGGTTTTGGTATTATTTGTCTAGCTCATGGTCTTCAAGGCACACTAATTGGTGTTCGATCTGTTCTTGAAGGATTTAGTTATATCTCCACAGGATTAATTGTTGCAGGATATTATGTTGGATATTTAACTGGATCAGTTGTTATACCAATTTTTTTAAAACGAGTGGGGCATATACGCGTCTTTGCTGCTCTTGCTTCTCTGGCATCTATAGCTATTTTGTTACACACAGTATTCCTCAATCCTTATTCTTGGTTTTTTATAAGAATTTTAACAGGAGTAAGTTTGTCTGGGATCTATATTATAATGGAAAGTTGGTTAAATGATAAATCCACAAATGAAACGCGTGGAAAGCTCTTATCTATATACATGATAATCACTTTTGTATTTGTTGGTCTTGGTCAACTACTTCTTAATATTAGTGACCCTGCTAAAGTTGACTTATTTATTTTAGTTTCAATACTTTTATCTTTTGCATTACTACCTATACTCCTTACCAATACTGAACAACCTAACACCACTGATACAAAAAGTTTTTCTCTTGCCGAGTTTTATGCCATTTCTCCTTTAGGTTTTGTAGGTGCTCTTTTTACTGGTCTAGCACACAGTGCGGTCTTTGGATACGGAGCTGTATATGCTACTGCTAAAGGATTAAGTGTCTTGGAAGTATCCATCTTTATGATTATTATTACTTCTTTTGGTGCATTATCTCAATGGCCTGTTGGTTATTTATCAGATCGCATGGACAGAAGGTTAATCTTAATTGGCGTTACTTTTGTTGCATCTGGACTATGTTTGTTGATTGTCGGATCTTCTTATATATCACTTACTTTATTTTTTATTCTTACCGCCATTTACTCTTGCATGTCTTTGCCTATGTATTCATTGGCAATTGCACACACAAATGATTTTCTTCAACAAAATGAGATTGTTGCAGCAAGTTCTGCATTTGCAAAGCTCATGGGAATTGGCTCAATTCTTGGACCTCTTATGGTCTCTGGTATGATGAGTATAATCGGCCCTAACGGATACCATATTTATCTTCTTCTAATACATGGATTACTTGGTTTATTTGGTCTATATCGTATGACGAAAAGAGCCATCCCAGCAGACAGTGAATCTCAATACGTTCCACTTCCGCGCAACATTACGCCTGCAGGAATGGAGCTGAACCCAGTCACTGAGCCAATCGAGGAACAATAACTTTGTAATAAAATCTATAGAGCAGCAATACTAAAATAATAAAAATATATATCGCAGGCTCTATTTTATTTGCTCTGACGAGCATAAAAAAATGAACGCTCGAAAGCAAAGCTGCGGGATATATTAAATAGTGAATTTTTTTCCAAACATTGTAGCCTAATTTTTTTAATATTTTTTTTGGCGATGTAATAACCAAGGGAATTAAGAAAACAAAACTAAGGAAACCAAAGGTTATGAAAGGTCTTTTTAAAATATCTTTAATAATAAAACTAATATCAAAAAAATGATCTAAAGCGATATATGTCAAAAAATGACATGTAACATAAAAGAAAGCAAACAATCCTATCATGCGCCGAATATCAATTAAGAATCGTAATTTTTTAAATTCGCTTAGAGAAGAAATCAATAGAGTTGCAATTATGAGGCGCAAGCCCATCTCACCTAAATTATCCATTAGTTTTTCTATAGGGTTAACACCCAAAGAACCATTAATAAGCTGAAACGACCATAGAAAACTAGGTGCTATTATTGCTAAAAAAATTATGGGCTTAATTTTTCGAAAAGTGTTGGTTGATATCATTAATTAATAATATTTTTTTAAATCCATTCCCTCATACATATAACTAACTTCTTCTTCATATCCATTGAACATTAAAGTTTTGCGTCTCTTAAATTCCCCAATACGCCTTTCAGTGCCCTGACTCCATCTTGGATGATCAACATTATTATTTACATTTGAATAAAAACCATATTCACTAGGTGCTAACATCGACCATGTTGCATCAGGCTGTTTATCAACAAACTTAATTGTTGTTACAGATTTGATTGACTTAAAACCATACTTCCATGGTACAACTAATCTTATTGGTGCACCACTCTGATTAAGTAGATCATGCCCATACAAGCCTGTAGATAAAATAGTTAGAGGGTGCATTGCTTCATCCATCCTTAAACCTTCAACATATGGCCATGGTAACAATCTTCTTTTTTGGCCAGGCATTTCCTCGGGACGAAAAACTGTGACAAATTGAATATACTTTGCCGAAGATAAAGGATCTGCTATTTTAATAATTTCAGCCAGAGGAAATCCTTGCCAAGGAATGACCATGGACCAAGCCTCGACACATCGGAGTCTGTACACCCTGTCTTCAATAGTAACTTTATTTAAAATTTTTTCTAAATCTAAAACTTGCGGATAATTTATTAAACCTTCTAATGAAATAGACCAGGGTTTAGGATTAAAGTTACTAGAATTTTCAGAAGGGTCAGTTTTTCCCATACCAAATTCATAAAAATTATTATACGTTGTTATATCTTCAAAAGTATTAAGCGTATCACTTTCATCAAGTTGGCTGTTAAAAGGGTTATCCTCCGCTAAATGACTTGCTTTCAAGGTTGTCGAGGCTCCTATAAAAACACCGGCAGCAATAGATGATTTTATAAATTTTCTTCTATTTATGTAATTTTTGTAAGGAGTAATCTCTGAAGGTAAAATTTTCATTATCACTTATATATATAGTAATTGTAAAAAAAGTAGCTTCATTAAACTTACTCTTCAAAATACCATATTTAGTTGATAGATAGACTTAATGATACTTAAGCCTCTCTTGTTTCTAGGAGTTTTGCTAATTTTTTTTAATTCTTCTTCGTATGCTCAAAAAACGCATGGAATTGCAATGCACGGCAAACCAAAATATGAAGAAGGTTTTACCCATCTCGATTACATTAATCCAGATGCCCCCAAAGGGGGAACTGTTCGCTTTGGTGCTTACGGAGCATTTGATAATTTAAACAGAGTTGCATTCAAAGGATCAAAAGCAGCAGGTCTTGGTTATATCAATGATACACTAATGAGAAGAGTGTGGGATGAGGCTTTTACTTTATATGGACTGATTGCAGAGCATGTCGATATGCCTGATGACAGATCATCGATTACTTTTTATATTAATCCTAAGGCAAAATTTCATGATGGATCTCCCATCACAAGAGAAGATGTGCTGTTTAGCTTAGAGACTTTTCAAACCAAAGGAACACCAAATCAAAAAAAGACTTATGGGAAAGTTTCTTCAACAGAAATGGTTGGTGAAAATGGAATTAAAATGAACTTTATTAATAATGAAGACAAAGAACTTCCCCTTATTGTAGCAGGCTTCTTACCTATCATCCCAAAAAAATATTATTCAAATATTGATGTAACAAAAACTTTTTTAGATATTCCCCTTGGAAGTGGGCCGTATAAAATTGAAAGCTTAGAGCCTGGGCGTCAAATTAAATATCAACGTGTCAAAGATTACTGGGCAAAAGATTTACCTGTGCACAAGGGCCAGTATAACTTTGATGAAATAATTTATGATTATTATAAAGACTCAAATGTGCTTGTAGAAGCTTTCAAGGTTGGAGAATATGATTACCGACGTGAATATAATGCTAAACGATGGTTTTCTGAATATGAATTTGGTGCAGTCTCAAAAGGAGATGTTATTTTAAATGAAATGAAAAATGACAGACCTTCTGGAATGAATGCTCTTGTCTTTAACTCGAGAAAAGATATTTTTAGTAATCCGCGTGTTCGATATGCTTTGTCATATGCTTATGATCACGAATGGATAAATAAGGTTTTATATAATAATGCTTATGTAAGAACGGATAGTTACTTTGATAATTCTCCACTAGCATCTACCGGTCTACCTTCAGAAGAAGAGTTAGTGTTATTGGAGCCATTTAAGAATCAACTGCCTGCGGAGATTTTTACTACCACTTATTCACCTCCAAAAACAGATGGAAGTGGAAATCCTCGAGAGAACTTAAGAGTTGCAAAACAAATATTAGAGGAAGAAGGATGGACTATTAATGATGGTAAATTAATGAAAGATGGAAAGCATTTTGAATTTGAATTTTTAATTGTTAGTCCTTCGGTAGAAAAAATAGCACTAGCTTTTCAAAAAACATTAGAAGTACTGGGCATAACTATGAATGTGAGAACAGTGGATTCATCACAATATCAAGGAAGATTATTAAATTATGATTTTGATATGATTAAAGCTTCTTGGAATGTGAGTTTAAGCCCCGGAAATGAACAGCAATTCTATTATGGCTCCGAAGTTGGTAAAAAAGAAGGCAGTAGAAATTATGCCGGTGTAGAGAGTGAAGTAGTAGACTTTTTAATTGAGCAACTAATAGGAGCACAAACAAGAGAAGAGTTAACTACTGCTATCCATGCCTTAGATAGAGTTCTTTTGTGGAGTCATTATGTTATTCCTTTATATCATAGTAATACGGATAGAATTGCTTATTGGAATATGTTTGATTTCCCTGAAACCATACCCTTGTACGGAATTGTCATTGAGTCATGGTGGATAGATCAAGAAAAAGTAAAAAAACTTAATCGATAATTTTTCAAATGTCTCAAACGCGTGCAAATCTTTTGATGCTTATTGCGAGTTTTATTTGGGGCACAGCATTTGTATCTCAAACAACAGGTATGGGAACTATTGGGCCTTTTACATTTAGTTTTTCGAGATTTTTTTTTGCAACAATTGCAGTATTGCCGGTGGCTCTATATTTTGAGGCAAATAATTTTATAAAAATTTTTTCAAACTCAAAATTATTAAAACTATCAATTGCGACTGGGGTTTTTCTTTTTTTAGGAATGGGTTTACAGCAATACGCTCTGCAAGTTTCTCAAGTATCAAACGTAGCTTTTATTACTACTCTCTATGTTCCAATCGTAGGTATAATTTCACGTTTTATTTTTAAATCTCAATTACATTGGATAATTTGGATTGCTATATTGTTGTGTGTGTACGGATCCTATTTGCTGTCTTCAAATCAAAGCATAGAAATTCAAAAATCTGATGCGTTAATTTTTATTTCTGCATTTTGTTTTGCATTGCACATTATCTTGATTGACGTTTTTATGAAGCAATTTAATTCCCCCTTTACATATGGAGCCATTCAATACTTTGTTGTATTTATTTTATCACTAATCTTAGCCTTAACTTTTGAAGAGCCAACTTTAAAAAATATTAGCTTTGAGTGGTTTGAAATTTTGTATACGGGGATTTTATCAGCCGGTCTAGGATATACCCTCCAAATTATTGCCCAACATAAAGCAAGTCCTGCACCTGCCGCTATCATATTATCGATGGAAGGTGTTTTTGCAACAATAGCAGCATGGCTGCTAATTAATCAAACATTAGACTTAAATAAAATTATTGGATGTATTGCAATTTTTTTAGGGGTCATTATAGTACAACTTATACCTATAATGAAAAAAACTTATGACAGATAAGCTTGATGTTGTTGGCATAGGAAATGCCATGGTTGATGCAATGATCCCCTCTAATAAAGAAGAGGTAGAAAAAAATAATTTAAATCGAGACTCAATGAATTTAATCGATGAAGATTTAAAAAACGCTCTTCACAAAAATTATTCTATAAAAGAAATGATTGGGGGAGGCTCTCTTGGAAACTCCATGTTTGGTATTACCTCTTTTGGAGGAAATGGGAGTTTTATTGGTAAAATTAAAAATGATGAAATTGGAATATTTCTTCAAAAAGATATGGTTAGGGAAGGTTTGCAGTTTCCACTTGGTTTTACTTCGCCTGATATTTCAACTGGTTGTTGCACTATTTTTGTAGAAGATGATGGAACAAGAACGATGTGCACTTTTTTAGGAGCTGGAACGTTAATTAGCCCTGAGGATATTCATCCTGAACATATAACGAGCCACAAAATTGCTTATTTAGAAGGGTACCTCTGGGATAATCAAAATGCCAAAATGGCAATGAAAAAAATGGTCGATATATGCAAATCAGATAATCAACAAATAGCTTTTACTTTGTCTGATTTATTTTGTGTAGATAGACATCGAGACTCATTTAAAGAATTAATTGAAAATGATGTTGATGTTTTGTTTGCTAACGAAGATGAAATTAAAGCACAATGCCAAACTGATAGTTTTGATAATGCTGTCAACTATGCAAAATCGCTTAACATGATAGTTGCAATAACAAGATCAGAAAATGGTTCAGTTGTTGTCAATAAAAATGAAGTGATAGAAATCAATCCAGTACAAGTTGATAAAGTCGTTGATACAACAGGTGCTGGCGATTTATATGCAGCTGGTTTTTTATTTGGTATTGCAAAAAATAAAGACTTAGCAACCTGTGGTCACTATGCATCAATTGCAGCTGCCGAAATAATTTCTCATTATGGCGCAAGACCTTTAGTAAAATTATCTAATTTAATTTAGTTAAAACTTCTTTTTTCTTTTGATTATCTAGAAATGAATATTCTATAGCATTTCTTGTCATAGATATAAGGACATCATCAGCAAAACCTATCTTGCTCATTGCTTCATATTCCCCTTGAATTGTAGCATTAAAGAATGGAGGGTCATCAGAGTTAACAGTTACTTTGGCGCCTAACTCGTGCAATTTTTTTACAGGATGATTTTCATAATTTTCGTATATTTTTGTAGCAATATTACTTGTAGGACATGTCTCTAAGACAATATCTTTTTCGATAATTTCTTTTACTAAGTCTAAATCTTCAATCGATCTCACACCGTGTCCTAATCGTGTTGGGTGCAATAAATTAATAGCTTTACGAATATTCTCTGGGCCATCCCATTCTCCTGCATGGACTGTGATGGGAAAATTTTCTTCTTTTAGCATATCAAAAGTTTTTGAAAATAAATGTGGAGGAAAGTGTAACTCATCTCCTGCTAATCCAAAACCCACAATAGCAGGATGAGGATTTTTAAGAACTTCCTCAGCTGTTCCTTGAACAGACTCGGGACCTAAGTGTCTAATACCATTCATTAAATATCGTGAAACAATTCCAAAATCTCTCTCCGCATTTAGCGATGCCTCTTGAATACTGTCCAAAAAAGATTGGTAAGTCATCCCCTTAGCTTTTGCATGTGTTGAAGAAACCATCGCTTCTAAATACAATACATTGTGAGAAGCACATTCTTTTAGATATGCATATGTTAATTCATAATAATCTTCTGGTGTATGAATGACAGACGTTACAATGTCATATTTTTTTAAAAAATCGTAAAAATCTTCCCACTGATACGCATACTCAGAACCAAAAAAATCATCTGAAAGGATCACTTTATTACGTTTGGCAAATTTTCTACATAAAGATGGTGTTATTGTTGCCTCAAGATGGACATGAATTTCTGCTTTTGGTATATGAGATATTGAGTTCATGAAATTTATTTTATATTTATAGATTAATGTCAATTTTTAATAACATATCAAGGAGAAAGTTTATTTATGGATCGACTTGTTTTTGTGCATCAAGCTTAGTTTTACCATCCTGTACTGAGGTTGCGTTATCGGAACGACAACAGTTTAATATTTTATCAGATGATTTTTTGTATTCTAAAACTTTTCCTGCATACAACAATTTTAAATCTCAATCTAAACTCATCACCGGGACATCAGAATATAATGAAATAGTTGATATTGGTTTTAGAATCCGTGATGCAATAAATGTGTATTACAATACAAAGGGACAAGAAGATCCAACTTCTAATTTTCAGTGGGAATTTATTCTTGTTGATGATGATCAAACCAAAAATGCTTGGTGTATGCCAGGTGGTAAAATTGCATTTTATTCTGGAATTCTTCCCATAGCTAAAAATAAAGACGGGATTGCATCTATAATGGGACATGAAATAGCCCATGCTGTAGCAAGACACTCTGCAGAAAGGGCTAGTACGGCAATGCTAACTGATTTTGGAATAATGGCTTTAGAAAAATTTGTTTTAGGGCAACGATTACCGCAGGCATCTGGATATGTTCGACAATTTGGTCTTGATTTACCTTTTAATAGAAAACAAGAATCCGAAGCAGATTATTTAGGAATAATCTTTTCAAGCTTAGCAGGTTATAACATTGAAGAGTCTTATAAAGTTTGGGAGCGAATGAAAGAAGAGGCAGGTTCTGGTCCTGCAGAATTTTGGAGCACCCATCCATCACCAGATAATAGAATTAAAAAATTAAAGGAATGGATACCGATTGTATCAAGACAGTATCCTGCTATAAGTGTTTAATGCTAGCAGTTAGTATAAAAAACCTTAGCCATAAAATTAATAATAAACCTATTTTAAACAATGTTAATTTTGAATTAAAAAAAGATTCTATTGCGTGCATTCTTGGGCCTTCCGGTAGTGGTAAAACAACATTATTAAAATTAATAGCAGGTTTAGATAAAGTCCAAAATGGTGAAATCTTTATAAATGAACAAGAAGTAAGTTCTGCTAACAAACATCTAGCAACTGAGAAAAGAAAAATTGGTTATCTTTTTCAAGACTACGCGCTCTTTCCTCACTTAACAGTCAAAGAAAATCTTAAATATCCTATTAATTTTAAAAACTCTATTTATACGATTAATGATATTATTGATGTTATTAAATTACCAAATTCTCTTGATAAATATCCACATGAATTAAGTGGTGGGGAGCAACAACGAGTTGCTTTAGCAAGATCTATAATTTCTCATCCAGATTTGTTATTATTAGACGAACCATTTTCTAGTCTTGATTTAAATTTAAGAGAAGAAATACGTGATGATACACTTCACTTACTGCAAAAATCTAATGTATCAACCATTATAGTTACGCATGATCCGTTTGAGGCAATGTTTATTTCAAATCAAATAAACATCATGGATGATAATGGTAGTATTATTCAATCTGGCTCTCCAGCAGATTTATACAATACCCCTAAGAATGAATATGTTACAAGATTTTTTGGAGAGACAAATGTTTTTCATGGTAACGCAATAGACTCTATAGTTTCTACTCCTGTTGGCAACGTAAGAGTAGATCCTAAGTATAAAAACAAAAATGTTACAGTTCACATAAGGCCTCAAGGCATAAAATTAAGTGAACAACCAACACCTGTTAACGGAATCAAGGGCACAGTTATGGCTTCAAAATTAATGGGCTCATTTAGTTTTATTCATTTATCAGTTTTAAATAATAAAAATGAAGTGGTGCATGTGCATAGTCACATGCCTCCTGAATTTAACCCTAAACAATCTTCAGCTGTAGAAATTGCAGTGGATGAAAAACATACTTTCGTTTTTGAAAGTTAAATACTTTCTTTTCTTTGTGATACTCTTTGCAATGCAGAGTTTAAAAATATAATTGGACCTAATCCAACTACAACAATAATAAGAGCGGCAAAGGAAGACTCTTGTAAAAGTTCATCCGAAGCGTACTGATAGACATAAGTTGCCAAAGTTTCAAAGTTGAAAGGACGCAATAAAAGTGTGATAGGAAGTTCTTTTAATATATCTACAAAAACCAATATTCCGCCAATTAATATATTAGAAAATATCAAGGGCATAATTACAACTTTAACACCTTTATAAAAACCAGCCCCCATAGTCAAAGAAGCATCCATAGCATTTGGATGAATTTTTAAAATTCCTGATCTAATAGATGCATTTCCTACAGCCAAAAATCTCACTATGTAAGCAAATATCAAGACGATAAAACCTCCCGCAACATAACTTAGATGAAGATGAAGGTATTTATTAATCCATCCTAGGAAAATTACCATTCCTACTGCCAATATTGTTCCTGGCAGGGCATATCCACAAGACGCCAGAAAAATTAAGGATTTTTGAAAATTATTTGATTTATACTGAGAGATTATAATTAAGAATATTGAAGCCAGCATAACAAAAAAAGCACCTGTAAGAGCCAAAGTAATACTAAAAAAAGAAGTGTAGAATATTTGTGTGAAATCAATAATGGAAAAACCACTAAAAATAAAATTTAATAATACAGATACAGGAATAACAAACCCTATAACTATAGGTATTATACAAACAAAAAAACAAATTATTTTCTTAACACTTGATGTAGTTTTAGCCTCTATCATATTTTGACCACTACTTTTTTCATGAAATCTTTGATTCCTTCTAGCAAGATATTCTATAGTTATTAAGACAACTACAAATATAAATAAAACAGATGAAATTTGTGAAGCTCCTGACAAACTATTCATACCAAGCCACACGTTAAAAACACCTAACGTTAATGTCTCAAGCGCAAAATATTCAACAGTACCAAAATCAGATACAGTTTCCATTAACACAAGAGCCAAGCCAGCTATGATACCAGGTCGGGCAAGTGGTAAAGCAACACTAAAAAAACTACTTCTGCCATATATTAAACTTGTTTGAAAAAAAGATATAGGCACTGTTAGAAATGATGCTCTGGTAGTCATATAAATATATGGGTATAAAACAAATGACATTACAAATATTGCTCCTTCCATAGATCGTATTTCAGGAAACCAATATTCTTCTGCGTTTTTAAAATTAAAAAACTCTCTTATAATTTTTTGAACCGGTCCAGCATACTCTAAAAAATCTGTATATGTGTATGCAATTATATAGGCTGGGACTGCTGCTGGTAATAATAAAGCCCATTCAAAAAAATTCTTTCCAAAAAAATTATACCTAGTAACAACCCATGCGGTAGATATACCTAATACAGAGCTTAACAAGCCAACACCTATCATTAATATAATTGTATTAGAAATATATCTTGGCAATACAGTTGAGAATAAATGAGGCCATAATGAAGTGTCACCTAAAAAAGCAGAATAAAAAATTGCAAATACTGGCGCAATAATAATTAATGCAACTAAGGTAGCAAATAAAGATGAATTATTCCAATTTAACAAAACACTTGATGTTATAGATTACCATCCAACTCTATCAATTATTTTTTGTGCTTCAGGAGCAAGTTCAGCTATTTTTATAATTGGCAATTTATCTTCCCTGAAGCTTCCCCAGGAATTGAGCTCTTCGCTTGGGTTCACGATGGGATTTACAGGATACTCAAAATTTATTTCACCATATAATTGTTGAGATTCTTTTTTAGTTAAAAATTCAAGCAACATTATTGCTTCTTTTTTGTTTTTTGAGTGTAGGGCAACACCTCCACCCGATATATTTATATGTGCCCCGCGGTCACCTTCTTTTTGATTTGGAAAAACCAACTTTACTTTTTCAGCCCATTTTCTTTGCTCAGGATCTTCAGAAAATTTTAATTTTCCATAATAATAATTATTAATAATTGCTATATTACATTCACCTTCATAAATAGACTTAATTTGCGCTCTGTCATTTCCTTGGGGTCTTCGCGCAAAATTATTTACAAGACCTTTTGCCCAAGCTTCCGCATTTGCTTCTCCATATTCTGCTAAAACAGATGCCATAATTCCTCTATTATAAACATGACTTCCAGGCCTTGAACAAATTTGCCCTTTCCATTTCGGGTCGGCTAAGTCTTCTAATCTAGTTATTTCACCATCTTTAATTTTTTCTTTATTTACAGCAATAACCCTTGCTCTTTTAGAGAGGGCAAACCAATTGTTTTCAGGACTTCTTAAATGTGATGGTACATTTTCTATTAATTTTTTAGATTCTATAGAGGCCAAAAGATTCAAATCTGAGTAAATATATAATCTTCCTATATCAACAGTTAAAATAACATCAGCCGGACTGTTTTCTCCTTCTGATTGTAATCTTTGCGCAAGACCTTTTTTTGAATAGATAACGTTTGTTTTAATTCCAGTTTCATTCGTAAATAATTCTAAAAAAGGATTAATTAAGAAGGGTTGTCTATGAGAATATATATTAATTTCTTTAGCAAAAAGATTTAGTGAAAAACATGTAATAAAGATTATTGATAAAATATTAATAGTATTTTTTTTCATTAGAATAACTCCTCCTAAAAAGATTAAAATAAAATTTTTTTCGTAGCAAATTTAAATTTTTAATAAAATAATTCTTTATTTCAAAAAATGGATTTAAATAAAGTGTTGTTAAATCATGACTTTCGTCTTTTTGATTTTTTTCAATACCAAGTTTAAGTGTTTCAAAGTCAACAGAATGATGTAATGAACCAAAAAGCCAATCCCAAATTGCTAGTGCAGCACCAAAATTTTTATCATGATGTTCCTTAGCTACAGAGTGATGCAGTTGATGTTGGGCTGGTGAAATAAAAATATATTCTACCCACTTCCAATATTGAATACCTATATGAGAATGCCTTAGGTTTGAACCTAAAACATTAAATATAAATACAAAAATATTTACCCCTAATATTGTAAACAAGCTAACTGTATTTCCAAATAAAAATATAAATATTGAAATACTAATAGCTTGTGTCACTGAACTTCTTAACGAAAAAATAATTCCTTCTAACGGATGTGTTCTAAATACTGTCATTGGGGTGAGAACGGTGGCTGAATGATGGACTTTATGCAGTGACCAAAGAATTGGCCAACGGTGCATAAATCTATGAATGAAATACTTACTAAAATCATCAATAGTAAATTGAAAAGTCGTAAAAGAAATTACCACAATAATAGGTAAAGTATTTGAAAACATTCCAACACTCAGCCAATCTATTGAGTGAAAATAAAAGTATAAGGCTGTGGCTATTGTTAAATGCGTTATCAATATTGGTGAAACTATCATCATTATTAATTGATTGATGAAAAAAACTTTATAATCTGATTTTGCAGATTTAGAAAAAAAGATTTTCCAATTAAAAATTTTTTTTACAGCGACTTTAAGGGTAAATTTTTTACTTAAGATAAACCAACCTAAGGCAATGAATATTGATATAACAATATATGCAATAAAAACTCTTTTTTTTGGATCAATAAATTGACTACCAATTTTTAAAAAATAGTCTGATAGGATGTCCATTTTACTTTAATAGTGTGGCTTTTTTAAAAAGCCACACAAAATTTAATATTAGTCATTTTCTGCAGAGTCAGAACTGCCTAGTGAGCTAGCAAGATCTTCCATTGCAGAAAGTTGATCATTAGCTTTAGCAGTGACACCAAATTCATCGATCATAAGTTTTTGAATTTTAAGCATATGTAACTTAAACTCACCCCATTCCTGAGCTTGATCTTTGATGAAATTACCATTTGAATCAACTCCAACAACTTGTGAAGCATTTAATAGAACTGGTCCAAAGCCCATCATTCTATTCATTTTAACAGCTGCTTCTCCTAGATTTTCTGGTCCACACTGAAGTGCTAAAGCAAAGCCTTTAAGCTCTCCCCAATGTTTTGCATATTTTCTAAACGCATCAGTCGTATCACCATTTGCTTCAACGATTATTTCAAGCGCTACTATGTCTTTATAAGTTGAACCTGCATACTTAAATACAGACTCAGCAATTACTTTTTGCCAATTATCTCTAATAGTATCTCTTGCTGCTAACATAGCAGTTCTTTCATCAAAGTTAAGGTTACGACCACCAGCATCTCTAATAACTTCTCTTCCATCTATAAATGCTTGGTTAACTGTAGCAAGGTAGTTAGTCTTTCCGCCTTTATCATAACTTGATGCGTAGTAAGCATGAGCATATAACATCTCAGAATACAAATCTACAACACCATCTCCATTATAATCTGCTGAAGATAAATCTTTCATCTTGGCAACGTTATAGTTTTCTTCAGCTGATAATGTTAAAGAATGTGCTGGCGCACCCCAATATCCAAAAGCTTCATCCCAACTATGTTCTTTACCGGTATAATAAGATCCTTCTTTGTAAGGTTTATTATTTGGTTTTTCCCCAACTTTCATTTTTTTTCCAAGATAGTTATTTACTGCTTGGTTGTAGAACACAGCACCCATTGCAAATTTAGAAATCAATTGTGTGTAATCAAATCCAGTGTTTGGATCAAAACCACCCTCAACTTCACTAGCTTTTTGCATCATGTGTTCAATGGCTTCAGGACCTGTTAATCCTCCCCAGCCAGGAATTGCGCCTTTATACATTTTGCCAGACAAGTTACCGCTGCCTATTTCAGCAACCATAGTTTGCATAACAGGGAAACCATCCTTAGATTTTGGGGCAATGATTTCTAAACCATCTTCACCATTGTAATAAGCCATCATTTTATCAAGATCACCTGTTTTAACAAGTTTTTTCAAGCTATCATGCAGAACTTGTCTCGCCATTTGACCGGTATATTTTACAGAATTTGTCTTATCGCCATCATAACCTTTAAGTGTAATTGGATAAGGTCCATATATTTGATGACCATCAGCCAATAATGATTTTGAAAAACTAATTGCTATTATTATTGAAGCAACAATTGTAATTATTTTTTTCATAAACTCCTCGTAATAAATTTTTAATTGCGGGAGCAGAATAACGGAATTGCTGGTAATGTTTTATTGCTCCCGCGTCCTCTTATTGAGAATCTAACAACTTATTTATTTATAAAATTTAAAAGTTTAATTATAAAAAAATTCACTAGGTATTTTCAAAAGAATTTAATATTTTTAGAATTATTCTAATTAAATATTAATTAGAAAAATACTTCTTTTGATCTAAATACCATTTAGTCAGCATCAATGAATATGTTTCTGACAAGCAATAAGACTTTAATCTTCTATCTTTTTTTGATGATTTTTTAATGAAAAAACCTTTGCTAACAGCATAATTAAGTGTCGAGTAAATTGTGGATCTACAGCCAAGTTTTGAAGGTATTTTTTTACATAACATCTCATAAGACAAGCATTGATCGTTAAAAGTTGAAGAAGCAATTTCAAGACTAATTAGATGTGCTAGTGCGGATGAATAAAAGAAGTCATAGCAGGGATCTACTTCTTTTTTAGAGTAAAAATCTTTTTTTACTAAGTCTACAACGTTCTCTAAACCTAACATAGGCACATATTTTTTGGGGTGAAAAATTGCGCTGGTACCTGCAACAACCTTTCAACCCCAAGTAGAAACATACGGTTTTTTTTTATGGATTTTAATTTAAGAGTACAGTTTAATTTTTATATTAAGGATATATATTGAAAACTCATCATTATTAAATTTAGAATTATTCTAATTTAGAATAATAAAGATATACCAAACAGAGCGCATCCAGCTCCAGCAACTTTTAAAACAATTGATGAAAATTTAGTCTTAATGGCTAGACTCCCTATTCCCACACCAAAAAGATGTAATATTGCTGTTCCTGATGCAAAGCCAAGTGCAAATAAAATTGGGTTTACTGCCCAAGGCATTTCCATGCCGTGCGCTAATCCATGACACATTCCAAAAATACAAATAAAAATCATTATAATATTCGTGGCAATTTTTTTTTCTATCGCAATTGCTAAGCCTAATAATATGACAGAAAAGACTATCCCGTATTCAACAACTATAAAGGCAGATTCTTCAAAATCAAAAAAGAAAACCTCAATCAACATGCCAATGGTGCCACCAATAATCATCATTAAAACAAAAGTTGCAGGAATTGTCCAAATTGCTCTTCCTCCTATTTGGGCGCTTACAATACCTACACTAACCATTGCTAAAAAATGATCTATCCCTAATACTGGATGAGAAAGACCGTCATAAAAACCTACCATGCCTGTAAAAGTATGTGCATGAACTCCAGAGGTATAAAAAACTAAAGATAAAAAGAGTACAATTAAATTACCTTTCATACAAATCTTTTCTGTTTTCTTGAAAATAACTTTTTAATAATAAAATAAATTAGAAATATTATAACTACTAAAGCGATATGCGGAATATAAGCACGAATATCAAATTTTTGCCAATGCATTATATCCATAGCAGGTCCAATATATAAGAGGATAGGCGTCCATGTTAAAATTTGCTCCCACAAATTAGATCCAAAAAATTCAGCTTCTCCTACAGCAAGAGAATAATGCCCTGAATTATTTTCATTAAAAATTTGAATTAAATAAGAACCTGCATTCAAATTAAAACTTCTCTTAAAGCCAGTATCTTCATTAACTTCGGCTCCTATTTCCGGCCCCTTCCAATACCAATCTCTAGCATACGGTTCATACCAAGCTTCCCATTCAAAATTTTGACCATCTGCAAAAAATTTTAAAATTTTATTATTTTTTTCATTAATCGAATATACAGCAATCGATAACCATAAATGGTCATCATCAACTTTAGGACTTAAAATTCCAGTATAAAATAAAAATTCTTCTTCACTATTAATTAAATAATAATGTGGTTCACCGTTAAGCTTGCCATAATATGCTTTAGATATTTCTGGGTCTATAACTTCATGAGGATTATCAACTGAAGGTGAATAATTAATTAACTTTGGCTGATGGGCAAATAAATTAGAACTAAATAATAAGAAAATAATTACAATTAATTTCATTAATTAATTATAGTTTAGCTTTTATTATTTTCCAATAAAATAAAAATGGGGCCACATTGGGCCCCTATCCTTATTAAATATATTTATAATACTTATAAATTATTTAATATCTATTAACCGAGCCTTTTTCTCCTCGGGGATTATGCGCTCTAAATCAATATTTAAAAGACCATTCAACAATTCAGCATTCTTCACTTTAATGTCCTCAGATATAGTAAAAGATCTCTCAAACTGTCTGGTTGAAATTCCTTTGTGAATAACACCATTACCTTCTTCATTCACTACTTTTTCTTTTTGTTTATTGCGAACTGTAAGTGTGTTTTCTTTAAGCTCTAATTCTATATCATCTCTAGAATATCCAGCTAAAGCAATTTCAATTTTATAATCATTCTCATTTACTCTTCGAATGTTATATGGTGGATAGTTTGAATTATAGCGCTCTGTAGACTCCAACATTCTATCAAATTCTTCGAAGATTGAGTCAAACCCAACTGAAAAGGGTCTAAGCGAATTCCATACGGATAGGTTTCTTGTCATAAAAACTCCTTATTAAGCAAGTTATGTATTGGCACCCACAATGGCATACCAACTATACTAACATGGGAATGCTTAAAAAATATTCAAGTGGGAATTTATTTTTTTCGAATAAATGAGAGACCATCAGATAACGGAATTAAGGAAAATTCTACTCTTTTATCCTCTTTAATTTTTTGATTAAGGTCACGTATAGCTTGGGTGCGTGAGTCTAATATAGAAATATCTGCTACATCACCGTGCCAAAGCATATTATCAATAATAATTATTCCATTAGAAGGAAGTAAACTTAAAGCTAACTCATAGTAGTTTGGATAATTGTTTTTATCAGCATCAATAAAAATAATATCAAAAATATATTGTCGGTCTATAAAGCTTTGCATCACTTCGGTGCCATCACCTATAATTGATTTTATTTTTGATGCTTGATTATCTTGATCCCAGTATTTTTCTGCAATAGGTAAAAATTCATCTGACGTATCCACAGTTACTATTTTGCCGTCTTTGGGGAGTCCTCGAGCCATAAATAAAGTGCTTAATCCTGTAAACCGCCCAATCTCTAAGCAAGATTTTGCATTTGAAATCTTTACAATAATTTCTAAAAATTGACCTTGCTCTTTTGCAATTTGCATGCGTGCCACTTTTCCTAGTTTCTTCGTCTCACTTGCTAGTTCATCAACAAGAGTATCTTTTCTATAACCAAGTTCTTGTAGATACTTTTTTAAGTCTTGATTAATTTCTACTTGTTCACTCATTATGAAATTACTTCATAAATATCTGAATGATTTGCAACCTCATCATCACCAATTAAAAAACACTCTTCTATTTTTTTACTAACATTTTGAAAATCTTTATCCGAATGACAGTACAATGTTAGTAAGGGGGTAGAGCCATCAACCTTATCTCCAACGCTTAACACATTATCGTAACCCACATTAAAATTAATTTTATCTGTAACCTGTTTTCTGCCGCCACCAAGTTCAATAAGTACCAAACCTAGATCTCTTGTTTTTATTTTTTGGACATATCCCGACTGCTGAATATAAATATCTTTTTTGAATGCATCTATTTGCAACTGAGTGTTATATGAAGATAAGATATTTGATGCGCCCCCTAAGGCTGCCACCATTTTTTCAAATTTTTCAGCAGCTTCTCCATTTGATATTATTGTATCTATTTTTTTTAGAGCCTCCTCCTTTGAGATATTTTGTGCCATCATTAAAATTGAAGCGACTAATTCATAGGTTATGTTATGGAGTCTCGGGTCTTTCTCTTGATTTGTCAGAAAGTTTATGCATTCTAAAATTTCTAACCTGTGACCTGCCGTCTTACCTAATACTTGATTCATATCTGTGATAATGGCCTCACATTTTAATCCTGCACCCTTTGCAACACGAACAAGAGAATTCGATAAGTCTCTTGCAATTTCTATAGTGCTATTAAAAGAACCATTACCAACTTTCACATCTAGGACTAATGTTTTTAATCCTGATGCTATTTTTTTTGATAGGATGGATGAAGTAATGAGAGGTAAAGATTCAACTGTTCCAACAATATCTCTAATTGAGTAAAGTTTTTTATCCGCTGGCGCTAGGTTATCTGTTTGTCCAATAATCGCACACCCAACTTCTTTCACAACTTTCTTAAATGTTTTAAGATCCGGTTGCGTATTATAACCAGGGATAGAGTCGAATTTATCTAGAGTGCCACCTGTGTGACCAAGTCCCCTTCCAGAAATCATTGGAACATACAAACCACAGGCTGCTAAAATAGGCGCTAAGATTATACTTATTTTATCTCCCACACCACCTGTTGAGTGTTTATCACAAACTAATTCCTCATCTAAAATACTTGACCAATCAATAGTGTCTCCAGAAGCTGTCATAGCTTCAGTTAAATTGACAGTCTCCTCAGGTGTCATACCATTTGAAAAAATGGCCATACTCATTGCAGCAATTTGAGGATCCGAAAATGAACCGTCCGTTAACCCTTTTGCAAAAAGGAATATTTCTTCTTTTGTAAGAGCTTTTTTATCTCTTTTTTTTCTAATTATTTCCTGAGGAATCATTTAATTCAACTTCGTTGATATAATTTTTTATCAGTTGGAGAATATTTTTTTCGGCAAGACTGGCATTTTCTAAAGTTTCTTGATGGCTTAATTTTGTTTTATTCATCCCAGCAGCTAAGTTTGTAATTACACTAATAGCGACAACTGGGAGATCACAATGATTAGCAACTATTACTTCTGGCACAGTTGACATACCTACTGCATTACCTCCAATAACTCTTAAAGCATTAATTTCTGCAGGTGTTTCAAAATTAGGACCAGAATACATGCAGTAAATTCCCTCGTAAATTTTTTGATTTAATTTTTTTGCAGTGTTTAGAAGTTGATCGCGATAAAATTTATGATAGCCATCGCTCATATCATGAAATCTTGGTCCATATTTTTCATCATTTTTTCCAATGAGTGGATTAAATCCACTCCAATTTATGTGGTCAGTAATTGCCATCAAACTACCTGCTGGCATAGTTTCATCTAGGCTACCGGCAGCATTTGTGACGATTAAAAGTTTACACCCAATATCTTTTAAAACCCTAATTGGTTTAGCAAGACTATGGGGTTCATGTCCTTCATAAATATGAGAGCGACCATACATACAAACTACTTTTCTTTGGCCTATCTCTCCTAATACTAATTTTCCCGCATGACCTTTAACAGTAGGTTGAGGAAAGTCTGGAAGGTCTGTATATGAAATTTCTTTGATAATATTTTGAGGTTCAAAAAAATTTGTCAAACCACTTCCTAATATAACGGCAACATCTGGATTAGTATTTGTTTGTTCTAAAAAAATTTCTGATGAAGTATGCATTATAAATTTTCTGGACCAAAAGAATCAGGAAGTAACTCTTCAAGTGTTGATGTTTTCAAATGTCCGCTTGTGTTGCACATATGTATTTTTACATCTAATGTGGCAAACTCTCTTAATCGTTGACGACAACCACCACACGGAGAACATAATAAGTCACCAGAGCCAATAACAACAACTTCTTTTATTTTAGTAAAACCACTGGCAATAAGATTACCAATCGCACTTGCTTCTGCACATTGTGATTGAGGATACGCAGCATTTTCAACATTACATCCAGCAATTATAGAGTTATCTTCAGTTAAAAAAGCTGCACCTACTTTAAATTTTGAATAAGGCACGTGGGCATTGTTTCTAACTTCTTTTGCAGCATTAAAAAGTTTTTCAAAATTTTCTGAAATCATATGTTCGTTTAACATGAAATTTAAAAAAAAATTATTTATTTCTAAATCTTGAACAAATCTTCCGTTAAATTGGCTAGGTCATCACCCCAAAAAACTTCTCGACGCAAAAACTCAGGATCTTTGTTAAAACAAATAGACATCGCAGAATTGTAAACTGCTCTTGAGTCGATTGTAGAATTGAGATCTCTTCCTTCAAACAACTCTTTCTTTTTAAGGCCTGGCCAGTCTGTATACACTTGTGATTTTTTAAGTAAGCCGCCAGCCATTAATATTGCACTACCATAACCATGCTCTGTGCCATAACCTCCATTTTGTTTTATTGTTCTACCAAATTCTGTTAAGGTTAAAATAAGTGTATTATCAAAAGCACTACCAAGATTTTCGTATAGAACTTTTACAATTTCATTTACCTCCTCCAGTTCATCAGCATGAGCTCCATCTACCCCTCCCTGAGCTGCATGGGTATCAAAACCATCTAATTCAAAAACAGCCACTCTTGGACCGCTTTGATCTTTTAATTGTTTTGCTGCTTCAAGGGCGAGTTTTTTTCTATCTTCTGAGTCAGTGGCAATTTGCATGGATAATGGTCTTTGCCTGATTGTATCTAGTGTTGACTTAATGAGCTCATTATGATCACCTTTAAATTCATCATAAATTTGATCGATCAATTTTGTTTCCACAAAATCTGGAGATGGGAAGAAGTTATTATTTTGAGGAACTCCTCTTAATAAAAGGGGCATAGGTAGAGATATTGCCAAACCTTTCCCAACAATATCTGATGCCAACAATCCTCTTCCAAGCCATCCGGTCTTTTCTTTATAAGGAATATGAGCCCCTGTTTCCATTAAGTTTTGTCCATCAAAATGTGATCTTCCTGTGTAAGGAATATTAGTTGCATGAACAAACGCTGCCTTATCATCTTTCCAAAGTTGATGAAAAATTTCTAACTTAGGATGAAGACCAAAATCGCTATTTAATTTTAGAACATCTTCGAGTATCAGTTTTTTTCTTAACTTCTTTAAACGCTTATCCCCAATGACTGGAACTGCTGTAAGACCATCCATTCCACCACGAAGTGAAATGATGATTAGGTTTTTTTTCTGCATGGAAGCAAAGCTTATTTTTGGAAAAAATCCTGATAGAAATAATGTTGTTGATCCTCCAATTATAAAATTTCTTCTTGTACAGTTCATACTTTTAATACTCCTGGTAAATTACATATAATTCCATATTTGCGTCCTAAATCTTTATCTGATGTCCCGAACCTAAATTGATGAATGAGAGCAGCCATTTTTTCATGATCTTCAAAATTATTTTTCAAACAACGTAAAATAAAATCATGTGATTTATTTTCAGATTTTACTAAATAAGGTAGCTCAACCGAAGCAAACCAAAAGCGCCTTAGTAATAATTCTGGCGATACCCAATCTACTTCAAAATCACTCCAGCCATTTGGTTGTTTAGCTCTATAAGGTGAATTACCTATTTCGCGGAGAATCCAGGATAGTTGTCTTTGTCTATTTGTTGGCTTAAGTTTAAAAGTATAGTTCATCTTTTCAGCTGAAAGAGGGATATTTAAATCAAACATTCTTGAAAGTTGCATTAACCATATTTCAGGCGGATTAAATTTATGAGTACTGCTATTGTATTTGAAAGCTTGTGTAACAACAGCTTTATGAATTTCGATTAAATTACCATTAGATCTGTTCCATGCCTCAATTACTGGATCTATCATTTCTTTAGTTGGTTCATCAGTAATAAAGTGTCTACATAATTTAGTTGAAACAAATTTTATACACATCGGGTGTGTTGCTAAATCATGAATTACTTTTGCAAGCTCCCTTTTTGCATCATTTTTATATTTTTTTCCTAAAACCACCTTGTCTCCTTTTTGATGCATTTCTTGATCAAACCAGATATCAGCTGTTTCTAGATCTTTATTATTCCACTTATGACACCAACCAGTCATTATATATGCTAACTGAATGACATCCTCTTGCGTATATCCCGCCCTAGGGGATACAGTATGAAGCTCTAGCAATTCTCTTGCATGATTTTCATTAATTGTTTCTCTCCACTCCATTCCTTTTTTAGAATTAGGGCCAAAAGACTCGGAATTATCGAGATGATGGATCAT
>CACJRY010000008.1 GCA_902595855.1 uncultured Alphaproteobacteria bacterium
ACCTCCATATTTTTGAAGTTCTTTTCTCTCTAAAATAACATTTTCATAATCAGCCTCATTATTTATTTCAGATAGGAGTTTTTTTAAATCAGTATCTTCAGACCTTATCTCAACTGCTAATGCACCTTGACCAGGAGATGATGGATTGACAGAAAGTGGTATTACATTCCATAAGCATTCACTAATATATGAAAATAAATTATTCCTGAGATCAGGGAAATCATTTTTATCTGCTTTAAGAAGTCGGTCAATTGCAGCTTTAGCTACAACGAAACCGTCTACATTTTCATCTAAAAACTTTTTAAAACGAGTAAGAATATTTCCTCTGATATCTTCAAATTTTATATTTTCTATTTTAAATGGTAGATAATTTTTTACAAAACTCTCTAAATTATACTGTCGTCTAGGAGATGAGGAAAAAATTGAAATTGAACTATCCTCATTAATTTTTTTGACACTATTTTTTTTAATAAAAAATAAATCCCTTGGATCTGCTCTATCTAATGTAATAGCAACTTCAGTTTGGTTTCCAACATCTAAAGGCAAATCCTTCCAAGAATGAATGATTAGATCACATTTGTTTTTTATTAATTCATCTCTTAGATCATTTGTAAACACTCCTTCCATAGGCATTTCAGATAAAGGTGTAGTCAAATCATTATCACCTGATGTGCTTCTTTTAAGATAATCTATTTTTACTTTTGGAAATTTAAATTTTAAATATTCTCCAAATTCATAGGCTTGAATGACAGCTAAGTCACTTTTTCTTGATAGAATTCTTATTTTCATGGATTATATTTCCTCACATAACACTATATAATAAATAAATAAAATTATTACTCATTAAGCTTTGAATAAAATATGGTAAATTTTAAAGGAACTAAGACATCATGGGGTTTGATAGCTAAAATTTTTCACTGGTCCATAGCTCTTTTGTTATTTTGGCAAGTTACGACTGGGATTAGTCTTCACAATATGGAATTTTCTCCATTAAAAATTGGGATAATTGGCTCACATAAAATTTCTGGAACTGTAATTTTTTCACTTATTGTTTTAAGACTTTTATGGAGATTTTTCAATACACACCCAGAATACAAATCTTTACCTAAAAAACATAAAATAACATCTAATATAGTTCACTTTATTCTCTATTTCTTGGTAATATTTATTCCAATTCAGGGAACATATATGACTTGGCTTGGTGGCTCTGATGTAAGTCTATTAGGTTTGGTTGAAATACCATCATTTATAGATATGGATTTTATTTTATATCAAAAACACCTAAAGATTCATTATTATAGCGCTATTATTTTAACCTCTTTTTTTACTTTGCATATTTTTGCTGCTCTTTATCACAAATTTATAATTAGAGATAAATACGAAGTATGGAGTAGAATGGTATTTAAAAATAAAAAGGTGTGACAATTATGCAAATAACTTGCTTGGTTTTTAATAATAAACATATACTTATTTTCTAGATGAATTATTCAAAATTTTTCAACTCAGAATTAGAAAAACTAAAGAAAGAAGGTCTTTATCGTAAGTTTAGAGAGATTGACCGACCTATTAAAAAATTTCCAAAAGCAGATGAAACACAAGGTGAAATTGAAAGAGACGTTGAAGTATGGTGCTCTAATGATTACCTTAATATGAGTCAACATCCAGAAGTTGTTAATGAAACTGTCAAAACTCTATTAGAAATAGGTTCAGGTTCAGGAGGAACAAGAAATATATCAGGTACAAGTTCTTATCACACAGCACTAGAGGAAAGGCTAGCAAAAGTTCATAATAAAGACAATGCTCTTCTTTTTGCTTCAGCTTACACAGCAAATCAATCTACATTATGGACGTTAGGTAAAAAAATAAAAAATTTAGAAATATTCTCTGATGAACTAAATCATGCCTCTTTGATTCAAGGTATAAAAAATAGTGGAGCATCATGTCATATTTTCCAACACAATGATGTTGATCATTTAGAAAATCTTCTTCAATCTACTGACCAAAACCATCCGAAGCTTATTGTTTTTGAAAGTTTATATTCAATGGAGGGTATAAGATCTCCTATTATTAAAATTGTAGAGCTGGCAAAGAAATATAAAGCAATGACTTATTTAGATGAAGTTCACTCAGTAGGTCTTTACGGTGAAAAAGGTAAGGGTATCGCTGTCGAAATGAAAGTTGATCAAGATATTGATATCATTAATGGGACCTTAGCAAAAGCTTATGGTCAAATGGGCGGCTATATTGCTGCTAGTAATGAAATCATAGATTATATTCGTAGTTTTTCACCTGGATTTATTTTTACAACTTCAATATGTCCATCAATTGCAGCAGGCGCAAGTAAAGCGATAGATATTGTAAGTTTAGCTGATCAATTAAGAATCAAAATTCATGAAAATGCAGCATCTATGAGACAATTATTAGATTCAATTGCGATCCCATATATTGACACCAATAGTCATATAATTTCAGTTATGATTAATGACCCATTTTTATGTAAAAAAGTTTCTGAAAAATTAATTGATAAACATGGTATCTATGCTCAACCTATTTTCTTTCCAACAGTTCCAAAGGGTCTTGAAAGACTTAGAATTACAGTAACACCCAAGCATAGAAAAGAACATATAGAAAATATGATTCGGTGCCTTGATAAAGTATGGTCAGATCTAGGTATGCCAAGAAAAAATTCGGCAAAACTTAAGATTAATAATTAACTTAATATCGGCTTTCTTTTTTTTCTAGCTCCGTATCCATGATACACAACTGCCAATGTTATTATTATACCACCAATAATAACAGTAGAACTAGGTACTTCATTTATGCCAAAAATTGGTATCCATACCCATAATACACCACCAACCACTTCCATTAAGGACAATAATGTTAATTCAGCTGAGGGAAGATGCTTTGCACCTAGGGTGTATAAAATCAGACCTGCGGCAACTATTAAGCCGTGAAGTAAGCTCAAATAACTGTTTATCATCGGCATTTCAGCAAAAGGTTTAAAAGAAAAACCTAAAACAAAAAATGAAAATGTTGCACAAAACAAACCAGCTAAAACAACAGTGGTAAATTTTGGAGTTTCAGGCTTCCATCTAATAGTTACGGAGTATAAAGCAAAACCTGTAGCTGAAATAAATCCTATTATGGCCCCAAGAGCGCTTCCAGAAATACTGTCATTATAAATCATTACACAAACTCCAAAAAAAGCAACAATCATTGCTATTAGTGTTGATCCTCTAAGATTTTCACCCAGTATAAAATATCCAAAAATTGCTGCAATAAATGGCATAGCGGCCAACATAAATAAAGTCACTGCGGCTGTTGTCATGGTAATTGAAAAAATAAAACCAGTAAATGCTGTTGCTAAAAAAATACCTCCAAGAATTGAAGAAATGCCAATACGAAAAAAATTCTTATAAAAACTTAAACCTTCTCTAAAAAATAAATAAATTGATAAGATAATTGCAATTGAAATACCTCTATAAAATAAATACTGAAACACGTATGTATGTCCATCGATCATATATCTAACAGTCACTGCTCCAAAACTCCAAAATAATCCTGCTAGAAAAACAAGAACAAAAGCATTAAAATAACTGTTGGAATTCATATATAAGAGATTAGTGCATCAAATTAATTAAAAAGTAAATTATAAAAGGTATTACAGAAAACAATATAGATTAATTACACACACCTATAGAGCCAAGTGCACATTTTTTACCATCCACCCATATAGCACTGGATAAATTTGCCTCATCAAAAATTGCTCCAGAAATATTAGCACCAAGCAGATTAGCCTCATATAAATTTGCTCCTTTAAAGGAAGAAGTAAAAAGATTCGCTCCTTCAAAATTTACTTTTGCTAAATTTGCATTTTCAAAATTAGCATTGTTGCAATTAGCGCCTTGTAAGTTTGAAGCAAATAAATTTGAATTACTAAAATTTGCAAATATAAAATTCCCAATTGATAAATCAGAATTATTCAATTGAGATTTCTCTAAATTAGCCAATGATAAATTTACACCAGACATTTTTGCATTAGCCATTCCGACACCAATTAAATCAAGATTTTCAACAAAATTACAGTTTGTCCAATCAACTTCATTTGAGGGTTGATCTTCACATCCAGCGTAAACTAGATTTGGGATTAATAAAAATAATATAAAACTAATTAGTTTCATTAAATATTTAATTAAGAAAACTTTATGTTTAATTTAAGGCAATCACCTTGAAGTAAGTTTTAGTTCAATTCTTCTATTTTGTTGATAGTCTTCTTTTGTCTCACCATCGCTTATTGGATAAAATTCACCATATCCAGCTGCAGAAAGTCTATTCGAAGGAAAGCCTATTTCAAGTAATAATTTCAAAACTGAATTAGCCCTTGCACTAGATAATTCCCAGTTTGATGGATATTGCATTGTTTTAATTGGCCTTTTATCTGTATGTCCCTCTACTTGAATTATCCAATCGATATCTGCTGGAATTTGATTTGTAGTTTCCATCAATGTCATAGCAATTTGCTTTAATTTTTCTTTTCCATTCTCTTGTAAATCTGCTGAAGCTGAGTCAAAAAGTAATTCAGACTCAAAAATAAATCTATCTCCAACTACCTTTATATCATTTCTGTCACCCAAAAGTGATTGCAGTTTTCCAAAAAATTCTGATCGATATTTTTGTAACTCAAATATCTTTGAAGTTAATGCTTTATTTAATCTTTCACCAAGAATTTCGATTTCTAAATTTTTAGAAACAGTCTCTATCTCGCTTGCTTCAAGAGCTTTATTGAGTGTCAGTATCTCAATTTTTAGATTTTCGATTTCATTCGAAAGAATAGATATTTGTTCTAAAGTTTGTGATGATTCAATTTCCATTTCCTTAATCTGATTACTTGAAATCTCATTTTCAGTAACCCTTTGACTTTCAACATTTTCGATAGTTTTTTTAAGTGTTGCAATTTCTAATTCTTGCTCCATACTTTTTGCATCGGAGATTGATAAAACATTATTTAATTCTATAATTTTACCTCTTAGATCAAAAATAGTTTTATCTTTATTTATTAGATTTTGATTTAATTTTGCTAATTCTTGATTCTTGGATCTAATTGCTTGAAGTTGTTCTTGAAGTGTTGCATCTTTTAAACCAAGGCTATCATTTATCTCTAGCAAGTCATTCATTAGGTCTTGATATTGGGTTATTTGTTTTTGCAACTCTTCATCTCTCAATGCTAATTCTAAATTTGTTTGCTGTAGGTCTAAATTTGTTTGCTCTAAAAGATTAAGAGTGTTTTGTGTTTCTTCTTTAGAATAAATTAAATCTTGATTTAACTCTTCAAGTTGTTGATTTTTTGTTTTTATAGCATCTAATTGCTCAATAATTCCTCCATCTTCAATTCCTAAACTTTTATTTATTGCAAGTAGATTATTATTTTTGATTTTAAGTTCTTCAATTTTACTTTGAAGTATTTTCTCATTAGAAGCTAATTTTTCATTTACTAGATTTAATTCACCAATATTTTCATTTAAATTAGCTTCACTTATAGAAAGTTTTTTATTTGATTCATCTAGTTTATTATTTAAAGTTTTAAGTTGATCTATTCTAGCAGCAAGAGCTTTATTGATTCTCTCACCTAATCCATCAGTACTTAATATAGAACTATCAAGACCTTCGTAAACTTCAAGTGCTTTTGCAACAATTCTTAGCTCACTTAAAAGTTCGGTAATTTGATCCGATAGAGCAATGATATTTTGCTCTTGTACAAATATTTCAGTACTTTTTTTTGCTAAATCTGTCTGCAAACCTTCTGAAATTAATTCTTGCTCTCTCAAATTTTGTTGAACACCACTAAGAGTGGTTTCAGTTTCAGTAAGTATTTGAAGAGCATCTTCTTTTTCACTTATCTCTAATTGTAATATTTTGGATAATTCGCTTATTTGTGTTCTTAATTCTTGCAATGCTTTGTCTCTTCCAGAAAGAGCATCACTTAGATATATTTGTGAAACAGTAAAGACCATTAAAACAAAAATAATAACAATGAGCAAAGTTGCTAAAACATCTACAAATCCTGGCCATATATTTGCAGATTCACCAAGTCTATTTCTTAGAGACCTTGATGCCATTTTTATTTTTTAGTTTTAGCGTTAAATTCTTGAATACTTTTATTCAAATCATCAAATATTTTTTTTGTAGAAGAGTCTAAAATTCCTTGTTCATTAATCTTATTAATGAGTTGTAAAATACTTGATTGAGTATTTAATTGAGTTGATAAAAAATTAGATAATTTTTCTTCAAGTTTAGTAGATTGATTATTAGTATTTTTTATTTGATTACTTAACTCAGAAAAATATTTGTTAATTTCATTTTGATTTTCTGAGGTTTTTTTGAGCGAATATACAATACTATCAAGATTATCATAAATTTTTTGAAGAGCCTGTGTATTTAAGTTATCTGAAGAAGATGACATGATTAAATCAGGAACGGAATTTTTGTTCAACACTTTTTCAAAAAATAAACTAAACTTATTTTGCGCTTGACCTAGGTTAATATCAATAAAACCTAATATTAAAGAACCAGCCAAACCTAATAACGAACTGCTAAATGCAATGCTCATACCTTGTAAAGGTGCATTTAATCCATCTTTTAAAGAGTTAAAAAAGCCAGCAACATTTGTATCATCAATTCCCAATCCACTTATAACATTTCCAACTGACCCAATGGTTTTTAACAAACCCCAAAAAGTTCCTAATAAGCCTAAAAAAACAAGGAGGCCAACAAGGTATCTTGATGTTTCTCTAACACTTGATAAAGTCATGTCTGTATTTTCAATTAATCGGTTAATAGATGTGCTTTTAAAAACAAATCTCCCATCAATAGGCTTTAAATCTACAATTATATTTTTTAAATTTGCAGAATTATTATTGAAAGATTGAGATGACTTATTAATGTCAAAATTTACAAGAGAACTAAAATCGTTACTAAGTCCAATTAGTTTTACTATATTAAAAATTATCCCTACAGCTAATGCCAATAAAATTATTAAATTAATAAAAATATTAGATAGAAAAGCTTCCTGAAGAACTGGATAAAGCAAAACTACAATTATAAATACAAGTGCTAGAAATACTCCTACTCTTAATAAATATTGATTTAAAGTTTGCGGCATAAAATAATATTTAACAGTATATGTATTTGTTAAGTATTTTATACATCTAAATTATGTCAATTATACATATAATTTCTAGTTAAAGGTAAATTGTTAATATTTTTAGAGATTTGAATTTGAAAAACAACATTTCCCATATTTACAAAGGAGTATTTACTGGCGAGCAAATAAAATTCCCACATCCGATAAAATCTTTCATCAAACATATTAATTATTTGGCTCTTATTTTTTTGAACATTTTTATACCAATGAGTTAGTGTATGAGCATAATGCAGTCTAAGTATTTCAACATCAGTTATGTTAATATTTAATTTTTCAGTCTCATGTAAAACATCAGATAAAGAAGGAATATATCCACCTGGAAATATATATTTTCTTATCCATGGGCTTGTTGCTGTTGGAACACCTCTTTGGCCAATTGTATGTAAAAGAAATACACCGCTATCTTTTAATAAGTCATATGTTTTTTTTAAATACTCTTTGAAATATTTAATACCTACATGCTCAAACATACCAACAGATACAATTCGATCATAGGTTTCATTTTCATCCCTATAATCCTGTAATTTGAAAGTTATCTTGTCAGATAGACCCTCTTCTTGTGCCCTTTTTGATGCAGTCTCAAATTGATTTTCTGACAGAGTAATACCTTTTACTTTTGCCCCAGTCTGTTTAGCAATTTCAATTGCCATACCGCCCCATCCACATCCAATATCTAAAACTTTCATTTTATCTGAAATTTGAAGTTTATTTATTATATGATTTTTTTTATCTATTTGAGCCTGATCCAAACTAATATTTTCATTATGAAAATAAGCACATGAGTATTGCATATCTTTATCTAAAAAGAGTTTATATAAATCTTCTTTTAAATCATAATGATGTGCAACATTTTTTTTTGATTTTACAGCTTCATTAAGCTGTTGAAAAATTTTAAAATAGCCTGAAAAATTTTCATATATTCTATAAATAGAATTATGTTTTATAAAATCATCATAGCATGATGTTATCAGATCAATTAACTCCTCTATTGACCCTTCCTCAATGAGTATTTCTTTATTCATATAACCCTCTCCAAAATGAAGACTTGGATTTCTAAATAATTTTTTTTCTATTGACTTATTTTTTAATCTAATTTTTAAGTTACCGGTGCCACTACCAAATTGATGAGTATTGTTTTTACTATCAACAATTGTTAATTTATTTTTAAAATATATTTTTCTTAGAACGTGATAGAGCATAATTTTTTAAGAATTATACTTTAAGAAATTGATTTATAAAGTCAATAAAATGAAAATGGCTGCACCTAAAACACAGCCATTTTAAAGAAGAAAAATTTAAGCAGCGATACGACGATTTTTTTGAGCTTCTTTTTCTTTTTTTAGCTCTCTCTCGTCAATATAGGCAACATCACAGTGATCTTTACAATAGGGCTTTCCAGTTAGCGTGTTAGCTTCACAAAAATGGAAGTCTTTTTCTTGAGGATCACCTATCGGCCATTGACAACTAGAGAATGTGTGAGTCACTCTATTTTGTTTGAAATAGTTTTTAATAATTGACATTATTTATTCCTTTTAAATCCTGTAAAAGATGAAATTTCTTAATTAACGAGGTAGTTTATATGGCTGAAAAATCTAGTATTCAAGAACAAAAATTAAAAAATGTATATATCCCAATATGTTAGTATTATTATTATAAACAACTACTATATATAGATATTATTATATTTTTTCTATCTGTAAAAAAACGAATCGGTATTTCTAAAAATTAAAATCAATATTAATAAAATTACAAAAAACATATAAGAACGGATCAATACCTTTTTTGAAAGTCTTGAATTCGGTGGACTTCTAAAATACACAAATAAAATTACTATGGTCCAAAAAATAAAAAGAATTGACCAACCAAAAAGTAAGGCAATATAAAAATCTTCATTCATTGACTTTAAGAGAATTAATTATATTGATAAAATTTTCTGTTGGCTGTGCGCCATTGACAACAAATTCATTATTAAAAATAAAACAAGGTACACCTGAGATACCTATATCACTTGCTTGCTTTGCCTCATTAAGCAAATTTTTGTTATCTTTCTCTGATAAAAGGTATTTTTCAATCCCCTTTTCATACAAATTTGTTTGTTTTGCTATTTCAATGATAATTTCTAAATTGCCGATATTTTTTCCCTCAATAAAATAATGAAAAAAAATATTTTCCAAAACTTTATTTTGTTGCTGTTTGCTAAATGCAAATGCCAATAGTTTATGAGATAAAAAAGAATTTGGTGTTATTTTTATTTTTTTAAATTGAAAATGTATATTAACTAACTTACCCTCATCTTCGATATTTTGATAAACTTTCAAAGCTTGTTCTCTACCTCCAAACTTTTTCCTTAAATATTCATCCCTATTCATACCCTCTTTAGGCATGTTAGGATTTAATTGAAAAGGTCTCCAAATAATCTCAAATCTAACATCATTAAAATGCTTCAGAGCTTCATTGAATTTTACATATCCAATATAGCACCAAGGGCAAATTGTATCTGAGTATATATCAACTGTGATTGTATTATTCAGAGATGGCTCTTTTTTGAATATATTTTTGATGATATTCTTCAGCTCTATAAAAAGTTTCAGCTTTAGTTATTTCAGTTACAATCATATTATTAAATGTATGTTGATGCTTTTCCTTTGATGTTTCTGCAATGTTTTTTTGTAAAGCATTAAAATAATATATTACTGATCGATACTGACGACCAACATCAGGCCCTTGTCTATCAAGTGAAGTTGGATCATGACATTTCCAAAATTCTTCGACAATAGTTTCAAAACTAATTATTTCATCATCAAAGTCAACTTGCAAAACTTCAGCATGGTCAGTATTTTGATAGCAAACACTCTCGTATGTAGGGTTTTCAGTCTTACCTCCTGAATATCCTACTTCTGTTTTAATTATACCTTTAAGTTTTCTGAAATGTTCTTCAACACCCCAAAAACAACCTGCACCAAATAAAGCTTTTTGAATCATAAATTAAATATATACACTAAATTCATTTAATCAAATTTATGAAATTAAAATATAAAATAATAAATGAAAAAGAGCTATACTCTGGTTTTTTTAAACTTAAAAAATTAGAATTTATCCATCAAAAACATGATGGTAAATGGACTAATCAAGTCGATCGAGAAATTTTTGGTGGAGCTCATGTCTCTGCATTACTTCCATATGACCCTGAAAGAAAAGAAATTGTTTTAATTCAGCAATTTAGAGCAGGTGTGATATCAAGGTATGATGAAGATTACTTATATGAGATTGTGGCTGGCATTATAGATGAAAATGAATCACCTGAAGAAACTGCAAAAAGAGAATGTATTGAAGAAACAGGGTGTATTGTAAATAAAATCACACCGATACAAGGGTATTTTCCTGCTCCTGGTTCATCAGAATCATATTATCATTTGTATGTTGGAGAAATAAAATCTTTTGACGGTGAAAGAATTCGAGGATTAGAATCTGAAAATGAAAATATATTAGTTAAATCATATAAAGTTAAAGAAGTAAGAGATATGTTGAAAAAAGGAGAAATTAAAAACGGTCTAGCTCTTGTAGCACTTCAATGGTTTTTTTTAGAATATTTGAAAGACTAAGTCCCAAGTCCTCTCTCATAAGGCTGGACTAATTCTTTACAAATTAAAGTCATGTCAAAGGTCTCAATCATTTTATCAATGGTTTGATACTCTTGACACTCATAAAGCTCTTTATCTTTCTGGAGAACAGTAACAAACAAAAGTATGTACAATCCGTTTGCAGTTTCAATATTATTAATGGCATAACTTTTTACTTCGAAGCCTTCATTAATTAGATCTTTGTAAGTTTTTTCAGACTCTAACCATTGATCAATATTGGGATTAGCATTTACTGCAAAAGTAAAAACTACAAATATAATACCAGTAATGAATAATTTTAATTTTCTTTTAACCATTTAATAATATCCTGTATGTGTTTATTCACTGGATATATAGGATAAAAAACTTTTTTAACAATTTTTTTTTCAATAATAAGAGTGAGTCTTTTTAAATATATTTTATCTTTTATTGAAAAAGTTGGAAGTCTTAGCGTGTTTTTTAAATCTAAATTTTCATCACTTAATACATCAAATGTTATTCCAAGCCTCATTGTCATTTCTTTATTGTAGTCAACAGATTGAGTAGAAATACCTATAGGAATAGCATTCAAACCAATTAAAACATCATAATTATCTCTAAAATTGCATGTTTCTAATGTGCATCCACTTGCACCAGGTATTGTATTCCATTTTTCTGGAAGGGGCATATCAGGTCTCCCAGTCATTGGAAAAAAGTACAAAATCATTCTAAAAGTATCTGAACGATCAAGGCGTAAGAAATTTCCATCTTGATTTGGTAATGAAATACTTGGAATACTTGAGTTTTCTAGGTGATCTGATGCACCATCATTTTCTAGAATATGAAATTTATGCTTAACACTCATTATTGTATTGTAAAAATTAATTCTTTATATCATAACAAATAGTTATGACTCAAATAAAACCAACTGCAGGACAAACAACACCACGCTTTGCTGACATAGCAACTTTTTTTCGCTTACCGATAGTCAAAGATTTAAATCAATTAGATTATTGTATCTGTGGCATACCTTGGGATGGAGGAACAACAAATCGACCAGGGGCAAGACATGGGCCAAGAGAAATTAGAAATGCATCTTCACTTATAAGAACATATCATCCTTCCTCATTAAAAAGTCCTTATGATAAATTTCAAATTGCTGATATTGGTGACTGTCCAGTAAATCCAGCTGATCTCCAAGATTCACTCAAAAAAATTACAAATTTTTATAATTCAATTGTTGAGTCAAACACTATACCGCTTTCTATAGGAGGTGATCACTTAGTTTCACTTCCTATACTAAGAGCACTGGCTAAAAATAAACCTGTAGGTATGTTTCAATTTGATTCCCATTCTGATACTTGGGATACCTATTTTGGAGGTTTTAAATATACCCACGGAACACCCTTTAGAAGAGCAATTGAAGAAAATCTGATTGATCCCAAAAAATATGTCATTGTAGGTTTAAGAGGAGGTCTTTATGATCCTGATGATTTGACATGGGCTATTGAACAGGGAATTACAATTATTACAACAGACAAGTTTTATGAAATTGGAATGGCAGAGTCTATAAAAATAATCAAAGATACTATCGGCGATACCCCTACATATTTTACTTTTGATATTGATGGCATAGATCCAACGTATGCTCCTGGGACTGGCACTCCTGAAGTTGGTGGGATGAATGTACATGAAGCTCAACTACTAATAAGAAATTTAAAAGATTTAAATTTTATAGGTGCTGACGTTGTTGAAGTATCTCCTCCTTTTGATGTAAATAATATGACATCACTTGTTGGTGCAACAGTAGCTTTTGAAATACTTTGCACTATGACTAAAACAAATTAAGTGAAAAAAACCATCAGCAATTGAAAAATATTTATTTGATTAAAATGGTTACATAATTATAAAAAAAGCTATTTCACCAAAAGAAGTAAAATAATCATACTAAAATTATATATTAAAAATTAAAGGTAAGAAACTAAACCTATAGATTTTCTAAATCGATCCCTAATAGTAACAGCGTTCAGTGGTATTGGCTTTATTGGCACATTACCTGATTGGATTTTAGAAATAATGACATACGAGTTATCTTTATCAGCTAATGCCTTTTTTAAATTTCCATCTGTTTCTTCGCCAGAACACTCTATAACATTTTTACATCCAGCTCCAATAGCAACCTCTTTTAATGAGGTACGTTCATTAGTAAAAGTTTTTTGATCGCCAGTAGAACCATAAGAGCCGTTATCAACTATAAGAAGAGTATAATTTGAAGGTGCTCTATTACCTATAGTTGCTAGAGTGTTCATATTCATTAAAACCGACCCATCACCATCAATACAAATCACCTTTTTATCAACTGTTAAAGATAATCCTAAACCAATTGATGATGCTAAACCCATACTTCCTAACATGTAAAAATAATTTGGGCGGTCATTAATTTTATATAATTCTTGTGAAGGAAGCCCAATGTTGCAAATAACTAATTCATTTTGAATTGTTTCTTTCAACAGGTTTAATAATTCAAATCTATTCATCTTTAGTCATCCTTCATTAAATTAAAATTACAAAGTACAGCGACAGGACTTTCAATGACTTTTGCATGATTAGTAAATGTAGATATTTTATCAAGATCATCTTCAGTGTTACAATGAAGCATAGGTATGCGAAGGGTATTCAATATATCTTCGGTAACACTTGCCATTCCACCCTGAGCTCCAACTGGTTCTCCAGGGGTGCCTCGATAACTTATCAAGAAAACAACTGGCATTTGGTATAGTTGCAAAAGAGAAACAATAGAATTGACAGAATTACCAATTCCAGTGTTTTGCATCATTATACATGGAAGTTTATTTCCTAAATACGCACCTGCACAAATACCCATTCCTTCTTCTTCTCTTGGAATTGCTGAGTAATAAATATCTTTATCATTCTCTAAAATAGTAATCATATTTGCTAGAAGTTTACAGGGAACACTTAAGAAAAAATCTGCTCCACCTTCTTTTAAATTAGTAATAATTTTTTGGCTTATTTTCATCGCATATAATTAATACTTTAATAAAAACTTAAGACAAGATTTTATTTTTTTAAAAATTGTTACGTAATTTAATTTTTATCTTTGATAAATAATTTTTATTTTTTCTTAAAATTGGAGGTGGAAAATTTGATTGATTTATTGCATCTGGATAGTTTTGTGGCTCTATACACATTCCATATTGAATTCCATATGATTTATTATACTTACCTAAATAATCGTCTAACATCATATTTCCTGTATAAAATTGAATTCCTTTTTGATTGGTAAAATACTCGACACCCATTTTAGTTTTTTTACTATAAATTTTTGCGACTGGAGTCTTCATCGATTGATCATCTAAAACATAATTATGATCAATGCCTCCAGAATTTAAAAATTCTTTATCTATTTTAAAAGATTTTCTTAAATCAAATTTTGTATCAGATACATTTAAAAGCTTGCCAGTTGGTATCGATTTTTCATCGGTCTCACATATTGCTCCAGAGTTTATTTGTACAACATGATCCTCATTATTTTGGTAATAATCTTGGTGTCCATGAAAATTCCAATAATTATGATTGGTAAGGTTAACAATTGTGTCTTTATCTGTTGTTGCATGAAACTCAATAAAAAGTTCATTGTGATTATTTAATTCATAAATTACTTTGCAATCAAGATTTCCAGGATAATTTTCTTCCTTATCGGGCGAAAGATACCTTAAAACACATTTAGTAGAGTTTGTTTTTTCTTCTATACTATCAATTTTCCAAATTTTTTTATTAAAACCAGTTTTACCACCATGTAAATGATTTGGTGGGATGTTTGCAAATAGTTTATAATTTTTATTATCTAATGAAAACTGAGCACCACCTATTCTATTAGCAACTCTTCCGACTATAGAATTAAAATACCCGTTTGAATTTAGAACACCATCAACATCTCCATAACCCAGAAGAACATCCTCTGTTTTATTTTCACTGTTAAGATATGGAATGTTTACTTCATGAATATATCCTCCATAATTATAAAATTTAAAGCTAAAATTATTATCATTAACTACCTCAACTGATTCGATAGGAAGTGCGGCAGGATTTTCTATTTTATCTTGTTTAATTTTCATGACGCTTTTCTATCCCTTGTTTTTATAGAATTTTTTTGACGAAGGTAGATGATTATTCCTCCCGCCACAATAAATAGAGCTCCAGGAAACAATTGATCTACTGGCCATTCTCTAAAGAATATCCATCCCAAGATTAATGCAAAAAATATTTCTATGTAATCAAACGGCATTATTTTACTTAGCTCTGCTTTTCTTGCACCATATATAAGTAGTAGAGTTCCAGTACCGCCTGCCAAACCCATCAGAAAGAAAATAAACAAATCATTTATACTTCTAAAATTTTCCCACATCCCAAAAGTTAACACTAGTATTAATGATACACTGATTGTACCAACTTGACCGTAAATGTTAATTAATGGTGTTGGAACATCTATAGTAAAACTTAAAGAAGTCACCCGCGCTAGGGAGTAACCCAAAGCTGCTATAACTGGTAATAAAATCATATAATTAAAATCAGATGACCAGGGTTCCATAATAAGAACAATACCTATAAAACCAGATATAACCGCAGATGTCTTAAACCATCCAAATTTTTCTCCAAGAATAGGCACGCTTAATAGTGTCACCATCATAGGGCCTGTATATTCCATCGTAGCTACAAGGGCAAAAGGCAAATATAAATATGAGGTGTACAAACAAAGCTGAGCTAATGCTACAAAAGCTCCTCGAAGAAATCCTAATCTCCATTGTTTAATTTTAATTTTTCTTCCATTTTGATGCCAGTCGGTTGAAAAATAAAGTGCAATAAAACATGGGATCATTCCAAAAAGATTTCTGAAAACAGACAATTGTGCTGCTGGGTAATCATTTCTTAAAAACTTAATAGCAATACCCATACAGTCCATTAGAAATAATCCTGAAAGAGATAGGGCTACTGCTAGTAATAAATTATTTTTCAATTAGCTAAGCACAATTAACACAACATTGATCAACCCAATGATTTGGTGATACTTCTTTTAATCCCATTTCAATATTTCCCTCCTTACAATCGTGTGTAGGATTTGGACATCTTGTTCTAAACACACAACCAGATGGAGGATTCATTGCACTAGGTATTTCTCCTTGTAATTCAATTGCTTTGGATTTATTTTCAGGATCTACAGATGGAATAGAGGATAATAGCGCTTTCGTATATGAGTGTCTTGGATTACTAAATAACTCTCTTGACGGAGCCATTTCAACTATATGGCCTAGATACATAACAGCAACAATATCACAGACGTGAGCTACAACACTTAGGTCATGACTTATAAATAAATATGTTAAATTTAACTCTTGCTGAAGTTGTTTCAGAAGATTTAAGATGTCTGCTTGTATAGATACATCTAGAGCAGCAACACTTTCATCAGCAACAATAAATTTTGGATTGCTCACAAGAGCTCTAGCTATAGAAATACGTTGCCGTTGTCCTCCAGAGAATGCGTGAGGAAATCTTCTTAAGTGCTCTAAATTTAATCGACATTTTGCAGCTATATCCCTTACCCTTTCATCAGTCTCCTCTCTTGAGGTCGTTATTTTCATAACCTCTAATGGTTCAGCAATTATATCTCTAACAGTCATTCGGGGACTAAGGGCCGCATAAGGATCTTGAAAGATTAATTGAGCTTTTTTTCTATATTCTTTCATTTCTTTTGACGTAATAGTTGTTAAATCAAAATCTCTATCATCATCATGAAAAATAACATTTCCAGAACTTATTTTATTTGCACCTAAGATAGCTCTACCTAAAGTAGTTTTACCTGAACCTGACTCACCAACTAAACCAAAAAAAGATCCTTTTTTAATTTTAATATTAATATTATTTACAGCTTTTATTTTTTGTTTTTTTGATAAAAAATTTTCTTGATAGTCAAAAGAGACAGATAAATTATTTACTGATACAATATTTTCTTTCATATTTATCCGCAATTAATACAACATTTATCTACCCAATGACCTGGACTTATTTCAATTAAAGCCATTTCAATATTTCCTTCTCTACAATCATGAGTAGGATTGGGACACCTTGTTCTAAAAACACAACCTGTAGGTCTTTCTAAAGGACTGGGTATATTTCCTGGTATAGGTGTTAAAGGTGCATCAAGATTATTAATATCAGGAAGTGCATTTAATAAACCTCTTGTATATGGATGTTTTGGGTTTTTTAAAATTTCATTAACTGGGCCTCGCTCAACAACACTTCCAAGATACATAACTGCAACATCGTCTGCAACCTGGGCAATTACACCTAAATCATGTGTTATAAATATAACACCCATATTAAATTCCTTAATAATATCTTTAATTAAATTTATTACTTGAGCTTGAATAGTTACATCTAAAGCTGTTGTAGGTTCATCTGCTAATAATAGTTTAGGCATTGTTGATAAAGCCATAGCAATCATCGCACGCTGCCTCATTCCTCCTGATAGCTCAAATGCATATTGATTAAATCGTTTCTCAGCATCTGCTATCCCTACTCTATTTAACATATCTATTGATATATTTTTTGCTTTATTCTTATCTAGAGGTTTGTGAATCATTAGTTGCTCAACCATTTGACTACCTATTTTAATAGCTGGTGCAAAACTAGCCATAGGTTCTTGAAAAATCATTGAAACTTTTCCACCTCGAATTTTTTTTAAATCATTTTTAGAAGTAAACTTAAGAACATTTTCATCATCAATTATTATTTCAGCGTTATCATTATAAATAGTATTGCCTGGATTAAGTTGCATAATTGATTTTGCTGTTACAGACTTACCAGATCCTGACTCACCAACAATTCCTAAAACTTTACCTTGATCCAGTGTTAGAGATACATTATCTATTGCTGTTATACGACCTTCATCAGTATCAAACTTTACATCAAGATTATTTATTTCTAAGAGATGTGTCATAAAAATTTAATTCTTTGTTTTATGTGGATCTGCAGCATCACGAAGACCATCTCCGACATATACAAAAGTTAATATTAAAACAACTAAGAAGAAGACAGGTATAAAATACCATTGGTAATTTAATAATACATCTGCCTTTGTAGCATTTTGTAAGAGAACACCTAATGAATTTACAGGTTCTCTTAACCCTAAACCTATAAAGCTAAGGGCTGTTTCAGATAACAACATGTAAGGAAAACTTATAACCAGATCAACAATTATGTAGCTTGTAAAACTTGGTAAAAGATGTCGGATAATAATATGAGTTGATGAAGCACCACACATTTTAGCTGCCAAAATATATTCCTGACTTCTTTCACTTAGTAAATGGGTTCGAACACGTCTTGCTAAAGTTGGCCAAGATATCAAACCTAGCAAACAGGATATAAAGAAAAACCTAAGTTCTGAACTCCATTCAAGGGGCGCAAAAGCTGCTAGACACATAAATAGAGGTATGGGGGGTACAGTTCGAATGGCATCTGTAAACATTTGCAACAAACTATCAATCCAGCCGCCATAATATCCTGAGATACCTCCTATAATTAGAGATAAAACAAAAGATATAAATACTCCCAATGTACCAACTGCTAATGAAATATATATTGCACTTAAGGTTCTGCTAAATAAATCTTTTCCAGCTTTATCAGTGCCAAATAAGTGGATTCCGCCCTCTTCAACACCAAATAAATGTGTATTAAATGTTAGCCCAGGAATTGTAAAATCTAATGCCTTACCAGGAAGATTAATACTATAATTAAAATATTTATATTCCCAACCCTTAACAAAAAAATAAACATAGCGTCTTTTTTCTGTATCTGTTTTATAGACCCATCTGAAATTTGTATCAGCTCCTCTATATTTTGTTAAAGTATGCAAAAAAGGTCTAGGGGAAAAACCATTTTCATCCCAAAACATTGGAATTTGTGGAGCACCGTTTTCATAATCTTTATCACGTCCGGCAATTGTTGGATCATATGGAGATAAAAAACCAGAAAAAAGACTGCAAACTATCATGAATAACAAAATAGAACCTGCAATCATGGCTGAACGGTTTCCAAAGAAACGAGTTCTAACCAATTGCATTTGAGTGGCTGTATAATATGCTTCTTTCTTTTTTGTACTAACCTCCACCCATGACTCCTTTTCTAATTCTTGGATCCATTATTGCTAATAATATATCAGTTACAAAATTTACAAAAACAATTGTTGCAGTTAATAAAAATATTATAGCACCTGCTAATTGTTGATCATTAGATCTAGCTAAAGCCTCTATCAACAATGCACCAGCTTCAGTTAAAATTAAAATCAAAGCAACTACTGGAAGAGCACTAAAAATTCTATTTAAATCAAATCCAATAGAATTTATTACTGGCCCAAGTGAATGTTTTGCTGGATACCGCCATAATAAACTCATTCCTGATATTCCTCTTGCTCTTGCAGCCATAACATAGAGTTTATCATTTTCATCTAACATCAATGCTCTAACAGTTTGTAGTGCAAAAGCAGTAGCGTTCCAACCAAGAACAAAAATAGGCAGCCATGCCCTAGCAAGAAAATCTTTTAACTTATCAGCAGACCAAGGAGCATTTTCATATTCTTGAGAGAACAAACCTGTCATTGTATCTCCATAATATACTGTCATAAAAAGCATTATACAAAGGGCTACTAAAAAGTTTGGTAATGCTATTCCTAAATAACTAACAAATTTAAGCGTCTGATCTAAAGAGACATATTTTGTAGTGGCGGAAATAATACCAACTGGTATGGCTATTAAATAAGAAAAGATTAAAGCAACCAAACATATTGTAAGAGAAAGCATAAACCTTCCACTAAGAAGATCATTGATGTTCATTCGAAGAATACAACTATCTCCAAAATCTTGATTTATAACAATATCGGATACCCATTTTCCATATCTATAAAAAAATGGTTTATCCAAACCTAAGCGTACTTTTTCAGCCTCGATATCTTCAAATGTTATCTGAGAACCTTGTGTATTTTTAAAAGCTAAATATCTTTCTGCACATGTTCCAGGAACTAATTCCATTAATGAAAAAACTATAAAACAAACTATGAGCAATGTTACGATTGCTAAAAAAGCCCTAGTTAATGTGAATTGGATAAAATTAATCATAATTTGAATTTAGTTAGTTACCGTTTCAGAATAATTAAAAAAAAGAAAAGCGGCAATATAAAATTGCCGCTTTTAAAGATATTTATATACTTATCTTATTCGTCTAACCACCACTGAGTAGCTAGATATGGATAAGTTCTGTAATACTCATAAGAAGTTGTTTTGAATTGCGTAAAGTTTTTCAAAGCATTTCTATGATATGTTGGGAATGGTGCTTTTACAGTACCAATTAACAAAGTTTGTTCTGTTAACATAGTAGTAATTTTTTTACCCCATTCATTAGATTCAGCAGTACCTAAAGCATATGATTGAAATTTATCAATACCATCGCTTAAGTCATAAACCCATTGTGGAGGTTCTACACCGTCTGTGCCATTACTATCAATGTAAGCAGCCCATAACATACCTTGAGTATGGTTGAAGTAGTTACCAAATGGTGCTTTAAATGTTTCAGGGTTACCTGCAATAATAGCCAATGGTTGACCTTTATCCCAAGCATGAACATCTAGAGCATTTGAAGATTGTGAACCACGATATTCGTCTGGTGTAACTTCTTTAAATGTTGTTTTTACGCCAACATCGTTCCACATACGAGCAACTAATTCAACTTCAACACCACCAATACCTTGAGTAGCATAGTCAATGTTCATTGCAAACGGAGCTCCATTTGGAAGTTCTCTAAAGCCATCACCATCAACATCTTTTAACCCAACTTCATCTAGAAGTGCATTAGCACCATCTGGATCATATTGAGCCATATGCATTTTGATTTCATCAGAAACGAAATCAGGCGCAGGTGATATACCTACAAACTGCTCTACAACACCCATTCCATAGTAAGCAACATCGTTGATTTCATTTCTATCAAGTGCAATTGACATTGCTTGACGGAAACGAATATCACCATAGACTTTACGTTTTTCCAAATCTGGATGAGTTACGTTAAAGCTAAATAGTGCTGCTCCACAACCTGGGTTGATTTGAAGATTATATCCACCAGACTCAGCACCATCTAATAATTGAGGTGCAGATTCAAGTTGAACAGATTGTGATTTATAATCAACTTCACCGTTAACTAGTTTTAACAATCTAATCTCATTTTCATTAATGTATCTTTCATTTTGATAATCAATGTATGGTAATTGATTTCCAGCGGTATCAACTTGGTGGAAATATGGATTAGCTGCGTACACTCTTCCCTCAGTAGTATCTTCAATTGTCATGTAAGCTTCTAATGAAGGATAAGCTGCGTATTCTAAACCACTGACTAGATCAGGATTTCTCAACATAGGAGTTGGAGTATCAGTCCAACCTGAGTTACCATAATAAGCAGCAAGAGCATCCCAACCATCTGCGAAACCTAAAGCTTGTGCATTTGCATCAGCATTAGAGTCTATTTCAGGATGGAATTGTTCTAGGAAATGTGCTGGCATAAAAAATTGATTGTATGACCAAGCAATAGTTGCTGTTAAACCTGGGAAAGGTGATGGTAAGTTAAATCTAGCTGTTACGTCATCAATAACATCAACAGTCATTGGTTCACCACCAACAAGAAGATATGGATATGGTTTTTCTCTAATTTTTGGATTCATCATTAGATCTTCATACCAAAACTCAATATCTCTAGCAGTAAATGGTTCTCCATTTGACCACTTATGTCCTTTTCTAAGTGTAAAAGTTAATGTTGTGAAATCATCATTCCACTCAAAACTTTTAGCAACATTTGGAACAATAGTTGATAAGTCATCAGCAAATCTTAAAAGGTTTACGTGACGAGTTGATAACATATCTGAAGTACCTGCCTCAGTAGCATTTGATAAGAAATTAATTGTACCACCGTATTTTCCAATTGAATCATAAGGTCTTACAACCAATGGTTCCTCTGGAAGTCTGTCCTCTACAGGAGGCAAAGCTTTATTTCCTTGAATAGTTGCGTTAATACTTGCAATGTTAGGGTTTTCCTTAAATTGCATTTCACAACCTGCTAATTGTTCAAACTCAGCTAATTCATACTGTTGTGTATATTGTCCAGCATCAACACCATTTGGATTGCTTTGCGTTGAACCATTACCGGCACAAGGACCGGCAAAAGAAAAACTACTCCAAGATATTGTAGCTAAAGAAAATACAACAGCTAAAATTAATTTTTTAAACATATTATTTTCTCCTCTTTAAATTTAAAGTAATGATAAAGTAATTACATGAATAGAGTTAAAATACAAAAATTTTTTGACAAATTTATTACAAATAAATGAAGATATTGTGTATTAATTAAAGTAAACAACAAGATATAGTTATGTTTTTGTTTTAATATTATTAAATTTTATGAAGAAATCAGTTTTATTTTTATGTGCAGATCAGTGGAGGTGGGACTGTTTTGGTTTTATGAAACATAAGAATGTTTTAACTCCAAACATTGATAAGTTAGTAAAAAAAAGTACTGCTTTTACATCACACTATGCAGGCATCGTGCCTTGTGGTCCATCAAGAACAACTATGTTGACAGGATTATACCCTTTCATTCATCGTTCAGTTACCAATGGTGCGCCCTTAGATAAACGTTTTACAAATATTGCAAAAGAAGTTCGCAAAATCGGTTATGAACCAAACTTATATGGTTATACCGATACATCGTGGGATCCAAGATTTTTAGATCCTAAAGATGAAAAAAATTTTACATATGAATCACCTATGGAAGGATTCAATACTAAATGTCTTTTACCAGGAAGTGAACCAGAAGCTTGGGCTAAACATTTAAATAATAATGGTTTCAAAATAAATCACGCATCAGAATTATATAAAAGTCGTCAAGCAATAAAGGGTAAAGCTTTTATTCATGAACCTTATAATATACCAACTGAATTTTCTGATACAGCTTTTTTAGCAGATAGAGCAATCAAAGATTTATTATTAGAAAAAAATTCTTTTTTTAAACATGTATCTTTTTTAAAACCTCATCCACCTTTTCATGTTGCTGAACCTTGGTTTAGTCAAGTAAATCCTGATGATATCGATTTGCCAGCCTCAAATAATTCATTAGAAGAGCTTTCAGAAAGGCATCCATTACTTAAGGAGCTTTCTAAAAAATTTCAAAATGAAAAAAATTTTACTGAGATGAGGTTTTCAGAACTAACTGAAAAAGATATTAAAAATATTAAAAGTGTATATTTCGGAATGTGCGCTGAAGTAGATCATAACATTGGTAAAATTTTAAATGCTTTAGAGACCTCTGATCAAATCAATAACACAATGATTATTTTTACAAGTGATCATGGGGAAATGTTAGGTGAAAACACTTTGTGGGGAAAATTGGGTTGGTGGGATTCATCCTATCGTATTCCACTAATTATTCATGTGCCAGGTCAACAGCATACATTTGTAAATGATATGACAGAATCTGTTGATCTAGCTCCAACTATATTAGATTGGTTAGGTGCAGAAATACCACTTGATTGGAACGGAAGATCACTACTAAAATATGTAAAAAATCAAAAAAATGAAATACCACCAAAAGATTACGTAGTTTTTGATTATGATTTTAGAGAATGGACATCTTTTGTAAAAAATAAAAAACTTGCGCCAGAAGAATGTAATTTATCTGTAATTAGAACTACTAAATGGAAGTATGTACATTTTCCTTCAATGCCTTCATTGCTTTTTAATATGGATGAAGACCCATGTGAAGTTAATAATCTATCCGAGTTACCAAAATACCAATCTATTAAAAGTGAACTTTTATCCAAATTATTAAGTCACCGCATGCTTCATCAAGAGAGACAATTATCAAACACTATGCTATCTTCAAATGGTGTTAAAACAAATTCTGGCCCATTTAATAGAAAGCAAAATAATTGAATAGACATGTTAACTACTGTTATCGGCGCTTACCCAAAACCTAATTACCTAAAAATTACAGATTGGTTTAATGCAAAAGGTGGAACAGACACAGCTAACCCAACAAAATTCTATAATGATGAAATAAGAAAAATGGGCAACAATGCAGATAAGATTTTTAAAAAAGCAGCAGAAGATGTAATTAAAGATCAATTAGATTGTGGTATCGACATAATAACAGACGGTGAAATTAAAAGAGAAAACTACATTCATTATCATTGTAGATATTTAAATGGCGTTGATTTTAATAACCTTACAGAAAAAGTAGCAAGAACTGGCAATTATAAATGTTGGTTGCCAACAATAACAGATAAAATATCAGCAACAGAACCTTTCTTGGTTGATGAATGGAAAAGTAATCAAAGTATATCTAGCAAACCTGTGAAGGTTACCATTCCTGGACCAATGACAATTACAGACACAATAGCAAATTCTTATTACAAATCAGATGAAGAGATGGGATATGATTTAGCGATTGCCATTAATACTGAAATCAAAAGATTAGTTGACGCTGGGTGTAAATATATACAAGTTGATGAACCTCTTTTTGCACGAAAACCAGATAATGCTCTTAACTTTGGGATTAATAATCTTGAAAAATGTTTTGAAGGCATTAGAGATAGTAGTATTGAAAAAATCACACATATTTGTTGTGGCTATCCTGATAAAATTGATGCAATTGACTATCCAAAAGCGCCTTTAGATTCATATAAGAAAATTGCGAAAGCATTAGATAATTCAATTATTGATAGCGTCTCAATTGAAGATGCGCATCGTTATAATAATTTGAGCTTACTATCTGATTATGAACAGACAAAAGTAATTTTTGGTGTTATCAAAATTGCCAGTTCTTCGATTGAAACTGAAGAAGAAATTGAAAATAGAATTAATGAAGCTCTTAAATTTATTTCAAAAGAGCAACTTATTTTGGCTCCAGATTGTGGGCTTGGACATTTATCTAGAGAACTTGCAATTCAAAAATTGAAGATAATGTCTTCAGTGGCAAGAAATTTTAATTAATAAGTATAGTGCAGTCTTGATCTTTCCTTGGTATTAGATATTTTTATCTCTTAATAATATGATAATATTGATTGATGGCTAATCATAATTCGATTTTAGAAGTTACTACAAAAAACCTTCAGTATAATTATAAAAAGTTATCTAGGTTAGCCAATAAATCAATTTGTGCTGCAACAATTAAATCAGATGCATATGGTACAGGTGTTTTTAATGTTTTTGACGCCCTCTACAAAGTCAACTGTAGACATTTTTTTGTAGCAACAACTCAAGAGGCACTAGAAATAAGAAAAAAAAGATCAATTGCTAATATTTATGTATTAAATGGTTTAGAGAATAATAATATCTCTGTTTTTAGCAAATATAAAATTATACCAATTTTAAATGATATAGATGAATATAATTACGTTTCTAAAAATATAAAAAAATATAAAAATTTAAAATTTGGATTACATGTCGATACAGGAATAAATAGACTTGGTATCAACTTCAAAGAATTTTTAGGATTAAAATTTGAAAATAATATTCATATTTTGATAAGTCACCTAGCAAGCTCGGATGAATCTAAGAACTATTATAATGCTATTCAAAATACAAAATTTAGACAAGCGATTGATCTACAATTAAATGCTAAAATTAAAAGTCTTTCCAATTCATTTGCTTTAATTTTGGGAAAAAATTTCCACTTTGATTTAGTTAGGCCTGGAATTTCTTTATATGGTGGTCACCAAAATACAAAAATGAAAAAAATAATTAAACCTGTTGTTACATTAAAGGCAAAGATACTACAGATTAAAGAAATTGGTAAAAATGAATACATTGGTTACAATCAAACCTACAAAACAGTAAAAAAAATAAAAGTAGCAGTAATCGGTATTGGATACGGAGATGGAGTATCAAGATTATTAAGCAGTAAAGGAAAAGTTTTTTATAAAAAGAATAGCTATAAAATTTTAGGACGTGTTTCCATGGATACCATTACGATTGATATCACAAAAAATAGTCATCATTTAAGGGTAGGTAAATATATGGAAATATTAAATCATACCTTTGGAATTGATAGTTTAGCACAACAATGCAATACAATACCGCACGAAATTCTTACATCTATTACTAAAAGAGTAAAGCGTGTCTATATTTAATTTTTATAAACCGTGTAATTGATTATAGTTTGATGCAACAGGAGATATCCAATTATCTAGAACTTTAGATCTAGTTTTGAAAACTGACACTCTTAAAGGAAAGCATTGCGCTGTGTCTGATGAATGTTCAGAACTACAATCACCTCCAGGACAAGCGGACAATGCTCCAAGTAAATCTATTTCAGCAAAAAATTCTAAAAAATCACCTGGTCTAACTGGACTTGCCTTCATAAAATATTGATGTGTATCAGGGGTAAAGCCTGTGCACATAAAAACATTAAGAACATCATGAACTAAAATTTCAGCTTCTTCTTTTTGTAAATCTTTTTCTTTAACTAGAGCTCTTGTGAGATTTGAATGGCAACAATAATGGTATTGATTATTTGTAATTAAATTATTTGTATATGGATCACACCTTGTCCCAATAACGTCGTGTACTGAACCCCCATCTTTATCAAATCCATACCAATCTAGAGTGTCATAAGTGATCGTAGCAAGTGGTCTCATATAAGGAAAGGTGCTCCACATTTGATCTTTCAGCGATAGATGTGTTCCGTGTAAAGCTCGAGTTTTTCCAGAATAAAACTTTTCTTTATAATTATTTGCATTAAATAAATTTAGATCCCCAACTTGAGGACCATCAATACTCTCTATTCTAAAAAAATATCCTGCTTTTATCTCAAAACATTTTGCATCTCTGGGTGGAATTATCACTTCGTCTATTTTTTCTAACTCTTCTCTTGCTTGCTGGTAACTATCCCAATATGGAATTTTTAATGTATCGTTTGGATAACATATAACAGGTGATTTCAATTTTCGACTCTCCCCATCAGAAGGTTTTTGATGTTGGGAATATTTTTTCATACTTAATTTCTTTGATAAGAAAACATCTAATTATATGCAATTACACTTATAATCTCAAACATAATTGATGCAGCTACCATTGAAGTAATATTATTCTTTTGATCTTTAGTGGGCATTAAACATACAACATCACCGCCAATAACATTCTTATTTTTAACAGACTGAATCAAAGCTTTTGCTTCATCAATAGTAAAGCCAGTAAAACTAGGCTCAATGTTTGATACAGCAGGAGCAACAGTGGCATCAAGTGAGTCTAAATCAAAAGTAATATAAAGAGGATTATCACCTATTTTGTCTAAAGTTTCTTTGATAACATCATCAATTCCTCTTTTTTTAAATTCATCCATGGTTACTACATTGTACCCAAGGTCATAACTTGGTTGCAGCCAATCTAAAGTTCTAGGATTACCACGCATACCAATTTGCATACTAGTTTTTGGATCTATAATTCCTTGTTCAACTAAATAAGCGCCCCAATGAGCAGCACTTTTTTTTGCACCCATGAAATGATCCAATTGACTAAAGGTATCAGTGTGAGCATCAATATGTAGAAATGATATTTTTTTTCCATTTGTTAATTCTAGATTATTACTTCCTAAGCCTTGGAGGATTCCACCTGTAATTGAATGATCTCCACCAATTGAAACAACTGGTTTTTTTTCTATTGCAATTCTCTCATAAAAATTAGTAATATCTTCAATGCATCGTTCATTGTTATTTGCATGGGGGAGAGCAACATCACCTAAATCAAATATTTTTTTTTGTTTCCAAGGATTAATATTGAAATCTAAATGTACTCTTCTTAATCCAGCAGATACATGTCTAACAGCTCTCGGGCCTAAATGTTGATCTCTTTCAGTTGTGCCGTTACCAGTACTGTGAGGTACTCCAACAAGAGCAATATCACATTTTGATATATCTTTTTGATGTTCACATCGAAACAATGTTGGTATCCCCCACCAATACATGGTCTCCATCATCAACTCATCATTTGAGTTTGTCATTGTTATTAGATTAATTTATTGCTGTGCTTGGATCAACAAAATTATAACCCAAATCTTCTGCTACAGCTTTGTAAGTAACATTTCCCTGGCAAACATTTAAACCTGCAAGAAAATTGGCATCACTATTTAATGCATCTCGATAGCCGCTTTGAGCTAATTGTAATACAAAAGGTAATGTTGCTGCATTTAAAGCAAGAGTGGAAGTTCTAGGAACACCTCCTGGCATATTAGCAACACAGTAATGAACAACATCATCAATAACATAAGTAGGGTTAGCATGCGTTGTCGGCTTGCTTGTTTCTACACATCCACCTTGATCTATAGCAACATCAACAATTACAGAGCCTCTCTTCATGACTTTAAGCATGTCTTTTGTAATTAATTTAGGTGCATTGGCACCTGGAATTAAAACACCCCCAACTAATAAATCAGTTTCAGCAACATAATCTTCTAAATTTATATCATCTGAAACAAGTGGAATGATACGATCACCAAACTTTGCTTGAAGTTCTTTTAGGCGGGCTTCTGATTTATCAACAATATGAACTTTTGCTTCCATTCCTGTTGCAATAGTTGCTGCATTTTCACCAACAACACCTCCACCCAATATAAGAACATTCCCAGGATTTACTCCAGGAGCTCCACCAATAAGTAAACCTCTGCCACCTTGAGGTTTTTCTAAGCTATGTGCTCCAGCTTGAATTGACATTCTTCCTGCTACTGCACTCATCGGTGCCAATAAAGGTAGTCTATTATTTTCATCAGTTACAGTTTCATAAGCAATACAAATTGATTTTGAGTCAACTAAGCCTTTTGTCAATTCAGGGGCAGCAGATAAATGCAAATAGGTAAATAATATTTGATTTTCTCTTAACATATTTACTTCTTCAGATTGAGGCTCTTTCACCTTCACAATCATGTCTGAGTCGTTGAAAACATCGGCCGCACTTGAAGCTATTTTGGCACCAGCTTTTTCATAGTCAGCATTTTCAAAACCAGCACCAAAACCTGCATTGTTTTCAACTAAGACTTCGTGTCCATGATTAGTTAGCTGCTGAACACTTTTGGGAGTAAGTCCAACTCTAGACTCCTGAGCTTTAATCTCAGAGGGAATCCCTACTTTCATTATTGTTCCTTGAAGTAATTAGTAATACCAGTTCGGAGTTTCTCTATCATTTCATCAATATGTTTTTTTTCTGAAATAAATGGTGGAGCAACAATTAAACAATCGCCAGTAGCCTTTAAACTTAATCCAGAAGCAAACAAATGTTTAAAGCAAGCGTATCCAGCTTTACCTAAACGTTCATCCATCCTTAGATCAATACCACCCATCATTCCGTATCCTCTAATATCAACAATGCCCTCAATATCTTTTAAGCTGAATAAGCCATCCAAGAAATATGGTGACATTTCTTTTGCACGGTTGAATAAATCTTCTTTCTCAAAAATATCTTGCATTGCTAGCCCAGCAGCAACTGAACATGGTATTGCTGAGTACGTATAACCATGGAAAAATTCAATAGCTCCTTTTGGTGCAGCATCAACCATTGAATCATAAATATGTTCTCGTGATGCCACGGCTCCAAGAGGTACAACACCATTGGTAATTGCTTTTGCCATTGTCATAATATCAGGCGTTACATCAAATGCTTGAGCCCCAAATGGTTCACCCATTCTACCCCAACCAGTTATTACCTCATCAAAAATAAGAAGGATGCCATGTTTATCACAGATCTCTCTTAATTTTTTTAAATATCCTTTTGGCGGCACTAAAGTTCCAGTGGATCCTGCAACAGGCTCCACAATACATGCAGCAATGTTCTCTCCACCAATGTGCCCTGCAATTCTCTCTAAATCTTCTGCAAGGTAATCACCTGTTTCAGGTTCACCACGAACAAATTTATTTTCCGGTAAGTGAGTATGTCTTAAATGATGAGTATTAGGCATTAATATACTGGAAAAAGTTTTTCTATTAGCAACCATACCGCCAACCGAAATTCCACCAATATTCATTCCGTGATAACCTCTTTCGCGACCAACAATGTGATGTCGGTGTCCTTCACCTTTTGCTTTAAAGTATGCTATGGCAGTTTTGATTGCTGTATCAACTGCAGATGAACCACACATAGTAAAAAATATTCTATTTAAATCTTCAGGAGTATGTTTAGAAATTTTTCTTGCTAATTCAAAAGAACCATTAAAGCCTTGTTGAAAAGGTTGCACGTAGTCAAGTTGTTCAAGTTGTTTATAAACAGCTTCTCTAATTTCCTGACGACCATGACCCGCAGGGCTACAAAATAATCCAGAACTTGCATCAATTAATTGATTGCCATGATGATCAGTGTAATACATTCCCTCAGCTTTAACCATTAGCCTTGGACTATCTTTAAAATCGTGATTGGATGTAAATGGCATCCAATGTTCTTCAAGTGAATTCGGTAATTCGTTTCTATTTTCTAAATCCATAAATGTCCCCAAATAAGCAAAATTTACCTAGCCTTACATCATACAAATGGCTAATCCAAGAGGAATTCTTGCTGTTTTTCTTAATTTCGTAGGAAAAATTGACGCCCTAGTATAGAAGAAAAAAATTCAATTATGCTAAGCAATAAAGAAGCCCAAATCCCTAATAATTTACTGTCGTTCGCTCAAAAGTCACCTAATCTATCGGCAGGGATTATATGTGCAAACCACGACTCATCAATGGAATCAGCAAAAAAATCAGTTGAATTAAATCTTATAGAGCCAATTTTTATAGGAGACAAAAATGCTATCAATGAAAAGGCAGATAAAATTAATTGGGATATAAGTTCTTACAATATTATTAATTCATCAACTGACATCGAAGCAGCTACTATTGGTGCTGAATTAGCAAAAGATAATAAAATTAAAATAATGATTAAAGGAAATCTTCACACAGATATATTAATGAAGACTTATTTAAAAAAAGATTTTGGTCTTATTGAGGGAAAGAGATTAAGTCATATTTGGCATATGACGATCAATAAAGATGATAAACCTCTTTTTATAACAGACGGAGCTTTAAATGTTGCTCCACGTCTTGATGTAAAAATGCATATACTAAAAAATGTAATTAACTTTGCTAATCAAATAGACATTATGAAACCAAGAGTAGCTATCTTATCGGGAACAGAAGATCCAATTGAAAGTATGCCAAGTTCAATTGAAGCAAAAGAACTTATGGAACGTGCAACAAAAGAAAATATTAACGCCTACGTTCATGGACCTTTGGCATTTGATAACGCTGTTTCTCCTGATGCTGCAGCAATAAAAAATATTTCAAATGAAGTTGCAGGAAAAGCTGATATTTTATTAGTACCTAATTTAGAAACAGGTAATTCATTATCTAAAATCATGGTTTATTTTATGGGCGCTTGTGCTGCCGGTTTTATTGTAGGAGGCAAGGTTCCTGTTGTGGTGACAAGTCGAGCAGATAGCTCTGCATCACGTATAGCCTCTATAGCTGCTGCTGTTATAGCAACGCAATAGTGAAACAAAATAAGTTAATTGTAGTTGCTTTATTAGCAATAGGTGCAACTTTTTTTGGTTCCTTTATGGGAGCAGGAGTAAAATTTCTCTCTGATGATCTTCATCCAATTATAATTTGTTTTTACCGATCTTTAATGGGTCTTATTTTAATTACTCCATTTGTAGCAAGAAATAATTTTAAAGCTCTTCACACCAAGAATATGCGTTTACAAATTTTTAGAGCCTCCATAAATATTATCTCAATGATCTGCTGGTTTAGTGCAATAGGCATGATGCATTTTGAAAAAGCAACCGCTCTTGGTTTTACAACGCCACTATTTACCACCGTACTTGCCATAGTAGTTTTAGGTGAAGTCATTCGTTTCCACCGCACTGCCGCACTTTTACTAGGTTTTATAGGAATAATAATCATTATAAGACCAGGTTATGTTCCATTTGAATATGGAACAGTGTTGATGCTGATCGCTTCATTTAGTTTTTCTTTTGTGCTAATTTTTGTAAAAAAATTATCTACAACTGACTCTAGTCTCACCATAATTTTTTATCATTTATTATACATGACACCTGTCTTTTTTATTTTATCCTTGTTCTACTGGGAAAATATAAATTTAAATCAGTTAATTATTTTTATCTTAATGGGAGCTTCAGGTTTATTATCCCATTGGTGTTTAGCTCAAGCTTTTAAAATGTCAGACACAACGTTTGTTATGCCATTACAATTTACAAAATTAATTTGGGCTTCTTTAATTGGGTTGTTTATTTTTGCCGAACAACCAGACATTTGGACATGGATTGGTGGAATTATTATATTTATTTCAGTTGTCTATATAACCTATCGTGAGGCATTTAAGAAAAAGGGCACAAAAAAACCTATACAAGTTGATCGAGCAATTATTAATTAATTTATTATAAAAATTTCTTATTATTTAAATATTATTTAGCTGTCCATCCCCCGTCAATAACAAGAGAGGAGCCCGTAATCATTGAGGAGGCATTTGATGCTAAATAAACAACTGCTGTAGCAATATCACTATCTGAAGCTAATCTGCCAAGAGGAATGTTATCCATCATTGCTTTTTTAAATTTTTTATCTTTAAAGAAATTTTTTACCATCGGTGTTTCAACAAAAGTTGGGCAAATGGTATTTACGCGGATATTATTTTTGGCTAGATCTAATGCCATGCCTCTTGTTAAACCTTCAATCCCAAATTTAGTCATATTATATATGCTTCTAATGGGGGCGCCAACTTTACCTAATTGAGATGACATATTAATAATTGATCCACCTTTAGCTTTTCTATTTTTTGATTTTAACATCACTTTTGTTGCTATTTGAGCAACATGAAATGCAGCCTTGATGTTTAAATCGACTACATAATCCATATCTTCTTTTTTAATTTTAGTAAAATGGTCTGGTCGATTGGTTCCAGCATTATTAACCAGAACATCAAGTGAGTTTATTTGTTTAAAAACTGACTTTACTTCTGCAGCATTAGAAACATCACATTCAAAGACAGTGCATTTTCTTTTTAACTTGTTAATTTGTTTTTTAACCTTATTTAAATCTGTAAGTGTTCGACTTAAAATAATTAAATCTGCTCCTGCTTCAGCAAGAGCAATAGCTGAAGCTTTTCCAATTCCCTTCCCTGCCCCCGTTACTAAGGCAGTTTTGTTTTTGACTTCAAATTTTTGTAAATACATTTCTTCTATATCAAGATTTATTGATAGCTTTGCAACTAATTAAAAATAGAAGTATCTAATTTTAGCATTATTTTAGAGCAAAAATCATAATTATCCTCTTCATGAAATGAACCAGGAAAAGCGATACATGAAATTTTTGCATGATGAGCCGATAAGGCACTTTCTCTAGAATCTTCAATAGCAATACATTTATTAGGCTCAATGTTGAGTTTTTTGATTGCCTCTATATAAATATCAGAATGAGGTTTAGGATTTTGTACCATTGTATTGTTACCAACAAAATCAAAATCTTCCTCACTAAAATAATTTTTTAATGCCAAAAAAACCGAGTTAACATTGTCTTTTGTTGTAGATGTTACAAATCCTAACTTAAATTGATTTTTTTTTGCATATTCAATAACATCGATAACACCTTGCCTTGGCATGAGTTGTTCAGTCAATAATTTTTGATTAAAAATTTCTGTTTTTCTCTCTCTAATTTTTTGAGCTTCAACTGTTGTATTATTTTTTTCTGCAAAATCCTCTATTCTTTTTGTTCCACCAGATTGTTTGAGCAATAATCTGTAATCTTCTTGATCCCAATACCAATCAAGACCAGCTTCTTTAAAAGCTTCATTGAATGATTCTCTTTGTAAATCTGATGTTTCAATTAACGTTCCAATAGAACCAAAAAATAATGAATTATATTTCATAATAGATAATTAGTTTTAAAAGTTTGAAAGCTAAACATTTATCCCTTTACTGCCCCTGCAGTTAAACCACTAATTAATTGACGTTGAAAAAACATTATAATCATAAATAGTGGAGCAGTAGCTGATACTACACTTGATACTGCCCACATATAATTTCCACTATGTTCAATCGTGCCTAAATATGCATTTATTTTTGGAACCATAGTATAATTTTGTTGGTTAAGAAGAAGTGACGTAACTGTAAAGTCATTATAAGCGAGCATCATACTAAACAACCCTGCAGTCACAACTCCGGGCCACATAACTGGCATTATGACATAACGAAATGCTTGAAAATAACTACAACCATCAATCAATGCACTTTCATCAAGTTCTTTAGGAACAGTTTTAAAAAAAGAGTATAATAACCACAAAGTGAAAGGTTGATTAATAGCAACTAAAACAATTATTGTAGTTGGGAGAATTCCCCAAACATTCAATTGAAAGAAGGGAAATAAATAACCAGACACTAAGGTAATATGAGGCATTGCTCTAAATATTAGAGCAGCTATTAAAATCCAAAAGGTATATTTATATGTTGATCTAGACAATGCATAAGCGCCAAGAGTTCCAAGAAATAAAGAAATCGCTACAACAGATACAGTAATTATGATTGTATTCATTGCAGCTTTCCAGAACTCACCTTCAGTCCAAGACTCTACGTATGCTTTAACTGTTGAAGTGTCTCCTGTTTCAATAAGAGTATTGACACCTGTTACAGCAAACATCCAGTCAGCTCTTGAAAAAAAGTCAGCTTTTACTTTAAAAGAACCCCAAAATGTCCATATAAATGGGAAAACAGAAATTACTAACCAGACTATTATAAACAAACTATTAAATATAATTAGTTGTTTTGAATATCTATTAATTTTTGACTCCATATTATCTTTCTGTTCTAAACTCTCTCCAAGTTCTAATTAAAACTGGTGTTAATAAAAATGCTACACCTATAATAGTTAACATAGATGTGGCGCCAGCAGATCCAAACAACATTTTATTTTCACTTCTTAAGTCATTGTAAATCATCCAAGAGAGTGATTGAGCAACTCCCTCTGCAGCAAAACCAATTATAGGTTCAAGCACTCTAAAATTATCCATGAGACAAATTAATATAATAAATGTTGCGACTGGATAAAGATGTGGAATAACTATATGTCTTACCCTTTCATATCTAGTAGCCCCATCTATGATTGCCGCTTCGATCGGATCTTGAGGTACAGTTTGTAATGCAGCATAAAATACTACAAATGCAAAAGGCGTATTGTGCCATATCCCATATATAATTAATGTAATCCATGTTAATTGACTTGATGATTTTAAGGATAAATTTGGATCATCAAACAAATATTGAATTGTTGCTCCTAAGATCCCTTTTGCATCTATCATCCAGAATAAAACGAGTGATCCAATTAATGGCGTAACAATCATTGGGAGAATAACACCAAAAATAGTTGGCCCTTTCAGACTTTTTGTAATGGTATTAATACTCAAGGCGACAATGAAACCTAAAACTACTACTGGGGGTGTTACAGCAAAACAAAATGTAAGCGTAAATAAGAGCGCTTTATAAAAAGGTAGATTCAGCAAAATATCTGTAAACTCAGCCATTGAAGAAGAATTACTCCAAGCCTCTTTAATTTCATCAAAAGCTAAATGATTTCTATCTCCATATGTTCCTAATCCATTAAATCTTCCAAGAGGTTGTTCCTCTTGTAGTTTTGAAGTGGCCTCAATATCTACTTTAGTTTCAGTTTTACACCCAAATGGATCACATTTTTCTACTTCCATTAAAATTTGTTCAGGCTCGATATGCAGTGATTGAAAAAAGCTTGAGATGATTGGAAGACCTATAAACAATAGCATGGCCAAGCCACTTGGAAAGAAAAACCAAAAAAATGTTCTATGAGGCATTTAAATCTTATTAAAAAAAAAGTGGAACATAATTATGTTCCACTTTATCATATTTAATTATAAGGTTTATAGAAAACCTTGCTCAGTAGCTTTTGCTACATAAGCAGCTTCTACATCAGCTAATGCTTTTTCTGCAGACTCATTACCTTGAAGGAATTCAACAAGTTCTGTACTTAAAGCACCATGTAATAAAGCCATGTATGGTAAGCTTGGATAAGGTGTTGCACCTCTATTAGCAGCGTCAACAACTGGTCCAGCAGTATCTCCTGGAGTATAGCCATCAATTAACCAAATTGTTGCATTTGGATTAGCGTTTGCCATCTCTGTTGAAGTTGCTGCACCTAGAAGAGCTCTAAATGATGCTTCTGCATTCGCATCAGAAGTATTTGTTGCGATACCAAATCCATCCCACCAAAGAGTAGTAGCAGGTTTACTTCCACCACCAACTGTTGGAGAATTAGCGAGTCTAGTATCTGCTTTAATCATTTGATCGCCTTCATCATCTAATAATGATGCTGCACCAGAGTTCCAGACGTGCATTAATGCCACATTACCTGACTCCCATTCTTCTTTAACTGCATTTGTATCTTGAGTTAAAAAGTCTGGGTTACTAACTTCTGTTAATCTTTTAAGCATATTAAGAGCAGCTACACCTTTGTCATTATTGACACTTACTTCTGCAGTTCCTGCTTTGAAAAAATCACCTCCATGACCCAGATACATATTTACAAACTCTTGACCAAGGTTCCAACCAGATTTGAAAGCTCCAGCATATGGGTTAGCCATTTTGCCAGAAGCCTTAATTTTTTCTGCAGCTGCAATTACTTCTTCATAAGTTGAAGGAACAGCGATACCTAAATCATTAAGAATGCTTTCTCTATACCAAAGATGCTGTGCATTAGCCATAAAAGCTATTGCATATATCTTGCCATCAATCACAATTTTTTGATTGTCTTGTAATGCACTTCCATATTTAGCAACTAAATCATCAAGTGGACGAATTAAGTTATCATTCATTAAAGTTGTAATTGAACCATTTGTAACAAGTTTTGCAGAGAACTCAGCTGGGTTAGCTGAAAGTGCTGCAACTTGAAGTTTATTATGATCAACAGAATGTGTTACAGAAAAATCTGCTCCATCTCCTGCGCAACTTTTTACTTCATCCATGAAAATTCTGTATGTTGTAAATTCGTTAGCTAAAATCTTTATTGTTCCATCTGTTACTCCACAAGGTGAGTGACCATCAGCGTATGCACCTGTGCTTACAAAAGAGAATAATAAAGCTATTAATAGTTTTTTCATATATTTCCCCTTATTAATTAAAGTGTGAAATTCACATTTATGTATAAATGCTTTATATTAGCTTTATAAAAATATTGCAATAATATGAATTAGTATTCAATACTTTGCATAATTTAAACAGGGGATAAAACCATGAATTTTAGTAAAACTGCGACATCACAAGACGTAGCAAAACTAGCTGGAGTATCTCAATCTGCTGTTTCTCGCTGTTTTACCAAAGGAGCAAGTATTTCAAGTAGGACAAAATTAAGAGTATTAGAAGCTGCAAAGAAATTAAAATATAAAGCTCCTAATATTGCTAATGGTATAGTAACAAATGAAGATAGTGGCTTAGTGGCCGTTATCCTTCCATATGTAACCAGCAGATATTATCCCGAGGTGCTAGTTGAATTACATGAAGCTTTAAGATTAGGTGGTTTTAGAATTCTTTTAATTACCACAGATGATGGTGAAGAGTTAGATGAAAAACTTATACAACCATATTTAAAAGAAAAATTGATCGCAATTGTATCAGCAACTAAACCAACTGATAATTTTATAGAAAGTTGCAATGCAAAAAGAATTCAATTCATTGCCTATAATAGATCATGGAATATACCAACTTTAAGTTCAGTTGCATGTGATCACAAAAATGGTGGTCAAATGGTAGCTGAATATTTTATAAAAAATAAACATCAAACAATTGGATTAATTGAGGGTCCTAAGGGATCATTTGTAAGCGATGAAAGATCAAAAGGTTTTAAACAATACTTAAAAAGTTTTAAAAAAATAAAACTATTTTTTGAAAAAGGTTTTTTTACTTATGATGGAGGCTATCAAGCTACAGAAAAAATTTTGAAAAACAAAAACATCACAGCTATTTTTTGTGCTGATGATACAATGGCTTTTGGAAGTATGGATTATATTAAAGAAAATACAAATTTAAAAATACCGAAAGAAATTGAGTTAATAGGCTTTGATGACATTTCCATGTCAAATTGGAAATCTTACGATCTTACAACTGTTAGACAGCCAATTAGACAAATGTCCAAATTAGTAACTCAGTTAATTGATGAATACATAAAAGACCCTGATTATGAAGCGATTAACCATATTGTTCAGGGTAGATTAATTAAAAGAAAAACAACAAATAATTAATTAAATTAGGATTAATATTTATTTAAATTTTAAACCCATTTGTTCAAACACGCCGTGGTTATCAACCATTACGTAATTATCTAAAAACTTTCCCTCTTTAATAGTCCAAAAATCTGAAAATTGCATTTTAATTGCTTTTCCAGTAGGCTCTACTCCAAGGTATTTACCGCTATGTGTACCTGTTAAAAATCCTGTTGCACTTATCCACTCACCTTCAGCAACGACAATATCATTTTTTACATGATAATCTGGAAATGCTTCATAAAAAGGTTTTAGAACTTTATATTTAAAATTTTCTATACCATGGATATCACCAAAACCTGGAGGGCCATGCCAAACCATATTATCATGCCAATATTTATGTTGGGCTTCTAGATCTTGATCATTGAGTGCATCATACATATCAGCTAATAATTTTTTATTCTCATCAACAGTCATTTTTTATCTCCTAAAATTTGCATTAGAATTGCAAGCTCATTAAAACCAGTCCACTCTCTAATAATTTTATTATTTTTAATTTCCCATTGAGTAATGCCCCAAAGATAAACTTCTCTATTAGTTGGTTGGCCATATGAACCATTTCCTTTATGAGTTCCTATTCCACCCCAACGCACCGATACTAAATAACCATCTTTACTATTTCCCATCCAGTATAAATCTTCAATACTCAGTGCAAGATCAGGAAATGAAGCTAACATTGATATTATAAATTTTCTTAATTGCAAAACTCCTTTAAATTTACGACCAGTTGAGCCTTCAAATTCTACATTACTAGAGTATGCTTTATTTATTGCAGAAAAGTTTCGTCTATTCCAAATAGTATCATAAACTGCATGAACAAACTCTCTTACATTTTTAATTTTATCAGGAATATCAAAACTAATTGGTTTTAATTTAGTAATATTTCTTTTTGGCTTAGAGTTTTTAAAATGAGGGGCATATGGTCCTGCAATTCCTTCATCAACAAGTTGTTTAGCAACTTGATTTAAATCTAATCCAAGCTGTTTAATTAAACCTGCTGTATCGTAGACAACATTTTCGTAATAAATTTCATTATTTTTTGCTACACAATTTGCAATACAAAATAATCTTACTTTTTTTCCAGTTGGTTTAGAAAATTTACTAAATCCCGTATTTGTTCCGGTAATAATTGTTCTATGCGAAGTATGAAAACTTATATTTTGATCTCCTGCCCAAATAACTTCATCAGCGAATAATCTAATATCTGGGAAGGCATTATTCGTGTGTACAGTATCAGCTACTATTTTTTCAGATCCCGATTGCAAACCAAATTCATCCCAAACTCTACAATCTTTACTATATGTATCATAGATATATCCAATATTTTTTTCTTCCCATATTTGATAGGTAATCCTCACAATATAATCTATGATATTTTTATATTGGGCTTCAAATCCCATCATTGATTGATGTTTAAGTTTTTTTGGTTTTGGATTTAATGATTTAGCTGTTCCTCCCCCTCCATATGCTTTTAATGAAATATCATAACTCTTAGGCATATGATGATCTTTAAGGCCTTCTGGTCTTTTGTCTGTAATTTTATTAAATTTCATATTTTGTATTTGTTATGAGATACATTTAAAAATATTTCAAAGCAATGAAATTTTATTCAAAAAAATGAATATTGTCTTTTTTAGTTTATTAATATAATCAAAATGCAATGACTGATCTCCAAGCAGAAAAAAAATTAGTATTAGATTATTTCAATGAAATAGATAGTTGCAACATTGATTCATTATCTGAAGTTATATCCAGATACGCATCAGAAGATTTTAGTATGAAATGTACCCACCCATTCAACGAACTAATTAGTATAGATCTTGTTGCTAATAATCTTTGGAAACCAATTAAAGATTCATTTTCACCTATACAACGTCGATTAGATATATTTTATGCTGGGATAAATTCACTAGATAAAAATAAAGGGAAATGGATCTCCAGTATGGGTCATTTCATGGGTGTTTTCAATAAACCGTTTGTAGGCCTTAAACCAAATAATAAATCAATTTTATTAAGATTTGCAGAATTTTACAAAGTGGAAAATAACAAAATTACTGAAGGAGCTATTTTTTTAGATATAATGAATTTAATGCAGCAACTAGGTCTTTCTATAATTCCTGAATCTACAGGTCTTGTTTGTGTAACACCTGGACCAATGAATCATAAAGGTTTGAAATTTGATATTTCTAATGAAAGTGAAAGTCAAAAAACATTAGATTTAATTCATAGAATGCGCGATCGACTTGTTAAAGGATCCAAAATGCAATCCTACAAAGAAGAATTAGAATTGGATTGGCATAAAGATATGATTTGGTGGGGGCCTGGAGGCATTGGAGCTTCATATACTATTGATGGCTATCAAAAAGGTCACACTAAACCATTTCAAGATGGCTTAGAGTTTGTTCGTTTCAATGGACATATACTTAGTAGTTCTGAAGATGATCTAGGTGGTTGGTTTGGTTGGCCAAATTTAATTATGAAACCTAAAGGAGAGTATTTGGGCTTAACAAATGCTAGTAATATTGAGTCAGAAATGAGAGTAGTAGATTTATATCGAAGAGACGGAGATAAATTAGCTGAAAATTGGATCTTTATTGATCATTTACATTTTTTAAAAAAACTAGGTGTGGATCTTTTAGAAAGAGCAAAATTTTTAAATCAGTAATTAGACAACTTTTGAGGCAAGTTTAGTGCCTTCAACTAATGCATGAAGCTTTTCATAACAAATTTTTTCATCAATTTTTCCAAAGCCAGCAAATGTACTAAAACCACAATCTGTCCCTGCCATTAATTGATCTTTTGGAATTACTGTAGAAAATTGAATTAATCTATCTGCAACAACTTCTGGATGTTCAACAAAATTAGAGGTTGAGTCAATTACACCAGGTACCAGCACTTTATCTTTTGGTAGTTTTATATCTTGAAAAACTTTCCATTCATGTGAATGCCTAGGATTAGAGGATTCAATTAGAAAATATTTTATTTTCGATTTCAAAATTATAGGTAATATTTTTTCTAGAGCAATATCGTGTGTGTGAGGCCCTTCATAATTGCCCCAACATATATGCATTCTAGTTTTTTCAACATCAACATTAGATAATGCTGAGTTTAGGCATTCAATTTGTAGTTCTGCACGTTTAATAAATTCATCTTCAGATAAATTTTTAAAATTCATATGTCTTGCTAAAGCAAGATCTGGGCAATCTAACTGAACTTGGATATCTGATTTTGTTATAACCTCATATTCTTTAGCCATAATATTAGATAATTTTTCCAAATATTCATCTTCGGTACTGTAAAATTTATTCGGCATAAAAACATTTATAACACCAGGTGATGCTGAGTTCATAAATGCATGTCGGTGATTTAGTTTATCAAGTGAATTTTTAAAATTATTTATATCCTGTAGAAGAGACTTTTCATCTTTTACTTTTAATTCGTTTGTACAACATGGTCTGGTATAAGTTGGTGTGCCACCACTTTTAGCAATCTTTTCTTTATATTCTGGAAAATCATCAAGATCAGCGGGTGCTCTTCTTTCGCTTTCACCTGAGAACCCATCAATTCTGTCTTTAATATATGTAGCGTAGCTAATTTTACTCATCTCCCCATCGCTGACAAAATCAATTCCAACATCAAGTTGTCTCTTAACAACACTTTCCACGTTGTTTTTTAATACTTCATCAAAACTACTTTGACTAAATTTCTCTCCTTTATCTTTTGCAAATAAAAATTCTGAGAGTTCTTTTGATCTAGGAAGGCTTCCAACATGTGTTGTCAAAATATTAGACATTAAATTAACCTGTTTTTAATAAAATCTGTTTCCAGATCATAGTTTCATCATACAGAACCCATTCATTTTTAATACCTCTTTCTCCAAATTCAACATGATTAATACCCATTATATAAATTTTCGAATTAGAGGCTTTCCCAAAAAGACCATCACCTTCATGTTTACCTACCATAGACCATCGAACTGAAGCTTTTTTAGGTTCATATTTTTCTTCAGTAAAAGCAATGTGCTCAACTGAGAACAATGCGTTAGGAAAAGCATTTCTTAATTGTTTCCAAAATTTTATTACCTCATCTCTACCATGGTGAGTTTTTCCTCCTGGCTGGTATTGCTGTATAGCTCTGTCATAACTATCATTTATTGTTTTCTCTAAATTAATGTTCATAATAGACATTAAGATATTTGCATATAGTTCTCCAATGTTGCCAGAAGCTAATATGGGAGATTTATAAATTGATTTAATAGGTGTATTTTCATCAAAGGGTTTACTAGCTTTTTCAGGACCGCCTTCATCTTTAATAAGATTACTAGCAAATTCCTTCGGATCAATTCCAATTTGTCTCACAATTGCTCCTTGGTCTCTCACAAGCCACTCATCATAAACTTGATTATTCATGCATGCACAATCAGCAATAGTGCGGTAATAGAGTTTTTTTCCTGTCGCTTTCCCATACATACCATCAACAGAATGAGTAGAGGTTGATAAAATGCGGTGTGATGAAAAATATCCCTCATCATCATTTCCTGTCCAAATTACATCTTCACCTAAAAGTGTTCTATCAGGAAATAGTTTTTTACTAGCATAGGTATTTTCAATTACTGGGTCTGCACCATAAATTACTCCAGATGGAGATCTTGTAGGTGTTGGAAGACTTACGTTTGGAGTATCAGCATAATAATCTCTTATTGCTTCAACATCATTGTTTTCCCAAATTTGATATGTAATCTTTAAAATATAATCAGGAAAATCTTTGAATTGTGCATCAAATCCTTTCATATAATTAATATTTAATTAGTTTGTCGTATTATAAATAAATTACCATCATGATCACTTATCTGTCTGATTGAACGAAGTGAATTTTTTGGAACAGAAAATGTATCTTTTTCTTTAATTACAACTTTATCGCCATCACAATCTATTTCCCATTCACCAGATAAACAATGATAAACCTCTGATTTATCCAGTTTGTATTCATGTATATGGGCACTTTTTCCATTAAGAAGAGAAAGGCTAAATCCTGTCGTATGCGGTATTTTTGGACTAAACAATTTGTCGTGAATTTTAAATTGATCAATATAGTTAATAATTTTATTAGACTGATAGTGATCATCATCAACAAAGTGTTGATCTTTATCATTAAATCGAATCACGAATTTTTCTATGTCTTCTGAAGAGTAGTGGTCAAAACTCTCTAATTCATTATCTTTAAGTGGTTGAATAACCTTGGTCTCATCTGTTATTTTCTGTTTCTCTGTATCAATTAAAGAATTATCATTCATTAATACCATGCCAGATTCTTTTGCATCTTTTAAAAGTTTAGGTGTCCAAGTAATTACACCTGGATCATTTTCACCTAACACAACAAACATTAAAGCTTCTTCATCACTTACATTTTGAAAACCTCTAAACATGTTTGTGGGAAAAGAAGCAATGTCACCTTTTTTTAGTATTACTTCTCCTTCTGTGCCATCAACACCCCAATAAAAACGCCAGACACCTGAGTGAATTATAAAAACTTCTGCTGTTGTGTGACTATGTAATCCAGAGCCATTCATCGGCGCAGCACTTACAGCTCCAATATTAAAGCCATGTTCTTCAGCTATTTTGACATTTTGTTTGGCATCTTCACTTACACCAGGTCCTATAACTGAATAATTTTTCCTATCTTGATGACCTTTTAGTTTTCCCTCAACAAATGGTATATTGCTAGGAATAAGTTCATCAAATTTGGCTAATCTAGATGTAATATTAATTGACATATTGTAATGATCTTTTATTCATTTTTTTTGAATATTATTCAAAATAATGAATAAATCAATTATTATTTAACAATAGTGTTATTAAATTATTATGGCAAATAAAATACAAAACTTTGATACAGGTGAGAAAGATAACTCAAATATAATTAATTTAGATCTTGATCCGAAGATAAATATTGAAAACAAAATATATTTTAAAAATTTATTAAAAAAAATTGCCGAGTGCTCTTTAGATGATTTAGAGGAAAATCTTGCAAATTTATATCACATAGATGCTGAGTTTAATGGCTTTCATCCAATTAATGAAATTAAGGGGATTGAAGAAATAAAAAATAAATATTTAATACCTCTAAAGAAGGCATTCCCCGATCTTGAAAGAAGAAATAATCTAGTTATTGGAGGAGCATTTAGAGATAAAGTTTTTGTTTCATTTATTAGTCATTTAACTGGTACTTTCAAAAATGAGTGGTTGGGTGTAAAGCCGACTAACAAAACAATTTATCTTAGAACATGTGAAGCACATCAAATTACAAACAATAAAATAATAAAATCTTACACATTGATAGATACTGTAGACTTTATCAGTCAAGCGGGACATTGGCCTATAAATAAATCTCTTGGAGTAGAAGGGATGTGGAGTAGTCCAATCACAGGTGATGGAGAAAATAATCAAAATTTAGATAAAGAACTGTCTCTTCAATCTTTAAATCAAGATTTAACCATGCAAAGAAGTTTAAATATTAAACCTGAGACTGAACCAGGTCTTTCAAAGGATCAAATAAGAGAAAAATTAATTAATCATCCTCAACAAGATTACTGGCATCCAAAAATGATGTGGTATGGGCCAAGTGGTATAGGCACAGCTAGAGGTTTAGATGGTTTTGTTGATCAACACCAACTCCCATTTAGACTTACATTCAAGGATAGAGATTATTGGAAAATTGGCCATTATATTGAAATTGGAGATGGAAATTATTCTATGACTGGGGGTTGGCATAGTATTGAGTGTGTACATGGTTCCAGTGAATGGCTTGGATATGAAGCAACAAATAAGACAGTAACAATGAGAGTAATGGATTTTTATTTACATCATGAAGGCTTAATAAGAGAAAATTGGGTCCCAATAGATATAGCGCACATCTTATATCAAATAGGTGTAGATGTTTTTGAACTAATAAAAAAATAACAGATTTAATAGATATTATCAGATAATTATATATACGTAGAAAATTAATTGAGGGGAAAAAATGACTATTTCATATATCAAAAAAGCTGACAAAACTGCTTCTTCCGATGAAGTAGAGACAAGACAACGAGTACAAGAAGTTCTTAAAGAAATTGAATCAAAAAGAGATGACGGCATTAGAGAAATCTCTCGAAAGTTTGATAAGTATGAAGGTGATGTTGTTGTTTCCCAAGAAAAAATTGAAGAAGTTATAAAATCATTAGATCAAAAAGTAAAAGATGACGTTCAGTTCTCCTATGATAGAGTTCGCAGTTTTGCAGAGCATCAACTAAAGCATCTTAATAATGATTTTGAAGTTGAATTATCTCCAGGTCTTTTTGCTGGTCAAAAATTAATTCCGGTTAACAGTGTTGGGTGTTATGTTCCTGGCGGTCGGTATAATAATATCGCTTCAGCTGTTATGAGTATCACGACAGCTAAAGTTGCTGGTGTTAAAAATGTAATTGCCGCTAGTCCTCCTAAAGATGAAAATGGTGCTAACCCTATAATTATTTACACAGCAAATTTATGTGGTGCTGATGTTATTATGAACTGTGGTGGAATAGGAGCAATTGGTGCTTTTGCTTATGGATGTTTTGGTAATCCAGAAGTTGATATGATCGTTGGTCCAGGAAACCAGTACGTAGCAGAGGCAAAAAGAATTTTATACGGAAAAGTTGGAATTGATTTATTTGCAGGACCAACAGAAATTGGCATTATCGCAGATCATACTGCTGATAAAGAAATGATCGCTGTTGATCTTGTAGGGCAAGCAGAGCACGGTCCAAATTCTCCAGCGTGGCTTTATACAACTGATAAAGAATTGTGTGATTATGTAATGAAGAGAGTACCAGAATTAATTGCTGAACTACCCGAAACATCCAGAAATAATGCTGATGCTGCTTGGCGTGATTATGGTGAAGTTGTGTTGTGTAATACTAACGAAGAATTATGCCAAGTAAGCGATGAATACGCACCTGAACATTTAGAAGTACAAGCTGAAAACTTGGATTGGTGGTTAGATAAATTAAAAAACTATGGATCCTTATTTTTAGGAGAAGAAACTACAGTTGCTTACGGCGATAAATGTTCTGGAACTAATCACATTCTTCCAACCAAAGGAGCTGCAAAATATACTGGTGGTTTGTTTGTAGGTAAATTTATTAAAACAGTTACCTTTCAGCGCATGACAAAAGAATCGAATAAAGAAGTTGGTGCTGCAGCAGCTAGAATTTCACGATTAGAAGGAATGGAAGCACATGCACGAACCGGTGATGCCCGTTTAAGAAAGTATGGTTTTCAAAATTAAATAATTTTTTTACTTTCTAAAAAATTGATAATTTGATCAGCTAACTCTTCAGCATTATTTGTTTTTGTATCAAGGACGAGATCTGCATTTTCTGGGATTTCATAAGTAGAATCAATTCCTGTAAAATTCTTTAATTCGCCTGATCTTGCTTTTTTGTATAATCCTTTTGGATCTCTCTTTTCACATTCTTCTAATGGAGTACTAACAAATACTTCAAAAAATTCACCCTCCTCAAGCAAATCTCTTGCCATTTTTCTCTCTGAGCGAAACGGTGAAATAAAGGAGACTAGAGTAATCAATCCAGCATCTAGCATTAATTTTGAAACTTCAGCAACACGTCGAATATTTTCAACACGGTCTGTATCGGTAAATCCTAAATCTTTATTTAAGCCATGACGAACATTATCACCATCTAATAAATAAGTTCTTTTATTCATGGTATGAAGTTTTTGTTCCAGAATATTAGCAATTGTTGACTTTCCTGATCCTGATAATCCAGTAAACCAAATCACACATGGTTGTTGGACATTTAGTTTGGAGCGCGTCTCTTTATTAATACTCATTTCATGCCAAGAAATATTAGTGGATCGACGCAATGCATGGTCAATCATGCCAGCACCAATTGTTTTATTATTATATGGATCAATGATAACGAAACTACCTAATTGATGATTGTCTTTATAAGGAGCAATACTGTGCATTTTATTTAATGCTATTTTACAATAGGCAATATCGTTTAAATTTAATTTTTTGGTTGCTATTTCTTCATAAGAATTAATATTAATACTGTGAACTAGATCAGTAATTTGTCCATTGATAAAACTATTATTAAAACGAAAGATGTAATTACGCTCTGGTAACATTGCGTCTTGATCCATCCAAACAAGATGAGCTGCAAACTGATCAACTTTGATAATTTTATTATTATCTTGTCTAAGAATGATATCGCCTCGAGAAATATCCAATTCATCTTGTAATGTTAATGTTACTGCTTGATTAATAAAAGCTTCATCCAACTCACCATTAGGTCCATAAATACTCTTAATAGAAGTTTGAGAATTCAATGAAGAAGTTGTGATTACATCTCCTTTAGATATTTTGCCAGAAGTGATCGTTCCAGCATATCCCCTAAAATCTGAGCTTGATCTATTCACCCATTGCACTGGCATACTAAATGCATCGTTCATCCCCTCCTCTTCAATTTGAATGTTTTCTAAAGTTTCAATAAGGGAAGGCCCTGAATACCATTTAGTATTTTCAAAATTTGAAAAAACATTATCTCCCTTTAAAGCTGATAATGGAATATACTTCGTGGAGATAAAATTAAAATTCTTTATCAATTCTTTATATTCTGCGATGATTATATTAAAGATATGTTCATCATAATTTACTAAATCCATTTTGTTGATTGCCACAACAACATGCTGAATACCAAGGAGATTAACAATAAAACTATGCCTTTTTGTTTGCTCCAAAACACCTTTTTGTGCATCAATTAAAATAATAGCAACATCAGAATTAGAGGCACCTGTTGCCATATTACGTGTATATTGTTCATGTCCTGGTGTATCGGCAACAATAAATTTACATTTTGATGTTTCAAAAAAACGGTATGCAACATCAATTGTAATTCCTTGTTCGCGCTCCGCTTGTAAGCCATCAATTAATAATGCTAGATCTATATCTTTTCCTTGGGTGCCGTATTTTTCACTTTCAATCTTTGCTTGATCCATTTGATCAACAAATACATTTTGAGAATCGTACAACAGTCTACCTAATAAAGTCGACTTGCCATCATCCACGGATCCACATGTTAAAATTTTAACTTGCTTCTTTTTATTTTGATTTTGAAAAAATTTTTCTAAATCCATTAAAAATATCCTTCTTGCTTCTTCTTTTCCATTGATCCAATTTGATCTTTATCTATTGCTCTTCCTTCTCTTTCAGAATTTTTACTCTCTAATAATTCAATGATAATTTCTTCCACTGTTGTTGCTGTTGACTCAATAGCACCAGTTAAAGGATAGCAACCCAATGTTCTAAAACGCACCATTCGATTTTCTATTTTTTCATGTTCTTTTACATCGAGCCTTTTGTCATCAACCATTAAAAGTAAATCATCACGTTTAATTACGGTGCGTTCTTTTGCAAAGTATAGAGGAACAATATTTATCTTTTCTTGGTAAATGTATTGCCATACATCAATCTCAGTCCAATTTGATAGAGGAAAAACTCTTACGTTTTCTCCCTTTGCTATTTTTGTATTATATAAATTCCATAATTCAGGCCGTTGATTTTTTGGATCCCAATGATGTTGCTGATCTCTAAAAGAAAATACTCTTTCCTTTGCTCTTGATTTTTCTTCATCTCTACGTGCTCCTCCAAAAGCAGCATCAAACTTATATTTATCTAATGCTTGCTTCAGTGCTTGTGTCTTCATTACATCTGTATGAAGTTTAGAGCCATGGGTTATGGGGCCAATATTATTTTTTACACCTTCTTCATTAATATGAACTAATAAATCTAAGTTGTATTCTTTTGCGATCTCATCACGAAAAGTTATCATTTCTCTAAATTTCCAAGTTGTATCAACATGCAATAATTTAAATGGAAGCTTGCTTGGTGCAAAAGCTTTTAATGCTAGGTGGAGCATGACCGCAGAGTCTTTTCCTATTGAATAAAGCATAACAGGATTTTCAAACTCTGATGCTACTTCTCTAATAATGTGTATGCTTTCAGTTTCTAATTTTTCTAAATGGGTTAAGTTCATAATTTAATTGAGATCAATGTTGCCTATAGCATAAAATTCAGGATTAATAATATTCTCTTTCGTATTATATTTGATACTATTATTTTGAAAGGTTCTAATTTTTCCACCAGCTTCATTCACTATCATATGACCAGCTGCAATATCCCATTCTGATGTTGGTCCAAAACGAGGATATATATCTGCTTCCCCCTCTGCGATTAAACAAAATTTTAATGAGCTCCCAGCTTGTACTATCTCAGCATTAGGAAATTTTTCTTTTACCCAATTATCAAAAGTAGCGTTAGAGTGAGAGCGACTTCCAATTACGCGTGCTCTGTTCGTTTGACTTGAAACTAGAATTTTTTTAATTCCCTCAAAGTTTTCCAACTTATCTTTTGTATTTGTTTTAAATGATCCTTTGTTTTTTTCAGCCAAGTATAAGAGAGATTTTGCAGGAACATAGACTACTCCTAAAATTGGATTATTGTCTTCAATCAAAGCAATATTTACAGTGAACTCACCATTTTTTTTAATAAATTCTTTTGTTCCATCTAAGGGATCAACTAGCCAATACTTCTTCCAATTTTTTCTTATACTCCAATCAACAAGGGACTCTTCACTCAAAATAGGAATATTGCTATTCAATTTAGTTAGAGACTCTAGAATAATTTTATTAGAAGCTAAATCTGCTTTTGTTAAAGGAGATAAGTCCTCTTTTTGTGTAACTTCAATTTCATTATTATAGAAATTTAAAATTTCTTTACCTGCTTCTATTGCAATATTACAAATATCTAATAACAGTTTATTATTTGGTATCATTTTAATTTGACTTTTATAGAACCTAAATTAGTGTTTTGGTAGGTTTTTATGGAAAAAGAGATTTACAAAATCATCGATAAAGAAAAATTAAGTATAGTAAGTGAAACCATAGAAAAAGCGCACGGCCTTCCAAATGAATGCTATCTTAATGGACCCTACACGAGCATAGAACGAAAAAAAATATTCGAAAATAAATGGGTTACCATTGGCGTTGCAAGCTCTGTTCCTAACCCAGGTGATACTAAACCATTTGATTTATTAGGTATTCCTCTCATAATTGTTAGAGATAAAAAAAAACAGATTAGAGTTTTTCATAATGTATGTAGTCACCGCGGTTACAAATTAATTCATGAATCCTGTTCTCTTAAAAATGTGTTACGTTGTCCGTATCATTCCTGGTCTTATGATTTTGAGGGAAATTTAGTTGCGACTCCTCATTTAGGAGGTGTCAATAAACATGAACATAAAAATTTTGATAAATCCAAAAGTGGATTGAAAGAAGTAAGATCTTCTGTGTGGCTTGATTTGATAATGGTGAATATTTCAAATAACGAAATACCCTTCGAACAATACATTCAGCCACTTGAGGATAGATGGTCTTCTTTTTGGACAAAAAAAGATCAGCAAATGATATACCATGCAAAAGATTATGGATATTTTCAATTAGAGGCCAAATGTAATTGGAAGTTTGCAATTGAAAACTATTGTGAAAGTTATCACTTGCCCTTTGTTCATCCTGGGTTGAACGCCTATTCAAAAATTGATGACCACTATCATATTCAGGGATTACCGAATCGTTTTGCTGGCCAGGGAACACTTGTTTACAATCCACAATTTATTAATGATGAAAAATTTCCAACTTTCCCTGGTTGGTCTAAAGATAAGGAACAACACGCTGAATATGTAGCTTTGTTTCCAAATGTAATGTTGGGTATTCATAAAGATCATTATTATGCATATTGGTTAGAACCAATAAGTCATGAACTTACAAAAGAACACATGGAGATCTATTATGTGGGTGATGAAGCAGCAAATGGAGATCAATTTAAATCTTTAAGAAAACAAAATTATGAGCAATGGCTTAGTATTCAATCAGAAGACTTAAATATTATAGAGGGTATGCAAGAGGGAAGAAACTCACCAGTTTATAATGGTGGTAATTTTTCCCCAGTTCTTGATAATCCTACTCACCATTTTAATAAATGGGTGGCAACATCATTAACTGACAATGACTTTACATCAATTTAGAATATAACTAATGAATGATCCCCTTTTAAAGTCTTTTAAGCTTAAACATTTACATTTAAAAAATCGTATTATCATTACAAGTCATGAACCATCTTATAATGAAGATGGCTTTCCCAAAGACAAGTACATTGCCTATCATCTAGAGAGAGCAAAAGGTGGAATAGCGATGACAATGACTGCAGGTTCATCAGTCGTATCTAAAGATAGTCCTCCTTCTTTTGATAATATTCATGCGTATAAAGATGAAGTTGTTCCTTGGGTAAAAAAACTAACAAATGCTATCCATGATCAGGATTGTAAAATTATGATACAATTAACTCATTTAGGCAGAAGAACATCATGGAGTAAAGGAGATTGGCTTCCATCTATTTCATCGGGAAAGCACCGTGAACCTGCTCACAAAGCATTTCCAAAAATTGCTGAAAGTTGGGACATTAAGCGAGTCATAAAAGAATATGGCGATGCTGCTGAACGAATGAAAGAAGGTGGGATGGATGGAGTTGAGCTTGAAGGTCAAGGTCATCTAATAGGTCAATTTTTATCACCACTAAGTAATGATTTAGAAACAGAGTATGGAGGAAGTTTAGAGAATAGACTACGTTTTGCCATTGATGTTTTAACAGAAATTAGAAAAAAAGTTGGACATAAATTTATAGTAGGCATTCGTTGTGTCTTTGATGAAGGAGTCGAAGGCGGACTGAGCAAATCCGAAGGGTTAGAAATTGCTAAGATTTTATCTAATTCAGGTCTTGTAGATTACCTCAATATTAATAGGGGAAGAATTCATACAGATCCAAGTTTAACTAAACTAATTCCAATACAAGGGATGAAGAGTGCTCCTCATTTAGATTTTGCTGGAGAATTAAAAAAAGAAGTAAATTTGCCGATTTTTCATGCATCTAAAATTTCTGATGTAGCCACTGCAAGATACGCTATTTCAAATGGTCTTGTTGATATGATTGGCATGACTAGAGGGCACTTAGCGGATCCCCATATTGTAAAAAAAATAAAAGAAAACAGAGAAGAGGATATAAGACCATGTGTTGGAGCTACGTATTGTTTAGATAGAATATACCAAGGTGAAGAAGCACTCTGTATACATAATGCAGCAACAGGAAGAGAATTAAAATTTCCAAATATTATTTCTTCTTCAAAAACTAAAAAAAGAATTGTGATAGTAGGTGCGGGACCCGGTGGTCTTGAGTCAGCAAGAATAGCAACTGAAAGAGGTCATGAAGTTGTAATTTTTGAGGCTGCTTCTGACCCCGGTGGGCAAGTAAGACTATGCGCTAAATCAAAAAGAAGAAAAGATATGATGGGAATTATTGATTGGCGAATGGAGCAATGTACTAAAAAAAATGTAAATTTTAAATTTAATATTTTAGCAGAGAAGAATGAAATAATTGATGAAAATCCGGACACAGTAATTATTGCAACTGGAGGTATACCTAATCTAAAACTTTTTGAGACAAAAAAAGATTTGGGAAATGTTTTTTCTAGTTGGGATATAATCTCAGGTGATATTAAAACATCAGAAAATATATTAATTTATGATGAAGCAGGAGATCATGTTGCAATGCAATCAGCTGAAATAGCTATCGAACAAGGATCAAAGGTCAATTTTATGACACCCGATAGATTAATATCTTCTGAAATAATGGGCATGAATTTAACTCCTTATTTAAAGAATCTTCAAAATGATAATATTTCATTTTTAATTGGTAAACGATTATTAGATGTTTCAATAGAAGGGAATAAACTAAATGCATTAATAGGATCAGACTATGATGAGTTATTCAAAAATAATTCAACGTATGACCAAGTATTTGTAAATTATGGAACAAAACCTCTAGATGAATTGTATTTTGAGCTATTACCTCTTTCAAAGAATATGGGAGAAGTAAATTATGAAAAATTTATTAAGGGATACGAACAGGATATTGTTAAAAATAAAGATAGTAAATTTAATATTTTCAGAATTGGGGATGCTGTATCCTCGCGAAATATTCATGCAGCAGTTTATGATGCATTAAGATTACTAATCAATATTTAAAAATTAAAAAAGTCAATGGACAGTGACAATGAAGTTATTAATCTTTATAGTTGATATAAATAATTGAGAGGTAAAATGGACGAAGAATTATTTAAAAAAGGGCTAGAAAAAAGAAAAGCAACTTTGGGTAAAGAATATGTCGAGAAAAATCTAGAAAAAGCTGATGACTTTACTCTTCCTTTTCAAAAAGCAATGACGGAATGGTGTTGGGGATTTGGTTGGGGTGATGAAGTAATTGATATGAAAACAAGATCAATGATGAACCTTGCTATGATTGGTGCTTTAGGAAAAATGCATGAGTGGGAAATACACTGCAGAGGTGCAATAACAAACGGTGTCCAAAAAGATGAAATTCGTGCAATTATTCACGTTATTGGTATTTATTGCGGAGTTCCCCAGGCATTAGAGTGTTTTCGAGTGGCAAAAAAAGTATTGGAAGAAAAAAATCTTTAATGAAAGCACTAGTTTTTACAGACAAACAGAAATTAGAATATCAATCAATGCCAATGCCTGTTATCAAAGAACAGGAGTTATTAGTAAAGGTATCTGGGGCAGGGATATGTGGCTCGGATATGCACGCCTACCATGGTTTTGATAGTAGAAGAATACCTCCATTAATTCTTGGTCATGAAATAAGTGGCACAATAGAAAATTCAGATCAAAGTGTCATTGTTAATCCACTAGTAACTTGTGGTTCTTGTTATGAATGTAAAAATGAAATTGATCATTTGTGTCAATCTAGTAGTTTTATTGGAATGTCAAAACCAATAGAACGACATGGTGGTTTTGCAGAATATGTTAGTGTTCCAAAAAAAAATTTACATTATATTAATCAAACAAATATTTTATCGACACTTTCTTTAACAGAGCCTACGGCTGTATCACTTCATGCGATAGAACTTGCTAAAAAGCATTCAATAAAGCAACTTAATGAGAGTAAAATCATAATAATTGGTGGCGGGGCAATTGGATTGTTAACTGGATTAATTTTAAATAGCATTGGTATTGTGAACTACACAATAATAGATACAAATAAAAAAAGATTGGATGTATGTAAAAAGGCTTCAGGGTGCCAAATTTACTTTCCAGATGATCACAAAGTTAAAAAAAATTCATATGATTTAGTATTTGATGCTGTTGGACTTGAAAAAACAAGGAAACAATCGATTGAATGTGTCAAACAAGGCGGAACAATTATTCATATAGGATTAAGTCAACCAGCAGGTGAATTTGATTTTAGAAAAACAACATTACAAGAAATTATTTTTATTGGTAGCTCTCGTTATACTGATCAAGATTTTAAAAAATCAATTAATATAATTGAAGATAATAAATTAGGTGATTTGAATTGGTTGGATTTTAGATCTTTAAGTGATGGAAGTAATGCATTTAGAGAAATTCATGATGGCTCAACTGCATCACCTAAAATTATTTTAACACCTTAATTATAAATATAAAAAATATATCCAAAATATAATATTAGACCTATCGAACCATAAGTTCTTCCAAGTCTTTTTAAAGCAAACATAAATCCTAAAATCGTTATTGTCACAAAAAGCATAAAGAACAGATCAATATTGTCGATAACATCTGGTATATTAAAGTTACCAAAAAAAGATGAAATTCCTAATACGCCCAACACATTATAAATATTTGACCCTAAAATATTTCCAAGAGCAAAATCAACTTTTCTTCTTAAAGCAGATAGAATCCCTACTACTAATTCAGGTAATGATGTCCCAAAAGCTACCAAAGACACACCTATTATAGCTGCTGGAATATTGAGTTGACTAGCAATATTGATTGCCGATTCAACAAAAAGATCAGAACCATAAATTAATAAAATTATTCCAATTACAATAAAAGTTATGGAAAGAAAAAGAGAGTAATCCCCTTTTTCCTCAACTTCTGACACATCTAGAGTTCCCTGCTTTACTTGCAAAAACATTATGAAAAATAAAAAAACTATTGATAAGATTCCAAAGAAAAAATTAAATGGTAAGATAAAGAGGTTCATTATAATTAAAACAATAGCTAAAAGTATATTTATCCATGCCTGATTTATTTGGTTTTGATTGATATTATCAATTGGAACAAGAAAAGATGTTGCTGCCATAACTAAAATTAAATTAGCAATATTGCTACCCACTACTGCTCCTACAGCAAGATCAGCATGATTAGAAACTACTGCATTTATACTACTTGCCAATTCAGGTAACGAAGTACCTCCGGCAACTATAACAACACCTATTGCAAATAAAGATACATTTAGTTTTTTCCCAAAACTGACTGAACCTCGAATAATAAGCTCTGCCCCTAAGATTAAGAAAGTTAAACCAATAATTAATAAAAAAAGATTCACTAAATTTTAACTGCCGTAGATATAATGTGGGAGCCATAAAGCAATTTGAGGAAAAATAATAATTAAAAGTAAACCTATTACTTGAAGAACCATAAATTGCATCATTCCTATATAAATATCTTTTAAATCCCACTCAGGTACTACACCTTTTAAGAAGTATGCAGATAGGGCAACAGGTGGAGACAGCCAAGCTGTTTGCAAGTTGACTGCAACAAGAATAGCAAACCAAATTAGGTTAAAACCTAAACCTTCAATAAGAGGTAAAATAATAGGCACAACAATTAAAACAATTGGTACCCATTCTAAAGGCCAACCTAAAAGAAAAATCATAGCCATTACAATAAGTAAAATTAAATATCTATTTACTTCTAAACTTAATAAGAAATCAGTAATCATTGACGGGGTTCCTAATCTAGCAAAAACAGCTCCAAAGAAATTAGAAGCTGCTACTAACAACATTATTAAGGCAGTAATCTCAAGAGTTTTAATTAGTCCATCTTTTAATTTTTCTAGAGTTAACTTACGGTATGCTAGTGCTAATAAAATAGATCCAAGGGCACCACAGCCAGCAGCTTCAGTTGGTGTTGCAAGCCCAAACAAAATACTTCCTAGCGCGGAAAAAACCAAAAGTGCTGGAGGCACTAATCCCATAAAAAATTCATAAAGAACAACTTTAATATCCTTTTCCCTATCTTCTTCTGGAACAACAGGTCCAAGTGAAGGATCTAAGTAACACCTAATAGTAGCATAACCAGCATATAAAACTGCTAGCATAATTCCAGGAATGATAGCTGCTGCAAAAAGATCTGTAACAGGAATTTCCATGATGGGGCCCATCACAACAAGCATAATACTTGGTGGAATTAAAATTCCTAAAGTTCCTCCTGCAGTTATTGTTCCAGCTGCTAACCTAACATCATATCCTGATCTATTCATGGATTTTGCAGCCATAATTCCCAATATTGTAACTGATGCACCGACAATACCTGTGGCAGCAGCAAAAATGATAGATACAAAAAGAACAGCATAAAAAAGAGATCCGCGAACTCTTGAAAGCATCATCTGCACTGAAGAAAATAATCTTTCCATTAAACCTGCTTGTTCCATCATTATACCCATAAAGACAAACAGTGGGACGGCAGCCAATGTTTGCTCGGTCATGACCATCGAAAACTGCAATGTCATTAAATAGAAAACTAATTTTCCAAATCCGAGATAGCCAAAAACAAATCCTAAAAAAATTAAAGTAAAGGAAATTGGGAAACCAACAAAAATAGAAAATAGCATTACCGCTATTAAAAATATTCCTAAAATCTCCGGACTAATAAATTCTGCAATCATTCATCACCTGGCCATTTACCATTTTTCATTGCATAGTGACTTTTCAATAATTCAGAGACACCTTGTATAAGTAAAAAAACTATACCAATCCATAAGCATGATTTTATTGGCCAAAGATAAGGCATCCAAGCGGTATCCATTCCTTTTTCACCACGTTGCATTGACTCGATGACAAATATTGTAGTCATATACAAACAAAAGAAAAGTCCAGGAAAATAGAAAAATAAATATAACCAAAAATCGACAAAACCTTGCGTTTTTGTTTTAAAATTACGATATAAAAAATCTGCCCTTATATGTACACCTCTTGATAATGCATAACCCGAACCAATCATAAACATAGCACCGTAAAAAAATCTGCTCATGTCGTAGGCCCAGTAAGTAGGTGCGAGAAAAAATTTTCTTGCTACAACCTCATATGCCATACATAAAAATAATGGAACAGTTATCCAGCAAATAGTTTTTCCCACCAGCAAACTAAATTTATCAATGTTGATAATTGTGTTATAAATCCATTTTGCCATGTCAGATGGCTTTTCAAAATATCCTACTTTTCTTTCAGCTATTAACTCATCCTTTAAATCGTAATCTTGAATATTATCTGACATTATTGTGTTCTACAGGAATTAAAGAGCGGAAACTAGTCCGCTCTTTATATATTTTAAATTATTTTAATGTTGCAGCGTGAGCCATACCTAACTTAGCATTAGACATTTGAGCCCCACTCCAGAATGGTACTGCAATATCAGCAAATTCTTTCATAGAAGTATAAACTTCATTAAAAAATTCATTTTCTTCAGCATTTTTATTCAGGGTTGCTAAAGCTGCTGCCATGTATTCAGAGAAATAATCTGTTGGCGTATCATGAAGTATAACACCTGCTTCTTCTGTTAACATTCTAAGTGCTTTCCCATTTTCATAGATTCTGTCAGATAACGTTAGCATCAATGATGCATCAGCTGCTACCTGTAGAGAAGCTTTTTCATGATCGGTTAAACTATCATAAAGAGTTCCATTCATATAAAAATCTGCATTTACAACAACTTGGTGTAAACCTTGAAGATAGTAATGCTTTAATACTTTTTGAAAACCAAACACGCTATCAGGTTTTGGACAACACCATTCAGCGGCATCAATAGTTCCAGCTTCAAGTGCAGGAAGTATGTCACCTCCACCCATAGCTACTGAGGCAATACCGATATCTTTATATGTTTGACCAGGTATACCTGGAGGTGTTCTAAAACGATATTTTCTAAAATCCTCCATGCTTGTAATTGGCTCTTTAAACCATCCTAATGCTTCTGGTCCAACAGGTTGAAGCATAAATCCTTTTATGTCTCTTCCCATCTCATCCCAAAGTTGTTCGTATAATTCTTTTCCACCTGCTGCGTTAAACCAAGATAAAAAAGCAAGGTTATCAATTCCTACACCTCCGCCTGCAACTGGTGAACCAAATAGCATTGCTGCTGGGTGTTCGCCTGACCAATAATGAGTCCAAGCAAATCCACAATCAATTAGACCTTTGTCAATTGCATCAAGTGTTTCTTTTCCTCCAACAACTGTACCTGCTGGCATAATTTCGAAATTCAAAGAGCCACCAGTTAACTCAGTAACTCTATCAGTAAACTCCTCTTTAAGTAAGCGCGCTTCATCACTTTTAGCATTTAAAACTGTTTGACACTTTAAAGTCTTTGCAGCTTTAGCTGATACAGTCATAAATCCTAAAATTATGACTGAACCTAAGATTATTTTTAAAAATTTTTTCATGTTTCCTCCCGAAAAATTGTATTTAAAACTTAACATGTGTAAAACGTTTTACAAAGATATTATTAAGAATAATTACTAAAAAATATTGATTTTTTTGGGTTAAATTAAAAAATAAATTTTGAATAAAAACATAAAAAAATAAAAATTTTTTTAAAATTAATTTTTAATTAGTTGAGGAGCTCTAATTTAAACAATAATACATTTAGAGCTTTAATAAATTAAGGTATTAATCCAGAATAAATAATAGAATGAATAAAAACTTTGATTATATTATTGTTGGCGCAGGTTCAGCAGGTTGTGTTTTAGCAAATCGGTTAACAACAAATCCTAATAATTCAGTTCTTCTAATTGAAGCAGGTGGCAAAGATACTTATCCTTGGATTCATATTCCTGTTGGATATTATAAAACCATGCACAATCCTAAAACAGATTGGTGTTTTAAAACAGAACCTGATGAGTCAATTAATGGTAGATCAATTAATTATCCTCGAGGTAAAACTTTAGGGGGTAGTTCTTCTATAAATGGTCTTTTATATATCAGAGGTCAATCAAAAGATTATGATATATGGCGTCAACAAGGAAATACTGGATGGGGTTGGGATGATGTTCTACCCTACTTTATTAAATCAGAAAATCAAGAAAGAGGTGCGAATAAGTTTCATGGTGTTGGCGGTCCTTTATCAGTCTCAGACATTAGAATTAAACTTGATATTTTGGATGAATTTCAAAATGCTGCAGAAGAAATGGGGATTCCTAAAATTAAGGACTTTAATACCGGAGATAATTTTGGATGTGATTATTTTCAGGTTACAGAAAAAAATGGTTTACGATGCAGTACTGCTGTTGCGTATCTTAATCCTGCAAAAAAAAGAACAAACTTACAAGTAGAAGTAAAAGCACACGTTAACAAAATTAATTTTGAAGAAAAAAAAGCAATTGGCATTTCGTATTGGAAAGATAATGAGTTAATTACAGTAAAAGCCAATAAAGAAGTTATTTTATCTGCCGGATCAATTGGCTCTCCTCATATTCTTCAAGTATCTGGCATTGGTGATGAAGAAAAACTAAGAAATTTAGGAATACCCCTAATACATCACAACTCTAGTGTTGGGAAAAACTTACAGGATCACCTAATGTTACGGCCTGTCTATAAAGTTAAAAATATCAAAACACTAAACAGGACTATCAACAGTTTTTTTGGAAAAATGATGATTGGTATGGAATTTGTTTTTTTCAGAAGAGGTGTAATGACAATGGGAGCCAGTCAACTTTGTGGTTTCGCTAAAAGTGATGAAAGTAGAGAAACACCAAATTTGCAATTTCATGTTCAACCTATTAGCACCGATAGATTAGGGGGGGCAAGTCTTCATGATTTTAATGCTTTTACTCCAACTGTTGCAAATATAAGACCAACAAGTAGAGGAGAAGTATTTATAACTTCAAAAGATTCTAGAGAATATCCAAAAATAAAAATGAATTATCTTTCAACTGAAGAGGATAGGCAAGTATCAGCAGCAGGTATCAGATTAATAAGAAAAATTATTTTTGAAAGTGAGACATTTAAAAAATATCAACCAGAAGAGTTTAGACCAGGTATAAATTTTCAAAGTGATGAAGAAATTATTCAAGCTTCAAGTGAACATGTGCAAACAATTTTTCACCCCGTTGGAACTTGTAAGATGGGTAGTGACAACACCTCAGTAGTAAGTGATAAACTGAAAGTTTATGGTGTTGAAAACTTACGAGTTGTAGATGCATCTATAATGCCCAACATAACTTCAGGTAATACTAATGCTCCAACAATTATGATTGCTGAAAAAGCATCAGATATAATTATTTCTGATCAATAAATCTTATTGAACAACAGTATCTTTACTATTTATTCCTGCTACTTCTACTGGCGCTTTCATTGCGTCTCTTCTAAAAGGTTCACCTAATTCTTGATTTAAAATAACTTCTATAAAAGTTGTAATACCATTCATTTGTTCAACACAGGATGTTTTTAAAGCTTCAGTTAACTCTGATTGAGTTGTAACTTTAACTCCCTTGAACCCACACGCTTCGGCAATTTTTGCATAACTTAATTTTGGATCAAGTTCAGTTCCAATAAAATTATTGTCATACCAAAGAGTTGTATTTCGTTTCTCTGCACCCCATTGGTAGTTTCGGAAAATAACCATAGTAATATTTGGCCATTCCTCTCTGCTGCATGAAGTCATTTCACTCATACTAATTCCAAAAGCTCCATCTCCCGAGAAGCCAATAACAGGTGTATCTGGACATCCAATTTTAGCTCCTAAAACTGAAGGGAAACCATAGCCACATGGTCCAAACAAACCTGGTGCTAAATATTTTCTTCCTTGCTCAAAAGTCGGATAAGCATTTCCGATTGCACAATTGTTACCAATATCACTTGAGATAATTGCTTCTTCAGGAAGACCTGCTTGAATAGCTCTCCACGCCATACGCGGAGACATTCTGTCAGGATCCCTTTCACGAGAGTCTTTATTCCAGGTAGTACCTTCATCATCCTCTTCATGGTCAAGGCTTGTTAGCGTTTGAAGCCATGCAGATTTAGTTTGATGAATTAAAGCCTTCCTATCTTCTCTTCCAGCATCTCCTGCACTTGGTGATAATTCACTTAGAATTTGTTTTGCTACTAATTTAGCGTCACCACAAACTCCCACTGTTATTTTTTTTGCTAATCCGATCCTGTCGGAATTTATATCAACTTGAATAATCTTTGCTTCCTTAGGCCAATAATCTATTCCGTAACCAGGAAGAGTAGAAAAAGGGTTCAATCTTGTTCCAAGGGCCAAAACTACATCAGCTTTTGAAATTATCTCCATAGCAGCTTTAGACCCATTATATCCAAGAGGGCCCACAGCAAGTGGATGCTTTCCAGGAAAACTGTCGTTATGTTGATATCCACACGCAACAGGCGCATCCAATTTTTCTGCTATATTTTTACAATCTTCAATTGCATCAGCAAGAACAACACCAGCTCCTGATAATATTACTGGGAATTTTGCATTAGATAAAAGTTGTGCAGCTTTACTTATAGCGGTTGAGCCACCAGACGGTCTCTCAAATTCAATAATTGATGGTAATTCAATATCAATTACTTGTGTCCAGAAATCTCTTGGTACATTTATTTGAGCAGGAGCCGACCCCCTTTTTGCTTTTAAAATAACTCTATTTAAAACTTCAGCCATTCTAGATGCGTCACGCACTTCTTCTTGATAACAAACCATATCTTTAAATAAGTTCATTTGTTCCACTTCTTGAAAACCACCTTGACCCATTGTTTTGTTAGCAGCCTGAGGTGTAACTAAAAGCATAGGAGTATGATTCCAATAAGCTGTTTTTATAGGAGTTACTAATCCTGTAATACCAGGTCCATTTTGAGCAATACACATAGCAAGTTTGCCTGTTGATCTCGTATAACCATCAGCAATGAGACCACCATTTGACTCATGAGCAACATCCCAAAAAGTTATCCCCGCTTTTGGGAAAAGGTCTGAAATTGGCATAAATGCTGATCCAATTATTCCAAAAGAATGTTGTATTCCGTGCATTTGTAGAACTTTTACAAAAGCTTCCTCAGTAGTCATTTTAGCCATCTTCACATCTCCAATTAATATATTATGTTATCTATTTAGACTTATTTATTTAAATTCAAATTTTGGACTATAATAATTTAAGAGCATAATCTAGAAAATTAATTACATAATGAATAAAAAAAACCAAAAATCAATAGAGTTTGCAAATGCTCAGGCCAAATTAAAAGGTCAAGATATCATCAAATTTATTGCAAAGACACTTCCTCATCAACCAGGTGTTTATCAAATGGAAGATGATGAAGGTCATATCTTATACATTGGAAAGGCCAAAAATCTTGCAAAGAGAGTTATAAATTATACTGCCTTAAATAACCTCACACGTCGTTTACAAAGAATGGTGAGTTTAACAAAAAAAATGAATTTTTTTGTGACAAACACTGAGATTGAAGCGCTCTTACTTGAATGCAATTTAATCAAAAGACACAAACCTCGCTTTAATATTATCTTAAGAGATGACAAATCCTTTCCTTATATTTTAATCAATAAAGAACATAAATTTCCTCGTCTTCAAAAATATCGAGGTGCAAAAAGAATTAGAGGTGATTACTTTGGTCCATTTGTTTCACCATCAGTTGCTGATTATACTTTGATAGCTTTACAGAAAGCTTTTTTACTACGAAGTTGCTCTGAAGGTACTTTTAAAAATAGGTCTCGTCCTTGTTTACTATTTGATATCAAAAGATGTAGTGGTCCATGTGTAGATATTATTAATGAAGAAAAATATAAAGAAAGTATTGAAGATGCAAAAAAATTTTTAAAAGGTAATACAAAAAGAATCGAAAAAAAATTAACTGCTAAAATGAATTTAGCAAGTAAAAATCAAATATTTGAAGAAGCAGCAAGACTAAGAGATAGAATAAAATCAATAAATCAAATTCAAAAATATCAGTCTGTTTACATTAAAGATATGCGCAATATAGATATTTTTGCAATAAGACTCTCAGATAGCAAAAGTTGTATTCATGGAAAATTTTATAGAAATGGAAGTAATTATGGAAATAAATCTTTTTTTCCATCTCATGATGATACAAGTGAAGCAAAAGAAATTTTAGAATCTTTTTTATATCAATTTTACGCTGATAAAGATGTACCACCTAAAATTTTAGTAAATATGAATGAAGAGTTTTTTAAGGAAGTAGAAATAACTTTAAATAAAAAAAATAAATCCAAAACCAAAATTTTAAATCCAAAGTCTGGAGAAAAATTACAACACATATTACTAGCAGAAAAAAATGCCCTAGAGAGTATTAAGTTAAAAAAAACAAGTATAGAAGCACATCATTCAGCTCTAAATTCATTATCAAAATTATTAAGTATAAAAAATGATATTACTAGAATTGAAGTCTACGATAATAGTCATACATTTGGTAGAAACTCTGTAGGCGTAATGATAGTTGCTGATAAAGAAGGATTGAAGCCTAAACACTATCGTAAATTTAATATTAGGTATAATTTAAAAAATAAAAAAGTTTCAAATTTTAGTGATTATTATATGATGGAGGAAGTTCTTAACAGACGCCTCTCTAAAGTTAATAAGAATGATAGCACTACAGTTCCGGACGTAATCATCATTGATGGAGGAAGAGGGCAGTTTAATATTGTCCAAAAAATATTAAATAAATATAAATTAAATAATATTGATTTGATGAGCATTTCTAAAGGCCCAGATAGAAACGCAGGTAGAGAAATAATTCATCTAGATAATAAAAATTTAAATTTGAAACCAAATGATCCTCTTCTCTATTTTATCCAAAGATTGAGAGATGAAGCACACCGATTTGCAATTACAGCACATAGAGCCAGAAGATCAAAATCAACAGTTAAATCAATTTTTGATGAGATTAAAGGAATTGGTCCAAAGAGAAAAAAGGAGCTACTTCTTCATTTTGGAACAATTAAAAAGATAAAATCAGCTTCACTAGATGACCTTAAGCAGATTAAATCCATACCACAAAAGAAACTTCAAGAGTTATACGAATTTTTTAATGGCTAATATGTTAAACTTAATCTAAAAAAAAATTTATGAAATTAAATATTTCAAACATTCTAACAATAACTAGGATAGTTGTTATTCCAGTAATTGTAATCTGTATTTATTTAAAAGACCCTTTTTATGGATGGGTGGCTTTCGTACTTTTCTGCTTAGCAAGCATAACTGATTATTTTGACGGTTATATTGCACGAATTAGAAATGAGGTTACTAATTTTGGCACCTTTCTTGATCCGATAGCAGATAAATTACTAGTAGCGGCTGTGATTCTTATATTAACATCAAGAGAAGTAATTGCTGATTGGGAAACAATACCAGCTCTAATTATTTTGCTAAGAGAAATAGCTGTATCTGGATTAAGAGAATATCTTGCAAAAATTAAAGTGAGCGTACCAGTTTCAAGAATTGCCAAAATTAAAACATCAATTCAATTAATTGCTTTAGCTTTTCTAATACTAAGTGAGAGTGGAATTACAATTTTGCCTATAATTTTTATTGGTAAATTAGCTTTGTGGACAGCTGGAATTCTAACATTATATACTGGATATGATTACCTTAAATCTGGTTTAAGACATTTTTAATGAAAATAAAATACTTTGCTTGGATTAAAGATATAACTAATGTTGAAGAGGAAGTAATAAATTCAATACAAATTAAAAATTTAGATGAATTTAAAATATATATTATAAAAAAATATCCTGATTTAAAAAAACATATGGAAAAAGAAATTTTAAGGTTTGCTGTTAATCAAGAATATATAACTAATAGCACAACTTTAAATGTTGATGATGAAATTGCTATTTTTCCTCCCGTAAGCGGTGGATAATGATAAAAATTCAAAAAGAAGATTTCAATTTTGAAGATGAAATAAATAAAATTAAAGAATTGCATTCTAATGTTGGCGCTGTATCTTCATTTATTGGTTACGTTAGAAATGAAAACAATAAAAATAAAGTCAAATATATAAATTTAGAAGTCTATGAGGAAATGGCCTATAAACAATTAGAAAAAATAATACACGAAGCAAATGTAAAATGGAAACTTGTAGATAGTTTAATTATCCACCGATATGGAAAATTGAATGTTAATAGCAAAATTGTTCTAGTTGCTTGTTTTTCTAAACATAGAAAAGATAGTTTTGAGTCATGCAATTACATAATGGATTATCTAAAAAAAGATGCAGCTTTTTGGAAGAATGAATTTTATCTTGATAAAAATGAGTGGCTAGCTAATTCTAATTAGAGTTTTTTACCAAATCACTAAAATCACCCATAAATTTAAAAGTAATTGAGTTATCACCTGTAGTATACCTAACACTATCGATCGATTTTATCGGAGTTATTTCTGCAGCAGTTCCAGTAAGAAATGCTTCATCATATTTATCAATTTCATTTGGCAAGATGTGCCTTTCAGTAATTTTGAATCCTTGGTCTGTAACCATTTTTATAACTGTTTGACGTGTAATACCGTTCAAAAAGCAATCTGGGATCGGTGTGTGAATATCTTTGTCTTTTATAAAAAAAATATTAGCCCCAGTTCCCTCAGCTACATAACCTCTATAATCCAACATTAATGCATCATGATAACCCTTACTTTCTGCAAATTCCTTTGACATAGTGCATATAATATAAGGACCAGACGCTTTAGCTTCAAAAGGCGCTGTATCTGGTGCTGGTCTTTTCCAAGGTGATGTAATTAATTTTAATCCTGCTTTTCTATCTTCAATTTTGAAATAAGAAGACCAGTCATCCCAGACTGCTATAGCAACATTTATATTTGATTGAGTTGTAGAAATTCCCATTTGATCACCGCCCCTCCAAGCTAGGGGTCTTACATAGCAATCTTTATAATTCATTAAATCTATTAGTTTTATTTTTGCATCATTAATCTCCTCTTTAGTAAAAGGAATCTTAATACCTATTATTTTTGCAGAATTGAAAAATCGATTAGTATGTTCTTCAGATTTGAAAATTTTTCCTCCATAGGCTCTTTCTCCCTCAAAGACAGCGCTTGCATAATGTAAACCTTGAGAAATTATATGAGATGTTGCATTTTTCCAGGGAATGAACTCACCATTCATCCAAATCCAGCCCTCTCTATTTTCGAAAGATATACTCATATATATATAAATTACTTTTTTTAATGACAATTGACTATCAGTGATGCATAATTAAGTCAATATGGCTGACCTAAATAATTTATTATCCCCCTTTTTTTTAAACGATAAAGAAATAAGGAAAGTTATTGAATTGCTATTTTTTTCCTACAGAGATTTTACATCTGGGCCAGATAAAATTCTTGAAAAGTTAAACTTTGGCAGAGCTCATCATAGAGTAATTTATTTTGTTGGAAAGAAAAATCATATTACTATCAAAGAACTTTTAGGTGTTTTACAAATAACTAAACAAAGCCTCTCAAGAGTTCTCAATCAATTGGTCAGTGAAAAATTTATTTTAGTTTCAACAGGCATAGATAAAAGAACAAAAAAATTATCCCTTACTGAAAAAGGGAAAAAACTTGAAAATGAGCTATCAACTATTCAAATAAAAAAAATTAGAGAAGTAATAAATAGATTTGACGAAAAAAATATAAATGGTTTTAAGCAAATTTTATATGAAATGATTGAAGAAAATAATAAAAAAACATTTCAAGAAATAAATGATTGAAGATGAACAAAACTATCCTGTTAGTAGATGACGACCAAAGATTAAGAGATTTATTAAAAAATTATTTAAACGAAAAAAATCTAACTATTTTTACTTGCCAAGATTTTGTTGAAGCAAAAGAAGTTTTAAAATTTTTTATTTTTGATTTAATTATTTTGGATAGAATGATGCCAAGTGGAGATGGAATAGATTTAATTAATTTCATAAAAAATAAATCTGAAACTCCAATAATAATGCTAACAGCAATGGGTGAGGATGAAAATAGAATTGATGGATTAAAAAAAGGATCTGATGATTATGTAACAAAACCTTTCGAGCCTGAAGAATTATATCTCCGAATAATTAAATTACTGAATTTATATGAAAATATAAATCAATCTGAATTACGAATCGAATTTGAAAATTATATTTTTGAAACAAAAACTCAAGTCCTTAAAAAAAATGATGAGGAAATTTATTTAACTGAAGGAGAAAACAAACTTCTTATAAAATTAATAAATAAAAGAAATAACCTTGTCTCAAGAGAAGAACTAGCAGATACAGAATTTGATGAGAGTGAACTTAGAAAAGTAGATGTGGGTATAACTAGGTTACGCCAAAAAATTGAAAAAATTCCAAAAAAACCACAATTCATAAAAACTATAAGAGGCAAAGGTTATATGTTAGTTTGTAGAGAAATATGATTTTCAAAAAAATTATCCCTCAAACTTTATTAGGAAGATCTATTATAATAATTTTTGTTCCAATTATTGTGTTGGTAATTATTACGTCAATAATTTTTTACCAAACTTCATGGAATATTATTTCAAAAAGACTCACACAATCAGTAGTTGCAGATATTAATGTACTTGTTAAACTTATTGATAAAGACCTTGAGTTTGAAGCAATACAAATAGCGAGTGAAGATTTTAAGATGAAGATAAAAATTAAAGAAAGTGCAAATATGCGCAATAACTTTGAGAAAAAGCAAAGAGGGATTTTGTCAAATAGATTGAAACAAGCTCTTATAGAGCTGGATATTCCATTTTTTTATGATCTAAGCAACATAGATGAAGGTGTGGAAATAATTTTACAAATACAAGAAAACAAACATCTAGTTATTAATGTAGATAAAGATAGGCTCTATAGTGAAACAGCTTTTGTATTTTTATTGTGGATGTTATTTGCCTCAATTCTTTTACTATTATTTTCATATTTTTTTATGAACAAACAAATTAGACCTCTTAAAAGACTATCCATAATAGCTGAAACATTTGGAAGGGGTTTAGATGCGCCAGAATTAAAATCTACCGGTGCATCGGAAATAAAACAAACAGCAAATGCCTTTAACCAAATGAGAACAAGGATCAAAAGGTTTTTAAAACAAAGAACTGATATGTTAGCTGGTGTTAGTCATGATCTAAGAACACCATTAACAAGAATGAAATTACAATTATCACTTTTAAAAAATGAAAAAGCTAAAAATGAATTAGAATTAGATATTAATGAAATGACTGCTATGCTTGATAGTTATGTTAGTTTTGTTAGATCAGAAGCGCCAGAGCCAATTGAGAATATTAACATAAACAAACTATTGAAAGATATTATTAAAAATATCGATCTTAATAATTATAAAATAGGATTTTTAGAAAAAAATATAATAAAAACCTCTGGAAGACCAATACAATTAAAGAGAGCTATTCAAAATATTATTGATAATTCTCTTAGATATTCCAATGAATTAAATATTGAAATTTTGGCAAGTGATGATGGCTGTATACTGACTATAGAAGATAACGGGCCAGGTATACCTGATAAAAATTATGAAGATGTCTTCAAACCATTTTTTACATTAGATCCCTCTCGAAATAAACTAAGAGGTGAGAGTGGGTTAGGTTTGTCAATTACAAGAGATATTATCAGATCACATGGAGGTGATATAAAATTATCAAGATCTATATATGGGGGGCTAAAATCGCAAATTGAGCTTCCAATTTAAAATAGTTTTCCGCCATTTGGGACTATTTTATTGGGTTCAACAAGTATTGGCTGATTAAGCTCATCAGGAAAGCCTAAAACTAAAACTTCAGAAATTAAATTGCCAATCTGTTTTGGCTCAAAATTAACTACTGCAGCAACTTGTCTGTTAATTAAATCATTTGATTTATAATTTTTGATTAATTGAGCAGAGCTTTTTTTGATGCCAATTTCTTTTCCAAAATCAATTTCTAGAATAATAGAGGGTCTTTTTAGTTCAAAGTTCTCTTTAGCTGAAATAATTGTCCCAACTCTAATATCTGCTCTCTCAAAATCCATATATGATATAATGTTTGTCATTTAAAATATTTACTAAGCTTCTCTACATTGTCTAAATTTTTATCAAGGGCATTCATGGTTTTTTCTAATGATAAAGTTTTATCATCAAGCCATGAATAAAATGTTGCAAAATAAACAAAAAAAAGGCCTTTTAGTCTAAATGAACCTTTAAAGCCATTTACATTAAATTTAGCTAATTCAGCTGTTACTATCATGCTCTCTAAAAACGATGGAAAAAGTTTTAAAACTTTATTGGGAGACTTTTTAAGTACTTCAAAAATTTTAATAAAGGAAATTCTGTTCTCTTGCAAAATATCGAATCTTGCCATCAAAACCTCAAACAGCATATCTTTAGTTGATGAGTTTTCAATATTTTTTGTTTTTTCAATTAATGAGTTATCGACGTATCTGTTAAGATTTTTTAATAAATCGCTTTTAGTTTTAATAAATTTTTGTTTATTATTTTTTTTTTCAAGCACATCATCCAAAGTTAATGAACTCCATGACTTTTTCTGAAGTTTTTTTAAAGTATTTTCTGCAATTTTTTTTTCTATTTCTATCATTGATTTTTTTTACCTAGTATTTTTGCTCTTTCATACGCTGATTTAAAAGTAGTCAATATAATTTTATCAATTTTATTATTTTTTAAATTATTTATACCAGCTTCTGTTGTTCCACCTTTTACAGCAATTTGTTTTGCTAATTCTTGTGGTTCTTTTTTTGTTTCTTGCATTAAAGAAATTGAACCTAATATCGTTGACGTAATTAAATCACGGGCTTGTTTTTTTGAAAATCCAAGCTTTTTAGCAGCTTTTTCAAAGCCATGAATTAAAGTAAAGATATAACCAGGACCACTACCTGAAACAGCAGTTGCTTTATCAATTTGACTTTCATTTTTTAACCATACTGTTTTTCCAACTTTTAAGAAAAGTTCATTTAATTTTTTTTTATTACTTGAGCTTAAATTACTATTTGAAACAAAGCATGATATACCCTTTCTTACTAAAGCAGGCATGTTAGGCATAATTCTTACGAATTGATTTGCATTTCTGATTTTGTTTTTAAAGAAATTTATCTTCTTTCCAGCAATAATACTGCCTATTACTATATTTTTATTTAATTCAAAATTTTTATATTCACTTAAAACATCATTGGCACTTTGAGGTTTAACTGCAAAAATAATTATATTAAACGCTCTCATTTCTTTTTGAGTTGGGGCTTTCTTTAAAATATTAATTTTTTTATTTTTCAATAATTTTTTTAATTTATTGAAATTATATGGATCTACTATTGTAAAAGTGTATGACTTTAGGTTTAGCCAAGACATAATTAATGCAGTACCCATATGTCCACATCCAACTAGCAAAACTTTACTCATAAATTATTATTAATTATACTTTTTAAAAAAAATATATAGTTTTTTAGGCAGATCCGATAACTTGGAAATTAGTAAATAGTAAAGATTCTGATGGTTCCAATTCATCAAATAAAACTTGTTGGAATGAAGGATAGTATTTTTCACATTCATAAATAGCAATATCAACCAAATTTTCTAATTTTTTATGTAAAAAATCACTGTCTGCGTTAGATAGAATAGTATGACGAAATGCAGGAATGCCATTTTTACTAGTTATATCAAAATGCCCTAACCATAACTTTTCGTTGATTAATCCAATTAATTCATATGCTTTGATAATTTTAGATTGTGGGAACTTTAAATCAAAAGTTATAGTAAAACTTATTGCTCTTATATTTTCAGACCATGTGAAATATAATCTATATTGACACCACTCAGAGGAAATATCAGCAACCAGCTCATATTCATCTGCTCTGCTAAAACTCCATTTTTTTTCATATATTACTTCCTCAACTACATCTATTGGATTTAAAGGTAAATTTTCAATATCCATACTTTATCTAGTATATTATTTTATTTAAGTACTAGATATAGTCTTACAAAATTAACAGGACGTTTCGCAAGTTAAAACAATTAAAAACTAAAAAAAATGTGAATAATTGTTATTTTTTAGGCTTTTTTTTTCTAGAAACAGTTTTTTTCTTTTTTGAGATTGTTTTTTTTCTAGGCTTTTTTGCATTTTGACTATCAATAATTGATTTTTGCACAAGTCTTTTTAACGCATCAAATTCATCTCTTTTGACAAGATTCATTTTATTAATTACCTTATTAACTCTTAGTGAAACCATTGTCTCAATTTCTTTTCTTAGACTAGAAAAGGTACTCATTGCATCAACAGCTATTTTTGATAAGTCTGATAAAATTTTGCTTTTATTAACCATAATGTAATAACCTATTTAAAATATAATGATTATAATTCAACCTTCAATAAATCCAATACTTATATCTTTAGGATTTTTGGATATACGTTGGTATAGTCTTGCTTATATTTTTGCTTTTGTCTTTGGATCAATTTTAATTAAGAAATTGAATAAAAAGTCCTTCAACTTACTTTCAAATTCTCAGATTGATAAATTTTTTATATGGGCTGTTATTGGAGTAATAATTGGAGGAAGAATGGGTTATGTCCTCTTCTATCAATTTAAATTACTTTTTTTAGAACCACTATATATATTTGAAATATGGAAAGGAGGTATGTCTTTTCATGGAGGTCTAATTGGAATGATATTTTCAATTTATCTATTTGCTAAAAAAAATAATCTTAATTTTTTTTATTTATCAGATTTAGTATCTGTCGTTGCTCCTATAGGTTTATTTTTAGGAAGAATTTCTAATTTTATTAATACCGAGTTGTATGGAAGAGTTACTGACTTTCCTTTTGCATTTATTTACCCTTTAATTGACAATAACCCAAGACATCCTTCACAGTTATACGAGGCATTCTTTGAGGGAATATTTTTATTTATTATTTTATTTGTATATTTTATAAAAAATTCAAAAAAATACTCTGTTGGAATTATAAGTGCGCATTTTCTAATTTTGTATTCAATTTTTAGGTTTTTAATTGAATTTTTAAGAGAACCTGATTTGCATCTGGGATTGTTTTTAAATTATTTCTCCATGGGTCAAATTTTATGTATTCCAATCCTCTTTGCAGGAATATTGATTTTATTTCGTAGATGAAAATTGAAGATTTAATTATTTCCCAAATATCAAAAAAAGGAAGAATTAATGTTGGTGAATTTATTGAACTTTGTCAATTTAGCAATGTTGGTTACTACATTAATCATGACCCTATTGGTCAAAAAAACGATTTTATAACATCGCCGGAAATATCTCAGATGTTTGGAGAGATCATAGGAGCATATTTAATAAATTTTTGGGAAAAAAATATTCAAAGAGAATTTAATTTAGTGGAGTTAGGTCCAGGAAAAGGAACTTTAATTGAGGACATCATCCGTACAGCGAAGATAAATAAAGATTTTCTAAATTCAATTAAACTCTTTTTAATTGAAAAAAATGAGTATTTGATTGAAAAACAAAAGGAAAAGTTTTCGAAATTAAATTTTAAAAATGTAACTTGGCTTAAAGACTTTGATATAGAAGATAAAAAACCCTTAATAGTTTTTTCTAATGAATTCTTTGATTGTTTCCCCATTAGGCAATTTTTTAAAAAAAATCAATGGTATGAGAAGTTTATAAAATATAATAGTTCACAAAAAATATTTCATTTTGATGCTGAAGAAATAAATGATCCAGAGTTTTTCGGAAATTTAGCAAAATATAACCATGCTAAAATAGCTGAAATTTCTAATTCACGAAGAAATTATTTTGATAAAGTTTGTAGGTCTATAAAAAACAATAAAGGAATTTTTTTAACAATAGACTATGGATACAAGACGCTACCTGAAAATTTCTCACTACAAACTATCCATAAACACAAAAAGACCCACTTATTTGAAAATATTGGAAATCAAGATGTTACAGCTCATGTTGATTTTGATGAATTAATTACAGTTGCAAATGAGAACAATTTAAAATTAGAATTATTTAGCAATCAAAGAGAATTTTTATTAGGTAATGGTATTAAGGAAAGGAAGAAGCAGTTACAAAAAAATAAAGATCAGATAGTTTCAAAAAAAATAGAATTAGATTATGAGAGACTTGTGGAGAATTCTCAAATGGGAGATATTTTTAAAGTTTTAATTACATCATGTCTTTAATTAAAAATTATCATATTATAAAAAAAGCTAGAGTCACCCATGGGTTTTTTACCAGACTTAATGGTTTCTCAAAAAATGACTTTAGATCACTTAACTGTAGTATTTCTAGCGGTGATAATAAAAAACTTGTACTAAAAAATAGACAAAAAGCTCTTAAAAATTTAGGATTACAAAATAAAAAATTAATCTTAATCAATCAAATACACTCTTCTAAAGTAGTTCAAATTAATAAATCTAATATCAATAAAAAAATTGAAGCTGATGGAATTATGACTTCATTAAATAATGTAGTTTTGGGTATTTTAACTGCAGATTGCGCGCCAATTTTTATTTATGATAATAAAAATAAGTTTATTTGCTGTGTACATTCAGGTTGGAAAGGTACACTTAAAAATATTTCTAAAAACGCTGTAAATTTGTTTTGTAAGCATAAAATAAATTTAAAAAACATCACAGCGATTATTGGGCCCTGCTTGAATAAGAAAAATTATGAAGTTGATAAAAGTTTTGAAAAAAAATTTATAAAAAAAAATCAAAATTATTCAAAATTTTTTACTAAAAAAAATGTTAATAAATCTTTCTTTGATCTCAGGGGATTAATAAATTATCAGCTGAAAGAATTAGGTATTAAAAAAATTCACAACATAAATCTTGATACTTATGCACATGAAAGACTATTTTTTAGCCATAGAAGATCTAAACATCAAAATGAAAAAACCACTGGAAGACTGATTAACTTAATCTCTCTGACTTAATTCTTGAACTATTTTTATACTTATATAATGATAAAAAATATTAATGAAAATTATTGCAGGCAACAGTAATAAGAGTTTAGCAGAAGCAATATGCGCCTATAATGGTGTATCATTAGCTGATACATCCCTAAGAAGATTTGCCGATAGAGAAATATTTGTAGAAATTAATGAAAATATAAGAGGGGAAGATGTATTCATCATTCAATCAACATCTCACCCTGCAAACGATCACCTAATGGAGTTATTAATTACAATAGATGCTGCCAAAAGAGGTTCGGCAAAAAGAATCACTGCTGTCATTCCTTATTATGGATATGCTAGACAAGATAGAAAAACAGGTCCTAGGACTCCAATTACTGCTAAGCTTGTTGCAAACTTAATTACTTCAGCTGGAGCTGACAGAGTATTAACTATGGATTTGCATGCGGGTCAAATTCAGGGATTTTTTGATATTCCTCTAGATAATATTTTTTCTGCTCCACCAATAATTAAAGATATGAAAGAAAAATTTTCCAATGAAAGCAATCTAGTAATCGCTTCACCAGATGTTGGTGGTGTCGTGAGAGCAAGAGCTTTTGCAAAAAGAATGAACGCTGGACTAGCTATAGCTGATAAAAGAAGAGAAAAAGCTGGTGAGTCTGAAGTTATGAATATTATTGGAAACGTAAATGACAAAACTTGTATTCTACTAGACGATATTGCTGACTCTGCTGGAACGCTTTGCAATGCCGCAAAAGCACTTAAGGACAGCGGCGCCACAGAAATATACTCTTATATAGCCCATGGAGTTTTATCTGGTGAAGCTCTAAAAAGAATTGAAAACTCTGCTATCAAGGAATTAGTTCTGACTGACAGCATAGAAGCATCAAATGATGTAAAAAATACAAAAAATATTAGACATATTAGCATTGCTCCTTTAATGGGGGAGGCCATAAAAAGGATCAACAGTGATTCTTCTGTTTCGGCCCTTTTTGATTAAAAATTAAAATAAATTAAAATGGAAAAATATAAAGTTATTGAGAGATCTAAAGGTACTGGCTCTACGTTTTCATTACTCAGTAAAGGCATGGTTCCTGGCATAATTTATGGCAAAGGAACTGAACCTACTAAAATTGCTTTTGAAAATAAGACTCTCCAGAAGTTGATGCACACAGGATCTTTTTACTCTACAATATTAGATATTGATATTGATGGAAAATCGGAAAAAGTGCTTCCTAAACAATTACAGTATCATCCAGTAACTGATAAACTAATTCATTTTGATTTTTTAAGAGTTCAAAACGATACAAAAGTAACTGTTGAAGTACCTGTTGAATTTTTGAGTCAAGAAACTTGCCCAGGTCTTAAAAAAGGTGGGGTTTTAAACTTAGTTAGACGTGAAGTAGAACTTAGTTGTAATGCAAATAATATTCCTAATAAATTGCAGTTTGACCTTATAACGAGT
>CACJRY010000009.1 GCA_902595855.1 uncultured Alphaproteobacteria bacterium
ATTCTCAGGATAGTAGATTTGATAATGTTGTAGGTTTTGTACCATTTGAAAATCTTGTTGGAAAAGCTAGATTTATTTTCTTTTCATTAGAGAATTCACGTTTTATACAAATATGGAAATGGCCTAAATCTATTAGAGGTGAAAGAATATTTAGTTTGATTAGATGATTAGTGAAAAAAAAATTAATCAAATTGAAGAAATTATTTCTTATAAATTTAAAAATAAGCAATTATTGCAAAATGCCCTGATTCATCCAAGTTACATTTCAGAAAAAAAGAAAAGTTTAATAAATAATCTCAGTGATTTTGAAAGATTAGAATTTTTAGGTGATAGAGTTTTAGGATTAGCAATATCAACAATTATTTACAAGAAATTTAATAAAAATAATGAAGGTGATTTGTCAAAAAAACTATCTTATTTAGTGCAAAAAAATTTTTTACATAAAATTGCAATTAATTTAAAAATTGATAGATTTTTGAAATTTTCTTCAAAAAAAAATCAAAAAATGAATATTTCAATATTAGCTGACTCTATTGAGTCTCTAATAGGTGCGCTATATCTGGATGGAGGCTTAAAAAATGCAAAGAAATTTATTAAGTCAACATGGGGCCCTTATTTAGATATTGAAGAAAAAAATATGCAGGATCCAAAAACTAAATTACAGGAACTCTCTCAACAAAAAATAAAAAAACTGCCTGATTACAATTTAATAAAGAAAGAAGGGCCTTCACATTCACCAATTTTTACTATTTCTCTAAAGGTATTAAATTTAAAAAAAATCATAAGTCAGGGATCTACAATTAGAGAAGCTGAAAAAAATGCAGCTTCAACTGCGCTTAAAATAATAAATGAAAAGTAAATTACTAAAAGTAAGCTTAGTTGGCAGAACTAATGCAGGAAAATCTACATTAATAAATCAAATTGTTGGTGAAAAGATATCAATTCAAAACAAAAAAATAAACACAACTCAAGAAGCAATAATTGGAGTAAAAAATGTAAAAGAAGTTCAATTTCTTTTTTATGATACTCCTGGTTCTAATTTCTTAAAGATATTAAATACTCAGTCAAAAAAACTTAAAAAAAATTTATGGAATGGAATTGATGAGTCTGACTTAATTTTGTATTTAATTGATGCATCATCTTTTAATATAAGCTTTTTATTCAGTCAGTTAAAAAAACTAAATGAGACTAAAAAAAAAATTATCATTGTATTCAATAAAACTGATTTAATTTTAAATAAAAAACTTTTGCCAATAATTTCAAATCTTAAAGATCAGTTCAAAATTGAATCTTTCTTTACAATTTCAGCAAAAAAAAATATTGGTATTGCAGAGCTTTTGTTTTTTTTAAATAAATTTTCTTACCCATCTAAGTGGTTATATTCTAATGATGAAATCACAAATAAGGATGAGAAGTTTTTTTTAAGTGAATTATTAAGGGAAACAATGTTAACATTTCTTCATAAAGAAATCCCATACAATCTAGTAATAAATACATCTGCTTTTAAAATATTAAAAAACTCAGATATAAAAATTAAACAAAATATTACTATTAAAGAACAAAGATATAAAAAGATTATTTTAGGAAAAAAAGGAGCTATGATAAAAAAAATTAGAGAAGAATGTCAAAAAAAAATTAAAAAAATTTATAAAAAAAAAATACATTTGTATCTTGAATTATTAGTCAATGACTGAAAATAAAGCTAAAGGAATTATATTATTTAATAAAATTTCATCAGAAAATAACTTATATTTAAAAATTTTAACTGACAATGATGAAATTGTAAGTGGTATAAGTTTTGGAGGATCAACAAGAAAGAAAAAAAACATTTATCAAGTCGGATTTTTTTTGAACTTTAATATTAAAGTGAAAAATGCAAATTTTCCAAAAAATATATCTGGTGAATTAACTGATCCTTACATTTATAATATTTTTGAAAATAAATATAAATTACATAGTTTATTATCAATAGTGTCTTTGTTAAATTTATCTATTATAGAGGGTCAAAAAATAAAAGGATTATATCAAACCACAAATGAAATTATTAACATAATATCAATTAAAGAAAATTGGTTAGTTGAATATTTTTTATATCTATTAAATTTGCTAAAATTAATAGGATATGAAATTGATTTTAAAAATAAAAATTCATTTAATTATCTTAATTTAGATACTTTACAGTTTACAAATAATTTATCAAATAATGCAATTATTTTTCCTCATGATTTACTTAAAAGGTCGACTAAAATAGATTTAGCCAATGTTAATTCTTTTTTTAAACTTTTTGAGTTAATTTTGCAAAATCATCATTTAAATAATATGAATCTTAATATACCAATTAATTATCTGAAGTTTAAAAAACTAATTGTGGAATTTTTGTCAAAAAAATGAAAAATATTATTAAAGATAATATAAATGAAATATTAAAGTCTCGATATCTTTCGTACGCTGTTTCTACCATTATTTCAAGATCTCTTCCTGATTTAAGAGATGGATTAAAGCCCGTTCATAGAAGAATAATTTATTCTATGTATTTGTTGAAATTATTTAATAACTCACCTTTTAAAAAATCTGCAAGGATAGTAGGCGATGTAATGGGAAAATTTCATCCACATGGTGATCAAGCTATTTATCAAAGTTTAGTCAGGATGGCTCAAGATTTCTCTTCCAGGGTCACTTTAATAGAAGGGCAAGGCAATTTTGGCAATATAGACGGTGATAATGCTGCAGCTATGAGATATACAGAGGCAAGATTAGAAGAAATCACTGAACTTTTTTTTGATGGTATAGAAGAAGATTCTACGACATTTAGTGACAATTATGATGGTCAGAATTTAGAACCTGATGTCTTGCCATCAAAATTGCCAAATATTTTATTAAACGGATCAACAGGGATTGCGGTAGGAATGGCAACAAATATTCCGCCACATAATTTGATAGAATTAAATGATTGTATAATTAAGTTAATTAAAAAACCAAATACTCCTGACTCAGAGCTTTTAAAAATACTTAAGGGACCAGATTTGCCAACTGGTGGTGAGATAATATTAAGCAAAGCAGAAAAGAAAAAAATTTATAAGACAGGATTTGGCTCATTTTTAATTAATGCAAAATGGCATGATGAAAAAATTAAAAATGGTATGTATGAAATAGTTATTTCTGAAATACCTTTTCAAGTAAATAAAGTTAAAATTATCGAACAATTAGCTAATTGTATAAACCAAAAAAAATTACCTCTAGAAGATGTTAGGGATGAATCAGATGAAAATATAAGAATTGTACTAAAGCCGAAAAACAGAAATATAGATAAAAATAAATTAGTAGATCTATGCTTTAAGCTTACTGACTTATCTATTAAATACTCGTGTAATTTTAATGTTCTTGAAAACGGCCGTATTCCAAAACAATTAGGCTTAAAACCTATTCTTTCTCAATTTATTAATTTTAGAAAGTTGACTGTAAAGAGAAAATCAAAGTTTAATATTGATAAAAATAATAAAAGATTAGAAATATTAAAGGGCTATTTAATTGTTTTTGTAAATTTAGATAAAATAATAAAAATTATTAGAACAAAAGAAGATCCAAAAAAAGAGATTATAAAAATATTTAAGCTATCAGAAATACAAGCTGATGCGATTCTTAATATGAGACTAGGTTCGCTAAAAAAATTAGATGAATTAAATATTAGTAAAGAAATTAAAGAATTAAAAGAAATAAACTCATCTTTAAAAAAACTAATTAACAATGATAATTATCTGAGTAATTTTTTGATTGATGAAACAAGAATCATAAATGATAATTTAAGTGATAATATTAAATTAAGGAGAACTAAAATTAATAATGCTGATGATTATGAATTAGATATTGATATTGATGAATTTACTGAAATAGAAAAATTTACAGTATTGCTTACAAAAGATCATCTTTTGAAAAGAGTAAGAGATTTCTCAGATAATCCTCAAGAAAAAGATAGTAATATCGTGGCAGCTATCGATATTATGTCTAACCAAAAACTTCTTTTATTTTTGTCATCAGGAAAAGTTTTAACACTTGATCCAAATATTCTTCCTGGAGGCAAAGCATCTGCAAAATCCTATATAGAATTTGTTGATGTGGGAGTAAATGAAAAATTAATAGGTGTGTTTAATCCTCACGCTCAAGATAAATTATTACTTGTATCTAAATTTGGAAAAGGTTTTATTTCAATTGCAGAAAATATGATAACAAACCAAAAAAAAGGGAAAAACATCTTTCGCCTTAAAAATGGAGATGAATTATTAAAAGTTCATTTTGTTAACAAAAATCATCTTGCATTAGTATCAACGAATGAAAAATTACTTATTTTTGACATAGGCTCTTTACCAACTCTTAATAAAGGAACTGGGGTACAGTTAATGAAAATCAAAAGTAATGACTCTTTATCAGATTATGCAATTATAGATACTGATGAAGGTTTATCTTGGAGCAAGGGTTCAAAAATAAAAAATCTTAAAGAGATTGAATTTTGGATTGGAAAAAGAGCACAAGTAGGTAAAAAAATCCCAAAAGGATTTAATAAAAATTTAAAATTTAATATTTAACTTGTTTTCTAAATCAATTTAAGGAATATTATATTTATTATGACAGCTGGGCTTAATACACAATCAAGTTTATCAATGAAAGGTGAGGGTTATTATTCCGCTAAAACTGCAGGTGCAAAGAATGCGATTGATAAAACACAAGAGCTACTTTTAAACTCTCTTAAAAGTTTACCTAAACAAGATATTCTTAGAATAGCTGATTTTGGTAGCGCTGATGGAGGCACAAGTCAAGAAATGTGGTTTAATATAATAGATAATATAAGATCATCTGGGGACGATAGACAAATAGAAATTTTGTATACAGATCTTGCTTCCAATGATTTTTCAGTATTATTTAGAATGATGCAAGGTATGCAGGGTGATAAAAAATTTGCATTTCAAAAAGAATTTCCTAATGTTTTTGTTCATGGATGTGGAACAGGTTTTCACGAACAGCTGATGTCTAATAATAGCTTATCTCTGGGATTTTCGGCAACCGCTATGCATTATGTTTCAGAAAGACCATGTTTGATTAAAGATCATGTCCATATGGTTGGGGCGAAAGATAATGAAAGAGATTTATTCAAACAACAGGCGCTAAAAGATTGGGAAAAAATTTTATTAAGCAGATCAAAAGAACTAATATCTGGAGGTCGGTTTGTTTGTATTAATTTTGGAATAGATGAAAAGGGCAGGTATCTAGGTAATACTGGTGGTCATAATATGTTTGATAATTTTGCCAAACATTGGAAAAGCTTAGAGACCAAAAATATTATTTCAAAAGATGAGTTTATAAACGCCACCTTTACCCAACATTATAGGACAGTTGAAGAGTTTATAAAACCATTTGATAATCCTAATTCAGAAGTTTCTAAATCTGGTTTAGTTTTAAATTCTTATAAAACAATGTTTACTGATTGCCCTTATAAGATTCACTATGAAAAAAATAAAAACACAATGACATCTCAAGATTACGCAAATACCTTAATTCCTACAATGCGTAGTTGGTCAGAAACAGTTTTTAAAACAGCATTACAAAATAGAAATGAAAAAGAAATTAATAAAATAGTTGATGATTTTTATAACTCATACCAAGATGAGGTTTCTAGTAATCCTGATGGTCATGCTATGGATTATATTCATATAGTTATGGATATTGAAAAAAAATAATTAGAAATATAAAGATATATCTTCGTGTGATGATTTGCATCTAGCTAGGTATACAGCCTGCTCTTTATTTAAACTATCTTGTTTTCTTAAACCAAAAGTTTCCTCTCCTAATTTAGATAGTAAAATAAAATCCTCTAATAAAATATCTTTAGCTTTTAATCTCCAGAATATTTCTTTTTCATAAATTAATTTACTTTCCATGATTAATTCTAGAGCTTCAGATTTTTTATCATAGTTTTTCTTTAATAATTTTCTAGCATTTTTAATTGTTTTTTTAATATTAGACACTTGATTAAATTTATTGAATTTTCTCTCAAAATCCTTCAGTTGGTCAGAGATATTTTCATCCTCTTTTTCTATTTTATTAAAAATTTTATCAAAACTATCTTCTATTAAAAAAAGACCTTCTAGGTTTTTAAAAATTTCAATAAATTCCATCAATTCATTAAAAGAGTTATCAACTGTTTTATTATATTTTAACTTAGTTTTATTATATTCGTTAAGAATATTGTTAAATTCACTATTTTCACTTTCCCAATTACTTGGGATTGTCATTTTAATTTTTTCAATCTCATTTTGATATTCTAGAATTTCACTATCTAGTTTTTCAATTTTAGTTGGATCAATCTCCAGCCTAATTTCTTTTTTAATTTTTTCAATTTTATTAAGTTTTTTATATATGTCTTTTTCTAATCTTCTTACTTTTGTATGTAAAGGTTTGTAATTAATAGAGTAATCATTAAAATTTGACTCAGATATTTTCACTTCATCAATTAAATTTTTAGATGATCCTATACCAGATATCATGTCTGAGATTTTTTTAGACTGTGGTTCAGGAATAAAACTTAAATTATAGGAATTTATTTTTGTAATCAGATTATTTGTTTCTGCAAAGGTTAATATATATTTATCATAAGTATAATCAAATAAACACTCCTGTAATTTGGGATTAATTGGGGGTGGGGCAACTTCAGAAGAGTAATATGATCTTAAAGGCAAGTAATTTACTAATTGAGGAAAATATCCAACTATTCCTAAACCAACTAATTGTAAGAAAATAAATACACTTGCACCCTTCCAAATTTCAGTTGTTTTAATTGATTTAGGAGCAACACCTCTTAAATAGAATAAAGAAAATCCAAAAGGGGGAGTTAAAAAAGAAGTCTGCATATTAACACCTATCATAACACCTAGCCATACCGCTGTTATATTTGCTGATGTTTCTGCAAGTAGTATCGGAGCAACTATTGGCACTACCACAATTGCTATTTCTATAAAATCTAAAAAAAATCCTAAAATAAAAATTACTGCCATTACTACTATAAATTGAGTCCAAAAACCTCCTGGCAGCCCTGTAAGAAAATCTTTAACAATTTCCTCACCCCCAAAACCTCTAAATGCAGCAGTTAACATTGCAGCACCAATGAGGATAATAAATACCATTGATGTCGTTAAACTAGTTTCTATCATCACATTTTTAAGAACATCATTTATTCTAAAAGTTCTCCAGAAACTCCAAACAATACCTAAGACTAAAAAGAACACAGCTAAAGTTGCACATAAAACTGCAGTCAATTCTGATGAAGTATTGATAGTTTTTATATTTAAATCAAAATTTGCAACAAGAATTGTAATTAAGATCAAAGAAATTATTGTCACAATGGCTGGCACGTACTTTAGTTTACCTTCACCATAAAGCCTATAACTTCCCATAACTCCTGCGCCAACAGCGCCTATGGCACCAGCTTGATTAACAGTTGCGACACCCATTAAAATAGAACCAAGAACTACAAAAATCAGTGCTAATGGGGGTACTAGGGATAAGAACACTTTCCTAAAAAAAATAAAATTATAATTTCCTTCATATTTAACAGGTGGAACTGCATTTTTTTTAAATATACCAACAAAGAGAACATAAATCATATATAATGAAACCAGAACCAATCCTGGAAGAAAGGCTCCTAAAAACATATTTCCTGCACTTACGGACTCTACACTAAATTGACCGGGTATATTCATAGACCCTGTAGCATTTTTGTAATCTAATCTTCTCATATTATCTGCAGCATCTGAAGCCGTTGCTAATTGATCAGCTAAAATTATTAAAACAATTGATGGAGGGATTATTTGACCTAACGTACCTGATGAACATACAATTCCTGAAGCTAAAGATTTATCATAATTATTTTTCATCATTGCGGGTAAAGAGATTAATCCCATAGCAACAACAGTTGCTCCAACTATACCTGTTGTAGCAGCTAATAATGCTCCTACAAAAATAACTGAAATTCCTAAACCTCCAGGCATTGGACCAAAAAGCTGCCCCATACTTATAAGTAAATCTTCTGCAATCTTAGATTTTTCAAGCATTATGCCCATAAAAATAAATAGTGGAATTGCTATTAAAGTATCTCTCTCAACTTCCCAATAAACACCTCTAAAGTTTGTTATACCAGCATTTAACCATTGAAACGGACCATCAGAAATAAAATATTCATTAGCGTTACCTTCAATTAAATATCCAAATAGGCCAGCCAACATAATTGTTATAATTGCAGAGCCAGGTAAAGCAAAAGCTAATGGAAATCCTGAAGCCAACGCAAAGGCCATTACAAATATTAATAAAAAAAGAAAAAATAATTCCATTTTATTCCTCTTTGATAATATTAAGGCTTCTTAAAAAATAGACCACGAATTGAATTAACATTGTGAGTGCAAAAATTATAAGAAAACCTGCCATTAAATATTTTATATTCATACCTTGCGTACTTTGTGATGTTTCAAAATTCATTATAGGCTGGTTTAAAACACATTGTTTGCATGCCATTCCTTTTAGAAAAATAGTAAGACAAAGAGGAATACCTAAAATCAAACTTCCAAATAAATTGATCTTTGCTTTGTTTTTTTCTGTAAAATTTGTGTAAAGTACATCTACTCTTACATGACCATCTTTTATTAAGGTGTAATAACTTCCAAATAAAAATAGACTTCCATACCAAAATCGAACGAGATCACTCATCAAAGTTTGTTCATATGAAAATACAAATCTCAATACAACAATTTGAAATTCAGCAACAACAACCAAAAATGCTAACCAGAAAAAATTAAGTTTTTTAAAATAGTATCCTAGTAAAAGAGAAATAAACAAGAGTGGAAAATGTATATAAGGGGCTCTAAATGAGTTATTTGAAAATTTGACATTCCAGCTTTTACCAAACAACATTTCTATGAAACCTTCAATGATTAGTAAAGAAATTATAGCATCTACAACTCCTATGATTAATACTGACCAGAAAGCAAAACGAATTATGTATTCATTAAGTCCTTCTAAAAAATCAGCTAAACGTATTATTGTAAAATTTTGTTTATAAAAAAAAACTATATAAATTGGAAATAAAATTACTATTAAATACAAACTAAATTGCAAAATAGAATAAATATTTAAATCATTTGCGATTGAAAAAGCGCCAGGCCAATCCCCAGCAAATGTTAAATAGTTATTAATTAAAAAAGCAAATACATAAAGCACAATGCCAACAGAAAAAAACTTTGCTAAACTAAATGTATTCATAAGATAGTAGTGGGGATTAAATCCCCACTAAAAGATAAAAATTAACCCTCTAAGACTCTTCGTCTTTGAGCAGTATAACCATGATCGGCAATTTTTAACCAGTCGCCAATATCACTTCTAGCTTTCTTGAAACTTTCTAGAATTCGTCCAGTTAGTTCATTACCTTCTGCTAATTCAGCATAAAGTTCTTCAGAAGCTTCACCCATTGCATCAATTACATCATCGTTAAACTCTCTAAGCTCAACACCATGATCATTAATTAGTCTTTGAAGTGCAGCACCATTGTTAGCGTTGTACTCTGTAAGCATCATTTCATTTTGCACTGTTGCAGCATGCTCAATAATCATTTGATCAGTTTTGCTTAGACTAGTTAGCCAAGATTTATTACATCCAAGAGTGATTAATGTTCCAGGCTCGTGCATACCAGGCCAATAGTAGTATTTAGCTGCTTCATAGAATCTAGATCTCTCATCATTCCATGGACCAACCCATTCACATGCGTCAATAGTACCATTGATAAGGTTTTCATAAATCTGTCCGCCAGGCATTCCTACAACAGAGGCACCAAGTTTAGTTATCATCATACCACCTAAACCTGGCATTCTCATTTTAAGACCCTTCCAATCATCAGGTGAGTTAATTTCTTTATTAAACCAACCTCCCATTTGAACTCCAGAGTTTCCAGCCATAAAGTTTTTTAGTCCAAACTCATCACCAAGTTCATCCCAAAGTTCTTGTCCACCTCCATGTCTAATCCAACCATTAATTTCAGTTGCAATTAAACCAAATGGAACTGATGCAAAGAAACCCCATCCAGGGTGTTGTCCAACCCAATAATAATCTGCACTATTGTACATTTGTGCGTTACCAGAAGTTACTTCTGTGAAAACATCAAGTGGCCCAACTCTCTCACCACCGGCATAGTGGTTTACAACAATTCTGCCATCACTTAGATCTGAGATTCTCTGTGATACTGCTTCACCACCTGTTCCAAGTCCTGGATATCCCCGACCCCAAGTAGCAACACAGTTAACCTCAATTCTGTCTGCAGCTATTGCTGGAGCAGGAAAAGAAGATACGGCAGTAGCTGCGGCAGCTGCAACACCTGCTTTTTTTATGAAGTCACGTCTTTTAAAGTTTTTTTTCATATGTCCTCCCGAAAAATATGAATATTTATAAATAAATCCTACACCTAATTGATAAAATTAGGTAGAGAATTTTTAATTTAAATAATCAATTAATACTAAAAACTTGCAATTCCAGTCTGATTTTTTCCAAGAATTAGGGAATGAATATTCTCAGCACCTTCGTATGTTTTTACTGTCTCTAAATTTACGAGGTGTCGCATAATATGATACTCCTCTATCAGTCCATTTGCACCAAGCATATCTCTACAGTCTCTCACTATATCAAGTGATTTTTTGCAATTGTTTCTTTTCAAAACTGAAATTGCATTAATAATATTTTTATCATTATTCATTGCATTCGCAGTTAATAAACATGATGATAGTCCAAGATTAATTTCTGTTTGCATGTCAGCAAGTTTTTTTTGAATCAATTGATTTGCAGCCAAAGGCTTTTTAAACATAATTCTGTTCTCAACATAATCTTTTGCAATTAACCAACACTCAGTTGCTGATCCCAAAACACCCCAACTTATTCCATATCGGGCTTTGTTTAAACAGCTAAATACAGAACTCCAACCTTTTGTGTATTCAAGACAATTCGAATTTTTTACAAAAACTTTATCAATAATAATTTGACCTGTTGGGCTAATTTTTAAACTCGTTTTATTTTCAATAGATTGTGTTGATAAACCTTTGATACCTTTATCTAGAATAAATCCCTTGATCGAATTTGCTTCATGTTTTTCATTTAAAGCCCAAATAATAAATACATCTGCAATTGGTGAGTTTGTTATCCAATTTTTACTACCATTTAAAACATATCCATCCTTTTGTTTGCTATACGTTGTTTTCATAGATGATGGATCTGATCCTGCTTCACTTTCTGTTAAACCAAAACAGCCAATTTTATTTCCAGATATTAAGTCAGGAAGGTAATTATTTTTTTGCTCTTCAGAACCAAACTCATTAATTGGATGAATTACTAAAGAAGATTGTACTGAAATTGATGATCTATAACTACTATCCACTTTTTCAATTTCATAATTTATAAGACCATAGGCAGTATTAGACGCTGCAGCGCCACCGTAATTTTTAATTGTTGCGCCAAGAATACCTAATTTCCCAAATTCTTTGTAGAGTTCTCTATCAAAAAAATGATCATGATTATATTTTACTACATTTGGCCTAAGTTCAGTATTGCAGAATTGTTTTACATTTTTTTGAATAAGTTTGTCCTCTTCTAATAAATTTTCAAAAATAAAAAAAGGGTCAAACCATGTATTTTGTTTCATAGAATGATATGCAATATCATTATTTTATTATAAGGGAATAATAATTAATTATAATGGATAAGAAACTCTATATTGCATCAGATCACGCTGGTTTTGCTTTAAAAAGCAGATTGTGTGACCGTTTTAAATCATTAGTGGATTTGGGAACAAATTCAGAAGAGAGTGTTGATTATCCAGATTTTGCATACAAATTAACCAATGAAGTATTAAAAGATGCCTCTAATTTAGGTATTTTGATTTGCGGCACTGGAGTGGGAATGAGTATGGCAGCTAATAGAGTAAAAGGAATTCGTGCTGGCTTAGTCAGTAATAATGAAATTGCAAGATTAATTAGACAGCATAACAATGCTAATGTATTGGTATTACCAGGAAGATTTATGGATGAAGAGGAAGCTATAAAATCTGTGAAAATTTTTATTGAAACTGAATTTGAAGCAGGTAGACACCAATTAAGGATAGATAAAATATGAGTGTAAATTTTTTTAACGACAGTATCAAAACTTCTGATCCAGAAGTATATGCAACTCTTCAAAAAGAGCTTGAAAGACAACAAAATCAAATAGAGTTAATTGCTTCAGAAAATATAGCATCTAAAGCAGTCTTAAATGCTCAAGGCTCAGTGATGACAAATAAGTATGCCGAAGGTTACCCGGGAAACAGGTATTATGGTGGGTGTGAATTTGTTGATCAAGCTGAAAATATTGCTCTTGAAAGAGTAAAGAAACTATACAATTGTAAATATGCAAATTTACAACCGCACAGTGGAGCTCAAGCTAACCAAGCAGTTTTTTTAGCTCTTTTACAACCTCATGATACAATACTTGGGATGTCATTAGCATCGGGAGGACATTTAACTCATGGGGCAAAACCAAATTTGTCAGGTAAATGGTTTAACCCAGTTCAATATGGCGTCAAAAAAGATGGAAATGATAAAGATTTAATAGATTATGATGAAGTAGAAGCGTTAGCTAATCAGCATAAACCAAAATTGATAATAGCAGGAGCATCTGCATATCCTAGAGTTATCGATTGGAAAAAATTTAGAGATATTGCTGATAAGGTTGGGGCATATTTTTTAGTTGATATGGCTCATTACTCCGGGTTGATTGCAGGAAAACAATATCCTAATCCAATAGAGTACGCGCATGTGGTGACTTCTACAACTCACAAAACTCTCAGAGGTGCAAGGAGTGCTATGATATTAACTGATGATGAGACTTTAATAAAAAAAATCAATAGCGCTGTATTTCCTGGTTTGCAAGGTGGTCCACTAATGCACGTTATGGCAGGCAAAGCTGTTGCTTTTGGTGAGGCTCTTAAGCCTGAATTTGAAGATTATATAAAGAAAGTTATTGAAAATGCTAAAGTATTAGCGTCTTCATTAGTAAATAATGGTTTCAAAATTGTAACAGGCGGAACTGATTCTCATATAGTTTGGCTAGACCTAACTCCTAAAAACGTTACTGGAGATAAAGCTGAGAAAATACTAGAAGAGGTTGGCATTGCATGTAATAAAAACGCTATTCCTTACGACCCTAATCCTCCTAAAATAACTAGTGGACTAAGATTTGGAACTGCCGCAGCTACTTCCAGGGGTTTTAATGAAAATGATTTTAGTGAAATTGGTAATATGATTTCAGAAGTACTTGAAAACATTAATCAAAATGAGGATAATCAAAAAGAATTTATTTCTTCTATGAAAAGTAAAGTTATAAATATGTGCAAAAAATACCCAATATATGATGAGGCATTTTAATGAGATGTCCTTTTTGTAGCAATGAAGACTCTCAAGTAAAAGACTCAAGACCAACTGAAGATAATACTGCGATTAGAAGAAGGCGAATTTGTGAACAGTGTGGATCAAGATTCACAACCTTTGAAAGAATTCAATTAAGAGACCTAATTGTCGCCAAATCAAATGGTCAGAAAGAAACTTTTGACAGAGATAAAATGTATAGATCCCTATCTCTTGCTCTTAGAAAAAGAAATATAGAAACAGAAAAAATAGAAAAAATTGTTAACGCAATTGTAAGAAAACTAGAAAATACAGGTGAAGGTGAAATTAAAACTGCACTGATAGGTCAATATATTATGGAGGCCCTCGCTAACCTTGATCAGGTCGCCTATGTTAGGTTTGCATCTGTTTATAAAAATTTTAGAGAAGTAAAAGATTTTGAAGATTTCCTTGGAAATCTTGAAGATAAATAAAAATCTTTTTATTAAATGATATATCACTTAAAGTTTATTAATTATGCACATGATTTAGCATCTAAAAATTTTGGAAATACATTTCCTAACCCATCAGTAGGTTGCATAATTACTAAAAATAATAAAATTATATCAAAGGGTGTAACAAGTAGTACTGGAAGACCACATGCAGAGGAAATAGCATTAAAAAAAGCTGGAAAAAAAGCAAGTGGAGCTAGTATGTATGTTACGCTTGAACCTTGTTTTCATAGTTCTCAAAATGGTTCTTGTGTAGATCAAATTTTAAGATCTGGCATAAAAGAAATTTATATTTCATGTATTGATCCAGATCCCAGAACTAAAAATAAAAGTATCATCAAATTAAAAAGAAATAAAATAAAAGTAGTCTCTGGTTTAGAAAAAAATAAAACAATAAATTTAAATAAGTTTTTTTTTAAAAGTTTAATAAAACAAAAACCTTTTACTAAAGTTAAAATGGCTATTTCAAATGATGAAAAAATAGCCTGGAGTAATTATAAAAGTAAGTGGATTACGAATTCAAAAAGTAGATCTTATGTGCACAAACTTAGATCAAATAGTCAGGCAATCCTAACTACTTCAAAAACAATTATTAAAGATAATCCGAGATTTACTGTTAGAAACAAAAATAAAATTATTAAAAATATTAATGTCGTAGTGGTAGACACCAATTTAAATATTCCTTTAAGTTCAAAAGTGCTTAACAATATGCATGATAAAAGAGTGGTTATTTTTACTTCCAAAAAAAATTCAAAATCTCAAAAACTAATTCAAATAGGTTGTGAAGTTATTCAAATGAAAAAAGTGAATAATTCCTTAAATTTGAAAAAATTATTCAGTAATCTCTATAAATTGAAAATTTCTGACTTATTTGTTGAAGCGGGAGGCATTTTTTTTGCTAATTTAATTAAAAATAATTTAGTAGATGAAATTCATTTATTTAGAGCTCCAATTAAAATAGGTGAGAAAGGCATACCTGTAATTAAGGGAAATAATTTAAAGATGATCAATAAGAAATTGTTAGAAAAGATGAATTTTGATGATAATTCTTATTTTAAATACCAAGTAAGATAGATGTTTACAGGAATAATTCAGGAAAAAGGAAAAGTTATTAATTTCTCTAGAGGTATTTTGGAGATATCTACTAATCTTGATTTAAGTGATTGTAAATTGGGATCATCTATTTCCTGTAATGGAGTATGCTTAACTGCTACAGAAATAAACCTTATTAATAATTCTTATCAGTTTAAAACAAATGTTGGTGAGGAGACAAAGCTCAGAACAACCTTCTCTGATAATTTATTTAATAAAATAAAACCAATTAATTTAGAAAAGTCTCTTAAAATTGGTGAAGAAATATCGGGACATTTTGTTTATGGTCACGTTGACAGGACTACTAAACTTTTAAAGGTTTCGAAATTAAATAATAGTTGGGAGTTTTTTTTCGAGAACTTTCAAAATAAAGACAATAACTACATAGTTGAGAAGGCCTCTATTGCGATAAATGGTATTTCTTTAACTATAGCAAAAGCTACCAATGAATATTTTAGTATTTCTGTTATTCCCCATACATTTGATAATACTAACTTAAGTGACCTCCAAGAATATGATATTGTTAATATTGAATTTGATTATCTTGCAAGGTTTGCAGAAAGAAAATAATTGATGGCTGATAAAAATAAAAAATTAAATATTTCCACTATTGAAGAAATAATTGAAGAGGCTCGAAATGGTAGAATGTATATTCTGGTTGATGATCCTGGAAGAGAGAATGAGGGTGATTTAATAATTCCTGCCCAAATGGCAACACCAGATGCAATTAATTTTATGGCAAAGTATGGTAGGGGGTTAATTTGTCTATCAATGACAAAACAACGAATAGAAGAATTAGAATTGCCGCTAATGAACCCCAATAATCAAAAGAATGATCTAACAGCTTTTACTGTCTCAATTGAAGCTAAGGAAGGTGTAACAACTGGTATTTCAGCAGCTGATCGTGCTCATACTATCTCTGTAGCAATTAATCACAATCGTGACAAAAATGACTTAGTATACCCTGGACATGTTTTTCCATTAATGGCTTGGGATGGTGGTGTTTTGGTTAGAGCCGGTCATACTGAAGCAGCTGTAGACATTTCAAAAATTGCAGGTTTAAATCCTTCTGGGGTAATTTGTGAAATCATGAGTGATGATGGTAATATGGCAAGGTTGCAAGAGATACTTGAATTTGCAGAATTTCATAATTTGAAGGTTGGAACAGTATCTGATCTTATTAAATATAGACTTAAATATAATAAGATCATCAAACAAATTTCTGAACGCTCGTTTGAAAGTAAAAAAGGTACTAATTTCAAACTTAAAATATTTGAAAATACTCTATCCAAAGAAAAGCATTATGCTTTAGTCAAGAATATAACAAATGAAGAAAACTCTTATCCTGTGCGAATGCATAAACTAAATATTGAAAAAGATATTTTTGCAGAAAAAAACGCATTTGGAGATGAAATTAACCATTCGTTTGAAATAATTGAAAAAAATGGATCTGGAGCAATAGTTTTAATAAACAGTGATATTGCTCCAAATATTTTGAAGGCTTTTGATCAGAGGAATAAACAAGATAATAAATTAGAATTAAGAGAGTACGGAGTTGGAGCGCAGATACTTAAAAATTTAGGTATCAAAAAAATAATTCTTCTTTCAAATTCAAATAAAAAAATTATAGCATTAGATGGTTTTGATATAGAAATTACAAAACAGCAAAAGATATGAAAAAAGTATTAATAGTTAGTTCAAATTATTACGAAGATATCAGCAATAATCTACTAGAGGGAGCTTCTAAAGAGCTCAAAAAAAATAATATTGGTTTTGATGTTTTATTTGCCCCAGGTTGTTTTGAAATACCTTTTTTAATTTCAAAAAATATAAAAAAATACAAAGGGTTTATCGCTTTGGGTTGCATAATAAGAGGGGAGACTTATCATTTTGACCTTATAGCTAATGAATGTGCAAGAAAAATTATTGATATTTCAAATGCTTCTCTAAAACCAATAGGCTTTGGAGTATTAACATGTGATAATTTAAAACAAGCTATTGTAAGAAGTGATGTTAGAAAAAAAAATAAAGGAAAAGAAGCTGCTAACGCATGTATTAAACTTCTTTAAAATAAATGCAAAATTATATAAAGAGCGAAACAAGGCTGGCTTTTATTCAGTTCATTTTTTCTTCTTTATTTTCGGATGTATCTGTCGAAAAAAGTACCGACGAGTTTGAAAATTATTTCTATAAATTATTAGTTTCCTCAATCGACCAAAAAAACGAAACACCAATTAATTTTAATAAAAATTATTTTAAAAAATTAACAAACAGTTATGATACATTTGTGAAAACTCATAATATTAAAGAAATAATTAATTCAATTATTAAATTTGATAGAGGTTTTGAAAATTGGGATCAAATTAATAAATCAATAATTTTATCTATTTTTTCTGAAATTGAAATCACCAAAAAAGAAAAAGTGAAAATTTTACTAAATGATTATATGAATATTTCAAAAACACTCATTCCAAAGAAAGATCTTGGCATGATTAATGCAATTATAGATAAGTATTTAAGTGATAGACAAATCTTATAATTTTCAATTATCAGAAAATTTTATTATAAATAATTTTTTAAAAAAGCTGAATTTAAATAAAACTGGGACTTTCAACTTTGGAAATGATGCAGCTTATTTAAATACTTCTAAAAAGAACAAAACTGTTGTTACAACAGATACCATTGTTGAAAATATTGATTTTTTCTCACAAGACCCTCCTGAGTCTATTGCTCAAAAAATAATGTGTGTAAATTTATCTGATATATCTGCAATGGGAGCTTTGCCCAAAACCTATACTCTGAATTTATCCATTAACTCAACAATTGATAAAATTTGGTTAAAAAAATTTACCAATCGTTTAAGTAAAATTCAAAAAGATTATAATATCTATCTTCTTGGTGGTGATATTTCGAGATCTAGAGAGATTAGTTTAACAGTGACTTGTTTTGGAGAGTCCAAATTAAAAAATATTATTAAGCAAAATAATTCTGTTGCAGAAGATGATATTTGGGTTACAGGAGACTTAGGTAACTCATATTTAGGATATAAAATTCTTAAACATCGAAAATTAAAAATAGAAAAAAAACATTTTAATAAATTTAAAAATTTATATTTATATCCTAAACCTTGCATGTTTGGCTTTAAGGCTTCAAAATATATTAACTCAGCTACAGATATCTCAGATGGCTTCTATGGTGATTTGCAAAAAATACTAAATGTTAAATTTGGGGCAAAGATATTCAAAGACTCAATTCCTATTTCGGTTGACTTAAAAAAAATTATGAAGAACAATAAGACAGTCAAATTTTCAGAACTATTATCTTGGGGTGACGATTATGAGTTAATTTTTACTTCATTTAAAAAAAATAGAAAAAAATTATTAAACCTTGCAAAAAAAAACAAAGTTAAAATCTCATTAGTTGGTAAAATTATAAAAAAAAATGGTATTTTTGATGATTCTCTTAAGCTTATTAAAAATATTAGTAGTTTTGATCATTTTTGCTAAAATCTTGATTTTTCATACACTTTCTGACATATGAGCCAAAAAAATCAAGGAGAATACTGACAATGACAACAATGCAAATTTTTATATTACTATGTGGTCTAGCTGCTGTTTTATATGGTCTGATTACATCAAGACAAATTTTATCTTTAAGTACAGGCAATGAAAAAATGTTAAGTATTGCAAGTGCAATTCAAGAAGGGGCAAGAGCCTATTTAAATAGACAGTACATAACTATTGGAATAGTTGGGATTGTTATTTTTATTCTAATTTGGATAGTTTTCGGTTTATCTTCAGGTATTGGTTTTTTAATTGGTGCAGTTTTCTCTGGTGCTGCGGGATATGTGGGAATGAACATATCCGTCAGATCTAATGTCCGAACTACACAGGCTGCAAGTTCAAGTTTAGCTGAAGGTTTGTCAGTGTCTTTTAAAGCTGGTGCTGTTACTGGTATGTTAGTTGCAGGTTTTGCTTTGTTATCAATTGCACTTTACTATTTTGTTTTAGACAATTCAGGCTTATTCCCTGGAAGAGAAATCGTTGCTCCGTTAGTATCCTTAGGTTTTGGTGCATCACTTATATCGATATTTGCTAGATTAGGTGGTGGCATATTTACAAAAGGCGCTGATGTTGGTGCTGATCTTGTCGGTAAAGTTGAAGCCGGTATTCCTGAAGATGATCCAAGAAATCCTGCAGTAATAGCAGATAACGTTGGTGATAACGTTGGAGATTGTGCAGGCATGGCGGCTGATTTGTTTGAAACTTATGTTGTGACTGTAGTTGCAACAATGGTTCTTGCTACTATATTTTTCTCTGATCTATCTTCTATGATGATGTATCCCCTAGCTATTGCAGGTGTATGTACTTTAGCAAGTATTATTGGAACTTATTTTGTAAAGTTAGGTAAAAGTGAAAATATAATGGCTGCCCTATATAAAGGGTTCGCAGTCTCTGCAATTTTATCTGCAATATTACTTTACTTCATAACAGATCATGTAATTGGTTTACGTTCTATCTTTACTGTAGAAGATAAATCCTTCTCTGGTATGTCTCTTTTTTACTGTGGTTTGTTAGGTCTAATTATTACTGGCTTAATTATATGGGTTACAGAATATTACACAGGAACAAACTATAGACCTGTTCAAAGTATAGCTCAAGCATCCACTACTGGTCATGGAACAAATGTAATTCAAGGACTTGCTATTAGTTTAGAAGCAACTGCTTTGCCTGCTATTATAATTGTTGCCGGAATTATAATAACACATTCGCTAGCTGGTTTATTTGGAATTGCTATTGCCGTTACAACAATGTTAGCTTTGGCTGGAATGGTTGTAGCATTGGATGCTTATGGTCCTGTCACAGACAATGCTGGGGGTATTGCAGAAATGTCAGAATTAGATGATAATGTTAGAAAAACTACAGATGCATTAGATGCAGTTGGTAATACAACTAAAGCTGTAACTAAAGGTTACGCAATTGGTTCAGCAGGCTTAGGTGCACTAGTATTATTTGCAGCTTATACAGAAGATTTAGAGCACTTTGCTAAAGATCCAGCAAGTTCGCTATATGGTGTAGATGTATCATTTGATTTATCAAATCCCTATGTAGTTGTTGGATTGTTAATAGGTGGTTTATTGCCTTTTCTATTTGGTGCAATGAGTATGACAGCAGTTGGACGTGCGGCTGGCTCTGTTGTAATAGAGGTCAGAAGGCAGTTCAAAGATATTCCTGGAATAATGGAAGGCACAGGTAAGCCAGAGTATGGAAAATGTGTAGATATTTTGACTAAATCTGCAATCAGAGAAATGATTGTACCTTCTATGTTGCCCGTACTATCCCCGATTATAGTTTATTTTGTTATTTTATTAATTGCTGGTCAATCAGCAGCACTTTCTTGTTTAGGTGCATTACTTCTTGGCGTAATTATAACTGGGTTATTTGTTGCGATTAGTATGACTGCTGGTGGTGGCGCATGGGACAATGCAAAAAAGTATATTGAAGATGGTAATCATGGGGGTAAGGGTAGCGAAGCTCATAAAGCTGCTGTTACTGGTGATACAGTTGGTGATCCGTATAAAGATACTGCTGGACCTGCAGTTAATCCCATGATCAAGATTACTAATATTGTTGCTTTATTATTATTAGCTTCAATTGCCTTATAATAATTAATTTGTGTCAGGGACTCTTTGAGTCCCTACACCTCCAAATATTTTCTCTATCAAACCTCTTTGAATAATATTATTTTGAGTTTTCATTTTGTTTATCTTTACTTTTTGAATTTCATTTAGATCTAAAACGTTTCTTTCAATTACATTATTATTTTTATCAAAAGCAAAAACAAACATATAACTATACTCTCTTTTCTTAGAAAAAAAATTATTAACCCTATTTTTTTCAGAATAATAAAAGTATTTATTTTCAATAGGGTCAATAAAGCTTGGTTCACCAAAATTTTTTATTAGATTTTCTTTGTTAGATATGTCAAGATTATCCAAATTATTTTGATTAATAATTTTTCCTGAATAAATTAGCTCTGGTTCAGAACAACTTATTATTGCAAAGATTAAATTTATTAATAAAAATAGTTTAAATAATTTTATCATATGTTTTTTAAGTTTCTTAATATAAAAAAAAATAATTATAAAAATGAAACTTTATCTTTGTACCAAGAAATAGTTAATCACTCAAATGATTTTATTAAAAACAGTTTAATAGATAGGAAATATAATTTTAATGAAGTTTTTGAAATTTTTTCCATAGTAGTAGTTTTCTATCTAAAAAAACTAAAAGATATTAAATCTAAAGAAAATAAGGAAATCAGTCAGCTTATTATTAATTGTTTCGTAAAAGATTTAGATCAGCATTTTAGAGAGCAAGGTATAGGAGATATGTCAATTGGAAAATATGTTAAAAAATATGTAAAAAAATTTTACTACAGGCTAAAAATTTTAGATAGTATTTTAAGTCAAAAAAAAGATATAACCTTTGAAACTTATTTAAGAAAGTTTCGAATCTACAATATTGGGGATTTGAATCAAATAGGTAGAGATCTTGAGGATTTATACAATGTCATAAATATTAAGGAATAATAATTAATTAATAATCTCTATTTTTCCTTGCAATATATCTAAATTTGTCTAATTGATCCTTCTTATATGGCTGTACCAAAAAGAAAAACTTCTCCTTCTAAGAGAAATATGAGAAGATCTCATGACTCTATTGCTAAACTTAATATAGTTGAGGATAAAAATTCAGGAGAACCTAGATTATCTCATAGAATAGATAAATCTACAGGTATGTACAATGGCCGTCAAATATTAAAACAAAAAACAAATACCAAAGCCTAATTTTAATGTCCAATAGACAACTAACTATTGCAATAGATGCAATGGGTGGTGAAAATAGCCCTTACAAAACACTTAAAGGTGCGGAATTTTTTTATGCAGATAATAAAAATTTAAACCTTTTATTTTTTGGAAATAAAGTAAAAATAAAAGAGGAAATAAAAACTCATAATCTTAATATTTCAAATTATGATATTGTTGACTGTACAGATAATGTTTCTGATGTAGATAAGCCAAATACAATTCTTAGATCACGAAAAGAAAGCAGTATTTATAAAGGATTAAAATTTGTTAAAGATAATCCAGACTCTGGTTTCGTATCTGCAGGAAATACAGCAGCTTTAATGATATTATCTAGGCTAATTTTAGGTATGATTCCTGGTATTGACAGACCTGCAATTTGTTCAGATATACCAAATAAAAAATCCTTTTCACTAATGTTAGATTTAGGTGCAAATGTTTTGGTTGACTCCTCAAACTTATTTCAATTTGCCCTTATGGGTTATGCTTATTTTTCTATAATTGACCCTAAGAGAGATCCTAAAATTGGAATTATTAACATTGGAACTGAAAATAATAAAGGTCTCGAATTTTTGCAAGAGGCTCATGATTTGATATCAGGCAGTTTTCTAAAAAAAAATTTTGTAGGATTTGTTGAGCCAAATAATATTACTGCTGGAGATTGTGATATTTTGCTATCCGATGGATATACAGGTAATATAATTTTAAAGACCGCAGAAGGTATGTCTGAATTTATAACTTCAAATTTAAAGTATATATTTAAAAAATCTTTTAAAAATAATATTGCTTTTAAGTTACTTGAAAATGATTTACAAATATTTAAAGATCAAATTAATCCAGAAAAATATAATGGAGCTACTTTAATCGGTTTAAATGGAATATCAGTTAAGAGTCATGGCAGTGCTTCACCATATGCTTTTAGCTGCGCTATTAAAAAATGTTTTGATTTCATTGATAATGATTTAAATCAAAAGATTATACAAAATTTTAGAGATTTATGACAGAAGCAAACAATATTACAAGATTTCAAATTGCAGATTCGATACATAATGAGTTTGGTTTACCAAAAAAGGACTGTCTTGAGCTAGTAAGTGATATAATAGAAATTATAGTTGAAGGATTGCAAAGTTCTGACAAAGTGAAAATACATAATTTTGGAACATTTATTGTTAGAAATAAAAAAAGTAGAATTGGAAGAAATCCAAAAACTAAAGAAGAAGTTATGATTAAAGAAAGAAAGGTAATCTCATTCAAAGCAAGCAAAAATGTCCTTAAATATTTAAATTCTGTCAATGTTAAAAAATAAGCAATATTACAATATTAAGGAAGTATCAAATAGACTAGACATAAAAGAACATGTGATCAGACATTGGGATTCAGTAGATCCAAAAACAAAAAAATTAAGAATTGAAGGTTTGTCAATGAGAACAAAAGGTGGCACTAGATATTTTAATCAAAGTCACATAAAAAAATTATCTAGAATAAAGAATATTTTATTTGTTGAGGGCAAGCATAATTATTCTTTAGATTTAGTAAAAAAAATTATTTCCTCAAAAAAATTAGACAAACAAATTGATGAAACTAACAGTTCATACAGTAAGGAGAGTAATAAGTTAGTTTATTCTAATAAAAAAAAATTAAAAGCAATTATCAACAGACTAAACTCACTATTATAAAAAATAATTTATATTTATCAGTTATTTAAATTAAATATTTAATATATTATTTTTGATAAATTATTATTTTTTACTATTTAAAAATGTTTTTTTTTGCTTATAAAAGCAATCATAAAAAACAAGGAGTATTTTTTTATGGATCATAGTTTTTTAAGTGGTTCTGATTTTGTAGGAATAACATTTTGGATCGTCTCGATTGCAATGTGGGCTTCAACTATATTCTTTTTTTATGAAGGAATGAGGGTTTCTGCAAAATGGAGAACTTCAATGGTAGTGGCTGGATTAATTACATTTATTGCAGCTGTTCACTATATGTACATGAGAGATTTTTGGGTAGAAATGGGAGAGTCTCCTACTGTCTACCGATATATTGATTGGGTTTTAACTGTTCCACTACAAATGGTTGAATTCTATTTAATCCTTATAGCTGCTGGAGCAGCGGTATCAGGAGGAGCTTTTTGGAGACTTCTTGTGGGTACTCTTGTAATGGTAATCGGTGGTTACCTAGGAGAAGCTGGAATGGTTTCTGTATTATTAGGATTTATCATTGGTATGATTGGTTGGGCTGTTATCATCTGGGAAATTTTCAGAGGGGAAGCAAGTCAAGCAGCTGCTTCAAACGAATCTGTCTCCTCAGCTTTTAATGCAATGAGATTAATTGTTCTTGTTGGTTGGGCTATTTATCCATTAGGTTATGTATTTGGTCTAATGATGGGATCTGTTGATGCAAACACTTTAAACTGGATATACAATCTAGCAGATTTTGTTAATAAGATCTTATTTGGTCTAATAATTTGGAATGCGGCTGTCAAAGATACTGCATAACAAATTTCCTAAAAACTATTTAAAAACCCCCCTTTTTTGGGGGGTTTTTTTATTATTGTATTGACTTAAATTTATCTAATCTGTAAGTGGAGCTGCGATATGAAAACATTTAGTTTGAGAAAAGAAGATATTAAAAAAGATTGGATATTGATTGACGCAAAAGATGCTGTTTTAGGAAGGTTGGCAGTTTATTCAGCTAATGTTCTCAGAGGAAAGCATAAGACAAATTATACGCCAAACCAAGATTGTGGAGATAATTTAATTATAATTAATGCGGATCACGTTCATCTTACAGGTAAGAAAGCTAAAGATAAGATATATTATCGACACACTGGATACCCAGGTGGAATAAAAGAGACTAATCCTGATAAAATGAAAGCTAAAGATAAATCTAGTGATATAATTAAGCTAGCTATTAAAAGAATGATCCCTTCAGGGCCTTTAGGTAAAAAACAATTATCCAACTGCAAAATTTACGCTGGAGAAAATCATTCACATGAAGCTCAACAACCTAAAAAAATTAACTTCAGTAAATTTAATTTTAAAAATTCTAAAAGATAATTATGGAAAACTTAGAAAACAACTCTGAAAATTCTATGCAGCCTAAACTTGATAAAATGGAAAGAGCATACGCAACAGGAAAAAGAAAAAATTCTATAGCTAGGGTTTGGCTCAAAAGAGGTGATGGCAAAATATCAGTTAATGGAAAATCTCTGGACAAATATTTTGCAAGACCAGTTTTACAAATGATAGTTAATCAGCCTCTTGATGTAGTTGATGGAAGTAATGGGTATGAAATAATGGCTACTGTAAAAGGTGGCGGGCTTTCTGGTCAAGCTGGAGCAATAAGACATGGTATAAGTAAAGCACTAAGCCTTTATGACTCATCTTTAAGACCTGCGCTTAAAAAAGTTGGGTTCATAACAAGAGACTCACGTGTTGTAGAAAGAAAAAAATCTGGTCTAGCAAAAGCAAGAAGAAGTTATCAATTTTCTAAAAGATAATTTTCATTATGAAAAAAAAAGTATCAGTAGCCATACTTGGCTCAACTGGTTTTGTTGGCTTAGAATTAATTAAAATTTTATCTAAACATCCAAGTGTCAATATTGTTTTTTTTGGAACAGAAAATAATCCAAATACAAAAATTAGAGATATTGATCCAACTATAAAAGTTTATAACAACCAATTCACACAACTGAATGAAAATTTTGAACATTCTTCAGTCGATACAATATTTATGGCACTTCCACATGGTGTGTCACATAAATATGTAAATTGTTTTTATGATAAACTTCAGATAATTGACTTATCAGCAGATTTTAGATTAGATGATATCGATATATATAAAAAAAATTATGATGAAAAACACTCTGCTCCAAATTTACTTGGTGAATTTCAATATGGTCTTGTTGAGATTTATAGAAAAGCTTTAATTAACAATAAGAATATAGCAGTACCTGGTTGTTATCCAACTTCCGTTCTTATTCCTTTAATACCATTATTAAAAAATAGTATAATTGACTCAAAGAATATAATAATTGACTCTAAATCTGGTTATAGTGGGGCTGGTAAAAAGTTTGATTTAAAAAATATTAAAAACTTAGAAGACTATAATTTTTTTAATTACAATACTAATAATCATCGGCATATTTGCGAAATTAAACAAGAATTATTAAAAAATTCAAAATCATCAGAAGTTCTATTTTCATTTAACCCTCATATCCTACCTAATTTTAGAGGAATGTTATCAACTATGTATTGTGATTTACTACCAGGTATGAACAAAGATAATGTAATAAATTGTTTGAATGAAATCGCAATTAACAATGAATTTATAAAATTGATAAACGATGATCAAAGAGCAGATTTTTTTTCAATTCAAAATACAAACAATTGCATATTAAAAATTTTTGATCATTACGACTCTTCAAAAATAATTATTGTCAGTCTTATAGATAATCTTGTGAAAGGGGCAGCGGGGCAAGCAGTACAATGCTTTAATTTAAGTAATGGTTTTGCAGAGAACACAGCATTAATTTAATGAAATTATTAATTTTTATATTTATGTTTTTAATGTCATGTAGTTATCCAGATATTGACTCAGTGCCAAATTTTAAAGATATAAAATTATCTGAAGAAGAACTATTTGATTTGTGTGAATTATCATCAAGTGATAAGAATGCAATAGATACTTGTATTGAAAATAAACGAAACAATTTATGAAAAACTTAAACATATCTATTGCCGGTGTGGGAAATGTGGGATCTGCTGTAGTAAATGTAATTGAGGATAATTCTTTATATTGGGAAAAAAAATCTAATTTAAGCTTAAAGATTATTGGTTTGTCAGCGAAAAATATTAATAAAAAAAGAAGCTTCAATACAAAAAAATATAAATGGGTAGAAGCGCCAATAGATTTACTAAATATTAATGATGTAAAACCTGATATTTTAATTGAATTAATAGGTAATGAAAAAGGCATAAGCTATGATTTAGTGAAATCAGCCTTAAATAAAAAAATTAATGTTATTACAGGGAATAAAGCAATGTTGGCCTTACATGGACAGGAGCTTTTTAAAATTGCAGAAAAAAATAAAGTATCTTTACTTTTTGAAGCAGCAGTAGCTGGAGGAATTCCTGTAATAAAAACATTAAAAAATAATATTTTTTTGAATAAGATTAAGAAAATTTCTGGCATTCTTAATGGAACAACTAATTACATTTTGACTACAATGGAATTACAAAACAAATCATTTAACGAAGTATTAGAAGACGCAAAACAAAAAGGTTTTACATCAGATCATGAGTCGAAATTAGATATAGGAGGTTATGATGCTGCACATAAACTTACTTTATTAAGCTCTATTGCTTATGGAGGAGAAATTGATTTTAATTTAAATGAAATAGAAGGAATCCAAAATATTACGATTGAAGATATTAATTTTGTAAAGCAGTTGGGCTTTAGAATTAAACTAATATCTGAAACAAGAGTAATTGATAATAAAATTTATAGTTCTACAAAACCAAAACTAATTTCATTAGATAAACCCCTAGCAAATGCAAATGATGCATTAAATGCTATTAATATCGTAACAGATCAGCTTCAAAATTTATATCTTGAGGGCGAAGGAGCAGGTGGATTACCTACTGCAAGTTCAATTCTTTCTGATGTATTTGAAATTGCAAACAATGTTGATATTAGTTCATGTGGTTATAATACTGATCAATTAACAAGATATGAAAAGTTTGACTCTTCTAATATAAAGTCTAAGTTTTACTTAAGAATAAGGGTTATTGATCAATCTGGTGTTTTATCTAAAATTACAAGTTTTTTAAACGAGTTTAATATTTCAGTTGAAAAAATTCTTCAAATTCCAGATAGTAAAAAAAATAATATACCTATTTTAATTACAACTCATAAAATTAAAACATCTGAGCTACTCAATTCAGTAAAAAAAATTGGTGAACTTGAGTTTGTTGATGAAAATATATCAATAATTCCAATTGAATAGCATTATTTCTAAAATAGAGCACTCTAGTTCATTATTTGAAAAAAAGTGGAAATTAAAAAATTTCGATGAAAGAAATGCACTTGCAATATCTCAAAAGTATGACCTAACATCAATAATAGGTAAACTTTTATCAATAAGAAATATTGGAGAAGAAGATATTGATTTTTATTTAAATCCAAACATTAATAATCATATTCCTGACCCTAACCAAATAAAGGATATGGATATTGCTATAAAAAGAGCCGCTGAAGCTATTCTAAAAAATCAGAAAATTGGCATAATTGCAGATTATGATGTGGACGGTTCAACTTCAGCTTCTATTTTATTTAAATTTCTTAAACATTATAATGCCTCAATAATCTTAAGGATACCTAATAGATTACAAGATGGATATGGGCCAAACATTAAACTCATGAGAGAAATGCTATCCGAAGATGTTGACTTATTATTTACCCTTGATTGTGGTACTACAGCAAATCATATCATTGATGATATTGAATTTAAAAAAATTGATGTAATTGTTATTGATCATCATTTAAGTGAATTTGAGTTACCTAGAGTGCATTCAATAATAAACCCTAATAGATTTGATGATGAAAGTGATTTTAAACAAATGGCAGCGGTTGGAGTTACTTTTTTATTTTTGATGGCACTAAGAAAAGAATTAAGAAATCATCCAAAAAAAAAGACAGAACCAAATCTTCTATCTTATTTAGATTTGGTTGCTTTAGGAACAGTATGTGATGTAGTTGAATTGAAAAAGTATAATCGATTATTTGTTATTAAAGGGTTGGAGCTTATTCATCAAAGACATCACAAAGGTATATCTAAACTAATTGATAATTCTAAACTTAATTCTGCTCCATCTTCACAAGATCTGGGTTATATTGTTGGTCCACAAATTAATGCTGCAAGTAGAATCGATGATTCATCTCTAGCTTCTAAACTTTTAATTACTAATGATGTTGAGCAAATTGAGACAATAAGTAGAAAACTCTTTTTACTTAATGAAAAAAGAAAACTAATCGAAAAACAAATATTAGAGGAGGCGATTAAACAAGCAGAAATACAAAATGACTCTAAATATATCCTTGTCTATGGCGAGAACTGGCATAATGGTGTTTTAGGTATTGTTGCTAGTAAATTACTAGATCAATTCAACAAACCAACAATAGTAATATCCTTTGTAAATTCTAATGGTATTGGATCAGCAAGATCAATAAATGGAATTGATTTTGGTAATATAATTCTAAATGCAAAACAAAAAAACATAATTTTAGAGGGAGGTGGTCATGCTATGGCTGCTGGTTTAAAATTAGATTACAAAAATTTAAATAACTTTAAATATTTTTTAAATGAAAGTTTTGAAAAATTTGATAACCATTTTTTTGAAAAGGTTATATCTTATGATTTAGTTATTTCTATAAACGATATTAATCATAGCTTTCTTAACTCTCTAGAAAAACTTCAACCTTTTGGAAAGGGTAATCCTGAGCCATATTTCATAGTGAGTGATTTAAAAATTGACTCAATAAAAATCTTAAAAAATAGGCATATATTAATATTTTTTGAAAACGATTTAGGTGAAAAAATAAAGGGAATTTGTTTTAATTGTGTAGGAACAATTCTTGGAGATTATATGGAGAAGTATAGAAATTATAATTTTTATTTTGGATGCACTGTTACTCCAGATAAATTTTCACGAGATAACAAACCTCAATTAATAATAAAAGATGCTATGAAAATTGATTAAATAATTTGAAAAATTAACTTTAATATGTATATAACCTTTCATAGACCCCTTCGTCTATCGGTTAGGACATCAGGTTTTCATCCTGAAAAGAGGAGTTCGATTCTCCTAGGGGTCGCCACTTATGGTTCAAGAATTATTGAACCGAAGCTTTTCCTTGATTGTAAAGTTTTATGAGCTTCTTCCGCTTCATTTAACTTAAATTTTTTATAGATGTTTACTTTCAAATCACCTTTTTTAATTTTATCAAATACTTTGTTTGAGCAATTTATTAGCTCTTCTCTATTAAGAGTATAACCCATTAGACTAGGTCTAGTATAAAACAAACTTTTTGGATTAAACGTTTTGTGCATATCAATTTTTTCTACCATGCCTGATGATTGACCAAAGGAAACCATTAAACCTCTTGTGGAAAGACATTTAATGGACTCATCAAATGTATCTTTACCAACTCCATCATAAACTACTGGCACACCTTTGTTATCGGTTATTTCCATTACTTTGTTAGACACTTTTTCCTCTTTGTAGTTAATAACAAACTCACATCCATGTTCTTTTGCAAGTGTTGCTTTTTCTTTTGTACTTACAGTTCCAATCATTTTGCATCCAACTGATCGAGCCCATTGACATGCAATTAGACCAACTCCACCAGCAGCAGCATGAAATAAAATAATCTCATCTTTTTTTATATTGTATAGGCGTTCAAACAAGTATTCCACTGTCATAGCTTGTAAAAGAATTGAAGCTGCTTCATCATCACTAATATAATCTGGTATTGCGATTAATTTTGCCTCAGGAAAATCTCTTATTTCACAATATGCCCCTATTGGAGGGGTGGCATAAACTACTCTGTCACCAATTTTAAAATTAATAACATCTTCACCAATTGCAATGACTACTCCTGCAGCCTCCATTCCAAGACAAGAAGGCAATTCAGATGGTAATGGATAGATACCAGATCGATGATAAGTATCTATATAATTAAGACCAATTGCAGTTTGTTTGATTCTTACCTCATTTTTTTTAATATTCTTTGGCAAACTATATTCTTGATATTTTAATACTTCAGGACCACCTAATGATGAAATTACAATTTGATTTGGCATAAATTAATTTTTTTTTAATTCTTGATATATATTTTCATATTCCTTTAAGCAATCAGGATTTGCTAATGCATTCCTATTAGTAACCTTATATCCATTTATTATATTTTTAATTGATAATTCAACAATTTTTCCACTTTTTGTTTTTGGAATATCTTTAACTTGAAACATTTTGCTAGGCACATGTTTAGGAGAGAGATTTGATCGAATTTCAAATTTAATTATTTTTTTTAAGTCCTCATTTAGTGTGACTTCTGGCTGTATCTTGAGGAAAAGTATAACTTCTGTATCATTATACAAAATAAGCTCAACTGCGACACATTCAATAATATTTTCAATATTTTCAACAACTCTGTATAATTCTGCTGTACCAAATCTTACTCCTCCAGCATTCAAAGTCGCATCTGATCTGCCGTATATTATATATCCTTCATTTTTGGTCTTCGCGCAATAATCACCATGATGCCAAATATTATTATATTTATTAAAATAAGCATTTAAATACTTTTGATTATTTTTATCATTCCAAAAATAAATTGGTTTAGATGGAAAAGGGGTTTTGCAAACTAACTCACCTTTCTCTTGCAATATTGAATTTCCTTTTTCATCAAATATATCAACGTCCATTCCTAACGCTGCACATTGAATTTCACCTGAGTAAACATCCATATTCGGATTTCCTGTAACAAAACAAGCAACTATATCTGTTCCACCACTAATAGATGCTAAATGTACATTTTTTTTGATAAAGCTGTAAACATATTCAAAAGATTCTTGAACGAGAGGAGATCCTGTTGAAGCAATTGTTTTTAGTTTTGCTAATTTATATTTGTTTTTAACATCTACTTTATTTTGTTTTAAATAATCAATGTATTTTGCCCCAGTCCCAAAAAAAGTAATTTGTTCTTTTTCTGCAATATCAAATAAATATTCATTACTTGGAAAAAATGGTGAACCGTCGTATAAAACTATAGTTGCTTTTGAAGCTAATGCAGATATCAACCAGTTCCACATCATCCAACCACAAGTTGTAAAATAAAAAACTTTATCATTCTCTTTTATATCTAAATGTAATTGATGTTCTTTTTTATGTTGTATTAATGATCCTCCAGATCCATGAACTATACATTTTGGAACGCCTGTGGTGCCACTTGAGAATAAAATATAAAGTGGATGGTTAAAATCAAATCTTTCAAAAATTTCATATTTATCTCTCTGATTTAAAATTTCATTCCAATTTGTGTATTCAAATTCATCAGTCGATATTTGTTCATTACTAAATGGAATTATTATTAAATTTTCTATTGATGGTAATTCACTTAAAATAGATTTTATATTTTTTAAGGTATCAATTTTTTTGTTATTATAAAAATAATGATCTGAAATAATTAAAATTTTTGGTTCAATTTGTTTAAACCTATCTATAATTGCTTTTGGCCCAAAATCAGATGAACATGATGACCAAATAGCTCCAATTTGTGCACAAGCCAAAAATGCTTGGACTGTTTCAGGAATATTTGGAAGTACGGCTGCTATTCTGTCATACTTTTTTATGTTTTTAGTTTTAAAATAATGCGCAATCTTAAAAACATTTGATTTTAAATCATACCAAGTAATTTTTTTTAAATGTTTTTGTTCATCATAATAAACTATAGCCTCATCATTAGTATTAAGTTGAAGACAATTTTCCGTATAATTTAAATGAGAGTTTTCAAAAAATTTTGTTTCAATAAAATTTTTTGAGTCTTTAAAAATTTTACCTTGTTTTTCACCTATGATATTTGAAAAATCCCAAAATTTACTCCAAAAAATTTCTTTTTTTTCTATACTCCATCGATGTAAATGTTCATAATTATCTATTTTTAATTCATCATTTATATATTTTGTAAATAAATTTAAGGTATTTTTTGTTGTGGTTGGAGACCACAACTTTTTATCAGACATTTAATCTAACTTTTTTTTTCTTTTAATGTTCTTATTCTAACAATTACATCTATATCATGGAGTTGAAGACATGCAGGAATTGAAGGGATATCTAAGTCAATATTTTTAGTAGGAATGTCTATTACCTTGCCCTCATCTTCAATATATAAATGATAATGGCTTTGATTGTTATTACAATAAAGAGATTTATTTTGATCAACAACAATTTCTCTTATTAAACCTAAGGTTGTAAATTGCTTAAGTGTATTATACACTGTTGCCATAGAAATCTTTCTCTCTTCTTTTTTAACTTCGTCAAATAAATTTTCAGCCGATATATGTCTTTTACCTTTATCAAATATTAGTTTAGCTAACACTCTTCTTTGTTTCGTAGCTCTAATTCCATTTTTTTCTAATTTACTTATGGCGCTATTATATGCGGTTAGTGGATTATATACTTCTATTGATGCAGACATACTAAAACTATATTTGTTATTTATGAATTACATATTTTTAATAGTTTTTCTATATATTTTTTTTGGGTTTTTGCTGTATATTTTCCAACGAAAAATTATTTTCAATAAATCCAAAAAACCTAAATCTCCTGAAAGTTATGGTCTGGATAATACTGAGGAAATATTTATCAAAACACAGGATCAAATTAGCCTTTTAGCTTGGTTTTTCAAAGGTGATCCAGATAAGCCTTTATTGATTTATTTTCATGGAAATTCATTTGATATTGGAGAGAGAGCTTATAGAATAAAAAGATATAACGACGCAGGCCTATCTACACTTATAGTGGGTTGGAGAGGTTTTAGCGGAAATCTGGGAAATCCAAGTGAAACCAATCTGTATTTAGATGGCAATGCTACAATAGATTGGATATTAGAAAATACAAAATTTAAAATCAAAGATTTAGTAAATTATGGTGAGTCACTCGGTACAGGAGTGGCAGTTCAACTTAATCTTAAATACAATTTCTTGTGCACTGTATTGGAGGCACCTTTTACTTCAATTGCTGATGTGGCAAATTACAGATATAAGATTTACCCAACAAAGTATCTTGTTAAAGATAAGTTTGATAACTTAAGTAAAATAGATAAAATTAAATCACCTTTACTCATAGTAAGTGGGAAGAAAGATGAGGTAGTGCCTCATATTCATAGTAAAGTACTATTAGAAAAAGCAGTTAATCTAAAAGAATCACTTTTTGTTGACGAAGCAATGCACAATAATTTATATGATTTCGGGATTGAAAAACCAGTTATTAAATTTATTTTAAAATTATGGAAATAAACCTTACAACTTCATATGTTGGCTTTTTAAGCTTGGCAGTTTTTTTTGTTGCTTATGCTGTAGTAATGGCAGAAGAATTTAGCCATTTGAGAAAATCTAAACCTGTAATTTTATCTGCAGCTATTATTTGGGCTATAATCGCCTTTTATTTCTCTGGTGACAAATCCTATAGCAAAGAAATAGAATATGCCTTAGAGCATAATATTCTAGAATTTGCAGAACTTTTTTTATTTCTTTTAGTAGCTATGACTTACATTAATGCACTTGAAGAAAGAAAGGTATTTGATGTTGTAAGATATCAATTAACATCTCGAGGTTATAGCTTCAGGCAATTATTCATCTTTACTGGAATTATAACATTTTTTTTATCACCCATTGCTGATAATTTAACAACTGCTCTTGTTATGTGTTCTGTTGTTATGGCTTGCGGCAAAGGAAATTCTAAATTTATTTCAATTGGCTGTATTAATATAGTTGTTGCTGCTAATGCAGGCGGTGCTTATAGCCCATTTGGAGACATTACCACGCTGATGGTGTGGCAAGCAGGTATTGTGGAATTTTTTACTTTCTTTAATATTTTTATTCCTTCCGTTGTTAATTATGTAATCCCTGCAGCAATTATGTATTTTTTTATACCAAATGAAAGCCCAGCAGTTAGCTCTGATAGAGTGTATATGAAAAGAGGAGGGAGAATGATTATCTTCCTCGGACTGTTCACAATTTTTAGTGCTGTAAACTTCCATAACATACTTCATTTGCCTCCTATGCTCGGCATGATGTTTGGCTTAGGTCTTCTTGGTTTGTATTCTTACTACCTAAAAATAACTTTCAATCCAGAAAACGAAGATAATAAATTTGATTTCTTTAAAAAAATATCAAGAGCAGAATGGGATACTCTATTATTTTTCTTTGGTGTAATTTTAAGTGTGGGAGGACTTGGTTTTATAGGATACTTATCTTTAGTATCTGAAATACTTTACGATGGTTTAGGACCTACAATCGCTAACTCAATTGTTGGTGTTTTATCTGCTATCGTTGATAATATCCCAGTAATGTTTGCAGTAATTACTATGAGACCAGAAATGTCTATAGATCAATGGTTGTTAGTCACCCTTACTACTGGTGTTGGAGGAAGCCTATTGTCAATTGGCTCAGCAGCTGGAGTAGCTTTAATGGGTCAAGCAAGAGGCTATTATACTTTCTTTGGCCATCTAAAATGGACTCCAGTCATATTTATTGGATATATTGCTAGTATTTATGTTCACGTTCTCATGGCAGGTTTGCCTTGGTAATTAAAGTTATCAATAATAAAATAAATTATCATACTCATTAACAGAATTATACCGGCAACAAATGATGCTTCATTGAATCTATATGAAGAGATTAATTTATATAAATAACTTGGAAGTGTGTCAAAGTCTTCGCTTCTAAAAAATGAAATTATAGTAAAATCTCCGAATGTGATAACGGTAGAAAATGCAAAAACATATAGGAAATTTTTTTTAAATAATGGAAAAATTATTCTAAAATAATTAATAAAATTTAATCTATAAGTTTTTTTATAATCTTCAAAAGTTAAATAAATATTCTTTAAATTATTAAAAAAAATCAGAATTGAAAAAGGTAATAAAAAAATAGTATTTATTAGAATGACAATAAAAAATTTTACAAACTCAATATAAATATAAGATTGAAAATAAATAAAATAACCAAGACTAAATATTATCGGAGAAATTATTAAAATTATTGAGGTAATTATAAATATAATTTGTTGAATTAAAATATTTTTATAATTTATGACTAGTACAAATGAAGTGATTAAGCCAATAAAACTTACTAAAACGCCAGTCGTTATAGAAATAATTATTGAATTAAAAAACGCTTTTACAAAATAGTATTCAAAAATTATATTTGAAAAATTACTTTTTAATGTTTCAAATAAAATAAAATAAATTGGAGAAAATAGCAAAATGATAAATAAAAAAATAATTACAAAATCTGTTAACTTTAATAAAAATATATCTTTATGAGGATGTCCCTTTGTTAGATCATCAATTTGAAAAAAATTAGAACCTCTAAATTTATAAAAACCAATTGAGACAAAAAAAATACAAATTACTATTTGTATAAAACTTAAAATAATTGCTTTATTAAAATTTAGATCAAATAAGGCATACTGATATATAGCTACTTCTAAAGTTGAATTTCTTGGATTGCCTCCAAGAGCCATTACAATTGCAAAGCTTAAAAAACATAATGAAAAAATTATTGAAAAAACTGCAAATAAATTTTGCTTTATAATAGGAGTTTCTAGTTTTAATATATTTCCAATAACACTAATATTTAAAGATTGTGAAATTTCATAATATTTATTTGGAATGTTATTTAAATTTTGAAAAAATAATCTTGTTGCAAATGGTGTATTAAGAAAAATATGTGCAATTAAAATTCCCTTCAATCCATAGATACTTTCTATATTTGCGTAATTATAAAAATTAAAATAAGTATTTAAAAAACCATTATATCCAAATATTTTTATAACTGAAAAAACTATTAAAATACTTGGTATAACAAAAGAAAAACCACATAAAGAAACGATGATTTTAACAAATGTTAAATTTTTATGACGATTTAAAGAAAGTGCAAAAGGAATAGCCAATGCACAACTTATTAACCCTGATAAAAAAGCTTGGTAGAAAGAAAAAAATATAATGCGTCGAGTGTAATTATTTTTTAAAAAATTAAATATCTCATCAACATCATAACTAATTTTAGAAAAAATTCCTAATAAAGGAAAAAGAAGCACTAAGATAAAAAAACTTAATACAAATATATTAAATCTAAAGTACAATTTTTTTATTAATTAGTAGACTAAGATGCATTAAGCCACTCATTAATCCACACATCTTTATTAAAATTAATATCATTTGGATCTAATTGTAAAACATTAGGTATTTCTAATTTATTAAAAGCCTCTGGCAAATCCACACCCGTTACAGGATACATAATATTTGTTGTTGGAATTACTTTTTGAAAATCATCTGAAACCATGAATTCTAAAAATTGATTAGCTATCTTTTTATTTTTTGAAGAATTTAATATTCCAGCAAACTCTACAGATATATAATTTCCTTCTCCAAAAGCAGAAGCAGAAATGTCATAATTATCTTCAAACATAATATGTGCAGCAGGAGAGGTTGAATAGCTAAGTACAATATCAGCTTCACCAGCCATAAAAAAATTGTAATAGGCATCAGTCCAACCTTTGGTAACAGCAATTATTTTTTTATTTAATTGAGACCATTTAGTTTGAGCGTTATCTCCATAAAGAGCTTTCATCCAAGTTAATAATCCTAATCCTGGTGTTGAGGTTCTTGGATCTTGAATTACTATTCTAGCTTTAGTATCATTAATTAACTCCTCCATTGAACGGGGAGGGTTTTTAAGCTTTTTGTTATTATAAACGAAAGCAAAGTATCCATAATTATAGGGAACAAACATTTCACTATTCCAATCTATTGGAATAGTTAATTTGTTATTTATGTTTTTAATATTATGAGGAATAAAAAGTTCAGAATTTTCTGCAGCATTAAATAGATTCATATCTAAGCCTAAAACTATATCTGCTTTAGTATTTTCTCCTTCTAATATAATTTTATTTAGAAGTGTGGCTGCACTGTCTACTGCAACAAACTGTAGATCGATTTCGTATTTATCTTCAAAAACTTTTTCAACTATTGGTCCAGGACCCCACTCAGAAACAAAAGAGTCATAAGTGTAAACTGTTAGTTTTTCAGCTCTAAGAGCACTACTTAAAATAATTATTGTTAATATGATTGTAACTAAACGCATTTTTCCTCCGCTGGCATTATCCAGATCAGGTTTAAAGGGTATAAATCTCAGCATTTAAGCACCCCTAGTTATAATATAAGTATAATCCTATAAAAATTCAAACTAATTAATTGTTTTTCAAAATTTTATGAATATAACAACAATTTCTCGGGGAGTAGCGCAGCCTGGTAGCGCACCTGGTTTGGGACCAGGGGGTCGAAGGTTCGAATCCTTTCTCCCCGACCATATTATATTTTAATCTTTTCTATATTCCTTTAGTTAAACTTTGTGATATTCTTAAATAAATAAGAAACTTTATGGATTTTTGTCATTTTTTAACAAGCTATATGCCTGATCCAAATATTGGCTCAGAGAAACATTTTCAAAATATGATAGATCAATCTATCCTTGCAGAAAAATTAGGTTACAAAACTGTTTCAATACCGGAGCACCATCTAATTAATATTTTGATGATGCCTTCACCTTTACAAATGGCTGTCAAAATAGCTACACTAACTAAAAAAATTGATATAACTACCGGCATATCGGTTTTACCTTTACATGATATGAGAACATACGCAGGTGATGTTGCGACTGCTGATATATTAACAAATGGAAGATTAATACTGGGCGTAGGCAGAGGAGCTTTTGCCTGGGAAATGGAAAGATTAGGATCTCCTATTAATGATTCAAAAGAAAAATTTATTGAGTCTTTAAAAGTGTTACAATTATTATTAAATGAAAAAGAAGTATCTTATAAAGGTAAATATTATAATTTTGATCCTATCACTATAATGCCTAGACCTATTAGCAATCCTATTTCAATGATGATTGCGGCAATGGATATCGATAGTATTAAAAATGCTGCTTCAAGAGGTTTTCATGTGCAATCAACTGTTTTATCTGGCACTAAAGAACTTTTAGTAAAAAGAGTTAATGCTTTCAAAGATGGTTGTGAACAATTAGGTGAAAAGGGAAAGTTATTAAAATTATCTATGCAAAGGATGGCATATGCAGCTTCAGATGAGAAAGATGCTAAAGATAAAAATAAACTAGCATATGAGTATTATAAACGTTTTGACAATATGTTTACTGGGCCTGGTAAAGTAAAAAATGGAGAAATTGAACCATTGCCAAGAAAGCAAAGCCTAGAAGAATTAACAGAAAATTTATTAATTTGTCCAACAAGTGAAATGATAGACAAACTAAGTATTTATGCAGAGGCAGGAGTTGATGAAATAATTTTAAGTTCTGACCTTGGTCAAACACAAAATGAAATGATAGACTCAATGTATAGAATAGGTGAAGAAATAATACCTCATTTTAAGAAAACTAATAGTCAAGTTGCGTAGCTGCTTTACAAATGACTAAATTTGTCGATTGTCATTATTCCCAAACAGGTAAGGGGCCTGGACTATTTTTGATACATGGTATTGGGGCAGCTAAAGATGCATGGAGACTTCTAGTTACACAATTGTCAAAACATTTTACTGTTATAACTTACGATTTACGAGGTCACGGAAAATCTCCCATTACTAATTTGGATTTTACACTCAATGATTTGATTGCAGATCTTGAGAGATTAAGAGAAAAAACAAAAATAGAACAAGCTCACTTTATTGGACATTCTTTGGGCGGAATGATTGCACCAGCATATGCAAAAAAATTTCCAGAAAATACTCTTTCTGTAGGATTGTTATCAACTGTAGCAGGAAGAAGTAATGAAGACAGAGATAAAGTTTTAAAAATTATCAAAAGCATGGAGCTAGAAGGTATTGCAAAAATATTGCCAACTCTAAAAACAAGATGGTTTACAGATCATTTTATTAAAAATAACCCTTCATTAGTTGAAAGAAGAATTAAACAAGTCATAGATACTAATCCGGATGTTTTTTTAAATGTATTTAAAATTTATGCAGAAACAGAAATGATTACATGGTTAAAAAATATAAATAAACCATGTCTTGTGATGACAGGTGAAAATGATTTAGGCTGCTCCCCAAACCATAATCAAAAAATAGCAACACAATTACAAAATTCTCAACTAGTTATTTTACCAAAAGTTAAACATTCAATTTTACTTGAAAATCCTGATACTGTTTCTTCAGAAATATTAAATTTTTTGTTAAATTTGTAATTATCTTACAATTAATTAGTTTTTGATTAAAAATAACCAATAGAAATTACTAACTCTTTATTAATAGTTATTTATTAATTTTAATAATTAATGGTATAAATAAATTTGATGGGAAATAATTATGATCAAGGAAGATTAAATTTACCTTTTGTAGGCATATGTACATTTGGTAAATATCCTTATGTAAGCGATTGGGATCAGATTAGTGCAGATGTAGCAGTTATGGGAGCTCCTTTTGACTTTGGAAGTCAATTTCGAACTGGTTCTAGAATGGGTCCAAGGGGTGTAAGAGAAGCCTCAACATTATTTTCTTTTGGTCATGCTGGCGCATATGACTTTGAAGATGATATTACCTATCTACCATCAGATACAACAAGAATTGTAGATATAGGTGATGCAGATATTATTCATACTGATACGATTAAAAGTCACTCAAATATAAAATTTGGTGTAAACAAAATTTTAGCAGCTAATGCCATTCCAGTTGTGATCGGAGGAGATCATTCAATAAATATTCCTTGTATTGATGCTTTTGAAAATGAAGAACCTATTCATTTAATACAAATTGATGCTCATTTAGATTTTGTTGATGAAAGACATGGTGTCAAATATGGTCATGGTAATCCAATGAGAAGAGCTTCAGAAAAAGAATATGTATCTGGGATGACACAAATAGGAATCAGAAATGTCTCCTCAACAGCTAAAGAAGGGTATGTTGATGCTAGAGAGAAAGGCTCTAAAATTTTTTCTGTGCGCCATGTAAGACAAATGGGTTTAAACAAAATCTTAGATGAAATACCTAAAGGTAAGAGATATTATATTACGATAGATATAGATGCATTTGATCCATCAATTGCATCTGGTACAGGGACGCCAAGTCATGGTGGTTTTTATTATTATGAAGTGCTTGAATTAATTGATGGAATTATCAAGCAAGGATCAGTAGTTGGACTAGATCTAGTGGAAGTAGCTCCAGATTATGACGTTACAAATTCAACTTCTACTTTAGCTGCGCAATTGTTAATGAATACTATTGGAAGAATTTTACATCATAAAATTAAAAAATAATTTATTTGAATGAGCGAATTAAAAAAATTTTATGATAAAAATGGATATTATCTTCCTATAAATGTTTTGGAAAATAATAAAATAAATTTATCAGCAAAAAAACTTAATGCTCTTCATATTAACCCACCATCTAACATTAAGCATCCATGGAATTTACAGGCTCATTTGTTAGCTGATTGGATTTATGATTTATGTGTTGCTCCAAAATTATTGGATGCAGTGGAGGAGGTTATAGGTCCAAATATATTAATACAATCTGCAGATATATTTATAAAACCAGCTAATGGAAAAAAACACATTAATTGGCATCAAGATGCTAATTATTGGGGATTAGATCCTTATGAGCTTGTTACTGGTTGGATTGCCATTACTGATGTAAATTTAGAAAATGGATGTATGAACTATCTTCCAAAATCACATCTTAATCAAAAAATTGAGCATACAGAAACATTTGACAAAAACAGTGACTTAACTAGAGGGCAGGAAATTAATTTGGAAATAAAAGATAAAGATGTTGTTCCAGTAATTTTAGAAAAAGGTCAAGCTGCTTTACATCATTGTTTGCTTGCTCACGGCTCTGGTCCTAATAAAACTAATTCTGCTCGAATTGGGATTGCAGTTAGATATCTACCAACGCATGTGAAACAAACAAAAGGCCCTCCGATCTCTATGATTCTTGCAAGAGGCGAAGATGAATATAAAAATTTTAAGATGGATCAAATACCAACTGGTGATTTTGATAGTAAATCAATTGCAGAGCATGACAAGGCTAGCTCTCCTCATGCAGAATCAAACTATGCGACTTCTTGATATTATTTATTAGGAAGAATTTTTTCTGATTTAAGTAGGCAAATGAAATCAAGTATAATTGAAGCAGCTGCTAGTGCAGTAATTTCAGCTTTATCATAAGATGGAGAAACTTCTACTAAATCACCGCCAATAAAATTAATTCCATTTAAACCTCTTATAAGGCTTTGTGCTTCCCATGTAGTAAACCCTCCACAAACTGGAGTTCCAGTTCCGGGAGCATATGCTGGATCTAGAAAATCTATATCAAATGAAAGGTAACAATTATTTGTTCTGACTATTTGTTTAATTTTATCACAAGTTTCACTAACATTATGTTCATGAACAAAATTAGCATCAAGTATATTAAATCCATGCGTATCTTTGTTATTTGTTCTTAATCCAATCTGAACAGAATTTTTGGAATTTATAATCCCTTCTTTGGAGGCATGATAAAACATTGATCCATGATCAAATCTCTTTGTTGTTTCAGCCCAAGTATCCGAATGAGAGTCAAATTGTATTAATGATATGGGTCCATATTTATTTGCATGAGCTTTTAAAAGAGGATAGCTTACTGAATGATCACCCCCCATAGATAATAAGAAACAATCATGATCAATTATTGATTTAGCTTCATTTTGAATATTTTCAAATATTTGTTCTGGAAAACCAGGATCAAAATAACAATCTCCGTAATCAATCATTTTAATACTTTCAAATGGATCAAATTTCCACGGCCATGGTCCCCCATCCCAAGCAAGATTAGTTGATGCCTCTCTTATGGCACGAGGTCCAAACCTTGCTCCAGGTCTATTAGTAACTGACAGATCATAAGTAACTCCCCAAGTTACTAAGTCTGCATGTTGTACAATTTTTGAATATTCTCTTCTAAATAAACTTGTTACTCCGCTGTAAGTTGGTTCATAACCAATTCCTGATACTGAATGTTTTGAAATTGCTTTATCAGTTTTATCTACCATATTAAAAATTAAATTTTAGCATTGCATGAATAATTTAAAATTTTAACAACTTCATCTACATTTGAAGTTACAGCTTGTGCCATAGCATCTATTTCTTTTAAAGCATGCTGATTATCATCACTGTGCATAACAATTAAACTTTTTGACATTGCTGCAGCATAACCTGCATCAAAAGCAGCATTCCATTGTTTGTATTTATCTCCAAATCGAACAACTACTATATCTGATTGCTCAATGGCATTTTTTGTTCTAATTGAATTTATTTTAGCTGATTTATGATCATGCCAAAATTTATTATCTTCTTTACCTAAAATTTTTACACCAACATCGTCAGATAGTTCATGGTTTGTATTTGGAGATAAAAAATTAATAGGTAAATTTAGTTGACTGCATTTTTCAATTATTTCTTCTCTCCAGTTTGTATGAATTTCTCCAGAAAGATAAACACAAAGTTCCATAGATTGTTTATAAATTCTATTAATTTATTGTAAATATTTTAATGAAATAAACTTTATGATAAGATTTGATAGTGATTAATAGATTTTCAGTTTCACCATTATCAAATTGCACAAGAAAATTAGCTAATGTTGCATCTGGTAGAGAAATTCCTAATTTAATCTTATCTAATGCACGTATTTTATCTACTTATACAGATCGTATATTAGAGGATAAAGAAATTTGGATATCTGAAGGTAGAATTGCATGTGTTAGAGAAAATAATGAAAGTTTAAATATATTTAATAAATCTGATTTAAAGATTTATGATGTGCAAAAAAATATTTTAGCTCCAGGATTAATTGATCCTCATATGCATATAGAAAGTAGTATGATGACAGGCTGTGCTTATGCAGAAGCAGCACTTTTAAATGGCACAACTACAATATTTTGTGACTCTCATGAAATTGGAAATGTCAGTGACACAGAAGGTATCGAATGGATGCTAGAAGACTGTAGGCAGGCACCATTATCAATATTTTTAACTTTACCAAGCACAATACCTGCAACTAACGACAGTCTGGAGACAGCTGGCGGTAGCCTTGATGCAATCAAAGCCTCTAAGCTATATGACAAATGGCCGGAAATAATTGGTCTTGGCGAAAAAATGGATTTTGTTTCTGTTTGTAATGCAGATGATTTACCTCATTCTATTATAGCAGAAACACTGAAAAGAAATTTACCTATCAGTGGCCATGTTTTTGGCAGGGAGTTTGTGGCTGCTTACGCCGCAAGTGGTGTGACTGACACTCATGAAGCAGAAGAAAAATTATTTACTAACGATCTACTTGATGCTGGTTTATGGATTTTTTTACGCGGTGGTAATCCTAAAACACCATGGAACAGTATTAAGGAAGCAATAAAAGTAATTACAGAATTCAAAGCTAGCACAAAAAGAATTTGTGTTTGCACTGATGATAGGGATGCTGATGATTTATTTAATTTTGGCCTAGATTGGGTTGTGCGACAAGCAAATGAGTTAGGTATTGATAAAACTAGTGCTTGGTCAATGGGATCACTACATCCTGCTACGAGATATAATATTGATAGAGATTATGGGGCACTTGGGCATAGTAGAAGGGCCGATATAGTTATGGTGGATGATAATCTGAGAGTGCAAAATACTTGGTTAGGCGGTAACTTAGTAGTTGAGAATAAAAAAATTACCTCTTCTCTAGATGAGCAATTAACTAATCACAGATATAAATATCCTTCTAAAGCTTACAATACAGTCCACATACCTGATAATATTCAAATGATACCAGAAATTCCAAAAGAAAAAGAATTTAAAATTAATGTAATAAGAACTCAATTACCCGGAATAGTTACTTTTAAAGAACAAATAAAAATTAATGAATTATCAACCTGGTCTGATGTTTTAGCAAAGTATAATTTATGTCATTTATGTGTGATTGAAAGACATAAAAAAGTTGGTGATTTTGCTCATGGTTTTTTAAAAGATTTTAATTTAAAAAAAGGAGCTGTTGCAAGTAGCGTAGGTCATGATGCTCATAATATTATTGTAGCAGGATTAAATTATGAGGATATGCAATTTGCTGTGGACAGAATTGATCAAACTCAAGGCGGAATTGTTATTGTAGAAAATAAAAAACTCATTGCTGAGGTTCAATTGCCAATCGCAGGTTTGTTATCAGATAAAAAAGCTTCTGATGTTGCTAAAGAAAATATAGAATTTAAAAAATCATGGGTTGAAGCCGGCTGTACACTTCCTTACATGGGGTTTAATTTATTACCCTTATCAGTAATTCCTAATTTCAGAATAACAAATAAAGGACTTGTTGATGTCAATTCAATGAAGTTGGAGCCACTATTCGAATAAAATATTACCATGATTTAATAATTATTATTAAAATTAGCATTTGTAATATTTAAAATTTGTCTTAAAAATTAATTATGAAAAAAGTCCTCTACGTTCTTCATCAAAAAACATCAGTAGCAGGCGATATTGGAAAAAAATTTAAAGAAAGAGGATATTTAGATGAAATCATTCGTCCCCCACTTGGTGATAGATTGCCTGAAGATTTATCAAAATATTCCGCTATTGTAATTTTTGGTGGTCCAATGAGTGTGAATGATGATGATCAATTTATCAAGGATGAAATAGAATGGATGGAAAAAGTAATTAAATCAAAAATACCTTTTTTAGGAATATGTCTTGGAGCACAAATTCTTGCTAAATATTTGGGTTGTGATGTTGTTAAAAATGAAAATGACTTAGCTGAAATAGGTTTTTATGAAATAAAGCCAGTTGGAGAGGGTGATAATATTTTCAAAAATCAAAATATTTTTTATCAATTTCATACTGAGGGTTTTGAACTTCCAGAAGGCTGCCAGCTTTTAGCAAGAGGTGAAATATTTAAAAATCAAGCTTTTCGATATGAAAATTGTTATGCTCTACAGTTCCATCCAGAGGTAAATATGATTGTTCATCTTAGATGGCTTTTTCTGGTACTAATAAAAAAACCAAAGGTTTTATTTATTAATGGATCACAAAATTTATTTTATCAACTTTATCTTAGATTAAAATATAACAAATCTGTCTCAATTTGGCTTGACTCATTTTTAGATAACTATTTACTTGCTCATAAATAGAAAAGTAATTTATAAATATCCTTTTTGGCGATGCAATATCAATAAATGTATAAAATTTTTAATAAATATTCTGAACAAATAAATGGTTATTTATTCATATTACCTGCTTTTCTAATAATTGGACTCTTTGGTATTTTTCCTGTTTTTTTTGGAATGTACATGAGTGTTCATAAATGGAAAGTTTTTAAAGGTAGATTTCTTGGGTTTGAAAATTACCAAAAAATTTTAGGTGATATAAGCTCTTTCTGGATCTTTATATTTGGGCTACTAATTATGATTGCGTCATATTGGGTTTGGTCCGAATTTAAAGATAAAATGAAGAAAAGAATTTATTGTTTTATAATTTCAATACTTTTACTTTTAATTAGCCTTTATCTTATCAATATCAGTTGGTCTAACATGATGGAAAAAGGTGACGAAGATTTTCTTAACTCGCTTATTTATATTTTTTATTATTCTTTTTTTGCCATTACTACTGAAGTTGGTTTAGGTTTGTTAATAGCTTTCGCACTTTATCAAAAGCTTAAAGGAAAACAGTTTTTTCAAATGATTCTTTTATTTCCTTACATCACACCTGCTGTTATGGGAGGTGCAGTTTTCTTTATAATATTTGGAAAAGCAGAAAATTCAATTTTAAATGAATTTATAGGGCTGTTTGGTTATGATCCTCAACTGTGGTTGTTTGATAAAAGAAAAATTACAGAAATTTTATTTGGTATAAAAATTGATGGATTTTTTGCTGGTCCAAGTTTGGCTTTATTGACTTCTATTTTATATGGGGTTTGGTCTTACACGGGTTACTATGCAATAATTTTATTAGCAGGTTTATCTATAATACCTTCTGACTTGTATGAAGCCGCAAAAGCTGAAGGAGCTTCTAGATGGCAAACTTTTATCAAAATTACAGTTCCATTACTGATGCCGATAATTTTCTTTTTATTATTAACTGGTTTTATCAATTCATTTCAAGCATTTAACCATATTATGGTGATGAAAACTTCATCTGCAGGAGAGACCATGGATGTGGTAACAATCGAAATATTTGATCATTTTTGGGATCGAGTCAAATTTGGTTACGCTGCTGCTGAAGGAGTTGTTTTATTTGTAATTCTAAATGTTCTAGCAATTTCACAGTATGTAATTTTTAGAAAAAGGTTGAACTATGATTAGTTTTCAAAAAAAAGAATTAATAGTTCCTTACATCATATTATTTATTATGATGTTTTTATCTGTTTACCCATTATTGTATATGATCAGTGTTTCATTAATGACACCAGGGGAGGCTTCTAACCAATATTTGTTTCCAAAAGTTCCAAGATTTGAAAATTATATTGAAGTATGGACTTCTAATAATTTTCAGCAGTATACACTTAACAGTATCATCATAAGCGGTTTAATTGTAGTTGGCGTTCTTTGCACAAGTATTCCAGCAGCATATGCATTTGCGAAAATTCAATTCCCATTTAGAGATGTAATTTTTTACTCTTTATTACTCTCACTAATGATACCAGAAATTATTGCACTTCTTCCTCATCTTTTAATTATTCGGGGCAATATATTTCCTCTACCTTTTGGACCGTCCTGGATGAATTCGTTGCAAGGTTTGACTGTACCATTTTTCGGAAATATTTTTATTATTTTTCTTTTAAGACAATATATTAAAAAAATTCCAAATGAGTTGTGGGATGCTGCTAGGATGGACGGAGCATCTCATTTTTATTTTTTAAGAAAAGTTGTTATACCTATGAGCATGCCAATCATTGTCACTGTATCTTTATTTGCATTTATTTTAGCTTGGAACTCTTTTGCATGGCCATTACTGATTTTAACCAAAGAAGATTGGTTTCCTGTCACTGTATCTATTTATAGCTTTATTAGAGAGGCAGGCACTCAGTATAATTTGTTAATGGCAGCTTCATTAATTTCTATTTTTCCAGTGTTAATGCTATATTTTTTCACTCAACGATTATTTTTAGAAAGTATCTCCAATTTTGGCCTAAAACAATAATTGTTAACAATTTTCTGTAATGAAATAGCAATAGAATCGTAGTATTTTATTATTAATTAGATATTCTTATCTTAGGGGTGTGATTATGATTTATAAATTTTTGATTAAAGTTGTTTTACTAACAACATTTTTATTTTCTTCTCAATTGTTAGCAGTAACTGCTGCAGATATTGAGAACGCTAATCCTAAAGGTCAAACTGTAGAGTTTTGGGTTCAGTATTCAGATGAACGTCTTGATGCGATGAAAGCTAGAGCTGAGAGATTTGAGGCTGAAACAGGTATTAAAGTTAACATTACGTACAAAGGTCATTACGGAAAAGTACAATCAGCAATGATGACTTCAGCTGGAACACCAGATCAAGCTGATGTAGCAAGAGGATATGGAAATGCTGCTGCTGATATGTATCAGATTGGTGCAGCAATGGATCAATCTATATTAGCCAACAGTAAAAAATGGGGTGTAACTCAAGAGGATATTGATGATTGGGGAGCAAACTGGACTGTAGGTTTTTCTGGTTATTTTGATGGAAATCCTAAGTTACTGCATGAAGTAGGAAAATCTATTGAAGTTGTTTATTACAATAAAGATTGGCTTGATGAACTAGGTTTATCAGAACCAAAAACTCCAGCTGAATTTGCTGAAGCAGCTTGTGCAGCAACCAATAGCACATTTAGTGGAAGAGTAGGAGATACTCCAAGCCTTGGTTATGAAATAGATACTGATGCCAGCAACTTTGCTGCCTGGGTTTTTGCTCATGGTGGCGATGTATTTGATTATGATGCTGGGCAATATATCTTGAATGGACCAGCTGCAATAGCAGCAATGGAATTTATTCAGGGTATGGCCAATGATGGCTGTGCTCAGGTCACTAGAGATAAATATGCTGATCAACAATATCTTGGCCTTGGATCAAATTTATTTGCCTTATCTTCAACATCTGGAATTACTTATTTCCAGAGTGCAATTGAGGATGGTTATAATGGAAACTGGGAAATTTCTGCAGTACCGCATACCACTTCTAAACCAGTAATGAATCTTTATGGTGGTGGTTTAATTATGGGCAATACTGGCAACGTTGATAAAATGGTAGCTGCTTATCAATGGATGAAATACATAACTAATACTGAAAATTCAGCTGTATGGTCTACTGAAAGCGGTTATGGTTTTGTCAGAACATCTTCAGCTGATCATCCACTAATTGTTGCTAAGAGAAATGATCTTCCTCAATATGACAGATCGCTTGGTTTAATTCAGTATGGAAAAGGTGAGCCGTCTGTACCTGCTTATTATTCTGTAAGAGGTGAAATTGAAAAAGCCTATGCTGCAATTATTAATGGTGATGATATAATGTCTACCTTGAATGATTTGAATAAGGAAGCTAATTCAATTTTAGCAGATGCTATTGAAAATTAATAAACTCTTTTAATGTTGATAGGGTGGTTTATAACCACCCTTTTTTATTATGATAATAGTTTGTTCATTAAGTGATTTAGTTACCGTATGTGATAGTGTTAAACCTAAGTATTTAATATCAGTTATTGATCCTGGATATGAACCGGAAACTCCTCAATTTGTTCAAAATCATCTTAAATTAGGATTTGATGATATAATTAAAGTAAGTCCAGATAATCACATATTTAGACTTAACACCGAGGAAGTGCCGCAATTACCACCTAATAACTCTCATATTGACTCAATAGAAAAATTTACAGTTAATTGGGATGTAAGCGAAGATATTGTCGTTCATTGTTGGTGTGGCGTTTCTAGATCTATGGCAACAGCTACCTACTTAATGTGTAAAAAAAACATCAAAGATATAGACACTAATATTAAATATATTCGCTCTATAGCTCCGCATGCAAATCCTAATAAGTTATTAATAAAATTATTTGAAGAAAAATTAAATACTAAAGGACAAATTGCAAAGTCTTTTGAAAAATACCCATACACCCAAACATATGATTGCTCTTCAAATTTTGCACCAATTACATTATTTAACTATGAAGAAATGATAAATTTTAAATGAAAGAGAGAATTGAATGAAAGAGTACGTCAGAACAATTTTAGACTATCCTGTTAAAGGTATTCAATTCAGAGATATTACAACACTTTTACAAGATGCAGGACATTTTAAACAAGTCATTGATGAAATGACAAACCCATGGAAAAATTTAGATATAGATGCTGTTTTAAGTATTGAGTCTCGTGGTTTTATAATGGCAGGAGCAATAGCATATCATATAGGCGCCGCTTTTATACCATTAAGAAAACCGGATAAACTACCAGGAGAAACCTTCAAAGTTTCTTATACCTTAGAGTATGGATCAACTGAGATGCATATTCACAAAGATGCACTCGACAATCATAAAAATTTATTAATTATAGATGATTTGCTTGCAACTGGAGGTACTGCACTTGCAGCAATTGATTTAATTAATATGTTTAAAAATAAAAATATCGTTGGAGCAGGTTTTATTATTAATCTCCCAGAATTGAAGGGTGATAAAAAACTTCAAGATAGAGGAGTGAAAATACATTCATTGATGGAGTTTTAATGAAGAGTGCAGTCTTAGTTGGTTTTAAAAGATCTCCTTTCACAATAGCAAATAAAGGTTTGTTAGCAACTGTAAGACCTGAAGATGTTTTATCTCAAGTAATTAATGATTTAGTCAAAACAACAAAAATTAATAAAGAAGATATAGAAGATATTATTGCAGGCTGTGCTTACCCTGAAGGAGCTCAAGGTTATAACATTGCTAAAATTGTTTCCTTTATGACTGGCATGCCTGAACATGTTGGTGGTATGACAATTAATCGTTGGTGCGGATCTTCTATGCAATCAATTCATAGTGCAGCGGGTGCCATTTCTATGAGTGCAGGTAAAGTTTTTATTTGTTGTGGTATTGAGTCGATGACATCTGTGCCAATCAATGGATTAAACTACTCACCTCATCCAGAGCTTATAGAAGATCAGCCAAATGTTTATTTATCAATGGGGCTTACAGCAGAAAATGTTGCTAAAAAATTTAATATATCCAGAAAAGAACAACAAGAATTTGCTATTCAAAGTCACTCTAAGGCATTTAAAGCTCAATCTTCAAATGCATTTGATGAAGAGATTACAATTATTAAAAACAAAGAAACTGAGGTTGTTGTTGATGGCGCAATAAGGCCAAATACTAATCAAGAAATCTTAGATGGGCTTAAATTAGTTTTTGATCAGAAGGGAACAGTTACTGCCGGTACCGCTTCACCTTTAACAGATGGAGCCTCAGCGACTTTGGTGTGTGAAGAAAGCTATGCAATATCAAATAATCTGCCTATTTTAGCTAGAATAAAATCCACAGCAATTAATGGATGCCCTCCTGAATTAATGGGATTGGGGCCAATTGGAGCATCTTTAAAGGCTCTAAAAAGAGCAGGACTTGATATTAATGACATTGATATAATAGAATTAAATGAGGCTTTTGCGTCACAATCACTTGCTTGTATAAAGGAGCTCAACATAAATCCTGATAAAGTTAATATTGAGGGAGGGGCAATCGCAATTGGACATCCACTAGGGGCAACTGGAACTAGAATAACTGCTAAAGCAGCCTATCTATTGAGTAAACAAAATAAACAATATGCTTTAGCTACCCAATGCATAGGTCTTGGACAAGGTATTGCAACAGTTTTGGAAAAAGTTGAATAAGTATGCAAGTTTATAAAACGCCAATTAGAGAATATAGATTTCTACTAGAAGACTTTTTAGATTTAAATAATAGTAAAGTTCTAAAAGATAGAAGTTTAGAAATTGATGATCTTCTAATGATAATTGAAGAGGCATCAAAAATGTGCGAAGAAACTCTATTACCACTCAACGCTTCAGGGGATAATGATGGATGTGCTTTTCAAGATGGTAAAGTTATAGCTCCAAAGGGCTTCAAAGAGGCTTATAAAATATTTTCTGAAAATGGTTGGCAAGGAATAAAAGTTAAAGAAAAATATGGCGGTCAAGAACTGCCATATATTATGAACATGTTTTTGGATGAAATGGTGAGTTCTGCAAACATGTCTTTTGGACTTTATCCAGGTTTAACTGCTAATGCAATTGATGCCATTGAAAAAAGTGCAACTGATGAATTAAAGAACTTATATCTTCCTCAATTAACTTCTGGCAAATGGACAGGTACTATGAATTTGACAGAACCACAATGTGGAACAGATCTTGGTCTTAGCAAAACTATGGCAACACCTAATGATGATGGATCTTATAAAATCACAGGCACAAAAATATTTATTACTTGTGGTGAGCATGATTTAAGTGAGAACATAGTGCATTTAGTTTTAGCTAGAACACCAAATGCCCCAGAAGGAATTAAAGGTATAAGTCTTTTTCTTGTTCCAAAAATACTTCCTAATGCAGATGGAACTCTTGATAAAAAAAATAATGTAACGTGTGGATCAATTGAAAAGAAAATGGGCATTAAGGCTAGTCCAACTTGTGTTATGCATTATGAAGAATCTCAAGGTTGGCTAGTTGGTGATTTAAACAAAGGTATGAAGGCAATGTTCATCATGATGAATGGTGCTAGATTGTTTGTTGGCATTCAAGGTATTGGATTATCTGAGACTGCATTTCAATCAGCATTACATTACTCTAAAGAACGTGTTCAAGGAAAATTACCTGAAAGTGAAAATATTGCTGATCCAATTATAGTTCATCCTGAAATAAGAAAAAACTTAATGTTCATGAAATCTATCAATGATGGAATTAGAGGATTAATGCTTAAAGCTGGTCATGCTTTTGATTTGATAGATACAGATCAAAATCAAGAGTTAAGTCAGTCTTCAGAAAATTTGATAGCATTATTAACTCCTATTTTAAAATCTTTTGCAACTGACAAGTCTATGGAAATAACTAATCAGGCTTTACAAATATACGGTGGTCATGGATATATTACTGATCACGGAATGGAGCAATTAGTTCGTGATGCAAGAATTACTCCGATTTATGAAGGAACTAACGGTATTCAAGCTTTAGATTTAATTGGTAGAAAATTTAATATTCATGATGGATTAATTATTAATCAATATTTGGAAAGTATTAATGAGTTTTTGAATAAAAATAAAGAAAACTTAGATATGAAAAAATATATTAAATTATTTGAATCATCCTATAAGGATTTAAAAGATTGTATAAACTTTATAAAAGAAATTGACTCATCAAACATACAAGAAATTAATTCACACGCTGTAGATTTATTAAATATTTTTGGACTTGTTGCGGTAGGTTTTACTTGGTTAGATTTCATTAGTGTATCATTTAATAAAATCAAAGAAAAAAAAGATGATTTTTACCTTTCTAAAATTCAATTGGGTGATTTCTATCTTACAAAACTTATTTTTGAGACTAAAAAATACAAAAATAATATTTATTCTTCAGGTAACTTGTATAATGAGTTTGAAGATAAATATTTTGAAAGTGGCATATAAAGATGACTATTAAAATTTACAAACCTTCAAAATCTTCCATGCAATCTGGTCTAGGAAAAACAAAGCAATGGCTTGCTGAATACATTTCAGAAAAAGATAAAATTAAAGATACTCTTATGGGTTGGAATAGTTCTTTAGATACAAAAGAACAAATAAAAATATTTTTTGACACAAAAGAACAAGCTATTGAATGGTCAAAAAAAAATAACCAACAGTTTATCGTTATTGAACCAAAAGAGAGAAAAATAAAGCCTAAAAACTATGCATCAAATTTTGATATGAATAGAAAAGAGCCTTGGACACATTAATCTTTTGAATTCATTTATAGTATGATAAAGGGCATTTAAGCGCCCGTAGCTCAGTGGATAGAGCAACCGCCTTCTAAGCGGTAGGTCAAATGTTCGAATCATTTCGGGCGCGCCAGTTTAATTTGGAGATCTAGTTATGTTATACAATTTAAAATGTCATTGTGGAGCGGTAGAGCTACAAGTTGAAACAGATCTTAAAACTATTAAACAATGCAATTGCTCAATTTGTATAAGAAAAAATGCTAAAATGTGCATGGTTTCTAAAGAGTCAGTCCAGATAATTAAAGGTAAGAAAAATCTCAGTTCCTATAAATTTAATACTAAAATTGCAGAACATTTTTTTTGTAAAACTTGTGGAATATATACCCATCACAACAGAAGAAGTGATCCAAATGGTGCCGCAATAAATATTGGATGTATTGATGCTATTAATCCCTTTGATTATGAAGCTGAATTTATTGATATGAAAAGTAAATAATTTATGTCTTTGGAATTTTTAATTTCAAAAATTCAAAAAAATAATTTTTTACTAATTGGTAGGGTGGGTGTTGATATTTACCCTGATCCACCTGGAACTAAAACTGAAAGAGCAAATAATTATGTGACTCATATTGGAGGTTCATCAGCAAACATGGGTGTTCAATTAACTAAATATGGTGGATCATGTTCTTTACTTACAAGAGTATCTAATGATGCATTAGGTAAGTTTGCATTAAATCAATTAGATCACTATGGAGTTAAGAAAAATTTAATTAAATTAGAAGATAATGAAGCTAGAATCTCATTTGCTATCGTTGAGTCAACTGTAGAGGATCATCAATCAATAATCTACAGGCATAAAGCTGCTGATTTATTTTTAAATAAAAATGATATAGAAAACTCTAACATTCAAAACTTTCAATGCATATTGATTACAGGGACTTCTCTTGCAGCTGAACCATCGCGAAGTGCTGTATTATATGCTCTGGAGCTAGCTAAAGAAAAAAATATACCGGTAATTATGGATATAGATTATAGACCTTACACATGGGAGTCAGCAGACAAAGCAAAACAAATATACAATATTGCTAGCGATTACTGTTCTGGTATCATTGGCAACGATGATGAATTTGCTATCCTTTCAGGCAGTTATGAAGAAGGCTTTAATTATGCCAAAAAAAAATCAAGTAAGTGTGATTTGGTAATTTACAAAATGGGTGAAAAAGGCTCAATAACTTTTGCAAATAATGAAGAAATAAAAAAAGGAATTTTTCCAGTCAAGCCGCTAAAACCTACTGGTGCTGGCGATGCTTTTATGGGTTCATTAATTGGAGCTCTACTTAAAAATTACGATCTACAAAAAGCTTTAGAAATCGGTTCTGCTGCCGCTGCAATAGTTGTAACTAAGGTTGGATGTGCTCCGGCTATGCCTGATTTGGATGAAGTTTTAGATTTTATGAAAAGTAACAACATTAAAAAAGGAGATACATAATGCATATACCACCATTTGATAATCAGAATAATCCTATTGTAGATATTGATGATAAACATGTTCCGCTAAATTATTTTAATATTGTTAAATTAAACAAAGATCAAAGTTTTGAATATGTAACCCCTGGTTATGAAACATGTATTGTTCCTGCAACAGGAACAATAAATGTTAATGTCGAAGGCTATGAAGTTAAAAATTTAGGTACAAGAACAGTTGACGTATGGGATGGTGAACCTGAGGGTATATATGTACCATCTGGAACAAAAGCTTCTTTTGTTGCTATCAAAGATTCTGAAATATTTATAGCAGGGGCAAAGTTTGATAAAACTCTTGAGCCATTTGCCGTAAGAGTTGATGAAATTGATATGGTTCAATATGGATCAGACGATACAAAAACTCACCGAAAAATTAAACATATTCTTGGTGCCAAACATCATGATAAGGTAGGAAGACTTCTTTGTAATGAATTGTATACAGTAGGACAGGGAGGTTGGTCAGGTTTTCCTCCTCATAAACATGATACTGACAGACTTCCAGACGAAACGCGCCATGACGAAACATATAATTATCGATTTCGTCCTAATAACGGATTTGGTTTTCAATTATTTCAACAAGTTGACGATAAGGTTGGAAAGGCAGAGCACATAATTGATGGATCAACAATTGCAATTAGAACAGGCTATCATCCTTGTGTTGTAGCCCCAGGTTATGAGATGTATTATTTTACTATTTTAGGTGGACTATCGCAGAGATCTCTTGTGCAATATTTTCAACCAGAGCATGCTTATCAAGTAGAGACTATACCTGGAATAAAAGATATGATCGCAAAATATAAGTAATGACAGCAGTTAATTTAAAAACGTTACTCAGGAAAGCAAATAAATATAACTATGCTATAGCTGGATTAGTTGTAATTACTTGGGAAGATGCCTTAGCATATACTGAGGCAGCAGATGAAACAGGTATACCAATTATTCTTCAAGCAGGACCATCATGTAGAGCATTCACACCTATATCAATATTAGGTAAAATGTTTAGGTATCTTGCTTCACAAACTAAAACTCCCATATGTTGTCATCTTGATCATGGTTTTTCTTATAGAGAATGTAAGGAAGGAATCGATAGTGGTTTTACATCTGTTATGTTTGATGGCTCTAAAATGCCTTTGCAAAAAAATATTAACATTAGCTCTAAAATTTCTAATATTGCACACAAATATAATATTTCTGTAGAAGGTGAAATTGGAGAGGTTGGATATTTTAAGGGGAAAAATTCTATAGGAACGGATATAACTGAAGCAAAAACTTATGCTTCTAAAAGTAAAGTTGACGCAATGGCTATCTCAGTTGGTAATACACACTTACAAACATCTAAAGTAGCTAAAATTAATTTTAACAAAATTTTAGATATCCAAAAAATAACTAAATTGCCTTTGGTCCTTCATGGAAGTAGCGGAATATCAAATGTAATGAGAAAAAAAATCGCCACTAAAACAAATGTTGCCAAATTTAACATAGGAACAGAATTAAGAATGATAGGATGTAAAACGCTCAGAGAAAGCTATAACAAAAATATTAAAAATTTTGATAAAATAAGTATTATTAAGCCATCAATTAAAGAATTAAAAAAAGCTACTATTAGTGTTATAAAAAATATAGGTCCTCAAATTGTCAAAAAATAAATTAGCTTTTATTGGTGGAAGTGGAATATATAATTTAGATATACTCACGGATGTTAAAGAACATGATCTAAAATCAGCTTTTGGTAAACCTTCAAGTAAAATCATTGAGGGAAAAATTAATGAAAATTTAATATATTTTCTATCGAGGCATGGTTTAGGACATCGTCTTTCTCCATCTGAAATTAATTATAGAGCAAATATAGATTGTTTTAAGCAACTTGAAGTAACTGACATTATTTCATTATCTGCTGTTGGTTCATTGAGGAATGAACTTGATCCAGAAACTTTTGTTATTGTAGATCAGTTTATAGATAGAACAATAAATAGAAAGAAAACTTTCTTTGAAAATGGTATTGTTGCTCATGTGCCAATGGCTCAGCCAACATCTAAAGTTTTAATGGATCTTTCAAAAAACATATTAGAAGATTTAAAAATTAAACATGCATATGGTGGAACATATCTTGCAATGGAAGGTCCACAATTTTCAAGTAAAGCAGAGTCTATATTGTACAGAAGTTGGGATTGTGATGTGATAGGCATGACCAATATGCCAGAAGCAAAATTAGCAAGAGAAGCTGAAATTAGATATGCTTCAATTTCAATGGTAACAGATTATGACTCATGGAGTTCAGAGCATGATGATGTGGATCTACAAATGCTTTTAGAAACCATGCATAAAAATGTTGAGAAATCGAAAAAATTTATTGAAAATTTTTCCAATCGATATTTTGCTAATGTAGATTTTAGATATGATAATACCTCTAAAATACTTGATACATCAATTGTGACACAACCTAATAATTGGGATAAGAACACTGCTGATAAATTATCCAATATTTTAAAACGATTTATAAAAGAAAATAATGTTAGTAAATGATAAACACTTAACAACGATTTGGTATGAAAAGAAAACTGATAAAGTTAAGATTATAGATCAACGTTTAATTCCATTTGAGTTAAAAATTATAGAACTGAATACTGTTGATGAAGTTTGTTTTGCAATAAAAGAAATGCAGGTGAGGGGAGCTCCGTTGATAGGTGTAACTGCTGCATATGGTATGTATATAGCTTCCAAAGAAAATGCTAACTTAGATTTTTTGCAGGAGGTATCAAAAAGAATTAATGCAACTAGACCTACAGCAGTTAATTTGTCATGGGCTCTTAATGAAGTAATGACTAAAATTACTGACTTGAAAGAAGATCAAACTTCAGCAAAGATTCTGGAAATAGCAAATCAAATAAGACAGGATGACATTGATAATTGTAAAAAAATTGGTGAATATGGATGTGAATTAATTAAAAAAATTTATGCACTTAAAAATAAACCTGTTAATATTTTAACTCATTGTAACGCAGGTTGGCTGGCAACTGTTGATTGGGGAACTGCTCTAGCACCAGTATTTGTTGCTAACAAAAATAATATACCAGTTCATGTTTGGGTTGATGAAACACGACCAAGAAATCAAGGATTTAGCCTTACTGCTTGGGAACTTATTAATGAAAATATTCCTAATTCTTTAATAGTTGATAATGTTGGTGGTCATTTGATGCAGCACAATAAAATAGATATTTGTATAACCGGCACTGATAGAACGGCGTCTAATGGAGATGTATGTAATAAGATAGGCACTTACCTTAAAGCTCTTGCTGCATATGATAATAATATTCCATTTTATGTTTCTGCACCTATTTCTAGTATAGATTTTAATATTGAAAATGGTGTTATGGATATACCTATAGAAGAGAGAGATAGTGAAGAGGTATCTCATATTAGTGGTTTAGATGAAAATAATAAATTAAAAAAAATTAAAATAGTTCCAGAAGGCTCTTCTTGTACTAACTTTGCATTTGATGTTACTCCTGCTAAATATATTACAAAATTAATTACTGAAAAGGGAATTGTTGATGCAAATTATCAATCGATTAGCAGTTTAAAGTAAAATGTTGTTAAAAATTTTAGACAAATTAGGACGAAAAAAAGTTGTGTTGGATAGAGGTCCGTCTCACCCTGAATTTGATCAAGCAAAACCATGGCTGGAGAGATATTATTTATTATTTAGAAAAAGACCAAAATGGTTCCCTTTTAATATTTTAATCCATAGAATGTTAGATGATGATCATGGTGAGGGTGTTCATAATCATATGTGTCCATACATTACAATTATATTGAAAGGTGGTTATTGGGAGACAACCTCTAAGGGTAAATTTTGGAGATCACCTGGATATATAGGGTTTCGATCAGCAGATCATCTACACCGAGTTGATTTAAAACCAAACACAGACACAATGACATTATTTATACCTGGACCTTTTGGTACAAGAAAATCTAAAAGAGCAGATTATAAAACTAATTTTAATAAAAAGTAAAAAAGGAGATAACGAATATGAAAAAGGCATATTGGGTTGGGGTTGTTAATGTTAAAAATCATGATGAATATAAAAAATATGCAGATATAGCAGGTCCTGCATTAACAGCTGCTGGAGCTAAAATATTAAGTAGAGGAGGAAGGATTAAAAATTTAGAAGGTGAGAAAATGAATAGAGTTGTGGTGATTGAATTTCCCTCAATGGAACAAGCTGAGTCTTTTTATCACTCAGATGAATACAGAAAAGGTCTTCAATATATAAATTCTGAAGTAGCAGATCGTTTTTTGAATATAGCAGAAGCTATTGACTAGATTATTCCATCGTAAATAAGTTTTAAACCACTTAAAAAAAGCAAGATATAAATTACATTAAAAAAAATTTTCTCAGGAATTTTTTTTTGAATAAAATATCCAATTAAGACACTTATAAAAGCAAGTGGTAATAAAATAAGTGAAACAATTAAGTTAGAAGGTGCTAATAATCCAACATAGTAATAAGGTATTAATTTAACAACATTAATCACTAAGAACGCCATCGTCATTGTCCCTATAAAAGATATTTTATCCAATTTTAATGGGAGGGTATAAAAATTCATTGGGGGATTACCTGCATGAATTAAGAAACTCGTATAGCCTGCAATACAAGACCAGAAATAACCTTTTAGCTTTGTTGGTTTCAGTAAACTGTTACTTTTTTGAATGAAAGAAATTAAAACAAAAATTATTGAAATAATACCAACCATTATTCTGATTTGGTCTTCGTTTGTATATTTGAAAGTAAATGCCCCAAATAAAATCCCAACTATTGATGCTGGAATAATAATTTTTAAAATTTTAATTATCCATTTCTTCCAATATAAATATATTGCTGAAAAATCCATTATGATCAACAGTGGTAACAGTATACCTGCTGCTTGAAGAGGGCTCATTGCAAAAGACATGACTGGAACAGCTAACATAGCAATTGGGCCCGGAACCCCACCTTTTGAAATACCAAAAACAAAAACTCCAAACGCAGCAAAAGCCAAAAATACAGGATCCATTATTTTAGAGTTTTTAAACCTGTAATTATATCTTTGATTTGATCTTCAGAGTCCTCTAAACCACAATAAATCCTTATTAAATTTCCTTTAAGCTGACTTTTATATTTTCTTTTTGATAATGGGGGAAAGGTAATTAAGCTGTCATATCCACCCCAACTATATCCTAATTTAAATATTTTAAGCTTAGAGAACATTTTTTTTATTTTATTTTGAGAATGTAATTTCTTTAAAGAAAATGCAAATAGGCCAGAACTGCCTGAAAAATCTCTTTTCCAAATATGATGATTTATTGTTGTCTGTAAAGCAGGGTGGTAAACCGTCTCTACTAAAGGATGATTGCTTAATTTTTTAGCCATTTTTAAAGCATTATCTTCTATTTGTTTCATTCTTAAATTTAATGTTGGTAATCCTCTAAGCGCTAAGTAAACTTCTTCTGATCCTGGACAAATACCTAATGTTTTGGTTGCAACTCTAATAGATTTTGAGTGTTTTTTATCTGAGCTAATGAAACCAATAAGAATATCTGAGTGCCCATTGATATACTTAGTGCCTGCATCAATAATAATGTTTACACCAAGTTTTATAGGGTCACAAAATATTGGGGATGCCCATGTATTATCCATTACTGTTGGTATTTTTTTTCTTTTAGTAATTCTAGTTATTTTTGGAATATCAAGAATTTCAAATGTTGCTGTTCCTGGTGATTCTAAGTATATTAATTTAGTTTTTGGTTTAATTAATTTTTCAAAATTATTTATATCTATAAAAGGATGAAAATAATTTATTGTAACACCATAATTTTTTAAAAGCTTTTCACAAAAAGTTCTTGTTGGACTGTAAACTGTATCATTTATTAAAACTTCATCACCTTGTTTTAAAAAAGCAAAAAAAGGAACTATGAGAGCAGCAAGTCCTGATGGTGCTACAACAGTATCATGGCAATTATACAAATTACTAACTGCTTTTTCTAATTGATCTACAGAAGGGTTTTTGTTTATTCCATATAAAGTACTTCTATCATCATCATTTTTAATATCATTGATATAGTCGTCAAAATTATCAAAGATCATTGTTGAACCTTTATAAATTCCTGGATTAATGAATCCTTTCTGTTTTTTTACATTTCTTGAAACCTTAGTTAGTTTTGTGTTAATCTTCATAACCACTACATCTAGTATATATTTTTAACATAATATACAAATTATGTTTATATTTAAGATATAAAATTAGCTATTTCGTAGTTTGATTAATTTTGTTAATGGGGATAATTCTTTGAAAAAAGATGTTTAAATAATTATTTAAAACGAGAGGAAATAATATGAAAAAACTATTATCAATCCTAGCTGTTTCTGTATTTGCTTTCTCAGCAAATGCTGGAACTCTTGATGATGTTAAAAATAGAGGTTTTCTTAAATGTGGTGTAACAACTGGTCTAGCTGGTTTTGCTGCTCCTGATGATAGCGGTGAATGGGCTGGTCTTGATGCTGATATGTGTCGTGCAGTTGCTGTAGCAGTTTTTGGAGATCGTTCTAAAGTAGAATTTATCACTACAACTGGTAAATCTCGTTTCCCTACATTGGCTTCTGGTGAAGTTGATATGTTAGCGAGAAATACTACTTGGACAATCAGCCGTGATGTTAATCTTGGTTTTGAGTTCGTAGGTGTTAACTTCTATGATGGTCAAGGTTTCATGGTTCCTTCTGCTCTTGGAGTTTCAAGTGCGAAAGAACTAGATGGTGCTACTGTATGTATCCAAACTGGTACTACTACAGAGCTTAACCTTGCTGACTTCTTCAGATTAAATGGAATTAGCTACGAAGCTCTTCCAATTGAAACTAACGATGAAGGAAAAGAAAACTTATTCGCTGGAAGATGTGATGTATACACTACTGATGCATCTGGTCTTTCTTCAACTAGAGCTGCAGCTGCAGACCCTGGTAAGTGGGTAGTTTTACCTGAAATCATTTCAAAAGAACCTCTAGGTCCACTAGTAAGACACGGAGATCACCAATGGGGTGACGTAGTTCGTTGGTCTCTAAATGCAATGATTATTGCTGAAGAACTAGGTGTTTCATCTGAAAACGTTGATGCTCAAAAAAGCTCAAATGTTCCTGAAGTACTAAGACTTCTTGGTGTTGAAGGTTCATATGGTGAAATGCTTGAACTAGCTCCTGATTGGGCTTATCAAATTATCAAACAAATTGGTAACTATTCAGAGTCATACGAAGCTAACGTTGGTCCAGATACTCCGCTTGAGATTGCAAGAGGTCTTAATGCACTTTGGACTCAAGGTGGTATTTTATACGCACCTCCGTTCAGATAAATCGTAAATATTTTACAATTAGGGGGTTTCAAAACCCCCTATTTTTTTTTATAGGAGTCTAATGAGATCTAACGCAAATTTTTTTTCAGATGAAAAGTTTAGATCTATATTTTTTCAAACTCTTGTTATTGGATTGTTTGCACTAGGAATATATTTTGTAGTTCAAACTACAGCTTATAATTTAGAAAAACGAAATATAGCAACTGGTTGGAGATTTCTCACTGACCCTGCTGGATTTGATATAAGTTTTTCACCATTCATTAACTTTAAATCAACTGACACACATTTAGATGTTTATTTTGTTGGTGTTTTGAACACTTTATTAGTTTCTTTTTGCGGATGTATCGCAGCCACAATTCTTGGTTTTTTAGTAGGAATTATAAGATTATCTTCTAACTGGCTTCTAGTCAGAGTAGCGTATATTTATGTTGAATTTACAAGAAACGTTCCATTACTTTTACAAATTATTCTTTGGTACAGTATTCTTATTCAACTACCCAGAGTAAAACAATCACTAGAATTTTTAGATATATTTTTTATTTCTAATAGAGGAATTTATTCACCAAGACCTATTTTTGAAAATGGTTTTTCTTATGTTTTTATAGCATTTGTCTTAGCTTTGATATCGAGTTTCATTTTAAGAAGATGGGCAAAAAAAAGACAAGATAATACTGGAAAACAGTTTCCAGTTACTAGTTCAGCATTTGGTATGATTATTTTTGTTCCTTTATTATTATTTTTTATTCTTGGCTCACCATTATCTTTTGATTATCCAGCCTTAAAAGGTTTTAATTTTAAAGGAGGTATGGTTATTCGTCCTGAGTTTATAGCCATGTTCTTAGCATTAACAATTTATACTGCAGCCTTTATCTCTGAAACTGTAAGATCTGGAATTTTATCAGTTACAAAAGGTCAAAGAGAAGCATCAGCTTCTCTTGGATTAAAAAAGAGTTGGATAATGAGATTAATTATTATTCCTCAAGCCTTAAGAGTTATTGTGCCGCCCCTAACAAGTCAGTATCTGAATTTAACAAAAAACTCATCATTAGGGATTGCTGTCGGATATGCAGATCTTGTACATGGGTTTGGAGGAATAAGCTTAAATCAAACAGGACAAGCTATTGAATGTATGGTTATTGTAATGGCGACATATTTAACAATCAGTTTAACAATATCCGTGTTTATGAACATTTATAACAGAAGTATACAATTTAAAGAGAAGTAGAATGAATGATTTAACTGAAGAAAGAAAACCACCTGTTGCTACAACTGGTATATTAGGATGGCTTAGGATCAATTTATTTTCAAGTTGGTTTAATTCACTAATTACACTTTTTGTTTTATACATCTTAATTCAATTTGTACCTTGGATACTTAATTGGACAATTTTTGCTGCAGATTTTAAATATAATTTTAATGGTGAGGAAATTATTAATAGAGAAATGTGCTCAAGAGTACTAGATCCTGAAACCGGAGGTGCATGTTGGGCGATTATATATGTTAGATTTTATCAATTTATGTATGGATTTTATCCAAGAGAAGAAGTCTGGAGAGTGAACTTAAGTTATATTATGTTAGCTGTAGCAGTAGTACCTCTATTGTTTGATAAGTTTCCTTTAAGAAAGCACTTTTTGAAGTTTACTTATGCGTTTCCAATTATTGCATTTTTTCTTTTAAATGGAGGACTTGGTTTAGAACCCGTATCCACTAACAAATGGGGAGGTTTGCTTGTTACTCTAGTATTAGGCTGTACAGGTATAGCACTTGCTTTTCCACTTGGCATTATTTTAGCTTTAGGAAGACGATCAAACTTACCAGTTATTAGCATGATGTGTACTCTATTTATTGAATTTATAAGGGGGGTTCCTCTAATTACGCTTTTATTCTTTGGAATGGTAATGCTTCCTTTATTCTTGCCTGAGGGTATAGATATGGATGGATTAGCGCGTGTTTTGGTTGCAGTAACCTTGTTCCAATCTGCTTATATGGCTGAAGTTATAAGAGGTGGCTTGCAAGCAATTCCTCAAGGACAATATGAGGCTGCGAGATCAATTGGTTTGTCATATTGGCAAATGAATATGAAGGTAGTGCTTCCACAAGCTATAAGAATTTCTATTCCATCAATAGTAAATACCTCAATAGGTTTGTTTAAGGACACCACTTTAGTTATTATTGTAGGATTATTGGATTTATTAGGAATTGGAAGAGGGGCTTTAGCTGATACAACCTGGTTGGGTTTAGCCTATGAAGTTTACTTTTTTGTATCCTTAGTTTTCTTTATTTTTACATTTGCGATGTCAAGATACAGTTTATATTTGGAAAAAAAGCTTAAAACAGGTATTAACATGGGAGCAGATTAATATGTCAGAAGATTCAATAATTTCTTTAAAAAATGTAAACAAATGGTTTGGTGATTTCCATGTGTTAAAAGACGTGGATCTTGAAGTAAAAAAGAAAGAAAGAATAGTTGTATGTGGTCCTTCAGGTTCAGGAAAATCAACAATGATTAGATGTATTAATCGATTAGAAGAACATCAAGAGGGAACCATTGTCGTTGATGGTATTGAACTTACTGGAAATTTAAAGAATATTGATAGTGTAAGAAAAGAAGTTGGAATGGTTTTTCAACAATTTAATCTATTTCCTCATTTATCCGTAAAAGAAAATATTACTCTTGCCCCAATTTGGGTAAAAAAAATGCCTAAAGCTGAAGCCGAGGAATTAGCAATGCAACAACTTGAAATTGTTAAAATACCTGAACAAGCTGACAAATATCCTGGTCAACTATCTGGCGGACAACAACAAAGAGTTGCAATAGCAAGATCACTTGCAATGAAACCAAATATTATGCTTTTTGATGAGCCTACATCTGCACTAGATCCTGAAATGATTAAAGAAGTTTTAGATGTTATGATCGACTTAGCTGAAGGTGGAATGACTATGATAGTTGTAACGCATGAAATGGGCTTTGCAAAAACTGTTGCTGATAGAATGGTATTTATGGATGAGGGGAGAATAGTTGAACAGGCAGTACCTGATAAATTTTTTAATAATCCAGAGAGTGATCGAACAAAACTATTCCTAAGTCAGATACTTAATCATTAAGTAATATATTTACTCGACGATTCATTTTTCCTTTATTCTCAATTTTGCCTATTTTAATTTCACCAATTTCTATTGTTGATTTTACATGAGTGCCGCCGCATGGTTGAAAATCAATATCGCCAATTTTAACAAATCTTAATTTACCATCTATTTTTGGTGGTTTAACTGACATAGTTCTTACTAATTCTGGCTGACTATCTAATATTTTACTGTCTATGTACTCGTACATTATTTCATGATCATTTTTCAAAAGTGCATTAATTTTATCTTCAAGCGCCTCTTTGTTTATTTTTTTATCTGGGTCGTTAAAATCTAATCTACTTTTTTCAAATCCAATTTGACCTCCTGTTACCCCTAAAGGTATCGCCGCACACATTAAATGTAGAGCACTATGCATACGCATGTGTTTATACCTTTTATTCCAATTTAATTTTCCTCTGACTTCTTGGTTTATTTCAAGCCCATCTATACTCTCTAATATGTTCTTGATTCTTCCCTCTACTTTTATCGTATTTTCAATTTTTATCTGCAGTTCTGTACTTGAGATCTCACCTATATCTCCTGGTTGACCACCACTTTGTCCATAAAATATTGTATCCTCTAATTCAATTGATTTGTGTTCCTTATCAATTTTTTTGATTGTCGTTATTATTTCTTTTTTATATGCATCTTCCTCAAATATTTTTGCCATAATTTTTTCTAACAGATTTTTATATTATTATGTTGACTTTTTTATTAATCTAAATAAATTAGAACAAAACAAGAACATTAATATATTTAAATTAAATATAATTATTGTTTATCAATTAGTTAATTAATTTTTTTAAAACTATGGATCAAAAAAATATACTATCAATTATCAATATCGGAGGCAATAAAAAGATTGCTATGCCTTTATTTTCAGACTCAGTATCAGCTGGCTTTCCTTCTCCTGCAACTGATTATTTAGAAAACAAACTTGATCTAAACGAACATCTCGTAAAGCATCCTGCAGCTACTTTTATTGTGAAGGCGAGTGGACCCTCAATGATGCAGGCTGGGATTTTTTCAGGAGATTTAATGATTGTAGACAGGAGCATTACACCTAAAAATGACAATATAGTTATTGCCTCTGTCTTTGGTGACTTAACAGTAAAAAAACTAAGAAAGAAAGGCTCTGCATTATTTTTGGTTTCAGCCAACAATGAATATCCTAGCATTGAAGTAAAAGAGGAGATGGAGTGTTTTATATGGGGAGTAGTGACCTATGTCATACATAAAACAATTACCAAATAATCATCCCTCTCAAAATAATTCCATTGCTTTGATAGATTGTAATAATTTTTATGCTTCATGTGAGCGAATATTTAATCCTAGACTAATTGGAAAACCTATTGTTGTTTTATCTAATAATGATGGTTGCATAATAACTAGATCAGCTGAAGCAAAAGAATTAGGTATTAAGATGGGAGAGCCATATTTTAAGGCCAAAAAAATTATTGATAAAAATAATGTAAGAGTTTTCTCTTCCAACTATTCTTTGTATGGAGATATCTCTCAGCGTGTTATGGAAACGCTAGCAAGGTTCGCTTCTGAAGTTGAGATATACTCTATAGATGAGGCTTTTCTCGGACTAAACGGTTTTGAAAATTATGAATTAAGCAAATACTGTAAATATATACGTCGCACTATAAAACAATGGGTAGGCATTCCTGTAAGTATAGGAGTGAGCACAACAAAAACACTTTCAAAAATTGCAAACAATCTTGCAAAAAAAAATAAGGAATATGACGGGGTGTGCATATTAAAATCTTGGTTTGATATAAATGAAGCTTTAAAATTAACACCTATAGAAGATGTTTGGGGTATTGGTAGACGTTTATCTGTTTTTTTAAAAAAATACAAAATCAATACTGCTTATGATTTTACTCAGCTTGATAAAGGATGGATAAGAAAAAATATGGGAGTGGTTGGGGAGAAAACTTTTTTAGAGCTTTGTGGGGTATCGTGCATTGAATTAGAATTAATTCCTTCAGATAAAAAGAGCTGCTGCGTCTCAAGATCTTTTAGCAAGCCAGTAGAGAAAATTGATGATTTGGAAGAATCAGTTTCAAGTTATGGCACAAGGGTGGCAGAGAAAATAAGAGAGGAGGGATTGGTCGCAGAGTCTATGAGTATTTTTGTATTAACAAATTATTTTAATAGAAAAGAAAAACAGTATTCAAATTCAATTAAATTACAACTGCCATATCCAACAAATAACAGTATCAAAATTGTAAAACGAGCTTTGGAAGGAATAAGGAAAATATATCGCGAAGGATATCGATATAAAAAGGCTGGTGTTATTCTTTATGGATTAACTAAAGCAAAACAAACAAGAGGACTCTTAGATTATGATAGAGAAAATTCAGACTCAATTATGAATACATTGGATAGAATTAATGAACGGTATGGTAGCTCCACTATTAGATTAGCATCTGAAGGTGTTGAGAAATCTTGGAAAATGAGAAGAGAGAGTGTATCTCCATGTTATACAACTAGATTTGATGATTTAGTAGAAGCAAAACTCAGTCTTTAGAAAAATTACAATCGGTAAGATCCATCGACTCTGTTTCAGTAAGTTCTATATAACCTTGAATTTTTTTCTTATTAACTTTTCCATAACGGACAAAACCACCCTTATAGACATCCAAATTGTCAGGATTTATGGAGAGATATAAACATGCATAATCAAAAGCATCTTGAATGGGAGAGTCAGGTAAAATTGAATCCCTAAGTTCTTCCCAAATTTTTAATCTATCAATATCTGTAGTATCATTTAGGTATTCTTTAGATAATGTTATGTTTGAAGAAAATGTAAAAAAAATAAAAATTAAAAAGTATAAAAGTCTCATACAAAAGATACGATACTAGATTTATTCAACTAAAAAAGGATAAAATTTAATAATATTATATGATTAAAATGGCTCCCCGGGCCGGGCTCGAACCAGCGACCGATCGGTTAACAGCCGATTGCTCTACCACTGAGCTACCGAGGAACACAAATCATCTGTTAATAAAAAAAGGATCAAAAAACAAGTAAAATTTAGATTTGGAGGCTCGGAGCGGAATCGAACCGCTGTGCAAGGCTTTGCAGGCCCCTACATCACCACTCTGCCACCGAGCCAAATTTTTTTGGACAATTAATCTGTTATTAAGTTGAAGTCAATTAATCAAAATTTGAGAATGAAAAAAATAAAAACATATCAATTATTCACGTTATTATGTATATAAAAAACAAAAAAATCCTTTTAAAAAAATGAATTTTGATAAAAATCGAGAGATGATGATAGAAAATCAACTCAGGCCAAATAAAATAACAAATATTACTTTACTTGATACTTTTAATAGAGTTCAAAAAGAAAAATTCATATATGAAGACAATTTGAATATTTGTTATTCAGATCAAGATATATCTATCTTCGGCAATAGGGGGTACCTTAAAAATCTTCATTTAGCTCAAATTTTACATTTTGCCGATATTAAAAATAATGAAAAGGTATTACATATCGGGGGGCTAACTGGTTACCTTTCAGTTTTGATATCAAAACTTTGTAGAGAAATTTATGTAACAGAAGAAGATGAGAAAAGTTTAGATAATATTAATAAAAACTTTGCAGAGAACAAAGTTACTAACGGATATGTATTTAAAAATAATCTAGTTGAAGGCCTCCCAGAAAAAGAACCTTTTGATCTAATTATTATCGATTGTCCACAATATAGTATTAATCTAAATTTACTTAACCAAATAAATGTGGGAGGAAGATTAATATATATTGAAAAATTGAATAATGACCTATCTAAAGCTTACAAAATGACAAAATATAAAAATAATTATTCAAAAGATTTTTTATTTGATGTATTCTCAAACTTTTATCTTGAAAAAAAAGAAGAAAGTTTCAATTTTTAATGTACAAATTTTTAACAATTATATTTTTATTATGTACAAATTCTGTATTTGCTATTGATATTGACGAGGCAATTAAAAGCACAATTGAAAAAAACCCTAAAGTTAAAATCGCCTATGAAAAACTAATTGAGTCTAAAGAATTGATAGAAAATGCTTATAATGAAAAACTTCCTACTATAACTGGTACAATTTCTGGAACTTACTCAACATCAGACTCTACTACATCTACTACTACAACAACTCCTGAAACTTTTACTGATAAGTACAAATTATCTCTAAGCCAGAACTTATATGATGCCGGTGAAAAAGATCTTGAAATTGAAAGATCGAAATTGTTGTTTGATAGAGAAGTAATAAATTTTAATGTCACTATTCAAAATCTCATTTTGAGTGCAATTGAAGGGTATTTGACTGTTATTAATTACGAAAAATCTCTCGAGGCAAGTAATAAAAATTTTGATTCAGTTTCAAGGTTTTTAGATGAAACAAAAACTAAATTTGATTTAGGTTCAGCTACTCTTTATGATCTTCAGAATGCAGAGTCAGCTTATGCAATTGCAGAAACAAATTTATTCATCGCTCAACAGAACTATGAAGTAAGTAAAATTACCTTTAATAGAATTGTTGGGCTAAAGGCAGTAAACTTAGAAGATGTTATTGATTTAGATAGAAATATAAATTTAAATTCTTTTCTAGAAAATGTTGAAAAAAATAATTATTCTCTAGCTCTTCTTAATAATGACATTGGCAACTCAAATTTACTTCTAGCTAAAGAAAAGCTTAATAACAAACCTACTTTAGATTTATCTACTTCTGTAGAATATTCAGACTCTGGTAGAATTGATTCTGGTACTGAAAAAACAAATGGAACAATCGGGTTGACACTTACAATCCCAATATTTCAGCAAAATAATGATAAGTCTGATATTAGAAAATATCAGTCACAACTTTTACAAGCTGAATTAACTTTAGATGATGCTAAACAAGATTTAAGCATTCAGGCTTCTAATTTATACAAAAATTACTTGATCAGTAAATCAAATATAACCTCCAATAATAAGCAGATTGAGTCAATTCAAACTTCCCTGGAGAGTATCCAAGAAGAATACAACATTGGAACAAAAACTATAAATGAACTTATTGATGCCGAAAGTGAATTGCTAAATGTTAAAGTAAATTTAAATACCTCAAAAAAAGATATGATATTAAACTATTTTAATATTATGGCCCTTGAAGGATCTTTGATCTCATCATTTGAAAAATATCTTCCTGAATATAATTAATCTTTAGTATTTCTCTTTCTTAATTTATAAGAGCTTAATGACCTCAAATGACTCAATAAAAGACACTCTCGACGTCATAAGAAGAGCACTAGAAGATGAAAATGATATCTCTCAACAAAATGATAATGTGCTAATATTAAATAAAAAAATCAATGATGATGGAACGGTCAAACTTCTTAATAAATCTGATGATTTAAATACAATAAATAATATTATTGATGAGAAATTATCTAATTTATTGGAAAAGAAAATGACACAAATGTTAGAAAAAAAAATACCAATTATTCTCGATAATTATTTTAAAAATAAAAAATAGTATGTCTTTAGCTAAGTTTTTTAATTTTATTGAAGATGAAAAGAAAATTTATGTGAATTGGGAAAATTCAGACAGCTTTAAGTCAAAAAAAAATGAAGAGTCATATTCAATTATGATGCCACCACCAAATGTTACGGGTAGTCTTCATATGGGTCATGCACTTACTTTTACAATTCAAGATATTTTAATTCGTTATCATCGCATGCAGGGAAAAGAAGTTTTATGGCAAGCTGGAACGGACCATGCTGGAATTGCCACACAAATGGTGGTTGAAAGAAAATTATCAGACGAAGGTTTAGATCGACGAACATTAGGAAGAGAAAAATTTATTGAAAAAGTCTGGGAGTGGAAAGAGGAGTCTGGAGGTAGTATTAATAACCAATTAAGAAGATTGGGAGCATCTACCGATTGGTCGCGTGAGAGATTTACAATGGATAAGGGTCTTTCTGAAGCTGTAAAAAAAGTATTTGTCGATTTATTTAATGATGGCATAATTTATAGAGATAAAAGATTAGTAAACTGGGACCCAAAATTACTGACTGCAATTTCAGATTTAGAAGTTGAGCAAAAAGAACAAGAGGGAAGTTTATGGCATATTAAATATCCAATAGATAATAATAATTTCATTGTTGTTGCAACAACTAGACCTGAAACTATGTTAGGAGACTCAGCTGTAGCTGTGCACCCTGATGACTCAAGGTATAAAGATTTAATTGGTAATTTTTGTAATCTTCCACTTGTAGGAAGAGAATTGCCTATAATTGCCGATGAATATGCTGATCCTGAAAAAGGATCAGGGGCAGTTAAAATTACTCCTGCGCATGATTTTAATGATTTTGAAGTAGGCAAAAGACATCAGCTGGAATTTATTAATGTTTTTGATCAGTTTGCAAAAATAAATGACAATGCCCCTAGTAAATATAAAGGATTAGATAGGTTTGAGGCACGTAAATTAATTTTAGGAGAACTTAAAGATTTAGGACTTCTAATAAAAGAAGAAAAACAGGATATGGTTGTGCCTTACGGTGATAGATCAGGTGTAATAATTGAACCTTGGCTCACTGATCAATGGTTTTGCAATGCCAAGAAATTATCTATTGATCCTATAAAATCTGTAAAGGAAGCCAAAACAAATTTTGTTCCTAAAAATTGGGAAAATACTTTTTTTAATTGGATGGAAAATATCCAACCTTGGTGCATTTCCAGACAGTTATGGTGGGGTCATCAAATACCTGCTTGGTACGGTCCTGATAAAAAATGCTTTGTAGCAATATCAGCTGATGATGCAAATATGATGGCAAATAAACATTATGGCAAAGAAGTAAAATTAATTCAAGATGAGGATGTTTTAGACACTTGGTTTTCTTCAGCACTTTGGACCTTTTCTACATTAGATTGGCCAAATAAAACCTACGAACTAGATAGGTTTTATCCAGGAAATGTTTTAGTGACTGGTTTTGATATTATCTTTTTTTGGGTAGCAAGAATGATGATGATGGGTTCATATTTTATGAAGCAAACTCCTTTTAAAGATGTTTATATTCATCCTTTAATCCGTGATGAAAAGGGTCAAAAAATGTCTAAATCAAAAGGTAATATAATTGATCCATTAGTTTTACTTGATAAATATGGAGCTGATACGCTTCGATTTACTCTCACAGCCTTATTAAATCCTGGTAGGGACGTAAAGTTAGCAGAGGATAGAGTCAAAGGTTATAAATCATTTACAAATAAAATTTGGAATGCAGCAAATTTTCTTAATATTAATCAGGTTATATTTATTGATAGTTTAGATAATAAAAAGATTAGTCTTGATACTAGTAAATGGATTTTGAAAGAATATCAAAAAGTTCAAGCTGAGTATTTTAAAAATATTGAAAAATATCAATTTCATGAAATTGCAAGTTTGATATATCATTTTACATGGCATACATTTTGTGATTGGTACATTGAATTTATCAAATCAGATTTTGCTAATGATGAGAAATCAGAAGAAACTAAAAAAGTATCAGGCTGGATTTTTATACAAATTTTAAAATTACTTCATCCGATTATGCCTTTCATTACAGAAAAATTATGGTTATCACTTGTAGATTCTCAATCATTTTTAATGAGTCAACATTTTACAAAAATTA
>CACJRY010000010.1 GCA_902595855.1 uncultured Alphaproteobacteria bacterium
ATTTTTAATTACTTTTTCTATTTCCTCAAAAGAAAAGATCGTATCATTATTAATTCCCTCAGGATGAATACCATATGAAATGAAAATATTATCAAAATCACTAATTAAATCCAAATGTGTTTGAAAATCTCTTGGGTTAGTATTTATCGAAAGTAAATGCGTAACACCATTATCAATGCATCTTTTAACAATATTTGGAAGATCTTTACTTAAAGTTTCAAAATTTAAGTGGCAGTGTGAGTCAATCACAAATCAATTCGAGGAAAAAGAGGTTTGGGGATATTCAAATTAATCAAATCAGGTGAAAAATTTTCAATATTGTTTAAGTTTAAATTATCAATTGATAAATTATAAATTTTAAGTGCTTTATTAATACTAGAAGGTATTACTGGATATAAAAATACTGAAATTTTAATTGTTACTAAAGTTACTAAATATAAAACATCTTTCATTCTTTGATCATCTGTTTTTTTTAATGACCAAGGAGCTTGAGAGTCAACATATGCATTAACTTCAGATAAATAATCAAAAATATTTTTAAGAGCTTTATCAATTTGAAAAGAATTCATATTTTTAAGATAATCAACTAAAGTTTCATCAAATAACTTTAACAATTTATGATCTATTTCTTTGAAATTTTGAGGTTTGAAAACAGTTGAATCAGAATTTTTAATTATAAATGAACTTATTCTTTGAACTAAATTTCCATAATTATTCGATAAATCTGCATTAACTCTTTGAGCAATTGCATCTTTTGAAAAATCACCATCGTTACCAAAAGGAACTTCCCTGAAAAGAAAAAATCTAATTTGATCAAGCCCATAAGTATCAATAATTTCATATGGATTAATTATATTTCCAACAGATTTTGATATTTTTTGACCCTCATTAGTCCACCAACCATGTGCAAAAATTTGTTTTGGAGGTTCTAATCCTGCAGCCATTAAAAATGCTGGCCAATAGACTGCATGAAATCTTAAAATGTCTTTTCCAACAACGTGAATTCCAGGCCAAAATGTCTTAAATGAATCATGGTCAGTATTTGGATAATTTAATGCTGTAATATAATTGCATAGAGCATCGATCCATACATACATAACATGGTTTTCGGTATCTGGTACTTGAACACCCCACTTAAAAGTTGTTCTTGAAATTGATAAATCTTTTAATCCACCCCTAATAAAACTCAAAACTTCATTATATCTTGAACGTGGTAGTATTGAATCAGGGTTTTTTTCATAATATTCTAATAATTTATCCCCCCACTGTGATAATTTAAAAAAATAACTTTCTTCTTTAACCCATTCAACTGGAGCTCCTGAAGGAGCAATAAGTCCATTTTCCGTTTTAGTTAATTCAGATTCTAAATAGAATGCCTCATCTCTTATAGAATACCAACCTTCATAATTAGATAAGTAAATTTGGTCATTATCTTTTAATTTATTCCATAAAAATTGTGTTGCAATTTTATGTCTTTCTTCTGTAGTTCTAATAAAATCATCAATTTGACAGCCAAGAAAAGGAATTAAATCTCGAAAATTTTGGGACATTTCATCAACAAAATTTTGCGTATCTTTTTTCTTAGAGAAAGCAGCTTTTTCTACTTTTTGCCCATGCTCATCAGTTCCAGTTAAGAAAAATGTTTTATCACCTTTTAACTTATTATATCTTGATAAAATATCACAAGCAATTGTTGTGTAAGCATGACCGATATGAGGAGCGTCATTAACATAATAAATTGGTGTAGTAATGAAATAAGTCATAATAATTATTTTGTAGAAAAAAAGTTAATCATAAAAAATTTTTTATCTAGATTGAATGTGAATAAATCATTTTCATTATTTATCAAGTAATCAAATTTTTTTTCAATAATATCTGTATTCAACTTATTTGATAAATTTGCTATATCTAAAACACTATTAGATAAATAAATGTCTTTTATATTGATACCCAATTTTATTTTTTTCAACACAACTAAAATAAACTTAAATAGTGATAAATGAATATTAAATCTATCATTTTCAAAGGCAGAAAATGTATCAATTAACGTATTATTTTCATTTGAAAAAATATCACTGTCAATTAAAGAATTTTTTAATTGACTAAATAGATCTATAAAATTTTCGACATTATATTCAAAAGATATGCCAGGAGAGCCATTAGTTATATCAAATAATAATTTTAGTAATTCATCATCATATCTAAGATTATTAGAAATTAAAATTTTTTCAAAATTATTATAATTATGAGTAGGCAATTGCAATTTTAAACATCGAGATTTGATTGTTGGTAATAATGAAGAATGGTGATGTGAAATTAAAAAAAAATAAGTATTCTTTTTTGGCTCTTCTAATATCTTTAAAAGAGCATTTGAAGAACTTATATTTAAATCATCAGAGCTATCAATTAAAATAAATTTTGGAAAATTATCAATTAATGATGTCTCTGTAAAAAAATTATTTAATTCTCTAATTTGATCTATTGTAATATTATTTTTTACTTTACCAGTTTTTTCATCAAGTTTTTTATTTAATATTTTAATATTAGGATGTGAATTATTATCTAAGAGAGTTAAATGATGATTGATTTGATCTGAGTTGATTTTTAATTTCATGTACTCTTCAATTATTTTAATAATAAAAAAATATTTACCTATTCCTTTATTTCCACAAATAAGAACCGAGTTATTTAGTTTGTCAGCAATTAAATTTTTTGAAATAATTTCAAATTCTTTTTCAAAACCCACTAATGCTTTCATAACAATAAATTTATATAATTTATTATTTCATTATTAATTTGAGTAATAGGCTTAGATGCATCTATTTTTATAAATCTTTTGTTATTATAAATTAATTTATAACCTCTATTAACAGTGTCATGGAATTTTCTATCTAATTTATCGTATTTATTTTTTAATTTTCTTTGCTTTAACCTTGATAGAATTAACTTGGTAGATAATTCAAACAGAAAAGTTTTATGGGGTAAAAAATTATTTAATAGACTTTTATGTAAATTTTTTGCTTTTTGTATACCAAATTTATTTACATAACCCTGGTAAACAAAAGTAGAGTCAGCAAATCTATCTGATATAACTAATTTTCCTCTTTTTAGAGCGGGAATTATTACATTGTTAATATGATTTGACCTAGCTGCCATAAGTAACAATATTTCCTCTTGAATATTAATATCTGACTTAACTTTTAAAATAAGATTACGCAATGACTCTGCAATTTTAGTTCCGCCAGGTTCTCTTGTTATCACAAATGAAATTTTGTTTTTTTTAAGATATTTTTCTAAAAGTAAAATTTGTGATGATTTACCACTGGCCTCAGGTCCTTCAAAAGTTAAAAATAAACCTTTTTTTTTATTCATTTAAAGTTGAGCCAAAGATCAGATATTTTAATGCGGCAAAGGATTTTAAAATTGGATTTACAGGTCCAACATCTTCATCAGCTACTAAATCAACTTCAATATCCGGTTTGCCCTCTATTTCAATTAATAATTTACCATATGTGCTACCTTTTGAGATTGGAGCTTCTAAAGGTTTCTTATATTTTATTGAGGATTTGATTAATTGTAATTGATCAAAAGACAAAGTAGATATAACTTTTTTTGATGAAATTAAATTGACTCTTGCTTTATCTCCAAGCCACACATCTGCTGTAGTAATTAACTGATCTTTTTTCACTAGCTCTTTCTGATTTGTTTGAGAAAATGCCCAATTAATTAAATTTGCAGACTCATTCATTCTTGATCTAGAGCTATTTGTTCCATTTATTACAACTGTTATTCTTCTATTTTCTCTTTTTGCTGTTGCTGCAATTCCCCAACCAGATGCTTTTGTAAAACCAGTTTTCAATCCATCAGCTCCTTGAACTGAACGTAATAATTTATTTCTATTAGGTTGTTTGATATCATTATATGTAAATTCTTCATCAGCAAAATATAGATATAAATCAGGAAACTCTCTAATGACTGCATTTGATAACACTGCTAAATCATGAACAGTTGAATAATGATTATCTTCTGGCCATCCAGATGAATTAACAAAATTAGTATTATTCATTCCTATTTTTTTGGCATAAAAATTCATTAATTTTGCAAAATCTTCTTCTGTGCCAGCTAAACATTCTGCTAGAGCTACAGAAGCATCATTTCCAGATTGAATAATTATACCTTTCAAAAGTTTATCAATTGAAACTTTATCATCTATTTCAAGAAATGTTCTTGATCCGCCCATTTTATATGCTTTTGCAGAAACAGTGCACTCATTATTAATTGAGAGATCAGTATTTTTTAATCTATCAAAGGCTGCATAAACTGTCATAATTTTTGTCATAGAGGCAGGTGGTGTTTTTGAATGTGAACTTTTTTCAAAAAGCACTTCATTTGTATCAAAATCCATAACTATTGCTTGTTCAGCTTTAGTATCAATTGCAAATAAATTTTTAGAAATTAAGAAAATTAATAGGATGAAGGTGATAGTTTGTGTTCTCATAATATTATTTATAATTTTTAAATATGTTGTAAGTAAGATTATTCCAAAATTATTTCATTATCCTTATAACCTTTAAGAATGAATGTCGAAACTAATTTATTGGCTACTTCGTTTTCAATTGGGCCAATTATTAGTTTATAAAAATCACCCATATTTTCTGAAGTGAATTTTTCTTTTAATTGTATCTCATTAACAATTTTTTGAATATCTTCATAATTTTTGAAATTATTAATATGTAAAAATAGTTCTAAATTTTCTACTTTCTGGAAACCTAATTCAATTGGTTGCTCAATATCTTCTTGTAAAGTAATCTCTTCATTATCATCATCTATGTTAGAAATAGATACGATTTCAGTTGGCGCTGATTCAACCGTAGAGTTAAAATCTTCATCATTGATGGACATAGTAACATTTTTCCATTGTTTTGATGGATCAGATAAAATTTCTACTTTTACTCTAGCTATTTTATTTTTGTAAAATCTTAATAATTGAGCCACTTTACGAGAAACTTGAATAACTGAAGCATTGTCATCATGCCTGTCAATTACTTTAATTGTTAAAGATAATCCGTTTTCTAAATTTGTTATTTTTACAATGCTGGGCAAAGGTAGAGTTTTGTGTCGACCAAGTAATTCTGTAACTTTGTTTAGATCATTATTAAGAGTTTTTTGGTTATGCAACTCTTTATCATAAAAAGTGGCAAGTCCAACTTCTGAATAAGAATAATCTTCTTTGGGAATATATTTTACTCCTTCAATAAAATAAGGATCACCTATTAAATAGAAAATTTTGTCATGAGTTGAAATTTCTTTTTCTTTGTTTTTTTGGTTTTTAATTAATTTACCTACATTTTCACTAGCTTTGTCTTGAATGAGATTTTTTGTATTTTCAATTTTACCTACAACTTCATTTTTTGAAATATTTTCACAAGAAATTAAAATAATAAAAAATAAACTAATTATTAATTTCATCACTAAGCAGTCCTATTGATATAGCGTAATAAGATGAACAATTATAATACAAAATATTTTTATAATTGGGATAAACTAAAAACATTCTCCCTTTAACACCATCTGGAGCAACTAATCTTGCCTCAAGGTCTGATCTTTGAGGAAGTTGAGTATTATTTATTGTTTTAAAGCCCAAATTCGACCATTCTGGTAAAGATTTAGGAATAGATCTTCTTTTAACAGCACCACATCCTTTTGGATTATCCTGTTTTAATGATGCATAGATTTCTTCTATGTTTTTAGGAGGTAAAACTTCTCTTCCCCAAGTACTGTCATTTGACCAAGGATTCTTATCAATTGAAGTTAAATAATTTGCTGTGCTAGCAAAACTATCAGCGTAACTATTCCAAATATCAATACCTCCTCCATCCCAATCATAAGCACTTTCTAAAAAAGTAGTTGGTATCATTTGAGTCATTCCGACAGCACCACCCCAACTACCTATCAATTGTCCATCAGGTACTAATCCGTCATCTAATATTTTTAGAGCAGCAAATAATTGCTTTCTATAAAAATCACTTCTACGTCTATCAAATGCTAAAGTAGTGACTGCTGTAATGGTATCTACTTTACCTTGATTTCTTCCATAAAAGCTTTCCATGCCTAATACAGCCACAATAAAACGAGGTTGAATACCAAAATGTTTAGAAATTTTATTTAAAATATCTTTATGATCTTTTAAAATATTTCTACCAGCTATTACTCTAGATTTGTCAACACGATAATACAAATATTCTTTGAGTGTAATTGTTGACTCAGGTTGACATCTATCACGAAGAATAATTTTTTCCTGAGGTTTAACATCGGACAAATAAAAGTTTATTGTTTTTTGACTGATATTTTTATCTCTAGCTTCGCCTCTAACATCTTCCAACCAATCATTCCATTCACTAGCAGTGGGCATTTTTGGTTTTTCACAAGCATTTAATGAGAAAGTAAATAAAAAGATAAATAGAAAAAAATATTTAAGAAACATAGATCTGAGATAGCAAATTTTTACAAATTCGTATATTTTTATATCCTTTATATTTTGACTTTAATATATTTAAAAGTATAACAAAATCCACTAAAACGGAGAGATGGCTGAGCGGTTGAAAGCACCGGTCTTGAAAACCGGCAACGGGGCAACTCGTTCGTGAGTTCGAATCTCACTCTCTCCGCCATCATAACTGTAATAAATTTAACAAATTTCGGTTATAATTTTCTTAGCTAATTTAAATCTATTTTCATTTAAATAACCTCTAAAATTATAAAAAATTTTCTGATCAGGTCTCAATGCATAATGATCATTTTTATTAAGAGTGAGACTAAGTAATTTTTCAGGATTATTAGGATTATTTTTGTAAAAACCAATGACAATTCCCTTTCTACTAAATTCAAGTTGTTCTATGTTGTTATTGATACATAGAATTTTTAACTCTATTAAATTAAATAAATTATCTAGAGGTTTTGGTATTGACCCAAATCTATCAGCAAACTCTATGCTTAAATTAGAAAGCTCTTGATAATCAGTTACATTAGATATTCTTTTATAAATAGAAAGTCGCAAATCTAGATCATCTATGTAGTCATCAGGTATGTATATTTCTTCTGGAATTTTGATAACTGGTTGAAAAATGTTTTTAATTTGATCATTAGTTGATAATTTTTTATGTTTTTGAAAAATAATCTCTTCTTCTAATAATTGATGGTATAATTCAGTGCCAATTTCCTTTATAAACCCACTTTGTTCTTCTCCTATTATTGAACCTCCTCCTCTCATATCTAAATCTTGTGAAGCAATATTAAAACCAGAACCAAGAGCATCTGAAGTATTTATAATCGATAATCTTTTCTTACCATTATCTTTAAGTTCATTCTCTTTAAAAGTTATGTAGGCATAACCTCTTTTAACAGATCTGCCAACTCTTCCTTTAAGTTGATAAAGTGCAGCCAAAGAAAATAAATTTGATCTATGAACTATAATTGTATTAACGTGAGGAAGATCCAATCCATTTTCAATTATATTAGTACTAACCATTAGAGGAACTTCTTGATTATAAAACTTTGAAATTCTTGACTCTAGTATTGCTGGTGCCAACTGACCATGAGTAACAACATATTTAATGTTAGGTAAATTTTCTTTTAAAAACTCTTCAATAAATGGAATATCTTTTTTTCTTGGAGTTACATAATAAACACCATTTCTTCTTCCATAAATTTCTCTTTTAATCGCTTCAGAAATTGTCACTGTATCAAATTTAGTTACATAGCTTCTTACCGCTAATCTCTCGTAAGGAGCTGTGAGGATTAAACTTAAATCTCTTATACCCGATAAAGACATAGATAATGTTCGTGGTATTGGTGTTGCTGATAGAGCTAAAACATGTGCATTAGGAGCAATTTCTTTAAATTTTTCTTTTTGGATTGTTCCTAATTTTTGCTCTTCATCATAAATAATTAAACCGAGTTTTTTAAAAGATAATTTATCACTTAAAAGAGCATGAGTACCAATTAAAATATCAATGTTTCCCTCAGCGCATTCTTTATAAATTTCATTTTTTTCTTTTTGTGAAATTAGCCTTGATACTTCTGCAACTTTTATATCAAACAAATTAAATCTCTTGATGAAATTATTATAGTGTTGACGTGAAAGTAATGTTGTTGGAACAAAAACTATTGATTGAACTTTAGATTTTGCAGCAAGAAATAAAGCTCTTATAATTACCTCCGTTTTACCAAAGGCGACATCTCCAACAATTAAACGGTCGCTAGGTGTATTTTTTTCAAAATCATTAATAACATCGTTGATAGCGTTAAGCTGATCATCAGTTTCGACAAATGGAAATGTGCTACAAAATTTATCATATTCTGTATGATTAGTATTGATCTGATATGATTTAGACTCTAATCTTTTTGATGCAATTTTAATTAACTTTTTTGCAGCATCTTTTATTTTCTTTTTAGCTTCAGCCTTTCTTTTTTGCCAACTTGAGGCACCTAATTTATCTAAGCTTATATTAGTTTCATCATCATTTCCATATTTCGTTACATAACTTAAATTTTCTACAGGTAGAAAAAGTTTTTGACTGTCTGCAAATTCTAATTCCAAACAATCATGCACAGAATCATTCAGGTTTATTTTCTTAATATTGTTAAATCGACAAACCCCATAATCTGAATGTACAAGAAGAGATCCTTGAGACAACTTATTGAGCTCTTCAAAAACAAACTTTTGTTTATTATTTTTTTGAGATGATTTGACAGCAAAATTATAGCCAAAGATTGTTTTTTCATTGATAAATAATACATCATTAAATTCAAGAGACTCTTCTATTTTCAAAGATGTTATAAAAATAGAATTATTTGTAATTTCATGGAAATTTGAAATTTTCTTTGCTCTTATATGAATATTGTCAAATAATATTTTAGATACTTTTTCTAATGATCCGTTTGAATTGCAACAAATAACTATTTTTTTATTTTTAAAATTAATTTCAAAAAATTTTTTTATAAAATTAAAATCAATTTCTTTGCGTATTGAAGAAATATTATTAATTTTTTTTATGTTTAATGGAGTAGTATTTTCATTTTTAAATAATGATAAAATAGTAGTTTCAAATGATTTAATATTATTTTTAAAAGATTGAGTATTAATGAATAAAAATTCTGGTTTTAGATAAAATTTTTCATTAGATTGAATTCTGGCATAATAAAAATCTTTTAAATTTTCAATTCTTTCATGAGCTAAATCTAAAACATCATTTTGTAATAGTAGATGATAGTTTTCACAATAATCAAACAGTGTATCCATATTTTCATGAAAAAGCGGTAAGTATTGTTCACCTCCGGCAGGGAACCCGCTATTTGAAAATAATTCATAAACTTGACTTTTTCTATAATTGTCAAAATTAGTTCTAAATTTTGAACGAAATATCTCTAAATTTTTATCATCTATTATTAATTCTGAACTTGGGCTAAGGATTATATTTTCAACAGAGGTTTTTGTGGTTCTCTTTTGTGTAATTGGGTCAAATTCAAATATTGACTCTATATCGCTGTCAAATAAATCGATTCTAAATGGACTTTTATATTGTGGGAGAAAAATATCTATAATTGATCCACGAATTGCAAATTCTGATTTATCTCTGACTATAGATGTTCTTTCATATCCTAGTCTTATAAGAGATGAAATTAAATTACTTAAGTTTAATTTAGTATTTGTAACAATATTTAAAAAATATTCGTTTAAAATTATTTTTGGAATTGTTTTTTGAATTATCGCGTTAACTGTAGTTAAAAGAATTTTTTGCTCTTCTTTATAAGTATTAAGATAATTTAATGTATTCAATCTTGATGTTTGAATTTCCTTAGAGGGAGATATATTGTCATACGGAATTTGATCCCATGCTTTATAAATTAATATTTTTTTATTTGGTAACAACCATAAGAGTTTGCTATAAATATCATTAATCTCCCTATCATCTTTAGCTATATAAATTAGAGAATTTTTGCTAGTTCGAAAAATTTCACCAATAATAAAAGATTCAGATTTTTCAACTATTGGTCCTAAAAATTTCATAATCTCATATTATTTTATTAAACAGTTTCGTAAATTTTTGATTGGGCTCAGTTTTTTTTGTTAAAATTGAATAAATTTCGCCATCAGAATAGGTGTCAAATAATGATTTTAATAATATCAAATCCTCATTACTAAATTTATCTAAGTTTTTAATAAAAAACTTTTCATATAATATATCTGTTTCTTTAGTGCCTGAATAATTAGCTCTATATTTTATTATTTTTTTAAGTGAATTTAATGTCATATGATCTTTAATAGAATATAATATAAATATTAATATATTCTATGAAACCAGCACATTTAGACTTATTACTTTCACCAATCAATAAATTAAAGGGTGTTGGCCCCAAAATAGAAAATACAATTAATAAACTTGGGATTTCATTAAATATTCATTTCTTATGGCATTTTCCATACAAAATAATAGAAAAAAAATATTATGATAACATCCATGATGCCCCAATTAACACTTTAGTAACTTTGAAAGTGGAAGTTCTTAAACACAATCCATCAAAATTTAGAAGACAGCCATATAAAGTAAGTTGTGTTGCAAACGAAACACCAATTGATATTGTTTATTTTAACGCAAGACATCCTGTAGTTAGATCAATTTTACCAATCAAATCTTTTAGAATGATTTCAGGAAAATTAGAATTTTTCAGAAATAAGTTCCAAATTACTCATCCCTCAACCGTAGAGGATGTAACTAAAATTCAATTATTAAGGGAAAGAGAGCCGATCTACAGTTTAACAGCTGGACTAAATTTAAAATATTTTACAAAAATATCAAAACAGGTTTTATCATCACTCCCAAATTTAGAAGAGTGGATTAATAGTAGAATTTTAAAAAAATACAAATTCATTAACTGGAGAGATTCTATAGAAAATTTGCATAATCCTGAAATTGAAGATACATTTGCTGATAAAAATATCTATAGAAGGCGATTGGCTTTTGATGAATTATATGCACATCAATTAGCAATTGCGATTATAAGACTTATTGATAGTAAAAAAAAATCCGTAGCATTTAAAAATAACAATAACTTGAAAAATAATTTAATTAAAAATTTACCTTTTCAATTAACTAAATCGCAGACACAAGTTCTAGAAGAAATTAAAGTTGACTTAGAATCAAATACTCAAATGATAAGATTATTACAAGGCGATGTAGGTTCAGGAAAAACTATTGTGGCTCTTTCTTCAATGCTAACCGTAATTGAGTCAGGCTTTCAATGTGCTTTTATGGCTCCAACCAGCATTCTTGCATATCAACATTATGAAAATATTTCAAAATTACTAGAGAATTTGCCTATCAAAATTAATCTTTTAACTGGCAAAGATAAAGGTAAAATTAGAAAAGAAAAATTAGAAAAAATTCGTGATGGGGAAGTAGAATTAATTATCGGTACACATGCTCTTATTCAAGAAGAAGTAACGTTTAAAAATTTAGGCTTATCCGTAATTGATGAACAACATCGATTTGGAGTCTATCAGAGATTAGCTTTTAATTACAAAGGGTTTCGACCTTCAATACTAGTCATGAGTGCAACTCCAATTCCAAGAACTCTCACATTGGCTGCCTATGGAGATATGGATGAAAGTAGATTAATTGACAAGCCAATTGGTAGAAAACAAATTATGACTTCAGGTTTAAGTTTAAAAAAAGAAAAACAACTAATTGATAGAATTAGTAATAAAATTCAAAAAACAACTGAAAAATTTTTTTGGGTATGTCCATTAATAGAAGAGTCTCAAGAACTTGATCTAAAAGCTGCTGCTGAAAGATTCAATAATCTGAATAAAATATTTAAAAATAAAGTTCTTCTTATTCATGGTCAATTGAATGAAAAAGAAAAAGAAAATATAATGGAAAAATTTAAAAATGAAGATTTTAGAATACTTGTTGCAACAACAGTAATAGAGGTTGGGATAGATATAAAGTCAGCTACTACAATAATAATTGAACACGCTGAAAGATTTGGTTTAGCACAATTACATCAATTAAGAGGCAGGGTTGGCAGAAATAACCAAGAATCATTTTGTATTCTTCTACATAAAGAAAATTTAGGCGATACTGCAAAAAAAAGAATACAAATTATGACAGAAACTAATGATGGTTTTAAAATTGCGGAGGAAGATTTAATAATTAGGGGCCCGGGAGAAATATTAGGAAAAAAACAGTCTGGTTTACCCTCATTTAATGTAGCTGATCTTAGTTTCGATAGTGATTTACTAGAAGAGGCTAAAATGGAGGCAGATAATGTAATTAATGATGATCCAAAACTTTTAAAAGATAAAAATCAAAACTTAAAAAATTTACTATACATACATGAACGAGATACAGCGATTAAAACTTTAGATGCGGGATAATGTCAAAAATAAACTATAAAGATGGAATTAAATTTAAATGTCAAAACTCTGGCAATTGTTGTATATCAAGAGGATCATATGGTTTTGTATATTTAAGCAAGAATGATTTAACTAGATTTGCTAAACATTTTAATTTACCAGTTGAAAATTTCAAAAAGAAATATTGCCAAACAACTGACGGTTATATTCATCTTGCCGAAAATAAGAGTTTAAATGGAAAGTGCTTATTTCTTAAAAATTATAAATGTACAGTATATGACTCTAGACCATCTCAATGCAGAACATGGCCTTTTTGGAATGAAAATATGAATGCAAAAACTTGGAATGAAGATATATCGGTTAATTGTCCTGGTGTTGGTAAAGGTAATAAAATCAGTTCAAAGTTAATAGAAAAGTACCTAAAAGAAGATTACGAAAATGAAATTTCAATTATAAATGATCATACTACCCTAGAGAAGTGAACTCCATATCCTTGTAAGAACCAACATATATTTCACCTTTTTTTTTTAATATTATTTTAATTGTTGTACCTTCAAGAACCACTTCTAAAAAATTATCATTTTTTTTAAGAATATCGCAATTTTTAGCAATTCCCGTGGCAATATTTTTGATTATGGTTTGTCTCATTTGAAGATGGTGAGCCCTGCAGGATTCGAACCTGCGACCCATTCCTTAAAAGGGAATTGCTCTACCAACTGAGCTAAGGGCCCATCAATCTGATGTCTATATAGTTCAATATTCATGAACGCAAGGCCTATGATAAAGACTTTTTACGATTTAAAATGTTAATAGTATTTTTTGAAACAAATTTAGATACATCTCCACCTAGTTTATGAACTTCTTTAACTAAATTAGAAGAGATAAAAGAATTATTATCTGAAGACATTAAAAAAACCGTCTCAATGTCTGGACTAAGTTGATAATTCATTCCTGTCATTTGAAATTCATATTCAAAGTCAGATACAGCTCTTAAACCACGTATAATACAATTTGCATTATGAGATTTTGCAAATTCTGTTAAAAGCCCTTGAACAGATAAAATAGAAATTTTTTTGTTATCTATATTTTCTGAATTTAAATCATTTTTAATGATATCTTTCCTTTCATTTATGCTTAACAAAGGGGTTTTATTTTGATTATCAGCTACACCTATTATTAATTGATCAACTATTTTTAGTGATCTTTTAATTATATTTAAATGACCATTAGTCATTGGATCAAAAGTACCAGGGTAAACTCCAATTTTAGTCATACTTATTATCAATATCTTGTATTCGAGAAACAGAAACTATTGAATCTGATTTTGGTATTTTAAATACACTAACTCCTTTAGTTGATCTACCAGCAATCCTTATTTGATTAACGTTAACACGTATAATTTGCCCTTTATCTGTTACTAAAATTATTTGATCGTTATTTTGGACGACAAAACAATCAATAACTTCACCATTTTTTTCGGAAGTTAAGATGCCAGTAATACCTTTACCTCCTCTGTTTGAAATTCTATACTCATATGCTGATGATCTTTTCCCAAAACCATTTGTTGTTAAAGCTAGTAAGAATTCTTCATTTAAATTAAGTTCGTTAAATTCAGGTTTTAGACTCCCAGCACTTTTTCTATTTTCAGAAGCAGCCCTGAGGTAATCTTGTCTAATATTTATATCAATTTTTGAATGTTTAAGTATTGCCTGAGAAATTACATAATTCTTTTTTTCTAGGTTGATACCTCTTACGCCTGAAGAATTTAATCCAGAAAATAACCTTAGTTTTTCTAGAGGAAATCTTAGACATTTTCCATTTTTGGTTGATAAAAGAATATCATCTTCTTGATTTGCTAATTTAATTCCAATAAGCTGATCTTTGGGAACCAGTTTTATTGCTAATTTTCCATTCTCTCTTAATTCACGTTTTCCACTTTTAGCAACATCAATTAGTTTATTTTTTCTGACCATTCCATTTTTAGTTGCAAAAATTATTAAATTTTCAGACCAAGAATTTTCTTCTAAAGGCAAAGGAAGGAATGTTGCAATTTTTTCATTTTCAGAAAAGGGTAATAAATTAACAATTGGCTTACCTCTTGCTTTTAAAGATGCTTCAGGTATGTCGTGTGATTTTAGAGAATAAACTTTTCCTAAGGAAGAAAATACTAACAACTTTGTATGAGTGTCTGCCAAATGAATCTCTTTTACAAAATCTTCTTCTCTAGTTGACATTCCTGTTTTGCCTTTTCCACCCCTATTTTGAGCTCTATAATTTTCAAGCAAAGAACGTTTAATATAGCCATTATTCGAAATAGTAATTACAATGTCTTCTTTTTGAATATATTTCAAGTCATCTACTTCCTCATATTCTCTATCAATAATTTCACTTTTGCGAGGTGTAGCAAATTCTTTTTTTATTTCATGTAGTTCTTTTTTAATTTCATTTAAAAGCTTTGTTCTGGATTGTAAAATATCGAGATATTTTTTTATTTCTAAAATTAATTGCTCTAGATCCTTTTGAATATCATCTCTTTCTAATGAAGTTAAACGATGCAATCTCAATTCAAGAATTGCTTTCGCTTGTGCTTCAGTAAATAAAAATATGTTTTTTTCAACTTGTGTATTTTCATCATCAACTAAATTAATAAAATTAAGATTTTTTTCACTCAATTTCCATTTTTTTTTAATTAGTTTCTCTCTAGCTTCTTTGGAGTCTTTGGATGCTTTAATTAAACTTATAATCTCATCTATATTTGCATTAGCAACTACTAAGCCAATTAAAATGTGAGCTTTATCTCTGGCTTTATTTAAATCAAATATTGTTCTTTTAGTAATTACTTCTTCTCTAAAATCTATAAAGGCGCTTAACATGTCCTTTAGATTCATTTGTTCTGGCTTACCCTTATTTAAAGCTAGCATATTTGAATTAAAGGTAGTTTGAAGAAGTGTGTGTTTATACAATTGGTTCAAAATAATATTCGCATCTACATCTTTTTTTAATTCCACAACTACACGAACACCATTACGATCAGACTCATCTCTTAGGTCTGATATGCCTTCAATTATATTATTTTTTACTGTTTCAGCAATTTTTTCAATTAGTTTAGATTTATTAACTTGGTAAGGTATCTCATGAATAACTATAGCTTCTCTATCTTTTTTAAAGTTTTCAATTGATGTCTTCGATCTTAATATTACTCCACCTTTTCCAGTTTCAAAAGTATCAACTATACCCTTTATACCAATTATCTGACCTCCAGTAGGAAAATCAGGTCCGTGGATAAATTTAATAAGATCATTTATATCTGAATCTGGGTTTTCAATTAAGTATAGAGTTGCATCTATAACTTCACCTAAATTATGTGGTGCAATATTTGTTGCCATTCCCACTGCAATACCTGAAGCTCCATTTACAAGTAAATTAGGGAATTGAGCAGGTAGTACAGTTGGTTCTTTTGTGCTATCGTCATAATTGGGTTGAAAAGCAATTGTTTCTTTTTCTAAATCAGTTACTATTTTCTCTGCAACTTTAGCCAGCCTTGCTTCAGTGTATCGCATTGCAGCTGGTGGGTCACCATCAAGAGAACCAAAATTACCCTGACCGTCAACTAACTCTAATCTCATTGAAAAATCTTGAGCCATTCGCACCATTGATTGATAGATTGCTCCATCTCCATGAGGGTGATATTTACCCATAACGTCGCCGACAATCCTTGCTGATTTTCGATATGGTTTATTGAAATTGTAACCAGACTCATTCATTGAATACAATATTCTACGATGAACTGGTTTTAGTCCATCCCTGCAATCTGGGAGAGCTCTGCTAACTATGACAGACATTGCATAATCGAGGTATGATTTTTTCATTTCCTCTACTAAGGAAATATTAAAAATATTACTTGGTGACTCGTTATTTGAACTTATGTTGTTGTCTGACACTGATTTTTATTGGTTTTCTGCGAAATTCAATTAAAATTTATAGCAAATAAGCAAGATTAATACAATCTTATTAAATTCAATATTATAAAAATATTATTTATATTTATCAGTTATTTAATTTATTAATTTAAGGTAAATATTTAAAAAGGAATATCTTCATCCAAATCAGAAGAATCACTTGCCATCTCTCCAAATGAGTCGTCAGAAACTGAGTTATTATCCATTGATGATGTCTGATTTTCAATTGTATCGGATTGATTTCTTGAGCCAAGGAGAGTTAGATTACCAGTATAATTTTGAAGAACAACCTCAGTTGTGTACCTATCTTTTCCCTCTTGATCCTGCCATTTACGAGTTTGTAATTCACCCTCAACATAGATTTGAGAGCCTTTTTTTACATATTGCTCAACTATTCCAACTAAACCCTCATTAAACACTACAACATTGTGCCAAGAGGTTTTTTCTTTTTTTTCTTGAGTCTCTCTATCAGTCCAACGCTTTGAAGTTGCAATACTAAAATTAGCAATTTTTTTTCCATTTTGCATAGATCTAATGTCAGGATCTTTACCTAACCTTCCTAGCAAAATTACCTTATTAACACTACCAACCATAGATTTTCTATATATATCTTTATAACAAATTATATAAATAAACTATCAGTAATTCCATGAATCAAGACAAAATTGTTATTAAAGGTGCAAGAGAGCACAATTTAAAAAATATTAGTCTTGATATTCCTAAAAACAAATTTGTAGTTATTACTGGAGTCAGTGGCTCAGGTAAATCTACGTTAGCATTTGACACTATCTATTCTGAAGGACAAAGAAAATATGTTGAAAGTTTGTCTGCTTACGCAAGACAGTTTTTACAAATGATGAATAAACCAGATGTTGACTCAATTGATGGCTTATCACCAGCTATTTCTATTGAGCAAAAAACAACACAAAAAAATCCAAGAAGTACAGTTGGTACGGTTACTGAAATTTATGACTATTTAAGAGTTCTCTTTGCCAGGGTTGGTATTCCCTACTCCCCAGCTACAGGATTGCCGATCAAATCACAAAGTGTTAGTGAAATATGTGATAGCATATTAGATAATAATGACGGGAGTAAAGCTTATATTCTCTCACCCATAGTAAGAGATAGAAAAGGTGAATATAGGAAGGAAATAGAAGAATTAAAGAAGAAAGGGTATCAAAGACTAAAAGTTGATGGAACAATTTATGAAATTGATGAAGTTCCAAAATTAAAAAAAAATTTTAAACACAATATAGATGTTCTTGTAGATAGATTAATTATAAAAAAAAACATTCAACAAAGATTAGCTGAAAGCATTGAAATAGGTTTAGCGTTATCAGACGGTTTAATTTATCTTGAGAACTTGGAAACAAAAAAGATATCGATATACTCATCAAAATTTGCGTGTCCGGTGTCAGGTTTTTCTATAGAGGAAATAGAGCCACGACTATTTAGCTTTAATGCTCCAATGGGAGCCTGCAACGAATGTGATGGAATTGGAATAGAAAAATTTTTTGATGAAAAAAAGATTATTCCTGACGACTCAAGATCAATTTTAAAAGGCGCGATAAAACCATGGGAAACCAAAGTTTTTGGTTATCAAAAAAAGTTTTTTGTTGAAACAATATCAAAAATTTTAAAAAATTATAAAGTTAATATCAGCACTCCTTGGTATAAAATACCTACAAATGTTCAAGAGATTATACTTTACGGAGACGACAATAATGACCTGACATTTGTGAGAGATTTTGAGGGTATAATAAATTTCATTGATAGAAAATATTCTGAAACAGAAAGATGGTGGGTTCAATATGAGTTAGAAAAATATTTATCTGAGAGAGATTGTGAAGTATGCAAGGGTTACAGGCTAAATGAAAAAGCTTTATCTGTTAAAATAACAGGAAGTCACATTGGAGAAATTACAAAAAAATCAATAGATGATTGTTATAAATGGTTTAATAAAATACATCAAAACCTCTCAAATAACGAAAACAAAATAGCTGAGGGAGTAATAAAAGAAATAAAAGATAGGTTAGAATTTTTAAATAAAGTAGGACTTGATTATTTATCTTTAGCAAGAGCAAGTAAAAGCTTATCAGGGGGGGAGAGTCAAAGAATTAGATTAGCAAGTCAAATTGGATCAGGCTTAACCGGTGTATTATACGTATTAGATGAACCATCAATTGGATTACATCAAAAAGATAATCAACAATTAATTAATACACTTTTTAAATTAAGAGATCTTGGCAATACAGTAATAGTTGTGGAACATGATGAAGATGCAATAAAGCAATCTGATCATGTAATTGATATTGGTGTAAAGGCAGGAATTCATGGTGGAGAGGTTGTGGCGCAAGGAAGCTTTAAAAATATACTTAAAAATACGAAAAGTTTAACTGCTCAATATCTAAATAAAAAAAAAGAAATTAAAATACCTGATCAGAGAAGAAAATTTAATAAAAATAAAATTTTCACTCTTCAAAAAATTAAAACAAATAATCTTAATAATTTAGAAGTAAAATTCCCTTTGGGAAATTTCATTTGTGTCACAGGAGTATCTGGAAGTGGAAAATCATCATTAATAATTGATACTCTATACAAAAGACTTGATGAATATTTTAACAAATCATTGAATAAAGAAGAAAGTTATTTCAATTTTAAAGGTATAAAAAATATTGATAAAGTTATTGATATAGATCAATCTCCTATTGGCAGAACACCAAGATCTAATCCAGCAACATATACAGGTTGTTTCACACCTATTAGAGATTGGTATGCTGGTTTAAATGAGTCCAATGCAAGAGGATATAAGCCTGGACGTTTTTCTTTTAATGTCAAAGGGGGAAGATGTGAGTCTTGTGAGGGTGATGGTGTCAAAAAGATTGAAATGCATTTTTTAGCAGATGTTTATGTTGAGTGTGATATTTGTAAAGGCAAAAGATATAACCGGGAAACGTTAGAAGTTAAATATAACAATAAATCAATTGCAGAAGTGTTGGATATGACAGTAGAAGAAGGTTACAATTTTTTTTCAAAAATACCTTCAATAAAACAAAAATTAAAAACTCTAGTTGATGTGGGATTAGATTATATTAAAATTGGACAATCAGCGACCACTCTTTCAGGTGGAGAAGCTCAACGAATTAAATTATCAAAGGAATTATCCAAAAGATCAACTGGAAAAACTCTATATATTTTAGATGAGCCAACAACTGGATTACATTTTGATGATGTTAACAAGTTACTAAAAATATTACATACTTTGGTAGATGAGGGTAATACCGTTATTGTTATTGAACATAATTTAGATGTTATAAAGACAGCAGATTACATTATTGATTTAGGTCCTCTCGGAGGTGTTAAAGGAGGTGAAATCATAGCAAAGGGCTCTCCTGAAGATATTGCAAATAGTAAAAAAAGCTTTACAGGTAGTTTCTTAAAAAAAATTTTATAAATGAAGGAAAAAAAATGATAAACTTAGAGTTGCCTGATTTACCTTATAGTAAAGATGCTCTTGCACCTTATATGTCTGCTGAAACTTTAGAGTTGCATCATGACAAACATCACATGGCATATGTCACTAATGGTAATAAATTTATTAAAGAAAATAATTTAAGTGAAGATTCGATAGAAGATATTGTTAAAAATTCATATAATAAAAATGCTCCTGTATTTAACAATGTTTCACAGCATTTAAATCATATTCATTTTTGGGAAATTATGAAAAATAACCCAGATGGTAAAATACCTTCTGAATTAGAAAATAAAATTAATGAAGATTTAGGATCAGTAGAAGAAATGAAAGAGGCATTCATAAACGCTGGTATTGGACAGTTTGGTTCAGGTTGGTGTTGGCTTGTATTAAATGGTGGTAAACTTGAAATTACCAAAACTCCTAATGCAGAAAACCCTATTGTACATAATCACACTCCCCTATTGGGTTGTGATGTCTGGGAACATTCTTATTACGTTGATTATAGAAATAGAAGACCTGATTACTTAAAAGCATTCGTTGACAATATGGTTAACTGGGAAAAAGTAACAGAAAATTTCTTAAAGAAAGCTTAAACTAATTTTCATCTTCTTCTTGCGGTCTAAACTTAAATACTAACAAAGTTGGGACCGCAATAAATATTGAAGAATACGTACCTATCAATACTCCAATAATCATTGTTAAAGCAAAAGGCTTAATCACCTCACCACCAAAAATATAAAGTGATAACAATGCTAATAGTGTCGTAATACTAGTCATAACAGTTCTTGAGAGTGTATTATTAATTGATAAATTAAACAAATCTAAGAGTTCAAGTTTTTTATACTTTCTTAAGTTTTCTCTGACTCTGTCAAAAATTACAACAGTATCATTTATTGAATATCCTGCGATTGTCAATACAGCTGCAATTGTGGAAAGAGAAAATTCTACATTCAAAATTGATAAAACGCCTAGCGTAAACAGAACATCATGTGTTAAGGCTACTACAGCGCCAAAACCAAATTGCCACTCAAACCTTAACCAAATATAAATTAAAATTGCAAATAGTGCAAAAGAAACTGCTTGAAAACCTTTCCATAATAATTCAGAACTAATTGTAGGGCCAACAAATTCAGATCTTCTAAACTCTTCTACTTTGTCATTAATGATCTGTTTAACTTTATTAACTGTTTTAATGCTTTCCTGATTATTTTCATTTTGCAATCTAATGATTATAGTATTTTCATTACCAAATTCTTGAAGAGAAACTTCATTAAAATTTGGTGATAAAATATCACGTAATTCACCAATAGTAGTATTTTTAGTACTAACTTCAATTAAAGTACCGCCTTTAAAATCGATTCCTAAATTCAAACCTTTAAAAAATAGAAGGATTAAAGATAAAAGAATAGCTATACCAGAAGCTATATAAAATTTTTTTCTATGGTTTAAAAATTTATAATCTGAGTCAACAGGAATGATTTTATTTAAACCAAACATTATAAATTAAGCTCCTTTTTTGAAGTAAAAGAAATATATACATGAACTAAAAGATTAGTAAGCATTAATGCAGTAAACATAGAGGCTATAACTCCTAAGGATAATGTAATTGAGAAACCTTTAATTGGTCCAGAGCCAAAAATGAAAAGTAGTAAGGACGCTATCAAAGTTGTTATGTTGGCATCTAAAATTGTTGAAAGTGCTCTATCAAAACCTTTTTTAATAGTTTCGTATATTTTTTTATTTTTAATATTTTCTTCTTTAATTCTTTCAAAGATTAAAACATTTGCATCAACTGCCATCCCGATTGTTAAAACTATACCTGCGATACCTGGCAAAGTTAAAGTAGCGCCAATTGTGCCTAACAAAGCAATTATTATAAACAAATTAGCTATTAGTGATACATTAGCGATTAAACCAAAAGATCCATAAATTAGTATCATAAATATACATACTAACACCATGCCTATTATAGCAGCTATCTTGCCAGCTGCTATTGAGTCAGCTCCTAGTCCTGGGCCTACAGATCGTTCTTCTACAATTTCTAATGGTGCAGGTAATGCTCCAGCTCTTAATAAAACTGCTAAATCTGTTGCTTCTTGAGAAGTAAAGTTTCCAGTAATTATTCCTGATCCTCCAGTAATTGCTGAGTTAATAACAGGTGCAGTAATTACAACACCATCTAAAACAACAGCAAATCTTTTTCCTATATTTTCTGAAGTTGCTTTACCAAATTTTTGAGCGCCAGTAGTATCAAATCTAAAAGAAACGGCATGACCTTCGGTGGGATCAAAAGAGGCATATGCATCAATTAAATTTTCACCCCCTACTCTAGATTTTTTTTCTAATAAATATTTTAAATCTGGATTATTTATATCTGAAACAATCATTCTACCAAATGGAGCGATATTTAGAGATAATGATTTAGTATCATCGTCATCAACCATATGAAAATTTAATTTAGCAGTTTTTCCTAAAAGATCTTTTATTCTTTCTGGATCTTTTACACCTGGCAATTGAAGCAGTATTCTATTACTTCCAGATCTTTGAATAAGAGGTTCCTTTGTGCCAGATTCATCAATTCTTTTTCTAACAATTTCTAATGATTGTTTAATAGCTCCATCTTGAATAGATTTTTTATAAATTTCATTAATAGATATAATTGCTACATTATTAGATATTCTAAAACTTACTGAACGATATTTTTTTAAAAAATCATCTTTTATTATATTCAACTTATCTACACTATCAAAGCGCACTTTTAATTCTTCATCATTTTTTTCGATGTTATTTATCTTGACTCTATTCTCTCTTGAAATAACTCTTAAAGTGTCACTAAAATTTTCAAACTCTTCTTTAATTAAAACATCAGTTTGAACCTCTAGAAGGAGATATGAACCTCCTTGCAAATCTAAACCTAGATTTAAACGATTATCTAGATACCAATTTCCCGTATCTTCTTTGTATAATAGAGATGGGATTGCAAATATTATACCTAAAGATAATAAAATAAAAACTATAAAAATTTTCCATAGAGGATAATTTTTCATATGTAATTATTTTTTCTTACCCAAAAGACCTGATAATAATCCACCTTTTGATTCAGTCTTAGTTTCTTTTGATTGTTGTTTTTTTTCTGTCTCAGCTGAAGTATATAGATCAGCCACCATTCCAGGTGCAATTTTTATTTCAACATTTTCAGAAACCTGAACTAGTAATTCTCTGTTATCCGCAACTTTATTAATTGTTCCTATAATTCCGCCAGAAGTAATTATTTTATCACCTCTTCGAAGATTGTTTAACATTTCACGGTGTTGCTTTACCTTCTTTTGTTGAGGTCGAATTAAGAGAATATAAAAAACACCAAAAATTAAAATTAATGGTAGAAAAGCGCCAATTGATTCCATAAATTTCCTTGATTATTAATTTGAGAGATTTCTTATACTGTGTAAAAGAAAAAAGCAATTAAAGTAACAAAATAGATGTTTTTTAAAAATTATTTATTAAAGCAAACTGTTGGGCAAAATGCGTATTTTATTTGGAAAAATGAAAACAAAAGTATCCATGCTATTAAAGATTTTAAACCACTAGATTTAGAACTCATTATAGGCGTTGATAGTCAAAAAGAAATTTTATTAAAAAATACAATTAATTTTGCTGAGGGTAACTTTACTAATAATGCCCTACTATGGGGAGCTAGAGGAAATGGTAAAAGCTCTTTAATAAAATCAGTATTTCATAAAGTTTTATCAAAACACAATAATTTAAAATTAATCCAACTTAACAAAAATAATATTTTTGATATTGAGTATTTGTATCAACTTATTGGCAAATTATATCATTACAGATTTATTATTTTTATTGATGATTTATCATTTGAAAAAATTGATAGTGATTATAAAATCATAAAATCAACATTAGATGGAAGTATTCAACATCAACCAACAAATATTTTATTGTATGTTTCATCTAATAGACGGCATTTAATGCCAAGAGACATGATAGATAATGAAAGATCATCAGCTATTCATACAGATGAAAGCGTTGAAGAAAAAATCAGTCTAAGTGATAGATTTGGTTTGTGGATTGGTTTTCATAAATTATCACAAGAAGATTATTTAGAGATTATTAGAGCTTATTGTAATTATTATAAAATTAATTATGATGATAAAATTAGAAAAAAAGCTATTCAGTGGAGTCTTCAAAGAGGCAATAGAACAGGAAGAACTGCTTGGCAGTATATTTTAAATATTGCGTCTAGTGAAAATTTAAAAATTAAAATTTAATTCAGCAAATTATTTTTTATACAGATCATAATTTTCGTATATTAGTTGCTGAATACCACCTTTTAAAGCGTTCATGTTTTTAGCGCCTAACTGTTCAGCAAAACCATTTGCTAAAATTGCAGCTATCTCACCTTCATTACTAATAAATACAATATTATCATTTAAATCTACAAGATCCTGGAAAGTTTTCATAAATTCTGGAACAAATTTTCCATAAATATCAAATGCAGTTATTTCTAATGAACCAGGTATAACTCCTGTAAAATCTCTTTCTTTCTTTGTGCGAATATCAATAAATTTATAATTATCGTTTAGTAAATTTTGAATTTCATCAGTAGTGATTAGATTGTATGCGGGAGGTTGAGCATCAATTATTTCAATATCAAAAATTAAAGTTGAATTTGGAGGAATAAGTTCGCCCGCCCCTCTCTCTCCATACCCAAGTTCAGGTGGAATAATTAGCGTTCTTTTACCTCCCACTTTCATACCAATAATACCTGTTTCCCAACCTTCAATCACTTGCCTTAATCCTATTTGAAAACTAAATGGTTCTCCTCTGTCATAACTGCTGTCAAATTTTGTACCATCTTCAAGAGTACCTATATAATGAACTTTAATTTTTGAATGATTTAAAATTTCAACACCATCTCCTTCTATATTGTTTTTAATTTCCAAATCTGCTGACAGTGTTATTTTTGATATACAAATCAAAATAAATATAAATTTTTTCATATATGCCTTTGATTAATTTTCAGTGTATTAATTTTTTTACCTAATTTTGTTTCTCTGTAAATAATATAATAAGTTGAAATAACAATAACTATACTTCCAATTATGACATATCTATCAGGATAATCATCAAAGAATATTATTCCGAAAGTTATAGCCCATATTATTGCTGTATAATCAAATGGTTGTAATAGATTTACAGTTGAAAGTTTATAAGCATTAGTCATTAATATCTGAGCTATTCCACCACAAAAACCCATAGCTATTAACATTAACCAAAGATTAAAAGTTGGTTGTTGCCAATTATAGATAATAAGGGGCAAATAAATTAACGCAACAAACGCATGTAAATAAAAACTGCATGTTGGTGGCGTGTCATAAGACAATAATTTTTTCATTATAATAATAGCAAAAGATAAAGCAAATGCACCTAAAAGGGGAAATATTGAATAAAGACTAAATAAAGATGTACCTGGTCTAAAAACTATTAGAACTCCAATAAAACCAAAAATAATTGCTATCCATCTCCTGATTCCAACTTGTTCTTTAAATATAAAAATAGCAAGAATTGTTATAATCATGGTACTCGCAAAACTTATTGAAGAAACATCTGCTAAAGGAAGGACTCCAAAAGCTCGAAAAAATAAAAACATTGCAAAACATGCAAAGAGTGCTCTTAATAAATGTAAATTTATTTTTTTTGTTTTTAGAGATGATTTAGTAATTAACATCATTATTAAAACAGGGAAAATACCAAAAAAACATCTGAAAAATACAATTTGAAAAGTATTAAAATCAGCAGATAGTTTTTTTATTAAAACATCCATTAATACAAGAAAAATTACAGAAAAAATTTTTAAGAAAATTGCGATATAATTATTTGCCATATACTTGTTTTATTTGACCAGGTACAGAAATGATACCGCTAAAAACAATTAAAATAGCTCCAATTAATGCATATTTATTAAGATATTCATTAAAGAAATAAAGACCTATCAATGATGACCAGACAATCTGTAAATAAACCAAGCAAAAAATTGCTGAATAGTATTTTTGGGCCATTCTAAATGAATAAGTTGCTAAAAAAATAGCAAGATTAATGAATATTGATGCAGTCGTGATAAGAAAAAATATTCTTAAGTCTACTATTAGTGGATCAATTAAAAAGAAAATAAATGAAGTTACATGAATAATTAACCCTCCATAAATAAAATATCCTATTGCTGTAGCAATATTATTATATTTATTCACTATTACAGTGCTTAAAGTAATAAAAAACACTCCTAATAAAGTTACTAGGAAATAAATATTAAAAGTATCAAAACCTGGCTGAACTACAAATAATACACCGGTGAAGCCAAATAAAAGAGAAGTGTAAATATAAAAATTTAGTTTTTCTTTTAAAATAAAAAAAGCCAGTATAGCTCCTACTAATGGTGAAGACATATTTAATGTCGTAAACTCTGGCAGACTTATATTTTTTAGTGCTAAAAAAGTTATAAAAGGCATTGGTGAGAAAATTAAAGATCTAATAATCAAAATTTTATAATTACTGCTTACTAAATGTTTTTTTAAATTTTTTTTAAAAAATAAATAAATTGGAACACTTAAATAGGCAGGCGTTCCATAAAAAATAAAATGATAAAATTGGATATCATTAGATGATAAATAGTTAATTATTGCATCATTAATTACAAAAAAAATACTTGATAACAATAATGCAGAGGATGCTAGTATAATATTTTTTCTCATATTTTTCTTAATAACGATTGTATTGAAAGATTAAGTTCTTATATTTAATTAACAATACAATATTTATGGAAAATAAAGAAATTAAAACTTATAGATTAATTATTAAAGGAAAAGTTCAAAACGTTGGTTTTAGACATTGGTTTAGTGATTTGGCAATTTCACTTGGTTTAAATGGATATGTGCAAAATAAAGAAAGTAAAGACGAAGTAGAGGCAATTATTCAAGGTGATATGCAATCAATATTATCAATAACTGAAAAATCAAAAACTGGCCCTGAACTAGCTCTTGTAGAAGGAGTTATTCCCTCTAGTATAATCAGCAACGTTACATACTCAGGTTTTATAGTTAAGTACGAGACAAACTAATTAAAAGCTTGTTTTAAAGTACTGTGAAGACTATCAAACATTTCATCAATTTGACCTTTATTAATTATAAATTGTGGACACAATACAATAGCAGGTCCTAAAGGTCTGCATATTAAACCGTTATCAATTGACATGTTTGCTACTTTATCACCCATATTTAGATGACCTTCAAAAGGTTCTTTTGTTTTTTTGTCTTTAACCATTTCAAGAGCAGCCATCAGTCCGATCCCTCTTGTTTCACCAATATGATCATACCCATTAAATTCATTAAGTCTTTCATGAAAATAAGGAGAAACACTTCTAACATTTTCTAATAAGCCTTCATTAATAATTACATCAATAGCTTTTAACGCTATTGCACATCCTACTGGATGCCCTCCTGCAGTAAAACCATGAGGGAACTCTTCTGCATCTTCAGAAACAGAAGTAAACTCATCTGCAAATTCTTTATTTACAATTACAGCGCCCATTGGAAAAAATCCTGCAGTTAGACATTTTGAAGAAATAATTATATCTGGTTTAATATTATACGTATCACATCCCCATAAGTTTCCAGTTCTTCCAAAGCCACAAATAACTTCGTCTGCAACAAAAGGTATTTCATATTTTTTTAATATTGGTTGAATTAAATCAAAATAATTTTTTGAAGGAGGAATTACACCGCCGGCACCTTGAACAGGCTCAGCAACAAAACCAGCAATTGTATCAGATCCTTCTTTTAAAATTAACTCCTCTAAATTATTTGCCATTCTTTTAGAAAATTCTTCTTCAGTTTCACCTGCGTTGCCAAATTTCCAATAGTGGGGACAATCAGCATGAATAAATCCATCTAACGGTAATTGAAATTCTCCATTATATGGTTTACCTGTCATAGAAGCTGCTCCAAGTGTAACACCATGGTAGCCATTAATTCTTGTTATAATTTTTCTTTTTTGAGGATTGCCTTTCCTTGCATGTAACATCCATAGCATTTTAACCATAGTGTCATTTGCTTCTGAACCGGAGTTACAAAGGAAAACCCTTCCATCCTTAAATGGAGATACTTCAATAATCTTATCTGATAATTCTAATGTTTCTTCAGACAGTCTTCCAAATAAAGAGTGATAACCAGCAAATTTGGAATATTGTTTTTGAGCCACTTCTACTAATCCTGGGTGATCAAAGCCTGCACATGCATTCCAAAGTCCTGAATTTGCATCTAAATATTTCTTATCATGGATATCATATACATAAATACCTTTGCCATGAGAAATAACTACAGGACCTCTTTCATTTAAGGTTTTTAGGTCTGTAAATCCGTATAAATGATGAGATTGATTTGATTTATGCATATTAAGGACTAAATATTTTTTTTATTATGAAAAGCAAGTATATTCTATCTGCAGGGACAATTGGTATCGTTTTAATGATGCTCGGTCAACTAAGCTTTGCAATAAATGATACATTAGTTAAGGATATTGTTGTTGACTCTAAAAATAATATGTCAGTAATAAATGTTATTTTTTTACGTGGCATAATTTCCACTTTCCTTATATTTTTATATTTAAAATATTATGAAAAAAAGAATATCATTAATATATTTAAAATTAGAAAATATCACCAACGAGGTCTTTTTGAAGTTTTAACTGCAATTTGTTTTTTTACTGGTTTAATTCTTTTACCCGTTGCAGAAGTTTATACCTTATTAATGACTAATCCTTTTTTTGTAACAATATTTGCTTTTATTTTTTTAAAAGAAAAAGTTGGTATACGGAGATGGGGTGCAGTAGTTATTGGATTTATAGGAGTTATATTTGTAATTAATCCTCAAAATTTGAATTTTAATTTTTTATTTATTTTTCCCATTATAGCAGCAATTTTTTTAACCATTAGAGACATTGCAACAAAAGGAATTGCAACTAAAAATAATAGCTTTGAAATTATATTTATTACATCAATATTAATGACGTTATTTTCAGGGATAGGATCTATATTTTTTGAATTTACTTTTAAATTTGAATATTTGCCAAATTTATTAATTTCTAGTATTTTTTTAACAATTGCATATGTTTTTTCAGTTCTAACGATTTTTTATGCTCCACTATCACTAACAGCTTCATCAAGGTATACTGTTATAGTTTTTGGAATGTTATTTGGATATTTAATTTTAAACGAAATACCATCAATGAATATGATTATTGGAGCATTGATTATTAGTATAAGTGGATTGTTCGTAATTAATAGACAAAAAAAACTTGGTAAAATTAAATAAATTAAAGTTTGTTTTCTTTAATAAAAGAAATAACCTCTTCAACATGATCTTTTACTTTTACCTTGGACCAACTATGTAATATTTTACCTTTTTTATCTAAAATGAATGTAGATCTATTGATACCAAAATACTTTTTTCCATACATAGATTTTTCTATCCATATACCCAGTTTATCACAAGCGGTTCCTGCATCAGTTCCTAAAGGATATTTTAATTTAAGTTTTTCAGCAAATTTTATATTTCGATCAACGTCATCTTTTGATGCGCCAATTATATCAAAACCTAACTTTTTAAACGTCGAGAGTTTTCTTTGAAAATCTGATACTTCAACAGAGCATCCGCTTGTAAGCGCTTTTGGATAAAAAAATAAAACTGTTTTATTTTTCAAATTGGATGTGTCGAAATTAGTACCATCAGTAAGATGAAGTTTTATCTTAATTGCTTTACTCATTACTAGTTATTATCACATTTAGTTTTAAGCCATTTACCTGTAATTCCAACATTATTGATAATTTCTTTACTAGAATAATGACAAATATCTTCACCTCTATTTTTTACAATATAAACATGATTTTTAGCATCAGAAATTAGTTTCCATTCATTTATAGGATCATAATAAAAAGTCTTGTAAGCATATATTCCTGCAATTGTGATAGCTGAAAGAGCAGATAAAATAATACAGATGTGCGCTAATTTATAATTCATATCTAGTTATCACAGTGAGTTTTTACCCATTTTCCATCAATCATATTTGAAGTATTTGTATAGAGAAAACAAATATCTTCTCCTCTATTTTTTGCTACATAAACGTTCTCGTCGTCATCAGATACTAATTTCCATTCATTTTTGGGATCGTAGATAAATGTCTTATATGCAAATATGCCAGCGATACTGATAAAAGAAACAGCAATTAGTATTAGAGAGGTGTTTACAATTCTATTGTCCATCATAATTTAATTAGTTAAAGTGATTCAAATATCAATATTTAGGGTTTATTTTTTAGCGCTAGTTGCCAAAAGCAGAGGTACTATCATTACTAAAGTCATTAATACTGATGGATTAAATAACCAATATAATAATCCTATTGAAAAAATTAATAACCAAAATTCATTTTTTTTAAAAATTTGCATAGATTTCTATTAAAGAAAAAAAAAATATTTTCTATTATTAATTTATTGGCTCAATGCATTTAACATCATTATTCTGAGGATTATTGACATATTTAGATACCTCATGAAATTTTAAATGCATATCTCTATCACTTGTTATTTTATCATTTATGATTTGATCACTTCTTTCTCTGTCCATATAGTCAGAAGCCTCATTAGAATTTAATATTATTGGCATTCTGTTATGTATGTGTTTAATTTTTGAGTCAGCATGACGGGTTATAATTGAAAAAACCCTAACTTTTTTATCATCTTTTAATTCTTTTCTCCAAATACCGGCAAGATAAATTAATTCTCCGTCACCAAGTTGAATAAAATATGGTATTTTTTGATTACCGTTATTTTTCCATTCATAATAACCATTAATTGGAATGATACATTTTCTTTTTGTGAATGATTCTTTGAAAAGTAGTTTGTCATTGATTGTTTCAATTCTACTATTTATAACTGTTTGATTTTGATTAGTAGTTTTATTTACAAAACTATAACCCCAATTACTTTCTAAAATATAATTATAATAATTATAATTTAGAATTATATTAATATTTTGTCCTGGAGTTACGTTGTAAGAATTTAATTTATTTTCAATTTTATTTTTTAAGTCAAAAATTTTATTAAGTTTTTCATGATGCTTATAGCTTGCAAACCTTCCACACATTAGGAGGAAGTAGATAAAGGCATTGGAGTTGAAACAGCTGTTGTCATCCAGCAGTTTTGATAAATTCCCTCTTCATTTACTTTGTTAAGAGTCCACTTAAAGCCATACATTCTTCCATCCTCTGCAGTTAACTCTATAAAGAAATAGGCAATATCTTCCTCTAATTTTACATCTAGTATATCATGCTTTAAATGATTGAGCATTACAGCATAGGATGGTGCATACATCATTCTAGTAAACTTTTGAATGGGTCCAGTATATGCCCTATTTGAAGGGTGCGCAAACTCCCATGTCTGCTCTATGCCTGCATTTTTATATGGATCATCATTTTTCATTAGTGAAGATAACTGGATTGAAATAACATCCTCAGGTTTTATATCAGGTTTTGGTTTTATGATTTCAGCAAAAACAGATGTGGTGAATAATATAATAAATGTTATTGTTATTGTTGAGTGCATTACTTAAATTTAGTTTATTTTAATTATTTTACAATATGAGTATATATGAATTTTTACAAGGATTTATAATTGGATCATCACTAATTATAGCCATTGGTCCTCAAAATTTATTTGTAATAAATCAAGGTTTAAAAAAAAATTATACATTAGTTGTTGTAATAATTTGTAGTCTCTCAGATAGCTTATTAATAATTTGCGGCATTTATCTATCTAATAGCATATTAAATTTTAATGAATCATTGATTATATTTATGAAATTTATCGGTGGAGTATGGTTAATTTTCTATGGAATAATGAAAATAAAAAATGCAAAAAATCATATAATTGAAAATAAGGAATTTAAAAAATTAGGCTTAAAAGGTGTAATCGTTACAACACTGGCAATTACTTATGCTAATCCTCACGTTTATCTAGACACAGTTGTATTACTTGGATCAATTTCAGCCAATTTTTATAGTAAAATATCTTTTGGATCAGGCGCAATAATTGCAAGTTTTGTTTTTTTCTTTAGTTTAGGTTATTTTTCAAATTTTTTATCAAAATTTGTTAATTCTAAAAAAGTTTGGTTTTACATTGATAATACTATGGGTGTTTTAATGTTATTTTATGGTTTATTTTTTATTTTCATTAATTAAAAATTCACTAATTTCTCTACAAACAAAATTAACATTATCTTTATTAAAAACCATTGGGGGTTTAATTTTTATCACATTATTGCACGGCCCATCAGTACTTAATAAAATTCCTTTATGTCGCAAATGATTAATTAAATTTTTTGCTAGTATCGAATTAGGAATTAAAGGATTCCCTTTTCTGATTAAATCAATACCAATAAACAAACCTCTACCACTGATATCACTTATGAAATTAGGAAATTTTAATTTTAATTTATTTAATTCTCTAATAAAATAATTTCCAGTTAATGCTGCGTTATCTTGCAATTTTTCATTCTCTATAACATCTAATACGGCATTTCCTACTGCACAGGATACTGGATTACCTCCAAATGAATTAAAATATTCCATTCCATTATTAAAAGTATTTGCTATTTTTTCAGTGGTGATGACTGCAGCAATAGGATGTCCATTACCCATAGGTTTTCCTAGAGTTACAATATCAGGAATAACACCATGCTCTTCAAAAGCCCAAAAGTTATTTCCAACTCTCCCAAAACCAGTTTGAACTTCATCTGCTATACAAAGTGCATTTTTTTGTCTTACATATCTAAAAATATTTTTTAAGTAATTTTTAGGTAATATTACCTGACCTCCACAACCTAATATACTTTCAAAGAAAAAGCAGGATAATTTGTTTTTTTTATTAAAATTTTTATCAATTTGTTCTTTAGCCTCATCAATATATCTTTTAATCCAATCTTTACTTTTTGCAGTCCATTTACCCCTAATACGATCAGGCATTCTTAATACGTGAATATAATTTTTTTTACCTTCACCGCCAGTACTTTTAAATTTATAGGGACTTATATCAATTAAGGAATTTGTATGCCCATGATATGCATTATCCATAACTAAGACATCTGTAGCTTTAGTGTATGTTTTAGCAATTCGTAATGCTAAATCATTTGCTTCTGAGCCTGTGCAAACAAAAAATATTTTATTTAGTTTTTTGGGAAAAGTTTTTAACAATCTGTCACTGTATTCATTAATAATTTTATAAAGATACCTGGTATTTGTATTCATTTTAAGATTTTGACTCACCATAGCATTGTGAACATATTCATTTGAATGTCCGACGTGAGAAATATTATTCACACAATCAAGATATTTTCTTCCATTTTCATCATAAAAGAACTGGTCTTTAGCTTCTAACATATGAAGTGGCTCTTGGTATGAAATTGATAAGTTTAAGCCAATATTCTTCTTTCTTTGAGATAAAAGATTTTTTATTTTAGATTTATTTGTAAAAAAAGTCTCAGGAATTTTTAAGATAATGTTTGGGTCAGGTGAAATTTGCTCCCAAATTTTGATTAAATATTCTTCTCCAACCCCAGGAAAATTATCCACTTCATTTAAAAGTGTGGTCATAATTTGAAAATGTAAATGCGGTGGCCAATTACCATTAACCTTGTAATCTCCAATTTCACCTATCCAATCACCTTTTTTTATTGACTGTCCAGCTTTTAGTTTTTTCAAACATTTTTCAGATAAGTGACCATACAAGGTAAAAAATTTATAATTATTAATTTTATGTTCTAAAATAACAGTAGGACCATAATCGTATTTAAAATCGTTATTATGCAAAATTTTAACTTTTCCATTTAAAGGGGACCTAACAATAGTATTTTCATTAACAAAGATATCTATACCTAAATGAATATCTCTTCTCTCAGCAGAATTAAGAGATGATATATAGTGATTACTTTTATAAACTTTTCTTTTCTCTTTATACAAACCAACACCAACGCCGTTATTTAGAAATTTTTCTACTAATTTGTTTAGTTTGCTGTTGGATGGATTGAACTTAAGTAAGGTGCTTTTTTTATCAAAATGAACAATTTTTTTATTAACTTCATTTAGATCAAAATCAAAAATATTTCCAAATTGTTGACTTTTGAGGAGTTGTAACTTTTGACTAAAATTACTGATAGGTTCTTGATTACAAATACTCCTAATTACAGCAATAAAAAAATAAGGATCAATTTTATTTAGTTTAAAGATTAAATCCCATGCATTCTTTTCACTGATACTGAGATATTTATTATCAGGATATTTCTTTCGTTGTTTAGCTGCCATTACTAGAGTAATTGCTAATCGGGATTTAACTAAACCTAACAAAGAATAAATTTCATCATCTCTAATAGGATAAATTTTATTATATGAGCTAATAATATTATGAAGAGTATCAAAAAAATTTTGACTTTTCATTAAAGCATATGAAAGAGCTATAGCAAGATCATTTATTGAAGGTGCATAAATTGAATCACCAAAGTCAATCAAACCAACTATTTTATGATTTTTAACGACTATATTGTAGTCATTAGGATCACCATGAGTAACAGAATATTTTAAGTTCCTTTTATTTTTTTGAACAAATTTTTCATGATGATTAATTGCTTCTATAATTTCATTTTTTTTCAAACCACTAAACAAATTAATAAATTTTTTTACCCATCTTATATTTGAAGGGTCCCATTCAAATTTTCGAATTGCTTGCCTATTCATAAAACTATCCAACTGTTTCGATTGTAAGGCTAATAATTCTCCTAATGATTTTTCTATAGCAATATTAACTTTTGATTTCGCATACATATTTCCATGTATGTAAGTTAGAATTCTAACAGCACACTTTCTATGTTTTTTGTCTTGGTAAAATAAAATTTTTTTATGTAAGATTTTAGGATAGATTTCTTTTAATCTTCTATTGGATCTTAGATGTTTAATTAATAAATCCTGATATTCTAACTGCTTTAAGGATTCTTTTGGATTAGAGATTTTAACAACATAATTTTTATTGTCATCTAATTTAATATGAAAGTTTATATCTCTTTCACTATTTAATCTTGATAATTTGAAATTCTTTGATTTAAAAAAATTATAATTTTTTTTTAACCATAGGGAGAATTTTTTAGCATCAATTAAAGGTGGTTGTTCATCAAAAACTGACATATTAATGGTATATATTTATATGAAACAAATTAAAAATAATTTTATATTCTTTGGAGCCGTTCATCAAGATTTTGTTTTTGAATTAAAAAATGAATTGATAAAATACAGAACAAATCCAGTTAATCATTATGAAAGTTATGGAGGAGTTGCTCATAATGTCGCAAAGGTTATAGCAGCAAGGGAAAAAGTATCATTAGCTTCAATTAATGCAGATAATGAAACTATAAATTACTTAAGGAAAAATAAAATTGAATTTTTTAATCTTAATAAAAAAATTCAAAAAAGATATTATGCTGTTTTATTAAATAAATTTAAAAAATTACAATTAGGAATAGCCAATACTGATGCTTATGAACAGTGTGAAATAAAATCTCTTAATTTTAGATTAAAGAACAAACAAATAATCATTGATTTAAATTTTTCAGAAAAAACAACAAAAAATATAATAGATAAATATTTTAAAAATAACAAAATAATAATTTGTGGTACTTCACTTTTTAAAATTTATAAAATTAAAAGTCATTTGAATAAAATAGATTGTTTAATACTAAATAAAGAAGAATTATTTAATTTAACAAATATACGAAGCATTCCTGAATCTATAAAATATATTGCTAAAAAAAACCCAAATATTAATTTAATAGTTTCTAATGGCGCTAATAAAACATATGGATATGAATTATCCAATGTTGTATCAGTTAAACCCCCTAAAATTAAAGTCTTAAATGAAAATGGTGCAGGAGATTCTATGGCTGGAAATTATATTTATTATCGATATAAAAATTTTTCATTAGAAAAATCTTTATCATTAGGTGTGGCAACTGGAACTTTACATGCTAAAATTAAGAAAAATATTCAGTTTAAAGAAGTTGATATCAAAAAAATTATTAAAAAAATAAAAATTCAAAAGGAAAACATAAATGTTAAGTAAATTTAAAATAGATTCAAAAGTAAGCAATGCCTTAAATGATGGTAAAGCTGTGGTAGCCCTGGAAAGCACTCTTATAAGTCATGGTCTTCCCTACCCGGCAAATATTAAAGTTGCTAATGATTCAATAAAAGCAGTTGAAGAAAGTGGTTCTGTTGCAGCTACAATTGGTATTATCAAAGGTGAAATTAAAATAGGTTTAAGCGACGAAGATCTAGAAATTTTAGCAACTAGCAAAAATGTAGAAAAAGTATCTTTGCACAATATAGCTTTGTCAATTTATGAAAAAAAGAATGCAGCAACAACAGTTGCTACATCTATAAATATAGCTTCCAAAATAGGAATTAATTTTTTTGCTACTGGTGGAATTGGTGGCGTTCATTTAGGTGCAGAAAAAAATAGTGACGTTTCTGCAGATTTAACAGAACTAAGTAACAACAAAATATTCGTTATATCTAGTGGAGCAAAATCAATTTTAGATTTAGAAAAAACTTTTGAAAAATTAGAAACTCTTGGAATACCTAGAATTGCATACAATTCAGATTTCATGCCAGGGTTTTGGTATGAAGAAACTGACTTTAAAGTAGATAAAAATTTTAAAAATATAACTGACATTGCAAAATATTTAAAAATTATTGAAAATTTTCATCATAAATCATCTGTTTTAATTTTTAATAAAGTTCCGAAGGAAAAAGCAATTGATAAAAATCTTATTCAGAATTGGATAGAACTATCAATTGATAGGGCCAAAGAATTAGACATTACTGGAAAAGATTTAACACCATTTTTAATTTCTGAAATTAACTCTCTTTCACAAAATAAGTCTTTAGAGGCTAATACAGCTTTAATTGTTAATAATGCTTTATTAGCAGGTAAAATTGCTAAAAATTTTACTATAATTTAGCTAGTTCTTTTTTTAATATTTTGAAAAATTTATCAGAGTCTGCTTCTGTAATAACATTACAATTGGGATTAAGCTTTTTAACGCCTAGCCAATCTACAACTGTTTCACCTCTAGTTAAATTTGATTCTTCTTCAACTTGAACATGAACTTTTTTACCTTTGAATATTTCTTTATCTATTAGATAAGCAATTACGCAAGGATCATGAAGTGGGCAATCTCCTGTTTCATACAATTCTCGGTGAAATTTTGAATAAAATTCCATGAGATCAGCAAAGAAAATAGATGCTTTATTATTATTTGATTTAATGGAATTTATCACTTCATCATTGACATTGACTTTATGTGTTACATCTAATCCCATCATTGTAATTTCAATACCAGAATTAAGAACAATATTTGCTGCATGAGGGTCAACATAAATATTAAATTCTGCAGCTGGAGTGATATTGCCTAAACACATTGCTGCACCACCCATTAAAACTATTTCTTTAATATTATTTTTTATTGACGGATCTTGTTGAAGACTTAAAGCAATATTTGTTAAAGGACCGGTAGGACATAAATAAATGGGGTCTTTGGCATTTTTACATTCTTTAATTATAAAATCTATGGCGTTCATTTTTTCAATATTGTGATTGGGATCTAAATTTATTGGATCACCATCCGTATCTAAGCCACTTTTACCATGAACATGCTCTGCTGTAACTAAATCATAAACCAATGGTTTATCCGATCCTGCAAATATTGGTATGTCTTGTCTATTTAACAAAGAGCAAATTTTTAGAGCGTTTAGTTTTGTGTTTTCTAATGTTGCATTTCCCCCAACACAGGTAATACCCAATAAATCGATGTTATCACTTGCTATTGCTAGCATTATAGCCACAGCATCATCATGACCTGGATCACAATCTAAAATAATTTTTTTAAGCATTTTTAAAACCACTTAATTTTAGGTTTGGTCTTTGAAGCCAATTGTAATCCATATATTTTGTTTTTCCATCTATTACATGCAGTGTATATGCGTGCCTAGAATGAGGGCTGGTATTTTCACATGAATAATGAGGCAACCTTCCATGTAAGAGAACTAAAGTTCCTTTTTTAACTTCAACAAAAGTATCAGTTTCAGGAAAAGGCTCACTAGATATCTCTTCCATTTTCATTTTATTATTTTCTCTTTTAAATAATTTACGAAGAGGTCCTTTGTGACCACCACTAGCAACTTGCAAACATCCATTTTCTTTGGTTGCATCTTGTAAGGCAAACCAAAATCCAACAGTGCTCTCAGGTTCTGTTATTAAAAATGTAGAGTCTTGGTGACAAACCACTTCGCCACCAATTTTTGGTTGTTTAAAAATATACATAGATTGAAGTAAAAGAGGATCATGAAAACCGATAGCCTTTGCAATATCATTAAGATCGTCATTCTTTGAAAATTTTATAAATTTATCATCTAAATCATGAAGAGCATGACCTATTTTATTTACAATATATTGTTTATTTTTTTTTAAGTTACTCAGACTAAGTTGAGCCTTTTCTTCAAAAAAGAAACGAATTTTATCTCCAGAATCTAAAAAATAATTATCATTATTATGACTTTGGCTTACTGTATCAAAAATTGATTGCTGATTATTAAAATCTTGTTCTTCAATAAGTTCTTTTGATCTATTAATTAAATCATCACATTCTGCATTAGTTTTGAAATTTTCTATTATCAAATAACCATTGTCATTCCAAAAATTAAGCATTTCAGAATTTAAAGGCAAGTCGGATTTTTTGAAATACATACTTATAGGCCAATAAATTTAGTTAAAAATGGAAGACCTATTTTTACAAATTGTAAAAGTTGAGGCAATAGAAATCTCCCTGAGGTTGCAATAACAATTAATAAAGCTAAAACTACAATAGAAATAATAATTAATTTGTAGTTTTTTTTACTAATATTTGCTATTTTTGATGATCTAGATCTTAAAATAAATAAAATCAATAAAATTATAAGAATAACAATTATAAATCTGATCATTTTTTCCCTATTTGATACAATACTCTTTAAATAAAGATATAGATATTTTAATTAATTAAGCTAGAAATTAATAATGATAAGAAAAAGCTTAGTTCTAATTTCAATATTTTCATTAATATATGGTTTGGTCTTCTTTTTATCTCCAAACTTTTTTGCTGAAATTACAGAAGCGAAAAAAACAAATATAGCTTGGCTTAGAAATATTGGTGCATCAATATCTGGGGTTTTGTTTGTGGGATTACTGCTAGTTTATAAATCCCCTAGAAAAAATTATGATTTATTTTTAGTAATAACAACAACTTCAATTTTACAAACATTTGGCTTAATTTTTTCTAGGTTTTTCAACGAATTTTCAGCTCAAAAAACTGTAATTATAGATTTTACTATATATTCCGCCATTTTTGTTAGTCTATATTTGATCTATATATTAATAAAATATAATAGTATTTTTGATAAATAATCATTATTTTTCAATATATTAATAACAAAAACATGACTTTTCTTCGATTCATAGAAAAATATCAACTTTAATAGAAAAAATAATTTATATATATCAATAATTTAACAATTTAGAAAAATATATGATTAATCTAAACATTAAAAAATATATTGGGAAGTCAACTTAAGAAAAGCTTAAGTAACGTGATGAACTAAAGTTCGAGGAGTTATTATGGGTATGTTAGATACTGTTAAGAGTTGGTTGAGGCAAATAGCTGAAGTTGGTCTGATGTTAATTGCAGCAGCTGTTGTTCTCGAAATTATTTTTGGTGAGGGAGTTCCTTTTTTAGGAGTTTCGATCCTAGGAAACATCACGGCACTATCGGCGGAGCTTGGAAGTCAGGGTTTAGTAGGATTAATTTCCTTAGCTGTAATCATTTGGCTCTACAATCGTCGATAGAATTTCTTTTAACAAAGGAGTTAAGCAATGATGGATACAGTTAAAAGTTTTCTTAGAGGTGTAATGGATGTAGCTTTAGTGGTAATACCACTAAGTGTTGTTCTAGGCATCATTTTTGGCCCAGCAGTACCATTTATCGGAACTGCTGTAGTTGATAATATTTCAGCATTAGTTTCTTCTCTTGGAGGAAACGGTTTAGTTGGTATTATTGTACTAGGTATTTTATACTGGTTAGCTAGAAGATAATTAAAATATTTAAGTTGAAGCCCTCTTTTTTTAAAGAGGGCTTTTTTTATGAAAAAAACAGAAATAACTCAACTAATTCAGGTTATGAAAAAACTTAGGGATCCTGAAAAGGGATGCCCTTGGGATAAAACGCAAACCATGGAAAGTATAATTCCTTATACAATAGAGGAGGTATACGAAGTAGCTGAACAAGTGTATAATCGAAACTATGGTAAATTAAAAGATGAATTGGGAGATTTGCTTTTTCAAGTTATTTATCTCTCTCAAATTGCCTCAGAAAAAAACAAGTTTAATTTTAATGATGTTGTTAAAAATATTAAAGAAAAAATGATATTTAGACATCCTCATGTATTTAGGAATACAAAATTTAAAAATATAAAAGAGCTTAAACTTTGGTGGGAAAAATCAAAAAATAAAGAACAAAATTCTATTTTGGACAGTATCCCTGTCACTTTACCAGCATTACAAGAAGCTAACAAAATTCAAAAAAAAGTTGCTGCTGTAGGTTTTGAATATAAAAATGATATTGATGCTATCAAAAAAGTTAATGAAGAGCTCAATGAATTAAAAAAAGAAATAAAAATAAAAAATAAAAGAAAAATAAAAGAAGAATTAGGTGATTTAATTTTTGCGGTATTAGATGTTGCAAGAAAATTGAAATTAGATCCAGAGAATATATTAAAGCAATCGAATAAAAAATTTACAAAAAGATGGCAAAAACTTGAAAATTACATAACAAAAGAAAATTTAAAATTGAATAATTTAAACATTAATCAATACAATAAAATCTGGAATAAAATTAAAAAAAACTAGTTATTATTTTATTACTTTATAGCCTCTATAAAAAACATAGGCAGTCAACAAAAAAGATGAAAAAACAAAAATAAAAATTATTGTATTTACATAATAATCTACCTTATTATGTATATAAAAAGAGTTTCTAAAATAAGTTATTAGGTAATAGTAAGGATTGTACAAAAGGATATATTTGAATTCATCTGGAAGAGCACTAATCGAAAAAAAAGTTCCAGACAAAAAATTTATTGGACTTACAAAAAAATTAGAAACCGTACTTATTGTGTCCCATCTATAAGCCAAGAAACCAATAAGAGAGCCTAAGGATGAGAAAAAAATAATTACTAATGTGAGATAATAAACAAAGTTTGATAATGAAAAATAATTATAAGAAATAAAAAAGGATAAAATTATAAAATTAATAATACCAAGGAATAGGCCAATAAATATTTGAGAAATTAAATATGATATAAAAATTTCAACTCTCGATAATGGTGCCATCAGAAAATCATCAAATGACCCTATTTGCTTGCTATTGACGATTGATACTGAGGGATTGTCAAAACTCTCCTGCGCCACTACCATTATTATTAAACCAGGAATTAAAAATTGCATGAATGAAAGATTTTCATTTGATAATGAATAATATCTATCAATAGTAGAAAAGATAATTACAAATAATATGTTTGATATCAGTGGCGCTAAAATGGAATAATGGTAATCGGAAGTAAATTCTCTAACTCTAAATTTTACTATCGTAATAATAGCAAAAAAATTCAACATTTATACTTTTGTTATTTTGAAAAATATTCTTTAACTAATTCAACCCAAAAATTGACACCAATAGGCAATAGATTGTCGTTAAAATCATATTTAGTTGTGTGAAGATGGGCTTTATGACTCTCGTCGCCTTGACCGATGTAAAGATAAGAGCCTGGTTTTTTTTCTAATAAGTAGGAAAAATCTTCACCACCCATTGAAGGATCAATGTTTGTATTGACATTTGAATCACCAAATAATTTTTTTGCTACACTTGCAGCAAATTCACTTTCTTTTTTTGAATTAATAGTAGGAGGATATTTATTAGTAAGATGAAATTCTACATCAGCATCTGCTCCATTTGCTTTTGCGATTCCAGATGAAATTTCATTTAATTTTTTTTCATAAAATACTCTTGTTTCAGGCTTGAACGTTCTTATTGTTCCTCCCATTTTTACACTATCATCAATTACATTATACGCAGTTCCACCACTAATTTTAGTAATACTTATTAATGCCTTATCAACTGGATCAGTAGACCTACTTACAATTGTTTGAACAGCTAATACAATTTGAGAAGCTATAACTACAGGATCTATAGCTAACTGAGGGATAGCAGCATGTCCACCTTTACCTTTTACAATTATATCAAACTCGTCAACAGCTGCCATCATTGGCCCACTATTAACTCCTATGGAACCTAAGGGTAATTCTGGCCAATTGTGCAATGCATAAACTTCATCAATTTTAAAATCATCAAACATACCATCTTGAATCATTTTTTCACCACCTGCAAAACCCTCTTCACCAGGTTGGAAGATTAAAAAAACTTTTCCATCAAAATCATTATTTTCACTTAAATATTTGGCAGCACCTAAAAGCATGGAGGTATGACCATCATGACCACAAGCATGCATCATTCCTTCTTTTGTTGATTTATGATCAAAGTTATTTTTTTCAGGCATTGGTAATGCATCAAAATCAGCCCTGAGTCCAATAGATCTATCACTATTCCCTTTAGCTCCTCTAATACAAGCTACTATTCCGGTATTAGCATAACCATCTTTAAATTCTATTTTAAAGTCAGATAGCTTGGATTTGATATATTTAGATGTTTCATATTCCTCTAATCCAATTTCTGGAATACGATGCAGATCTTGTCTCCAAGTCTTCATTTCTTCATACATTTGATTAATTCTATTAGAAACTACCATTAAAAAATTCCAAAAAAACCTTTCTTATTTAGTTTTTGCTCACACTCTTTTAATTGATTGTTATACATTTTTGCATTTCTTTCAACCGTTTTAGCCACTTCAATTAGCCATTTCTTTTCAAGGTAAGATTCTTTTTTCCAACCTCCTTGACCCTCGTGATATGCAAGGTATTGATTGTAATAATCATTTTTTGATATACCAACTAACTTCTCACTTTGAGTAGTATACCAACCAATAAAATCTGTAATATCAGAAAAATTTGCTCTAGAAGCATTTTTGTTACCTGTTTTTGTTTTGTACCAATCCCATGTAGGGTTAGTTACTTGGGCATAACCAAAAGCGGTAGAAGGCCTAGAACCAGGTATAATGCCAAATATTTTTTTTCTTTCAGGTTTAGCAAATTGTTTAAACGATGACTCTTGATTAATAATAGCAAGCTGTAAAGCAATTGGAGTACTCCAAGTATCGTATGATTTTTTTGTAGCTTTATACCAATTTTTTTTTTGATCAAAAATAATGCATGAGTCCGCAGTATTAATTTGTTGATTAGAAGTACACGCAACAATAAATATAAATAAAATGGATAATGATTTAAGCAAATTATCAAATGTCATAAAGCGATGTATTAACATAAATTTAATAGTAATAAGATTAATTATGGCAAAAATTTATTGCAACCTATTGAATATTATTTATGAATGCTTAAATCATAAAAAATGACAGAAAAAACAGCAAAAAATCATAGTTTTCAGGCCGAAGTTAGTAAGCTTTTAGATTTAGTGGCAAACTCTCTTTATAGTGAAAGAGAAATTTTCTTGAGGGAGTTAATATCAAATTCAGCAGATGCTTGTGAAAAATTAAGATACCAGTCTTTATCTAAGAAAAATATACTTGGCGATGATGTAGATTTAAAAATTAATGTTAGAGTTTCAAAAAAGAAAAAATTTATAGAAATTCAAGACAATGGAATAGGAATGTCTGAACAAGAATTAATTGATAATCTTGGCACAATTGCGCGATCAGGAACTTCTAAATTTATGGAGGCTATGAAAAATAAAAAAGAAACAGATGTATCAGCTATTGGTCAATTTGGTGTTGGTTTTTACTCATCTTATATGGTTGCTGATGATGTAGAAGTTACTTCAAAAGGAGCTGAAACAGAAGATAGTTATTTATGGAAATCAAATGGAAAAGAAAATTATTCAATAGAAAAAATTCAAAATAAAAAACGTGGCACTACAATAAAGTTACTCATAAAAAAGGATGCAGATGAATTTTTAGACTCATTTAGATTAAGGTCTATAATTACAAAATACTCAAACTACATACCTTTTCCTATAATGCTTGATGATCTTGATAATTCAAAAGAAAAAGAAGAGAAGATTAACGAGGGGGACCCTCTTTGGTTAAAAGATAAAAAAGATATTAAGGATGAAGACTATAAACAATTCTACAATAACATTTCATTTAACTTTGATGAACCTCTTAAAACTATTCATTACAATGCTGAGGGTGTAATTAATTATAAGGCACTTTTATACCTCCCTACAAACCAACCAATGGACTTATTTAATTCAGAAAGAAAAAATAAAATTAAATTATATGTTCAAAAAGTTTTTATCACAGATGAATGTGATGAGATTATGCCTAATTGGTTACGCTTTGTTCCAGGTGTAGTAGACTCTCAAGATATATCCCTCAACATCAGTAGGGAAATGTTACAGAATAACCCTGTTATTGAAAAAATAAAAAAAGGAATAACAAATAAAGTTTTAAATGAAATTACTACGTTATCAAAAAAAGAAAATAATAAATTTTTAGATTTTTGGAAAAATTTTGGTGCTGTAATTAAAGAAGGTTTATATGAGTTCAATGATCATCATGAAAAAATACTTACTCTATTAAGATTTGAAAATTCAATGAATAAAGAGTTTGTCTCTTTGGATACATATGTAGAGAGTATGGTTAAAGATCAAAAAGAAATTTATTATTTTGCTAATACAGATAAAGATCATATTCAAAATTCACCTCAATTAGAGGCTTTTATTGACAAAAAAGTGCCTGTTTTGTTTATGACAGATGCCGTAGACGACTTTTGGTTACAAAATATTGGTAAATATAAAGATTATGATTTTAAATCTATCTCAAAAGGTAAGGTTGATTTATCAAAAGTTGGTGAGAATAAAGAAACAAAGAAAAAAACAGATAAAAATATAAATAATAAAATCAATGATTTAGCTGTTCTTTTAAAGAACGAACTTAAGAATAGTATATCAGATGTAATAATCTCTAGTAGATTAACTAAAAGTCCAGTCTTATTAGTAGCTGAAGAGTCAGGTATGGATATAAATATGGAAAAATTGATGAAAATGCATAATCAAAAAACACCGGACTCAAAAAAAATACTAGAAATTAATGCTGAACATCCAATGATTGTTAAAATATCTGAAAATCTTAGTTCTTTTGACCATAAAAAAGTTTCTCAAGTGATACTTGATCAAGCGAATATATTAGATGGCAATGTATTATCTAATCCTACTGGATATATGGAAACCCTTACTGAGCTCTTTATTAAATAACTGAATTATTGACCTTATTTTTTAAAAAAAAGTCAACAAACTGATTTGCTATCATTTCAGCAACAATAATTTGAGCCTCAGCAGTGGATGCCGCTATATGAGGGGTTAACAATACGTTTTCTAGTCCAAATAAGATATTATTTTTTGCTGGCTCCTCTTCAAAAACATCTAAAGCAACTCCCCCAATAGTGTTATTTTTTATTGCATCATTTAAATCTATTTCAGAAACTAAATTACCTCTTGCGGTATTAATAATTAATACGTTATTTTTCATAATAGCAATTTCTTTGGCACTTACGATTGGAGATCCATCTAAATTTGGTTTGCAATGAAAACTAATTATGTCTGCATCTTTTAAAATTTTATTTAGATCACAGGATATATAATCGGGAAACTCATTTTTAATCTTATCAAATGTTTTTGAAAATATTAAAATTTTAAGTCCAAGTGCATTACACATTTGTGCAAATCTTTTGCCAACATTCCCAAACCCAATAATGCCTATAGTTTTTCCTTTTATTTCATTTCCTTTTAAACTTTTCTTTGCCCACTCACCGTTATGTGTTGTAAGATCTGCTTTAGAAATTTTTCTTGATAACGATAATAGTAAAGCAAGAGTATGTTCTGCAGTAGCATTTGTATTGCCTCCAGGAGTATTCATTACAATAATATTTTTTTCTTTAGCTGCATTTATATCTATATTATCTACTCCAGCCCCTGCTCTTCCAATCACCTTTAAATTTTTTGCATTTTCTATTACTTCTTTAGTTACTTTTGTTGCTGATCGAACAATTAACCCATCATAATTTTTAATATTTTTATTTAGCTCATCTGGCGTAAAGTTTGTTATAACATCAACTTCAATATTATTAGATAAAAGTATTTTTTGAGCAATGTCATCCATAGCATCTGAAATAAGAACTCTAGACATAAGGTTTCCTTACTTCAGAATATGCCCAATCTAACCATGGAAGTAACAATTCTATATTTAGAGACTCAACAGTTCCTCCTGCCCATACTCTAAAAGAAGGAGGCGCTTTTGCGTAACCATTGATATCATGGGCCACATTTTCATCTGATAATATTTTACAAATTTGTTTGACAATAGATCTTTGCTCATCTTCACTTTTTGATAAATACCATTCTTCACATATTTTAAATGTAATTCCAGTGTTTGATAGATATTCTTTGCTTTTATTTTCAGATAAAAATGTTACCCATTCATTTTTTTGAACCCAATTATAAATTAAATTAAATGAGTTTATTGAAGTATCTAATAGAAAATTCAAACCACCATTTTTTTCTGCCCAATTAAGTCCGTCTAGAGCATCTTCAACGCAAATCATCGAAGGTGTGTTTATTGTACTTCCTTCAAAAATACCTTTGATTACTTTATTATTATTTGCAATTCTAAAAACCTTAGGTATTGGCCATGATGGCTTGAAATTCTCTAATCTATTGAGAGCTCGGGGCGACATTGCAATCATTCCATGTGCAGCTTCACCACCCAACACTTTCTGCCATGACCAAGTAAGCACATCACACTTTTTGTAATCAATAGGCATAGCAAAAATTGCTGAGGTAGCATCACATATTGTTAAACCTTCTCTATTATCTGGTATCCAGTCTGCATTAGGAACTTTGACCCCAGAAGTAGTTCCATTCCAAGTAAAAACAACATCATTTTTAAAATTGACTTTTGTTACATCTGGAAATTGCCCATAATCAACATCATGCACAGTTAAATTTGATATTTGAAGTTGTTTAACAACATCTTGTATCCAATCCTTACCAAAGTTTTCCCAAGCTAGAATGTCTACGCCTCTTTGACCTAATAGAGACCATAGGGAGGCTTCTAGAGCACCTGTATCCGAGCCAGGCATGATTCCTACCACATATTCATCAGGTAGGCTCAGTAAATCTTTAGATTTATCAATAACAAGCTTAAGTTTTGATTTTGCTTCACCAGACCTATGGGATCTACCCGTGTTTGCATTAATTAAATTTTCAATTTTCCATCCAGGCCTTTTTGCACACGGACCACTTGAAAAATTTGGGTTACTAGGTTTTTTAAGAGGTTTTTCCATAATTATTCAAATTCATATACAACCAGTCCATCAAGAGGTTTTGGATCAAACCACGTTGACTTAGGTGGCATAGTTAGATTCTCATCAGCTACTCTAATAACATCAGTTATTTCAGATGGAAAGATAGAAAAAGCAACACTATCAGGATTTTCATTAACTTTTTTTTCTAGTGCATCTAAACCGTGACAACCTGCTATGAATCTAATTCTTTCATCATTGTTTACATCTTTAATATTCAAAATTTTAGTAAAGCAAAAATTGTTTAGGATATTTATATCTAATGTATCGATAAAATTATCACTTATATTTGCTGAGATAAATTCAAGAGCATACCATTGACCTTCATGATACATCCCGAATTCATTTTTTTTACCTGGCTTAAAAGAAGAGCTTCTATTAGTAATTTTAAAATCATTAGACAAAATATCAATGAATTGATCTTTAGAAAGACCATTAAGATCTTTTATGACCCTATTATAATCAAAAATTTTTGACTCATTTGATGGAAATGCAGCTATCATGAATTTTTGATTTGATGGATTTTTTTTGTTAATATATTCCATTGCTCCCATTCTATGATGCCCGTCAGCAATATAAATTGCATTTATATTTTTTAATAAATTTTTTAAATCTTCAATAAAATTTTTATCATTAACGCACCATAATCTATGTACAGAATTGTCAAAACTCTCAAAGTCATATGATGGAGGTTTGTTAATTTGAGATAAAAGCAAATTTCGTATTTTTTTTTCACCTCGATATGAAACATATATAGGGCCGATTTGAGTGCCTAAATTCATCATTTGATCTGCTCTTTCAATTTTTCTACTTTCATAAATTTTTTCATGAGGTTTTATAATTTTTTTTTCAAAATCTTTTATTGATGCCAAAGATAAAAAACCCAACTGATTATGATTGTCGAGTTCAATTTGATAAATATAAAAATGCAATTCTGCGTCTTTTTTTATTACATCATTATCTTTCATTTCTTTGAAATGATTTCTAGCTTCTAATAATGAGTCTTTTTCCTTTAACTGACCAACAGGGTTTAAAATTTTTAGGTAGTTCCAATAATTATTTTTTCTGAATATCTCAATATTTTCAATACTTAAATGATCTGTAGAGGGAGCTATTAATTTTTTGGCATCTTGATTATAGGGTCTAGTACCACAGAAAGGCCAAATATCTACCATCAACGATCTTTCTTGCCCTTCTGTTAATCATTTTTGATCTTCAGATATTAACTTCAAAGGTCCTTTTGCCTGAGAGTTTCCGGGTCGTTGCTCCTTCGGCGTTAATAAATTAATCTCTCCCTTTGAAAAACAATCAATATTTTATTTTGTATTAAAAAAAAACAATAATTTCTAATAATAAAACAATTTATGCAATTTCAGGTAGGCTAGACAAAGATTTATTTGCTGAAGTTTCATCATAGAAGTCATCAGCTAACTTTCCGCTAAAGTAATCATCATATGCTGTCATATCAAAATGACCATGACCACATAAGTTAAATAATATTGTTTTAGACTCACCTTTTTCTTTACATTCAAGAGCTGCGTCAATGGCACCTTTAACAGCGTGATTACCTTCAGGTGCAGGAATAATTCCCTCTTGTTTTCCAAAAATTACTCCAGCTTCAAAACAATCTTTTTGACCATAGGCTTTTGCCCTCATTAAACCAAGATCATATAGGTGGCTTAAATGATAAGACATTCCGTGATATCTAAGCCCTCCTGAATGATTTGCAGGCGGTAAAAAGTCTGAACCAAGAGTATGCATCTTAATTAATGGTGTCATTCTTGCCATATCTCCATGATCATAAGCATACTTACCTTTAGTAAAAGATGGGCAAGAAAGTGGCTCACATCCAATTATATCGATCTTCTGACCCCCTCTTAATTGCTGACCAAGAAATGGAAACATTAATCCTGCTAAATTACTTCCCCCCCCAGTGCATCCTACAATAATATCTGGATAGTCTCCAGCTTGTTCCATTTGAATTATTGCTTCGTTGCCATTTATGGTTTGATGTAATAATACATGTCCAAGAACACTTCCTAGAGCATATTTAGCCTTGCCTTCACTTTTGACAACAGCCTCAATTGCCTCCGATATAGCTATTCCTAAGCTACCAGGATTGTTAGGATCTTCAGAAAGAAGCTTTTTTCCAAAATCAGTTAGTTCCGAAGGACTTGGATGACATGTTCCTCCAAATGACTGCATCATAAGCTTTCTATAAGGTTTTTGCTCAAAACTTACTTTTACCATGAAAACTTCAATATCTATACCAAACATCTGACCTGCAAAAGCTAAGGAGCTTCCCCATTGGCCAGCACCTGTTTCTGTAAATATTTTTTTAACTCCCTCTTCTTTATTGAAAAAAGCCTGAGGAACTGCTGTATTAGGTTTGTGACTTCCTGTTGGACTAACCCCTTCATATTTGTAATAAATTTTTGCAGGAGTATCTAAATACTTCTCTAATCTTCGAGCTCTGAATAAAGGAGATGGTCTCCATTGTTTGTAAATCTCTCTTACTGGTTCTGGTATCTCAATTTCTCGCTCTGTAGAAACTTCCTGCATGATTAAGCTCATAGGAAATAAAGGTGCAAAATCATCAGGACCAGCTGGTTGTTTTGTGCCAGGATGCAATGGGGGTGGAGGTGGACTAGGTAGATCTGAGTTTATATTGTACCAAGTCTTAGGGGCTTTTGATTCTTCAAGAATATATTTTATGGAGTCTGTCATAATAAAGACCATTTTGAAGAAGATTGATTAAAAAATCAATAGAAAAATTAAAAATTAAAATATAATAGGCCTATTAATATGAAATTTTTTAACGCAGGAAATGTATCAATTATAATTGGAGCTTTAATGATTTTATACGCTTTCTATAGTTATTTTTCTCATTAATTTTTTTTACCGATATAAACACCAAATAGAATTAGAGTGATACCTATTATCGAATTGAAATAAATTTTCTCAGATAAAATTACAAAACCCCAAATTAAAGCAAAAATAGGTATTAGGTATGCCACATAGGACAAAAAAACTGGACCAGATGTTTTAGTAATATGATACCTAAGCTGAAATGCAAGTGCTGTGGGAAAAATACCTAAATATAAAATTGGCAATAGTGCATTAATATTAATGTATGATGGCTGTACGCTCTCACTATACAGTAAAAAAGGTATTGATACAAAGGCTCCAAAAAATGTAGCGAAAAAAGTTATTGAAAAAGAATCAATATGTTTAAGAGTATTGTAAGCCACAATGTTTGAAATCATATACCCTAAGGCAGCAATTATAATGAGTAATTTTGAGAATAGTTGTAATGAATTTGATGCACTAAAATTGAACAAAGTATCAATTTCAAAAATAAACAAAACACCTACAAAGCCGACAGAAATAGATATTAATTTAGAGTAAGTAAACCGATCATCTTTAGTAAGAAAATGAGATAAGATTAGAGTTAATATTGGCCCAACACCCATCAATATTCCTGCTGTAGAGGATTGAATATGCTGCTCAGACCAGCTTATTAAATAGAATGGCAGAAAATTACCAACCACCCCTACAAATAACAACATTAAAAGATCAATTCTGGTAAGTGATATTTTATATTTTCCAATTATGAAGAAAATAAATAAAAAAATTGTCGCTACTATAAGTCTATAGGAGGCTACACTTACAGGTGAAAAAAAATTAAGACTAACTTTTATTGCAATAAAGGCAGATCCCCAAATTGCAGATAGAATGAATAGTAATAATAAATTATTTAATGGCTTAAATTTAATCAGAAATTATATCTTATTTTTAGGAGTCGGGATATCAGCTAATTCAATGGGTTTCATATAATCATCCCTTTGCCCATCCCATAAATAATCTGCATAATCAAATTCAGTAATAACCCTATCTGATCTCTCAAATGTTAAACCGTATTTCCTACAATAACTAGCGAAGTCTTCTGCATGTTCAATAGGTAGATTTTCTACAACCCATTTTCTTGAACTACGATCAAATTTAAAACCATTTTTTTTGAACCAATCTCTATGATAATAGGAATCTCTTCCAAAAGCTGAAAAACTAATTTTATTAGACATGTTATAATATTCCTTGAAAAAAATTCTTATACTTATTTTTAAATATTTAACAATTTATATTTTTATTTTTACCCATAAAATAGTAGATATTTATAACTATTTATATAAAATGGTATTAATGGAATTATATAAAAGTAGTGAAATTACAGTACATAGACTAAACGAATTCAGAGAAGAAGATAAGAAAATTCAAATTCTAGATGTAAGAGAGGATACAGAAAGAGATCATGCCCATATCAAGGGAACGATTCACATAAAATTATCAGAAATAGCTAATAGATATACTGAACTAGATGGAGATAAAAATATATTTGTGATGTGCCATACTGGCACAAGAAGTCAGGCAGTTTGTAAGTGGCTTAAATCAAAAGGATATATGAATTGTGTAAATGTTCTTGGAGGAATTGATGCCTGGGCAGCTCTAATAGACAGAAACATTAGAAGATACTAGTTCAAATACTCTCCAACCATAATCCCAAAAAAATAATAACTAATCCAATTATAAATAAGAATGTCCTAAAAATTATTTGCAAAATGCTGGTAATTTTAATTTTTTTTCCAATTATTAATTTATAAAAAGGGTTACTAACAGATATAGAAAGTATAAGTGTACCTATAATAATTATTAACCAATGCATGAATATGGAATTCATAACCAAAAAATTAGATTTTTCAAATCAAACAATGACAGAAATGCAATTAAATTCAAAAAATTTTTATAATGTAATAAGAAAAAGAAGAAGTGTTCGTGATTTTAAAAAACAAAAAATAGATATTGATATTATAAAAAACGCTATTTTGGCTGCAGGAACGGCACCAAATGGAGCTAACCTTCAACCATGGCATTTTGTTATTATAAAAAATAAATCAATTAAAAAAAAAATCAGAATTGCAGCTGAAATTGAAGAGGCTGAATTTTATGAAAATAAGGCGCCACAGGAATGGTTAGAGGCATTAAAACCTCTAGGAACTGATAAAAACAAATCATTTCTTGAAGAAGCTCCCTATTTAATTGCAATTTTTGAAAAAAAATATTCAGTTAAAAATAAAAAAAAAGTAAAGAATTATTATGTAAAAGAGTCAGTTGGAATTGCGACTGGTATTTTAATATCATGTTTACATTACTCCGGATTATCAATGTTAACTCATACTCCGAGTCCAATGAATTTTTTAAATCAAATACTTAAAAGACCAAATAATGAAAAACCCTTTGTTCTTTTGGTAGTTGGCAAACCTAAAGATGATTGTGAAATACCTGTCTATGCTGAAAAGAAAAAAGATTTTAATAAAATAACCTCAATTTTTTAATCAATCTCTTCAGGTTTCATAGTTTCGTATTTTTCATACGGCATATGAATCCACGGAGAGTCATCTAAATAGTCTACATAGTAGTTAGGTTTGAAGCTAGAAACTGCCTTATAAAACAGAACACCAGTTCTAATTGGTTCATCTAGATAAAAACCGTAAAAGTGTTCCATCCACTCAATACTCTTTTTTAGAGTAATTCCTGAGTCTGCTAAATCATCTACTATTAAAACTTTAGAACCAATATTAGGGCTTGTTTTTGCTAAATCTCTTGAAAAAGTTATTGATCCTCTTTTATTTTTAACACCATCACCTCTATAGGACTCAACAGAGAGTACAGCAAGAGGCACATCAAATATCCTAGCCATAATATCACCTACTCGCATTCCACCTTTTGCAATACAAACAACTTGGTTGAAATCCCAACCATCTTTGTACACCATTGATGCTAGTTGTTCAGTTTTTTTATTATATTCTTCCCAAGAAATATGTAAATCCGCCATTGTAATCCTTTGTTTAAATAAGATAACCTCCCTTTATAAAATTTAAAGAGAGGTTTAATAAAAAAAATATTACTGAGGAAGTTCGCCGTCAATTCCTTGAACGTACCAATCCATAGTTGCCATCATAAAGTCATCAGCAACTTCTCCTTCAGCGACTCTTAGTTCACCTGCCTGATCGTAAATTGGTCCAGTAAATGGATGAAGTGAACCATCTTTAATTGCAACTTCCATAGCTACAGCTTCTTGAATTAAGTCAGTAGGCATTAGCTTTGCATTGTATGGTGACATAACGACCATTCCTTCTGCCATTCCGTCCCAAGTATCTTTTTCAGACCAAGTTCCATCAACAACAGCTTGAGCTCTTTGAGCGTAGTATGGTCCCCAAATATCTTCAATAGCTGTTAGATGAGCGTTAGGACAAAACTCTTCTTGGTTTGAAGCTTGACCAAAAGCAAGAACGCCAGCTTTTTCAGCTGCTTGACATGGTGCATAAGTATCAGTGTGTTGAACTAAAATGTCTGCACCTTGGTTAATTAGCGTGTTAGCAGCATCAGCTTCTTTACCTGGATCATACCAAGTAAATGCCCAAATTATTTTAATTTTAATATCTGGGTTAACTTTAGAAGCTGCTAAATAGAAAGCGTTTATACCTCTAACAACCTCAGGAATTGGAAATGATGCGATATAACCAATAGTGTTTGTCTTGGTCAAATGTCCAGCAATATGACCAGAAATTGTTCTTCCTTCATAAAATCTCGCTGAATATGTTGAAACGTTTGCCGCTCTCTTGTACCCAGTTGCATGTTCAAATTTAACATCAGGAAATTCATTAGCGACTTCTAATGTTTGATCCATGTAGTTAAATGAAGTAGTAAAAATTAAGTCATGACCAGAAGCAGCTAATTTACGAATTGCTCTTACAGCATCAGCATTTTCAGGAACATTTTCAATATAAGTAGAAGTAACAGAGTCACCAAGTTGACTTTCCATGTATTGTCTTCCAACATCATGCATGTATGTCCAACCATGGTCACCCGGAGGGCCTATATAAATAAAGCCAACTTTTTTAGGGTCTGCATTGGCTGATCCAACTGAAATCCCTAAAATAGATATAGTTAATATTAGTAGTCTAATCATTTTAACCTCACCTGCTAAAAATAATTGTTTATTCAACATCTTTCTTAAAGGTCGCTCAACGATTCTTAATACAAATATTAAAAAAAAAGTGGATATCTATCTACCCTTGAAAAAAGGTATTGTGAGAGACGCTGGGGCACTTAACTTTATCCTAAGACGATTACTAGAAATTATTATCAATACGACCATGGTTGCTAAATATGGCGCCATATTGAAGAATTGACCAGGAAAATTTAAACCCCAAGCTTGGAGATTCATCTGTAATATTGAGACGCCACCAAAAATGTAAGCACCAATCAAAATTCTTCCAGGCTTCCATGTTGCAAAAACAACCAAAGCAAGAGCAATCCAGCCTCTTCCTGCAGTCATATTTTCTTGCCACATCGGAGCATAACATATCGACATATAAGAACCTGCTAATGCACACATACTACCACCAAATAAAATGCCTAGCAGTCTTATCTTAATAACACTATAACCAAGAGCATGCGATGAATCGTGGGACTCTCCAACAGCTCTAAATATTAAACCCAGTTTAGTTTTATAAAAAAAATAACTTACTAAAAATACTATAACAAAAGATAGGGCTACAAAAAAATAAGGATTTAATCCTGTAATTGGTGTTCCTATATATTTTTTACCAATCATTGAGCTCAGACCAATACCAAAAATTGTAAGTGCTAAACCAGTTGCTACTTGATTGGACATTAATATTAGAACTAAATATGCAAAAAGTCCCGACATCAGTATTCCTGAAAAAATAGATACTAGAAACGCTAAAACATAACTTCCTGTTACAACTAAAGTAACAAATGCAGATACAGCACCTACCAACATCATGCCCTCAACTCCGAGATTTAAAACTCCAGTTTTTTCTGTTACCAATTCCCCTATTGCGGCAAAAACTAAAGGTGTCGTAGCAATTAAAATAATCTGAATAACACCAAATAAAATATCTACATTCATAATTTTGACCTAAAAGATATTTTATAATTTACTAATAGTTCAGTTCCTAATAAAAAAAATAAAACTAAACCTTGAAAAACAAAACCTACGGCTGCAGGAATTTGCATGAATAACTGTGCGTCTTCAGCACCTAAATACGTTAGGGCTATTACAAGAGATGCAAATACAATGCCTATTGGATTAAGTCTTCCAAGAAATGCCACAATAATTGCCGTAAAACCATAATTTGGAGATATATCTCTATACAATAAACCAATTGGTCCAGAAACTTCTCCTAAACCAGCTATACCAGCAAAGGCTCCGGAAAAAATAAAAGCAATGTATATTAAGTTGTTTTGATTAAAACCTGCGTACTTAGAAGCTGTTGGACTGAAACCAGTTACTTTAAGTTGATAGCCCAACATTGTTTTAGAAAAAATAAACCAGGAAGCAAAAACTGCTGCAAGAGAGATAATAATTCCAAAGTGAACTCTTAATCCTTGAAAAAGCAACGGCATTCGTCCTGAGTCTCCAAAAGATCTAGTCTTGGGAAAGCTATAACCATAAGGATCTTTCCATGGCCCCACTACAAGATAATCCAGTATTAATAATGCAATATAAACAAGCATTAAACTGGTTAAGATTTCATTTGTATTAAATCTTACCTTTAATATTGCTGGTATCATACCCCAAAGAGCGCCACCAATAGCACCACCAATTATCATCAAAGGCAAAACCCAAAAACCTGATGTATCATGAAAATAAATTCCTATACCTCCACCAAAAACAGCACCCATTGTTAATTGACCCTCAGCACCAATGTTATAGAGATTATTTTTAAAACAAAATGCTAGTCCAACAGCAATTAAGGCCAAAGGGGTTGCCTTCACTAAGAGTTCTGAAATTCCATAAGAATTAGAGATTGGGGATATAAAAAATGTATATAAAGCAAAACTAGGCTTAAAACCCATTAAAACAAAAATTATAGACCCTGTTAAAATAGTTAAGATCACTGCAATAATAGGAATAAGAAAATTCATCAAAGTCGAAGGGTTACCACGAGCTCTGAACTCTGGAATTATATTAATCAATTTTATGCCCTCCCATTAAAAGTCCAATTTGAGAAATAGATATCTCCCTTGTGTCGTAACTTTTGGATAATTTTCCATTAAATATTACTGACAAACGATGAGTAATTTCAATAAGCTCATCTAAGTCTTGCGAGATCACAATTATTGAAGTTCCATTTTTTGCTAATTCAATTAAGGATTGCCTAATAGCATGTTCAGCTCCTGCATCTATACCCCATGTTGGATGCGATATAATTAAGAGCTTTGGTTTAGATAATATTTCTCTTCCAATGACAAATTTCTGTAAATTACCTCCTGATAAACTAGAAGCTTTTGCATCAGGACCAGGTGTAACTACATTAAATTTTTCAATTACTTTTTTTGCTTGAACTTCAATATTTTCAAAACTTATCAATCCATTTTTTTGAAAGTCATTATCAGGAAATTGACTAAGTAAAATATTTTCAGTTAATGTTAATTCAGGAACAGCACTGTGACCGAGTCTATTTTCGGGCACAAATGCTATAGACATATCACGTCTCTTTTTTGGAGAAAAATTCTTTATATCAATTTTATTAAAATCTAGCTCTCCACTAACTCCCTCAATTTCCTCTCCAGTTAACAAATTCATTAATTCAGATTGTCCATTACCAGCAACACCTGCTATCCCAAATATTTCCCCCTCTTTAATATCAAACGAAATATTTTTTAAATCTACCAAAAAAGGATCATTAAATTCTATTGATAAATTTTTAGCTGATAAATTTATTTTTGAAGTGATATTAGAATAATCTGTTGCAATTTCACTTAGTTTTTTTCCCAACATTTTAGTTGCTAAAGTCTCAGCAGTTTCATTCTCGAGTTTACTTGACTCTATAACTTCGCCATTTCTTAAAATTGTAACCTCATCGCATAAATTGATTACTTCTTCTAATTTATGGGTAATATACAAAATAGTTCTACCTTCTTTTAAAAGAGTATTGAGTGTTTCAAATAAACTTTTGACTTCCTGAGGCGTTAGGACCGAAGTTGGCTCATCCATAATTAACAATTGTGGATCTTGCAAAAGAATTCTTACAATTTCAACTCTTTGTTTCTGTCCAGCAGATAGAGTATTTATAGGGGCATTAAGATCCAAAGGTAACTTATATCTATTTGATATTTCATTTACTTTTTCTTGTAAGTTAGAAAATGACATATTTTGATCAATACCCAAAATTAAATTTTCTCTGACAGTAAGTGAATCGAATAAAGAAAAATGTTGAAAAACCATTCCGATTTTATTTTTTCTTGCCTCCGAAGGTGATTGAACTTTTAAAGGGCTATTGTTAAAAGTTATTTCACCTTCATCAGATTTTAACAATCCATACAAGATTTTTACTAATGTAGATTTTCCAGCACCATTCTCACCTAAAAGTGCGTGAACAGTATTTTTTTTAATGTTAAAAGAAATATTTTTGTTTGCAATAACTTTAGGAAAAGATTTTGAAACATTTTTAATTATTAAAATATTCTCAGACATCTATAGAAAAAACCTCATCTTCATCAAATTTATATATTTCTAAATTACCTTCGTCATTTTTTTTATCAATGGTTATAAATTTTGCATCTTCAATTGAGATTAATGGAAAATGCCAAACTCTTGGTTTAAAGTTTATACCAAAACCATTGTCTACTCTAAATATATTAAGATCATTTAAATTAGGTTTTGCACTTGCAGGACAAACAACAACAATAAATGGATGATTACCAAGAGGAAGAAAAACTTGAGAACTGAATGGATGATTTTCTAACATGTCAATTTTTAGTGGGAAAATTCTTTTTTTGGCTTCAAATAAATTTAAACGAACTCTTTTATCTTCTCCATCAATTTCTATATTAGCAAGATCGAAATAACTCTTTGTGGTATTCATATTAATATCTGTAGACTCTACAGAGTAAGGATTAATAAAATCGCCAAATTTTGTAAACTTATCTTTAGTAACTTCTTCTATCTTCAAACTCATAGAGTTATTATATCTTTCCCATAATTCTTAAACGCGATATTCCACCATCTGGAAAAATATTCAATTTAATAAAATTAAATTTTTGCTTATTATTTTTATTTGGAATAATTAGTTGATGATGTGGTTTTAAATAAGTCTTTGGTATAACTGTACTCCATTTTTTACTTAAATTGAAAATTCTATCCGT
>CACJRY010000011.1 GCA_902595855.1 uncultured Alphaproteobacteria bacterium
ATCAATTTTATCAATTATATGAAGATAATTTTTTATCACATTTTTCCACTGGTAATTACTCTCAGCTCTAATTTTTGCATTTTGACCAAGTTTTTTAATTTTAGTTTTATCAGATATGAGGTTTTGTAAGACTGAATACACATCATCAATTTTTGGAAGAATTAAACCTGTTTCTTCATGAATAACAGCCTCTGGTGTCCCTCCAATATTTGATGCTATCGATGGAACACCATAAAAAGCCGCCTCTATATAGGCTATACCAAAGCCCTCAATTGATCTATTATTTGTTTCATCAGTTGTAGGCATAATCATTAAGTCAGTTTTTTTAAATAAAAAATTTTTTTGATTATTATTTATATTCCCAACAAAGAGAACATTATTTTCAATTTTTGATTTTTTTACAATTTTTTTTAAATTTGATAACTCTTCCCCTGAACCTGCAATTACATAAAGAATATTTGGATACTCATTTTTAAGTTTTGCTATTGCTGATAGAATATATGGATGTCCTTTTCTTTTTTCCAATCTTGCTAAAGTAACTATTATTGGGCTACCATTTAAATTTGGAATAGTTTCATCAGATAAATTTATATTATTCTGAGCACCAGGATGAATGCAAGTAACAGATTTATTTATTACACCAGTTTGCAAAACTAAATCTTTTGTATAGTTAGAGTTACAAACTATATGAGAAACTTTATTTAACGTAGTAATTAATCTTTTTTTATAAGCAGAATGTTTAGGTATAATTTCATTGCCGTGCGCAAGGCAAATTGAGTAGATAGATTGGTTTTGTAATGTGTCTATACACAATTCAAAACTTTTCCAACTATCTCCAATAATGCAGGTTATATTTTCTGTTTTTAAATATTGATTTAAATTCAATATTTTTTTTCGCCTACGAAAAAATTTAATGCCTCCAAATCTCTTAATTGTAATATTATCATTTACATTGGAGTCATATACGTAATCTTCAGATTTATCATACTGATCAGCTAAGACCAAAACTTCATGTGTTTTACTTAATTCTAATGATAAATTTTCAATAAGATTTTCGATTCCTCCAACACGTGGAGGGAAGCATTGTGTTAAAATAATAATCATTTCTAAACTAATTATCTTGAATCATACATTAAGTGTATGATTAATTTCAGTAGACAATCATTATTTAAAATAACGAGATCCTTTTTTTCTAATTTTTGAAATTTATTAAATATTTATATATATGCATAAATTGCATATATTTTATGTATATAACTTGTTTGATTTGCATATATAAATTCTTATATTAGTAACTAGAAAGGAATAAAAATGTATAAAAATATATTAAATTTTATAAATTCAACTTACAAAGCTGTAAATGACTATGGTTTTGATAATGTTGATCCTCAGTTAGTCAGATATTTCAGAACAGAATACGGAAAAGATTGGCAATCAGCTTTAACTGAGCACTTATACAAAAAGGAGATGAATAATGATAAAAAAGCTGCTTAGTAATTTTTTAAGATCCTTTACTTTTGATCATGATCGTGAAAAAATTGAAAAATATCTTTCTCAGTCTGCTAATACATACGATTTAGAGCAAAGAATGCGGGAACTTGAACAAAAGGGCAAATATAATCAATTCTATATTTAGGTTTTACTGGAGTTAGAGAGGCAAAGTTACCTTTTGTAACCAAAGCTTCTCCTCTGCAGTAAGAAAAGTAGATAGTTTATCAAATACTGTTTGATGATAATTATTCAACCATTTCAAATCATTCGAATTTAGTAAAGATGGCTCAATAAGGTCATTATCAATTGGGGCCCACGAAATATTTTCAAAATTAAACAAATTTTCATTCTCTTCCGTTACTATAAGAATATTTTCAATACGAATTCCATATTCTCCTTCCTTATAAAAACCTGGCTCATTTGATAAAATCATTCCAGATAGTAAATCTACGCTGGGATACATATTTTTTTTAGATATTCTCTGAGGAGCTTCATGAACACTTAAAAAACTTCCAATTCCATGACCGGTACCATGATCATAATCACACCCAATTTCCTGCAGACTTGATCTTGCTAAGTAGTCAATATCTGTTCCTTTTGTCTTTTTTGGAAAAGTGTGTGTAGAAAGACTTATGTGTCCTTTTAAAACTCGAGTAAACATCTCTTTCTGCTCTTTCGTTGGTTTTCCCAAGATAACAGTTCTAGTTATATCAGTAGTACCATCGTAATATTGTCCTCCAGAGTCAAATAAATAAATAGTATTCTTTTTAAGAGGGATGGGATTGTTTTTATCATATCTATAATGAGGAAGAGCAGCATTTTTTCCAATAGCAGAAATTGTATCAAAAGAGATAGAATGAAATAGATCATTTGAATTACGAAATGAAAATAATTTAGCAGCTGCAGAAATTTCATTTTCATTTTCAATATTTTGATGATTTTTTAACCAATATAAAAATTTTGTAACACTTACCCCATCTCTAATATGTGCTTTTCTTGCTCCCTCAAGCTCAACAGCATTTTTTGATGCTTTTGGGATAAGGCATGGATTTTCTAGATGTGAAGGTAAACAATTTTTTTTAATTGCTAAATCATAAAAAAAATATGGAGAATTTTTAAAATCAAAACCAATTTTTGTTTGGTGGTTTAAATCATTAAATACTTCTTTGATTTTTTCTATTGGCTCTATGTTAATATATTTTACAAGTCTTGCTTTTAATACAGGCTCAACCATATCAATCTTTACATATAATACAGGTTTATTATCAAGAGATATCAATAAGTAAGCAAATGCTAAAGGTGTGTTAAGAATATCACTTCCTCTCAAATTTAATAACCAGGCTATAGAGTCTAAACTTGATAAAAAATAGGCCCCTAAGTTATTTTGATATAAAGTTTCAATAAGATTTTCAAGTTTTTCTAAAGATTCTATCCCTGCAAAATTTGTAGGATGATCAAAAACTAAACCATAGTTACGAATAGGCTTATTATCCCACAATTCGTCAATTAAATTATCTTCTGTAAAATATAATTTAGTTTTACTTTTAACCGACAAGTCTAAATACTTTATAATCTCTTCAATCGAATGCAAACTTGGATCAAGTGCGAGGCATTCATTTTTTATAAAATACCTACTTAATTTTTCTGAGAAACTACTAAGATGTTCAAGAGAAATTTGACCACCATCTACCTGCTCTTTTGCTTGAAAAGTATACCTGCCATCAACAAAAAGGGTTGCTTCATTTTGGCTAACTATAGCTTTACCTGCTGAACCAGAAAAATCGGTAGCCCATAGCAATCTTTCAGAGTCTGAAGAAATATATTCATTTAGAAATTCATCTGTTCTGTTAATAATTAAAGTATTAATATTCTTTTCTTTTAATTTATTTTGAATTTTTTTTATTTTTATATTTTTCATAAATTTACAAACATATCTAAATCAATATTACCTCCTGATATCATCACAACAACATTTTTATTTTTCAAATCAATTTTTTTTGTTAATGCAGCAGTTGCTGCTACTGCACCTCCAGGTTCAATAATTATTTTTAAATGTTCAGCAAAAAATTTAATTGAATTCTTAACTTCATCATCCCTTACAACTAATCCATTTTTCAGATTTTGAAGATTAATAGGAAAAGTAAGTTTGCCTGGTTCAGGGGTTATAATAGCATCACAAATTGAAGAATGTCCCTGCTCATTTGCTAATATTTTTGAACTATTAAGAGATTTTTTTGTATCATCAAAACCATAAGGTTCCACAGAGTATGACTCAATATTTTTAAATTTATACTTTAAGTAAGTTGATGTTCCAGCAATAAGGCCTCCACCTCCACAACAACATAAATAAATATCAGGCACAATATTATTTTCCTTAAGTTGGTCAAAAATTTCTAAGCCGGCGGTGCCCTGACCAGCAATTACATCTAGATCATCATAAGGACGTATTAATGTTCTGTTTTCATCTTTAGAAATTTTTTCACCAATATTTTCTCTAGATTGTGTTGAGGGATCGTAAAGAATAACCTCAGCTTTATATTTTTTTGTATTCTCAATTTTTATTTTTGGAGCGTTTATAGGCATAATTATTTTACAACTAATTTGATTTTGAAGTGATGCATAAGCAACAGCTTGTGCATGATTACCAGAAGAGTAAGCAACTACACCATTTCTTTTATTCTCTTCACTCAATTTAGAAATTTTATGTGTTGCCCCTCTTAATTTAAAGGAGCCAGTTGTCTGGAGATTTTCTAATTTAAAAAAAATTTTGGAGTCTAATTTTTTATTAATAAAGTCATTTGATATTAGTGGTGTTTTAATAATTTGACTTTTTATTTTACTATAGGCATCATCTATATTTTTGTATGAAAAATTCATATAAGAAGTAATATTAATTTAATTTAAATCCAATTAACTGAATTAGCAACATCTGCTAAAAATGATTTTCTCTTAGCGTTAGATACAAAAGGTACAGCAAAATACCTTCTATAATTTATCTTTGTAATTCCACAGATATGAAAAACTCCTCTTTTCAATCTTCTTATTGGTAAATTTAAAAAAAATGTTGTTATTGCCAATCTAGGTGAGCCATACGTACAAAATATTATTGCTTTTTTATTTTTTAAGTTACCTAGTGGATAACCGTAATTTCCAATTAATTTTTTAAAAGTAAAAGCCCAGGGTGGTGCTAAAACTTTATCAATCCATCCCTCTAAAATCGCTGGCATTCTGAAATTCCATATTGGAGCAATTAAAACAATAACATCTGATTTTTCAATTCGCTTTCTATGATCTGCAACTTCATCATCCGGTTCTTGGCCTGAAAATACAGGATCAAATTTTTCTTTATATAAATCAACAATATCTACTGAATGGCCCTTTTCAATAGCTTTTTTTGTAAAAGTTTCTCTAATTGCATAATTAAAGGATTTATCATCATAATGAGCATAAACTATAAAAATATTAGACACTAAATTTTATTCCCATTTAGTAACATAATCTTCCTTATTTAGCTTAGGGGCTTCCTTCGGTTCTTTCGATGGTGTGCCTATATATAAATATCCCAATACCTCAGAATTTGTATTTAAAGATAATTCATTAGCAATATATTTATTGTTTTCTGATGAATATTTACCTGTTCTCCAATAAGCAGCATAACCCATATCATGAAGAGCTATCAAAATATTTTGAGTTGCAGCTGCAGTAGATTGAATTTGTTCAATCCTAGGCACATTTGGCTTATCAACAATTTCTGATATGACTACAATAATCATTGGAGATCTCATAGGAAGACCAAGAATTCTTTTTTCTTTTTCTTCATCAATTTCATCTATTTTCTTTGATGAGTTTAAGAATGCTTCACCTAACTTATTTCTTCCTTCTCCTATTACTTCTATAAATCTCCACGGTCTTAACCATGAGTGATCCGGGGCTCTAAAAGCAGCTTGATATACTAATTCCATTTCCTCAGCTGATGGAATTGGCTCAATAAGTTGTGAGTTTGATCGTCTTGATAATAATGTTTTTATAGTTTCCATAATATTTCAAAGATTATAATATTTTTTTTATTATCCCAAAGAAATTATACTAAATTTATTTATTAAATATCAATAATAATAATTAAATTACTTGATTTATTAAATAAAAAACTACTTAATAAATATGGAACATACTAAAATAGCTTCTCCATGTGTGAGTGTTTGTAAAACTGACCCAATATCAGGTTACTGCTACGGCTGTGGAAGAACAGATGATGAAAAAGCAAAGTGGAAAGATAAATCAACTACCTCTGATTGGAAATTAAGTAATTTGCAACAGCTCAAAAAAAGATTATCTGGATGGGTTTTATTTGCATTTGAAAAAAATCATGCAAATAAAACAAAAAGATTAAATTCTAATTAAAAGCTTTCTTTTTTAATATTCTACTTTTTTAAGATACAAACCTGAAGAGGGTGCGGTTTGACCCGCTCCTTCTCTTTTTTTACCAACTATTATTTCATTAATAGATTTAGTTAAATTTCCTTTAGCAATGTCAACTAGTGTACCAACCATAATTCTTACTTGAGAATGAAGGTAGGATTTGGCAACGACTTCAATATGAATACTTTCATTTTTAACTTTGATAATTATATCGTCAATGGTCCTAATACTACTTTTTGATTGGCAGTGTGCTGAACGAAAAGCGTTTAAATCATGTTTACCAATAAATGAAGCAGCTTCATTTTTTAATTTTTTTTTATCTAAAATTTTATGAACGCACCATGCTCGATTTGCCTCAATTGTTAATGGAGACCTTCTATTAATTATCTTATATACATACCATCTTTTTTTAGCTGAAAATCTTGCATGAAAATCATTATCTACTTCCTCTGCTTTTAAAACTGAGATCATTAGAGGCCGTAAATGTTGATTTAAGCCATCTCTAATTACATCGGTAGAGATTTTTTTTGAAATTACAAAAGAAGCAACCTGTCCATAAGCATGGACACCTGCATCCGTTCTTCCAGCTCCATAAACAACAACTTTTTCACCTGAGAGCTTAAACACAGAGTCTTGAAGTGACGACTGAACTGAAACTCCATTTGCTTGCTGTTGCCAACCAACAAAATTAGTACCATCATACTCAACAGTAATCTTATAATTAGGCATTTATTTTATCATTAACTGTAAAAGTGAAGCCTTTAATAAAATCTTTTACTTCAACTGCTTTTTTACCTTCACGCTGTATAAGAGTAGGAAGTATACTTCCATCATTACATGCTAACATAAATTTATTATTTAAGATTGTGGATTGCTGCCCTTTATCTTTATGTTTTGTAGCTTTTAAAATTTTAATTCTTTCACCTCGATAAACAAACCATGAACCTGGTTTTGGTCCATGAGCTCGAATGTGATTATACACTTGAGTAGTAGAATTATTAAAATTTATTTTTCTATCATTTGATGTGAACTTTTTTGCGTACGTAACTTTATTTGAGTCCTGTTTATTAGATGAAATATTTTTTTCAAAAATTATTGGCAAAACTTCAAGCATTGTCCTTTTGCCTAAATTTGTGAGGGCACTTGTTAATTCATCACTATACATATCTTCACTTATTTTTAAGCTTTCTTGATAAAGAATATCTCCAGCGTCAAGTTTAGGAGAAATCTTAATTACACTTATGCCAGTTTTTACATCTCCTGCTAGCAAAGCATGTTCAATTGGTGCTGCCCCTCTCCATCTTGGCAGTAAAGATACATGAATATTAATACATCCAAATTTTGGTATGTTTAGAAATTGCGATGGTAAAATTATACCATATGCAACTACAATAATTATATCAGGATTAAGACTCTTTATTTTTTCTATTACTGAGTAATCTATAGAGTCTGGATAAAAGGTTTGTAAATTATTTTTTTTAGCAATTTGATGAACTGGGCTTTCTTCAATATGCATACCTCTATTTTTTTTTCTTGGTGGTTGTGTAAACACACCAATTATATTTAAACTACTATCAATTAAGTACTGTAAATGTTGGGCGGCTATATGCGGTGTGCCCATGAAAATTATTTTTTTATCATTCATCTCTTTTTTGTATTTTGTAATTTTTTTACTTTTTTTATTAATATGTTTCTTTTTAAGGATGATAGATAGTCAACGAATAATTTCCCAGATAAATGATCAATTTCATGTTGCAGTATTCTAGCTTCATAACCATCTATTTCTTTTTTTATTAATTTTTCATTTTCATCTGTATACTCGATAATTATTTGTTTTGGTCTTTCAACATCAGCGTATTGCTCTGGCAAAGACAAGCATCCCTCTTCCATAATAGTTTTTTCTGCTGAATACTCTATAATTGAAGGATTGAATAAAATATAATTCGCTTTTTTGTCATTTTCCTTATCTTCAAAATTTATTGTAACAATTTGCTTTAATATTCCGACTTGATTTGCTGCCAATCCAACACCTGGAGCCTTAATCATGATATCCATCATTTGATGAGCAACATTAATATCAGCTTTGGTAATTTTAGTTAGTTTTTTTGCTTTAAGGCGCAAAACTTCATTAGGAACTAATAGTATTTCCATTAGTTTCTAGACTATTTTTTTTCGTGATTGAAATGCAGTATTTAAAGTATTTTCATCTAGATAATGCACTTCACCACCAATAGGTATTCCTTGCGCTAATCTTGTTACTGTCAAATTTTTAAATGATTCTAATTTGTCGGCAATCACATGTGATGTTGTTTGACCTTCCATAGTAGTGCTTAAAGCAAGTATCACTTCACTTATTTGATTTTCTTCAATTCTTTTAACAAGCTTTGTAATTGAAAGATCTTCTATACCTATTCCATTTATTGCAGATAAAGAACCTCCTAACACATGATACAATCCCTTATAAAAACCCGTTCTTTCAAATGTCCACAAATCTGACACATCCTCAATAATACAAATGGATTTCTGATCTCTATTCGAACTTGCACAAATATTACAAGGATTTGACATATCGACATTTCCACAAGCTGAACATTCACTTATAAGTTTATGGGATGATTCTAAAGTTTGAATCAAAGGCAACAAAGAACGATCCTTATTTTTTAATAGATATAAAGCAATTCTCTGGGCAGAGCGTCTTCCTAAACCTGGTAATTTAGAAATATCGGCTATTAATTTTTCTATTGCAGATCCATCCATTATTTAAAAAGGCAATTTCATACCAGGTGGCAAAGGCAACCCTCCTGTTACGGATTTCATTTCTTCTTGAGCAGCCACTTCACCTTTTTGTTTAGCATCATTAATAGCAGCGACGATTAAATCTTCAGTTATTTCTTTATCCTCAGGCTTTAATAAACTTTCATCAAGATTAATTCTTTTTATTTCTCCTTTAGCTGTAGCAGTAACTTTTACCACTCCACCACCTGAAACTCCCTCAACCTCAATGGAATTTAGCTTTTCCTGCGCATCTGCCATTTTTTTTTGGAGCTGCTGCGCTTGTTTCATCATATTGCCTATATTAACCATTATACCTCCTTATGGTTTTCTGACTCAAATTCATCAATTGTTTCATCAACAGTATCTGTAATATCAGTAATAGAATGAATACTCAAACCTGGAAGAGCTTCTAAAATTTTTTGAACTTCTGGGTGATTTTTCATAGTTTTTATTTCATTTTGCTGATCAATAATATCTTCTTCACTCAAAGAACTGCCAATGTTACTATCTGAAGAGTGGATTTGCCATATTCTACCCGTCCATTTAGAAATTAGCTTTGCAACATTTCTATTAAAATGCTGATCTCTTATTAATGAACTATTTATGACAACTTCACCTTCTTTAAATGATATTAGTTTGACGGAGTTATAAAGCTGGGTATGTAATAAAGCCTCTCTTTTTCTATAAAAAAAATCAACAAATTGTCTAAAATTAACAATTTTGATTACAGAAGATGAAGTGGTATCATTATTTATAGTGTTAACATCTGCGCTTAATTCAACTTTTTTTTTTATTTCTTGGTCTTTTGAAATTAATTGAACATCTTCATTGTTTTTATTGAGAATTTCTTTTTTAGCTCCATCAGGATTGGGATTGGTGTTAATATAGATAAGTCTTATAATTATCATTTCTCCAAGTTGCAAAAGATGAAATCCATTTTGTAATTCTTGAAAGCCTTTAAAAAGAACCTGCCACATAATACCAAGCGAGTTCATGGATAATTTATTGGAAAAATAGTCACCTCTTACTCTTTCAATCTCAGGTATCGAAATATCCTTTTTTATATCTGGAGAAATTTTAATTTGAGTAATAGAATGAACAGCATTTAATAATTCTTCAAAGATCATCAAGATATCTGCACCAGAATTATATAAATCTCTAAAAATGATAAGTGCGTCAGATGCTTTTCCTTTTGTAATAGAATCGAGAAGATCAAATATCTTTCCTCTATCTGCGAGTCCTAACATGTTAGTAACTGTCTCAGCTGTAACACTTGTATTGTTATTTATAACTGCTTGATCTAATAAACTTATAGCGTCCCTGACAGAGCCATCACCAGCTCTTACCAATAGTGCTATTGCATCATCATCAATTATTACTTTCTCAAGTTCTGAAATTTTTTTAAGGTGGTTTCCTAAATTTTCAGAGTCAACTCTTTTCAGATCAAAACGTTGACATCTAGATAAAATTGTTACTGGTATTTTTTTTGCTTCAGTTGTTGCAAAAATGAATTTAACATGTTCTGGTGGTTCCTCTAAAGTTTTTAAAAGTGCATTAAACGCACTTTTAGATAACATATGCACCTCGTCAATAATAAATATTTTAAATGTACTATTTACGGGTTTATATTTTACATTATCAATAATTTCACGGACATCATCAACACCAGTTTTACTAGCAGCATCCATTTCAATAACATCTAAATTATGATCTGATCTTATAGATTGACATGAGACACAATTGCCACAAGGTTCACAACTGGACTCTTTTCTATTTTCACAGTTTAAACTCATTGCAATTAATCTTGCTGTCGTAGTTTTACCAACACCTCGCACACCTGTTAAAAGATAAGCATTTGCAATTCTATTAGTTGTTATTGCAGTAGTTAAAATTTGAACCAAAGTTTCTTGTCCAATTAAATCACCAAATGTTTGGGGTCTATATTTTCTAGCAAGAACTTTATATTCTGTATTTACTGTCATAATATTCAAGGAAGGTTACAAGACCCGAATAGACTTGGTACAGCTGCTTCTTTTCAGACCTGACTGGATTAACAAGATATTCGCCCTCAAACCTTCCATTTATACTATACCATTAAAGGATAAAAAAATAACTTGTGATTTGTCTTTTATGTTTATTTTTTTCTAAAATCTGACTTTTTATAAACACCCAAGACTTTTATTTCTTTGCAAAAAAATTTCATTTCCTCCAATGCCAACTTTACAGAGTGATTATCTGGATGTCCTTCAAAATCTATATAAAACTGAGCTACATCAAAACCTTGAGGATGAATATAGCTCTCTAATTTCGTAATATTAATTCCATTGCTAGCAAAACCACCTAAACATTTATAAAGGGATGCAGGTATGCTTCTAACTACAAAAACTAGAGTAGTTAATAGATCTTGTTCATCAGATTTTATCTCATTTTTTTGTTTTGACATGATTAAAAATCTTGTCACATTATTTTGGGAATCTTGAAAGTCATTTTCAATTATTTCTAAATTATAAATTTCTGCAGCAAGCGCAGATGCTATAGCTGCATCTTTATTGCTATTTAGTTTTGATATTTTTTTTGCTGACCCTGCCGTATCCGCTGCAACAATCATTTCTTTGTTAAGTTTAAGTATTTTATTCCTGCATTGTGCAATTCCTTGCTCATGACTATGAATTCTCTTAATGTCATTAATGTTTGTGCCGGGAACAGCCATCAGGTTATGCCTAACATCTAAGAAATACTCTCCTATGATTTGTAATTCTGAATCAGGTATTAATCTTTGTGTATCTGCAACTCTTCCTGCTTGTGAATTTTCTATAGGCACTAAAGCAATCTCGGCCTTACCATCTCTGACACAATTAAACATTTCTTCAAATGTTGCACAAGGAACACTTGTAGCATTTGGAAAAACATTTTTACCCGCTTGCTCGCTATAAGCTCCATTGACGCCTTGAAAGGCAAAATTATGTATCTGTTTCATTATTATTTTTTATGATTTTTTCTATTAACATTAAATCTTCCAAGGTATCTACACTAATTGGGATGTTTTCTACATAGGTTATTCCTATTTTAACACCTGCATCAATTGCTCTCAACTGCTCTAATTTTCTCTCAATTTCACTTTTTGAAGGTTTCATAGATACAAAGTTATAAAGAGCATAAGGTTTAAAGCTATAAACTCCAACATGCTGATATATATTTTCAAGTTGCTTTTTTGACTCTTTATAAAAATCAATAGACTCTCCAACAGAGTTTGTTTTGTTCCAATTTATTAATACCTTTGTAATATTTGAATTTTCTTCCTCTTTTTTAACAATATCAGTAGCAATTGTACCTATCTCATAACCATGCATCAAAGGTTCGTTCACACTCTCTAAAATTTTAGGATCAATTAATGGCATATCTCCTTGCAGATTGATTATGCTTTCATAATCATCTTTGTTTTCAAGTGTATTAAATGCCTCGAAAATTCGATCAGTTCCTGAAGCATGATTTGGGTTTGTCATAATTGCCTTTCCACCTTTTGAAGTAATTAAATCAAACACTTCATTTTCACAGCAAGCAACATATACATCTCCTATTTTTGAATCCATTCCCTGTCTCCAGACTCTCTCTATCATGGGGATTCCATCAATTTTAGCCATTGGTTTGTTCGGAAAACGTCTAGAAGCCATTCTCGCTGGAATTATAACTGCTGATTTCATAAATTATGCGACAATTAAGCAGTATTTAGTAATTTATTGAGTGTTTTCATTTCTATTCATTTTAAAAAAAATCTATATAGATGTCTTACACATGTCTGGACTTGAAGTTAACAAAATTTTGGCTTCCATTATATTGGCAATACTCGTAGTTACAGTCATTGGTCATCTTGGAGATATAATTATAGATGTAGAACATCATGAAATGGAAGAAACTGCCTATAAAATAGATGTACCTGATACTGGTGAAGTAAAGTCTGGGGTTGCTCCCAAAGAAGAAATTATAGAACCAATTTCATTAATATTGGCTAGTGCGTCTCTTGAAAAAGGTGAAAAATTATTCAAAAAATGTAGTGCTTGTCATAATTATGAAAAAGATAGTGCTAATAAAGTTGGTCCAAATTTATGGAACCTTATTAACAGGCCTAAAGCTAATGTAGATGGCTTTGCTTATTCAAAAGCTTTGGCCGAACATGGTGGTGAGTGGGGTTATGAAGAATTAGCAGAATTTTTATATAAGCCAAAAAAATATATCAAAGGCACTAAAATGAATTTTGCTGGTCTTAAAAAAGTTGAAGATAGAGCAAATTTAGTACTTTTCTTAAGAGAGCACTCAGATTCTCCTGTCCCTCTGCCATAATTATTAAATGAATAATTCCTACCAGGAATATATAAATTTTGCGAATAAACTAGCTGATGAAGCAACTATTACTTCTATGCAATATTTTAGAACCTCTTTAGATATTGATAATAAAAGTGATGAAAGCCCCGTTACTATTGCAGATAAAAATACGGAATTGAAATTAAGATCAATGATAGAAAAACAGTATCCTGATCATGGCATTTTGGGTGAAGAATTTGATAGCATTAATCCAAGTGCTGAATTTATCTGGGTAATAGATCCTATAGATGGAACTAGAAGTTATATTGCAGGACATAAAGATTTTGGAAATTTAATTTCCTTAACTCAAAATAAAAAACCAATTATTGGTATTATTAATTGTCCGGCTCACAAAGAAAGATGGATTGGGGTCAAAAGTCAGAACTCTACTATTAACAAACAAAATACACAAACATCTAATGTTACAAAAATTGAAAATGCCTATCTTTTTACTTCAGGTTTATATTTTGATGAGCCACATTTAAGAAAAGCTGTAGATAAAATTACTAATACTGTAAGATATTACCGATATGGTGGTGATTGCTATATGTATGGTATGCTTGCATCAGGATTAATTGATATAGTGATTGAAGATACTCTAAAAGTTCATGATTATATGGCCTTAGTAAATGTAATAGAAGGAGCTGGAGGCAAGATTACAGATAAATATGGTAATCAAATAACCACAGACTCACAAGGAAGTGTTGTTGCTTCAGCAAATGAAAAGCTTCATTCTGAATTAATTTCTCTAATAAACGAACAAATTTAATTTAAATTTTAATTAAAGTAATTATATTAACAGTATGAAAACTTTAATTACAGCTATATCACTATTTATTTTATTTATTTCTCAAAACTTATCAGCAAAAACTAACATATCTCATGCAATCGCTATGCATGGTGAACCAAAATATGATCAAAGTTTTATAAGTGTTGAATATGTAAGCAACAGCGCAGAGAAAGGGGGTAATATAGTTAGAAGTTCTATTGGAACTTATGATACATTTAATCCCTTTACACTTAAAGGTACTTCCGCTGCAGGTATAGGGTTATTATATGAAACTCTAACAGTTGGATCTAGTGATGAAGCATTTACTGAATACGGACTCTTGGCTAAAAGTATAGAATGGCCTGATGATCGCTCCTGGGTAACATATACTCTAAGGGATGAAGCAAAATGGCATGATGGAAAAAAAATAACAAGTGATGATGTTGTGTGGACCTTCAATACCTTAATGGAAAAAGGGCATCCATTTTATAAATATTACTATGGAGATGTAAGTGAAGTTATTAAAATAAGTGAAAATAAAGTTAAATTTGTATTTTCAACTAATACAAATAAAGAATTGGTTCTAATTGTAGGACAGCTTCCAGTATTACCTAAACACTATTGGGAAAATAAAGATTTTGGAGAAACAACACTTGATGCTCCAATAGGAAGTGGTCCTTACAAAATAAAATCTTTTGATGCAGGTAGATCAATTACTTATGAACTAGATTTAAATTATTGGGGTTTTAAAAAAAATATTGTCCCAATTAAAGTAGGAAAAGATAACATGGGTAGCATACGCTATGATTATTATAAAGACAGAGGAGTTGAAAGAGAGGCTTTCAAATCTGGTGAAATAGATTTCTTTTCTGAAAATTCTTCAAAAGAATGGGCAACTAGTTATGATATTGACGCGGTTAACGATAGCTTAATAAAAAAAGAACTCATAGCTCATGAAAATCCTCAAGGAATGCAAGCTTTTGCCTTTAACACTCGTAAAGATATTTTTGCTGATAAAAAGGTTAGAAAAGCACTTTCTTATGCTTTTGATTTTGAGTGGACTAATAAAAATTTATTTTATGGTGCTTATAAAAGAACCGATAGTTTTTTCGAAAATTCTGAGCTTGCGTCATCAGGATTACCATCTAAAGAAGAACTAGCTTACTTAAATCCATACATGGATCAACTTCCAAAAGAAATATTCAATGAAGAGTATAAAAATCCTAAAACGGATGGGTCTGGGTTTATAAGAAGTGAGCTACAAGAAGCTACAAAACTTTTGAAAGAAGCTGGATGGGTGCTTAAGAATGGTAAGTTAGAAAATTCTAAAGGAGAGATTTTTGAATTTGAAATATTATTAGTGTCGCCAGCTTTTGAAAGAATAGTATTACCATTTATGGACAATTTAGAAAAATTAGGAATCAGCGCTACTTTAAGAACAATTGATAGCTCTCAATATCAAAAGAGAATTGAAAGTTTTGATTTTGATATGGTAGTATTTACTTTCTCTCAAAGCTTATCTCCAGGAAATGAGCAAAGAAATTTCTGGAGCTCGAGTGCTGCCGATACAAATGGTTCACGCAATATTGTTGGTATTAAGAATGATGTAATTGATTTACTTATTGAAAATCTTATCAATGCCAAAGACAGAAAAGACTTAATTACAATCACTAAAGCCTTAGATAGAGTTCTGCTTTGGAATTATTATGTGATCCCACAGTGGCATATCTCTTCCTATCGAGTTTTGTATTGGGATATATTTGACCAGCCAAATCAAAAGCCTAAATATTCTCTTGGTTTTGATACTTGGTGGGTAAATCAAAATAAATTTAATAATATTAGTTCACAAAGATCAACAAACTAATAAGTTAAAAACTTAAAATAAATAATATAAAAACATCTAAATGGGTGCTTATTTAGTAAGGCGTATTCTACTGATATTTCCAACACTGTTTGGAATAATGTTAATTAATTTCGCTGTCATTCAGATTGTTCCAGGTGGTCCCGTAGAACAAATGATTGCACAGATGACTGGTACTGCTGTTGAATCAACAGCTCGCTTTTCTGGTGGAGGTGAAGGAGAGTTAAGTTCAAATTTTGATGCATCAAGTTTTGATAATGGGGACTCAAAGTATAGAGGTGCTCAAGGTCTTGATCCAGATATCATAAAAGAAATTGAAATAATGTATGGCATGGACAAACCCGCTCATGAAAGGTTTTTTAAAATGTTAAAAAGTTATATATTTTTTGACTTTGGTGAGAGTTTTTTCCGTGATCAAAAAGTTACATCACTAGTCTTAGATAAAATGCCCGTATCGATATCTCTTGGGTTATGGACAACACTGCTCGTTTACTTAATATCTATTCCACTTGGAATACGAAAAGCGATCAAAGATGGTTCACAATTTGACATTATTTCCAGCAGTATTGTTACAATAGGATATGCAATACCAAATTTTTTGTTTGCAGTTATACTAATTGTTTTTTTTGCAGGAGGTCGATTTTATGATATTTTTCCTCTAAGGGGTCTAGTTTCAGAAAATTTTCAAGAATTATCACTTCTATCACAAATAAAAGATTATTTTTGGCATTTAACATTACCTCTAACAGCTATGATTGTGAGTGGTTTTGCAGGACTCACATTTTTAACAAAGAATTCGTTTATCGATCAAATTAATCAACAGTATGTAATGACTGCAAGAGCCAAAGGACTATCAGAGAGAAAAGTTCTTTATGGGCATGTGTTTAGAAATGCTATGCTAATTGTAATTGCAGGTTTTCCTTCGGCTTTCATTGGAATACTATTCTCGAGTTCGCTATTTATTGAGGTAATATTTTCATTAGATGGTTTAGGGTTACTGGGATATGAAGCAGCTTTGACAAGAGATTATCCTGTAATATTTGCCACCTTATATTTCTTTTCATTACTAGGACTAATAATGGGTATCATTGGTGATTTTATGTATTCAATTATAGATCCAAGAATTGATTTTGAGTCTCGAGAATGAAAAAATTATCACCATTAAATCAAAGACGTTTAAATAACTTTGTGTCCAATAAAAGAGGTCTTTACTCTTTTTGGATTTTTTTTATCTTATTCATTATTTCCTTATTTGCTGATTTTATAGCAAATGAAAAACCACTATTAGTAAAATATGAAAGTAAATTTTATTATCCTATTTTACACTCATATTCAGAAACAACTTTTGGTGGTGATTTTGAAACAGAAGCTGACTACAGGGATCCATTTGTTAAAAAATTAATCAATGAATCTGGTTGGATGATAATGCCAATTATTCCATATAAATATAATACAATAATACGTGACATTGATAGTCCCGCGCCATCACCACCAAGTAAAAAAAACTGGCTTGGAACCGATGATCAAGCAAGAGATGTTTTGTCAAGACTCATCTATGGTTTTAGAATATCAATACTTTTTGGATTTACATTAACTTTTTTCTCCATGATAATTGGTGTCTCAGCAGGTGCAATCCAAGGTTATTTTGGCGGCAAAACTGATCTATTTTTTCAACGATTTATGGAAATTTGGTCAGCAGTACCAACTTTGTATGTTTTAATTATTCTAGCAAGTGTTATTCAACCAAATTTTTGGTGGCTACTTATAATTTTATTACTTTTTAGTTGGATGGGATATGTAGGAGTAGTTAGGGCAGAATTTTTAAGGGCTAGAAACTTTGATTATATAAGAGCTGCAAAAGCGCTCGGGGTTAGTACATCAAAAATTATATTTAGGCACATGATTCCTAACGCAACAGTTGCAACTGTTACTTTTTTACCCTTCAGCCTAAGCGCTTCAGTTACCGCTTTATCAGGTTTAGATTTTTTAGGTTTTGGACTACCTCCTGGTTCTGCATCACTAGGTGAGATGGTAAACCAAGGTAGGAATAATTTGCAAGCACCTTGGCTAGGTTTAACTAGTTTTTTTACTTTAGGATTAATGCTTGGTCTTTTAGTGTTTATTGGTGAAGCAGTAAGAGATGCCCTAGATCCACGAAAGACTTTTAAATAAAATGAATAATATTGTTTCAATAAAAAACTTAACAATCAGCTTTAAAAATAACAAACGAGTAGTTAATGATGCTAATCTAGATATACCAAAAGGTAAAACTGTTGCAATTGTGGGTGAGTCAGGATCAGGTAAAACCTTAACAGCTTTAAGTGTTTTAAAATTATTGCCAGCTGGTGCAAAAATAGATCAAGGACATATAATATTTAATACAAAAGATTTACTAAAATTGCCCTTAAAAGAGATTGAAAAAATTAGAGGAAACAAAATTTCAACAATATTCCAAGAACCCATGTCGAGTTTAAATCCTTTGCATAAAATTGATAAACAAATCAAAGAAATTATAACAACCCACAAAGAAATTAGTTCTGAAAAACTTGACCAAATGGTTCTTCAATTGCTAAAAGAAGTAAATTTAGAAGATTTAGTAACTCGACCCAACATATACTCATATGAACTATCAGGTGGGCAACGACAAAGAGTAATGATAGCAATGAGTATAGCTAATAATCCTGATTTATTAATAGCTGATGAACCTACCACTGCCTTAGATGTAACAGTTCAACTTCAAATTTTAGAACTTTTGAAAAAAATTCAAGAAAAAAGAAAAATGTCAATTTTGTTTATTAGTCATGATCTTGGAGTGGTGAATAAAATAGCTGACTATGTTTATGTTATGAAAGATGGGAAAATTATTGAGCACGGAAATAAAAAGAAAATATTTGAAACTCCACAAAATAATTATACCAAAGAGTTGGTAGGTTTTAAAAATTTAGTAAGGAAATCTAATTATAATAAACAATTAGAAGTACTAAACATTCAAAAACTTAAAGTATGGTATCCAATAAAAAAAGGTATTTTTAAAAGAACTGTAGATTATGTAAAAGCTATTGATGATATAAATTTTAATTTATTTGAAAAGGAAACATTAGGAATAGTTGGCGAGTCTGGATCAGGAAAAACTTCTCTTGTTTTAGCAATATTAAAATTAATTTCATCGTCAGGAAAAATAAATTTTAAAAATATAAATTTAAATCAAATTAAAAAAAGTCAATTTAAAAATATTAGAAAAGATATACAAATAGTTTTTCAGGATCCATTTTCTTCATTGAGTCCCAGAATGAATATCTATGAAATATTATCAGAAGGTATAGATGTTCATTTTCCTTCATTCTCTGAGGTTGAAAAAAAAGAAATAATAAAAGACATATTAAGTGAAACAGGTATGAATTTTGAGAGAGATCATAATAAATATCCTCATGAATTCTCAGGGGGTCAAAGACAGAGAATTGCAATATCTCGAGCATTAATACTTAAACCTAAAGTATTAATTCTAGATGAGCCTACTTCAGCCTTAGATATAACTATCCAGAATCAAATATTGGATTTATTAAAAGATCTTCAAGAAAAATATTCTTTAAGTTATATTTTTATTAGTCATGATATGAATGTAATAAGATCTGTCTCGGATAAAGTTCTAGTTTTGAGATCAGGTAAATTAATTGAGTATGATATCGCAGAATCAGTATTTCAAAATCCTAAAAATGAATATACAAAAAATTTAATTCGATCAGTAATTTAATTAATGGCGGAGAGAGAGGGATTCGAACCCTCGGTAGTATTGCTACTACACACGCTTTCCAAGCGTGCTGATTAAACCGCTCTCACATCTCTCCAGCTTAAATTTGTGTGATTTAGCACAATAAATTAGTAGTTGATAGAATTTCTTTTTAACTTATTTTGTGAAACAAGTGCTAGCAAACCTTTTTAAGGTTATTTATTTCTTCAAAAAAGTATCAAGTTAATTTGTACTTTTAATATTTATGTATGCTATAAAAACCACTTAAAGAGAAAAATTAAATTAATTCATATTAATGTATAATAATCATTTAAAAAAAATTTTGAGTCAAAAAGATTTTAATCATTTGATCAATTCCGATTTTGCTAAATCAAGTTTTAGTCAATATGGAGAAGATTTAGTTATAAATAAGATTTTAAAAAATATATCTAATGGTAACTATTTAGATCTAGGCTCTTTTCACCCAATTCATTTCTCAAATACTTTTCTGCTGTATCTTAGAGGATGGAGAGGTGTAAATATTGATGGAAATAAAGATATGATTGAAATATCTAAAAAAATCAGACCTCTTGATAAAAACATTTTTGCCTATCTATCAAATATAGAAAAAGAATGCTTTTATATAATTAATAAAAAACACCCAGCAATGAATAAAATTGCTGATAATGTTAATGATTTGCAGAATAATGAAAAATTTATAAAAATTAAAACAAAAACCTTAGACAATTTAATTGACTCACATGAAGAATTTTTAAAAAAACTCTATTATTTGAATATTGATTTAGAATTTATTGATAAATTAATAATAAAAGAATTTAATTTTTCAAAATATCGTCCATTATTAATTACAATAGAAATACACGATTTTGAGTTAAATAAAGATAATGAAATTTCAAGTTTCTTGAGAGAGCGCGATTATTGTTTTCATGGCTATCTAAACCCAACAGCATTTTTTTTAGATAATAAATTTAAAAAAGATGAATTTATTTTATTATAAAATTTATTAATTTATTTACTTTAGTTTTCATTCATTTTTAGTGCATTTAAAAAGGCATTCTGAGGTATGTCAACTTTTCCAAATTGCCTCATACGTTTTTTTCCTTTTTTCTGCTTATCCAAGAGTTTATTTTTTCTTGTTACATCACCACCATATAATTTTTGTGTGACATCTTTCCTAAATGAAGCAACTGTTTCTCTCGCAATAATTTTTCCACCTATTGCAGCTTGAATTGCTACCTTAAATTGCTGTCTTGGAATTAGGTCTTTTAAACGTTCACACAATGCTCTACCTCTCTGCTGAGATCTTTCCCTATGAACAATTAAAGATAAGGCGTCAACAGGATCACCATTAATCATAATACTTACTTTCACTAAATCATTCACCTCATAACCAATTAACTCATAATCAAAACTTGCATATCCTTTAGTGATTGATTTTAATCGATCATAAAAATCAAAGACTACTTCATTAAGCGGTAATTTATATTCTACCATTGCTCGTGTTCCTGCATAATTGAGGTTAAGTTGAATACCTCTTTTAGATGTACATAATTCTAAAACTGCTCCCAGATATTCATCTGGCACAATAATCGTAGCTTTAATCCATGGCTCTTCTATAGACTCAATTCGAACAGGATCAGGCATATCCGTTGGATTGTGAAGATCAACTACTGATCCATCTTTCATATTTATTTTATACACAACCGATGGTGCAGTAGTAACAAGTTCAAGATTAAATTCTAAATCAAACCTGTCTCTAATTATTTCAAGGTGAAGTAATCCCAAAAAACCACATCGAAATCCGTAACCTAGTGCAGGACTAACTTCTGGCTCATATGAAAAACTTGAGTCATTTAATGCAAGCTTAACCATGCTATCACGCAAATGCTCATAATCATCTGAGTCAACTGGAAACATACCACAAAAAACAACTGGTTGAGATGGCTTAAAACCTGGAAGGGCTTCAGGTGTTGGATGTTTTTCTTCCGTAATTGTGTCACCAACTTTGCAGTCAGAAACACTTTTAATACCTGAGTTAATAAATCCAATTTCTCCAGGACCAAGAGTGTCTACTTCCGTTGGTTTAGGTGAAAATATACCTACCCTATCTATAGTATGCGTAACTCCCGCAGCCATAAATCTAATTTTTTGACTTTTTTTAAGCTGACCATTTATTACTCGTACTAAAACAATCACTCCAAGATAACTATCGTACCAACTATCAACAAGCATACACTTAAGAGGCTCATTTAATTCTCCCTTTGGAGAAGGAAGTTTGGCTACTATTTTTTCTAATAAGTCTTCTACTCCTTGACCAGTTTTTGCTGATACTAAAGATGCATCTGAAGAGTCTATACCTAGAACTTCTTCAATCTGTTCTTTAATTTTTTCAGGTTCAGATGATGGCAGGTCTGCTTTATTTAGTACTGGTAAAATTTCATGATCATTGTTAATTGCTTGATATGCATTAGCAAGCGTTTGCGCTTCAACACCTTGTGTAGAGTCAACAATTAATAAAGAGCTTTCACATGCAGCCAAAGATCTTGATACTTCATAAGAAAAATCTACGTGCCCAGGTGTATCCATAATATTTAAAATATATTTTCTTCCATCCTTTGCGGTATAGTTTAGCCGAACTGTTTGTGCCTTAATTGTAATTCCACGTTCCCTTTCAAGTTCCATAGAATCTAGGACTTGCTCCTTCATTTCTCTATCTGTTAATCCTCCACAAAATTGAATCAATCTATCCGCTAATGTCGATTTACCATGATCAATATGCGCAACTATAGAAAAATTTCTTATACTTGAGAGTTCTTTCATTACTTTCTCAATGATGCTTCAAAGCTGGTGATAACTGTATCAATAATTTGATTAGATAGATTTTCTATCTCTTCATCACTAAAAGTTTTTTCAATTGGTTGTAATAAAACTCTGATTGCAATACTTTTTAAGTCAGATTCAATTTTTTCACCTTCATAAACATCAAAAATTGAAACCTTTTCTATAACTTTTTTATCTATTTTTTTAATTTTATTTATTATATCATTAGCTTTTACTGATTTTGGAAATAAAAAAGCAAAATCTCTCTCAACCATCTGATAGGGATTGTTATCAAAAGCAGAAATAGTTGATGTTTTTTTTGTTAAAAATTGAGCCAATGTGTCTGTGAAAATTTCAAAAGCAACAACTGAATGCCTAATATCGAGAGATTGTAATAAAATTGGATTTAGTTCTCCAAAATTTGCGAGTATATTTTTTCCAATTCGTAGTAATGATGATTTACCAGGATGAAAAATTTTATTCTTTATATTTTCATAAAGAAGATTGTCTACAGGCACATTTAAAGCTTTTAATATTTGCATAAGATCTGATTTTATAGCAAACACATCAAAATCGTGATTTATAGAATTCCAATTTCCTCCATTTATATTTCCATACCCTATTGCTGTTGCAACGTTAGTTTGTTTATTTTTTAATGAAGTAGCAAATATTGGGCCAACTTCAAATAGTTTACCACTATTAATAATTTTTGACTTATTTAAATTAATTGCATTTAACAAATTTGGAATATTAGATGGTCGCATTACTTTTAGATCAGAGCTAATAGGATTTTTAATTTCTATGACATCTGTAGAAACTAATTTAGCAGCTATTTCGTCCATAAAAGACCATGTCACTGCTTCAAGATAACCTTGGTTAGCTATTACTCTTTTAATTTTATAAAAAGACTTAAGTTCAGGGCTTAAGATATTTTTCTTATTATGTATATCATTCACATCAGTAAGAGGTATTTTATCAAAGCCATAAATTCTAATAATTTCTTCAACGATATCTGCTTCTCCTTCGATGTCTAGTCTAAAACTTGGAACAAGTATTTCAAAGATATTATTTTTTTCTACAATATTAAAACCTAAAGACTCTAAAATTGATTTTTGCTTATCATTTTTAATGTCTAAACCTCCAAGAGATTTAACTTTGTTTGTATTAAAAGTTATTTTAGACTCTTTATTATCTAAAACGTTAGTTTGCACGAGTTCACTAACTTCACCACCACATAAATCACTAATCATACTAGTAGCTGCATCTACTCCCCATTCAATTGAGTGTGGATCTATTCCTCTCTCAAATCTATACCTGGCATCACTTTGCAGTTTAAGATGTCTTCCAGTTTTAGTAACTGAAATTGGATCAAATAATGCAACTTCTAAGAAAACATTTTTAGTATTAAGGCTGCAACCACTATCAAGACCACCCATGACACCACCAACTCCATGAAGTTGTTGATTGTCGGAAATTACAATCATATCTGCAGTACATTCTCTTTTTTCTTCATCAAGAGTCAAACAAGTTTCATTTTTCTTAGCAAAACGCATTTTAAGATTACCATCTATTTTATCTGCATCATACACATGCAAAGGTCTTCCTAAATCATACGTAATGTAATTAGTAATATCAACCAAAGCAGAGATTGGTCTTAACCCAATTGCTTTTAATCTTTGTTGAAGCCATGCTGGGCTTTCTTTATTGATAACATTTTTAAAATATCTACCAGCAACTCCAGGACAAAGATATTCTTCATCGCCACTAAAAGCTTTTTCCCACTTAATAGGACTTTTGAAAGTACCTTGGATACTTTTTATAAGAGCATTTTCTTTTAGAGTTCCTAATCCTGCAGCAGCTAAGTCTCTTGCAATTCCCCTAACAGATAAGCAATCCCCTCTATTTGGAGTAATATTTATTTCTATAACTGGATCATCAAGATTAAATACTTCAATAAATTTTTCACCAATTTTATGTTTTGTATCAACTTCGATAATACCATCATGCTCATCTGATATTCCCATTTCTCTCTCAGAAACAAGCATACCACAAGACTCAACTCCTCTTATTTTAGATTTTTTTAATTTTATTCCTGTGCCTGGAATAAAACTATTTTCAGGCGCAAAAATACCTTTCATTCCTGTACGAGCATTTGGTGCTCCGCAGACTACTTGAAAAGTTCCATCAATAGTTTTTACACTACATACTTTAAGTCTATCTGCATCTGGATGCTGTTCTGCTTTTAAAACCTCAGCAACTGTAAAGTCATTGAAAGTTTTCGATTTATCTTCAACATTTTCTATTTCTAAACCAATATTTGTAAGAGTTTCAACGATAGTATCTAAATTTTTTGAGGTATCTAAATGATCTTTTAGCCAGTTAAGTGTAAATTTCATTTTAGTTTTAAACCTCTGCTTTATTCCTAAGATCTAGTGGTGAAAAACCATAATGATCTAACCACTTAATATTTAAGTCAAATAAACCTCGCATATCGGTAATACCGTATTTGAGCATCGATAATCTTTCTATTCCCATTCCAAATGCAAAGCCCTGGTACACCGAGGAGTCAATATTACAATTCTCTAAAACCTTTGGATTGACCATACCGCATCCTAAAATTTCTAACCATTCATCACCCTCGCCAATTTTTAAAACATTATTTTTTTTGGTAAAAGCAACATCCATTTCTGCGCTTGGTTCAGTAAACGGAAAATAACTCGGTCTAAAACGGTACTTTAAATTTTCAATCTCAAAAAAGTCTTTTAAAAAAGTAATCAGGGTAGATTTTAAATCTGCCATGGTCGCATCTTTATTTACTACTAACCCTTCTACTTGATGAAACATTGGTGTGTGAGTTGAGTCTGAGTCACTCCTGTATGTTCTTCCGGGAACGATTATTTTTATAGGTGGTTTTGTTTTCAGCATTGTTCTTACTTGGACAGGACTAGTATGCGTTCTTAATACATTCTCTTCACCATCACTATTTTGTACATAAAAAGTATCTTGCATTTCACGAGCTGGATGATGAGGGGGGATATTCAAAGCAGAAAAATTATTAAAATCACTCTCAATATCTGGTCCCGCTTCAACTGAATAATTTAAATTACCAAAAATCTCTATAATACTAAAAATTGTTTGAGAAATAGGATGAATTTTTCCATTAATAATTTCTAGTTGAGGTAAGGTGACGTCAATATTTTCGTTTTGTAGTTTTTTTTCTATTTCCTGATTTTCAATAAAAGATTTTTGATTATCAATGGCCTCTTCAATAACAGATTTAAGTTTATTTAATTCCTGACCTTTAAGTTTTCTCTCATCAATAGAAAGCTTTCCTAAAAGCTTCATTTCGGATGGAATTAATCCTTTTTTGCCAAGATACTCAAGACGTATGCCTTCAACCTCTTGAAGTTTTTTACAACTTTCAATTCTTTTTTTAATATCTACAGCATCAACTGATAAAGCCATATTGTTAGTATAAATTATTAAAAATTAAATACTAGTTAGCTGATTGAGCTTTTTCAACTAAAGCCTTAAATGCATCTGGTTGATTAACTGCCAATTCAGCTAAGATTTTTCTATCGATTTCCACAGATGATTTTTTTAGACCGGCAATAAACTGAGAATAGGTCATTCCGTGCATTCTCACGCCTGCATTAATTCGCTGAATCCATAAACCTCTAAAATCGCTTTTTCTTTTTCTACGATCACGGTATGCATATTGCATGCCACGCTCAACTGCTTGCACGGCAACTCTAAATACATTTTTTCTTCTTCCGTAATAACCTTTGGCTCTTTTTAGTACTTTTTTATGTCTTGCTCTTGCGGTAACGCCTCTTGAAACTCTTGCCATTGTAAACTCCTATTTATTGTAAGGCAGCATATGATCTATAAGCGCACTGTCACCTGGTGACATAATCGCTGATCGTTTTGTGCTACGTATAAATTTATTTGATCTTTTGCTCATACCGTGTCTTTTTCCAGCCGGCTTGAACTTGATCTTTCCAGTTCCAGTTCTAGAGAAACGTTTTTTTAAACTACTTTTCGTTTTAAGCTTGGGCATTCTATACTCCTTGTTAAATTAACCGCTAGGCTGCCCCGCAGGCCATAGCTAGTGTAGGTGGTCTTATAGTGATATTTGTTTAAGAATCAATGAGTAAGTAATTATTTAGCAACTTGAGGAACCAAGATCATCATAATTTGTTTGCCCTCAGATTTTGGCGGAACTTCTACTTTTGCGTATTCTACAACTTCCTCAGTGAGTTTTTTTAACAGATCAAAACCTAAATTTTGATGCTCCATCTCTCTACCTCTAAATCGCATAGATACTTTTACTTTATTTCCACCACCTATAAACTTGGATAGGGCTTTAACCTTAACGTTGTAGTCATGCGTATCTATTCCAGGCCGCATTTTAATTTCTTTTACTTCAATTGTTTTTTGTTTCTTTTTGGCCTCTTTTTTACTTTTTTGCTCTTTGTATTTAAGTTTACCATAATCGATTATTTTACATACAGGTGGGTTAGCAGCTGGTGATACTTCAACGAGATCAAAGCCTTCATCTTCTGCATGATTTAGTGCCTCTCTAATACTAATGATGCCTAGCTGCTTTCCAGTGCTTGAAATAACACGTACTTCGCTGGCAGTAATCTGCTCATTAGTCCTTGGACCAGTATTCTTCTTTGCTCTGAAATTTACTGCCAAAACTATTAATTTAAGTGGATTAAGCTATTGATAAATAGCATATTAGGAATTGAATATTTTTTTCATATTTTCTAGAGATATAATGAAATTGAAATTAAATTCAAGGTCTGTTTTTTAAAAAAAAGGTTAAATTGTAAGTAAAAATAAATGAAAATTTGTATTGAACGTAGTGATCGAATGGGTGATATGATTTTAACACTGCCTATCATCCAAGGAATAAAAGAAAAAAATCCTAACGCAAGTATTGATGTAGTGGCCTCAAAAAAAAATTTAAAAATATGTCAATTATCTAATTTGATTGATAAAACTTATGAAAAGACAAATAATTATTCAGCTTTCAAAAAATTAATAAAGTCTGTTTGTGATGAAAAATATGATTATTACTTTTCTTTTAGTCCTGGCTGGTTTGGTTTATTTCTAGGATATTACTCAAAAAGCAAATTCAAATCAGCATTAATTTTAAAATCTCGCTACAAATCAAACATTCTTAGTAAATTTTGGCAAATTATTTTTAGTAAAATATTTTTTTCACAATCAAAAGTAGTTAATCGATTTAAATCATTAAGAGAAAATCAAGATATTCATCAAACCAAAGCCATGATGGAAGTCATTCTAAATAGTGGTATTAGTCTTGATAAAAATCATCAATCTAACTTTTCATTTACAAACGCATTTACCATTAAAAAAGATAAAAAAGTGTGTGTCATCCATCTATCCTCAAAATGGATTAATAAATACTATCAAGAAGATAATTTTTTAGAATTATTAAAGGCCTTGGAAAAAAAGAATTTAAGTATTTATTTAACATCTGATGAAACAACAAAAAGTAAGTTTCATAAAATTTTTTCTTTATATTCTTCAGCTGATAAAACTACTGAACTTATCAATAATGAAAAACCAATTTTATTGTGTGATAATTTTGATTTTGAAAACTGGACGAGCCTTCTTAATCAGGCAAACTATACTATTACGCCTGAAAGTGGATGTACTCATATTGCTTCTCTGACAAGTTCCAAACTTTGTGTTATTTATGATGCAGATAATTCACCAAAAAGCATCATGCATGAGTATGCGCCGTGGAATAAAGAATATTTAGCCTTGGAAACAAACGATATTGATCTGAATATAAAACTACTAAACTTTGTCAATTAACTTATTGTTAGATAAAAAATCTTTTACTTCATCAACACTCAAATCTTCCATTGAGCTTTTAAGAACTAGATGGCTATTTTTTCTAAAGCCCAAGTTTGCTTTTGTAATAGGATTATCTAAAGCAAGCCATAAAGTATTAACGCTACTAAGTGATGCTACGTGACCGGGACCTGTATCATTTGAAATTATTAGCTTGCATTTATAGGCAACTGAATAAATAACGTCGGGTGGAGAATTATCGATTAAATTTATAATATTTGTGCACTTATCGAGTATTGGTTTAATGGCATCAGCATCATGCTTGGTACCAACTAAACAAATATGAAATCCTTTTTCTTCTAAAAAAGAACAAATTTCTTGAAACTTATTTGGTGCCCATTGTTTATATTTACCTGATTGTGATACGCCTGGAATAACCATTACTATATCCTTATTTTCAACATCTAGATTATCATGATTATTCTCAAGCCAACTAAAATTTGGATTAATCTCCTCAATACCCAATAATTGTAATTGATTTAATAAACCTTGCGTTGGACTCTCAGTTCCTTGAGGCGGGATAATATATCTTTTATGAGCATTACTTCTTGATCCATTTATTTTTGCTTTTGAAAATATGTTGATAAAAAAATTATAAAGATTAGTTCTTTTTGAATTTTGTAAGTCTATTACTAGATCATATTTTCTATATATAATTTTATTAATAAGGCGAAGTGTTGCAAAGAAACCTTTTCGATTATCAATTAGAAATTGATGAAACATATTCATCTTTTTAAAAAAAGGAATAAATTTTTCCTCTGTAACTAAATCGATAACTGAATTGTTAAATTTTTTTTGAATAGCTAATATAGGGTGTAATGCAAAAACAATATCACCAAGAGAGCCATGTTTAATAACTAAAATTTTTTTAGGAATGAACTGACTCATAGAATTCTAAATACTGATTAACCATATTTTCTTTTGAAAACTTGTTTTCAATGACTGTTTTTACATTTTGAAGAATTTTAATTTTTTGATCCTCTGATAAGTTTAATAATAAATCTATTTTGTTTGGTAAACTGACATAATCTTGAGGTGTTGATTTAAAAAAATCACTCAAATTTTCTAGTTGGTTTTTTGCACCGCCGTAATTAAAAGCTATAACCGGTGTACCAGCATATAACGATTCACTTATAGTTCTGCCAAAACCTTCGGCTCTCAATGGCAACGAAACTGATAAATCTGCAATGTCAAATAATAAACGCATCTCCTCTTTGTTAACACTACCTAATATTTTCATAGTGTCGTTTAAATTACTTTTATTTATTTTTTCACGGAGTTGTTTTGTATAACTGTTATTTTTAGTATCTCCAGCAAAAAGAACTAAAATACTTTCTGTGGTAATTTTTTTTATAACATCAACAAATTCCAACTGACCTTTCCAACGTGTTATTCTTGCGGGAAAAAGAATAATTTTTTTTGACTTGTCAATCTGATGTCTATTTATAAAATCTTCTTTATAGGTTTTATTGATAGGTTTATTAAAATATTCTATATCAATTCCCCTATTGATGACTGATATATTTTTATTCGTAATATTATATTTTTTTATAACTGATTCTTTTACATACTCTGATATTGCAATCAAATGATCCATTTTAGATAATCCCTTATTATATATTTTTTTAATAAAGGAATTTCCACCATACACATTATGAAAAGTAGAAATTGTTTTAATATTATTTTTTGACATTAAATTTACCATCCAAGCAGGACCTCTAGATCGAACATGCACTAAATTAATATTATTTATTTGAATAAATTTATTAATTTTACTTCCTATTGAAGGATATGAAAAAAAGTTTTTGCTCGATACAGGTAATTGATGCACATGAACAAAATTGTCATCAAGTTCTTTAATCATTTTGCCGCCAGAAGTGATAATAAAATTCTTAATTTGTTTCTGAGCCAAAAAATTAGCTACATCTACCGTGCCTCTTTCGACACCTCCAGAATCAAGAGAGGGGACTATTTGTACAAGATTAAAGGATGACATTTCGAGTTAATATTTGTATTCTATAATATGCGTTTTTATAAAAACAAACAAAACCATAAAATTGCCTATAAATCCTTAAAAGGAAGAAGGTTAGGCATTATTTTTATTCACGGATTGAACTCTGATATGAATGGTGGCAAAGCGCTCTCGATAGAGCGATATGCTAGGAAAAACAAACTTAATTTTGTTCGTTTTGATTGCCGAGGTCATGGCAAGTCTGAGGGAAAATTTGAAGATTTTAACATGTCTGATTGGAGAAAAGATCTTTTAGATATTATCGACAATGTTGCTAGAGGGCCTCAAATTCTCGTCGGTAGCAGTATGGGTGGGTGGTTAATGATGTTGGCTGCCAAAGCAAGACCACAAAGAATAAAAGGATTAATCGGCTTAGCAGCAGCACCCGACTTTGGAAAAGATTTATACAACGCACTAAATAAAAAAAATAAAAAAGAAATTTCAACTAAAGGTATCACTAAATATACCTCCTATGGTTTTAGCTATTACTTAACAAAAAAATTTTTTATTGAAGCAGAAAAAAATAGAGTTCTCAAAAATCCATTTCGGTTTTCAAAACCAATGGTATTAATTCACGGTTTAAAAGATAATGTTGTTAAAGAAGATGTGCCTAAGAAAATACTTAAAAAGGTAACTGGTAAAAATGTTAACATTATTTATCTCAAAGAAAGTGATCACCGCTTATCCACGGAAACTGATTTAGAAATGATTACACAATCAATAGAGTATATAAGAAAGACTAAATAAATTATTTAACCCTTCTCTTCTTAGTGTTAGTATAATCATAATGATTTGTATTAAAGCCAATATACCTGAAGAGCTCTCTCAAATTGATGATGAATTAAAAGCCATTTACCATAGTAGTGACACTGTGTGTTTTTTTATATTTAAAACACGAGAACAAAGAAATAATTTTATTGAACGAACCAAAGGAATGAAAAAAATTGAGAGAGAAAAGATTTACGAGGAGTATAATTAATTAATGAGTCTTAAAAATTTGTCCTACTTTATAGATATTAAAAATTTTCCAATTAATGAGCCAGAAAGTGCTAAATATAAAAAAATTGTAAAAGAAGCACAAGAAGCATTAGAATTTGATGGATGTTATGTGTTGCCCTCAATCGTCAATAAGGAAGCTATTAACGATATGCGTGCAGAATCTACAAAAATTGAAAGTTTGGCTCATTATACATCAAATAAAGTAAATGTTTATTTTTCAAAAGATGATCCAACTTACCCAGAAGATCACCCACGACGTTTTTTTATGGAACGAAGCAACGGATTTGTATCTGGAGATAAATTTCCAGAAAATTCTATTATTAAGGAGTTATACTATTCAGAAGAACTTAAAAACTTTATTGCTGATTGTCTAGGTATACCAATATATCATTATGCGGACCCTCTTGCATCGTTAACGATGAATGTAAATAAACCGGGTGATCGTTTTTCATGGCATTATGACACGAATGAATTTACCGTAACCATGCTAGTTCAAGATTGTGATGAAGGGGGTGTGTTTCAATACGTACCTAATATTCGTAATAAAGAAGATGAATGTTATGATGAGGTATTACAACTTTTAAAAGGTGATATGTCGCGTGTAAAAGAAATAAAATTAAATGAAGGCGATCTTCAACTCTTCAAAGGTCGTTATGCATTACACCGTGCAACAAGAGCAGAGGGAAGTACAACAAGAAATCTTGTTGTCTATACGTATACTGAAAAAGAAAATGTTATAGGATCAAGTTACCGATCAGAAGAATTGTACGGTAAAACTCTTGATGTTCATAAAGAGAAAAGAGTTCGAAGTGACTCACTCACTGATTAGTATGAAAAAAGTTGGTGTTATTGGACTGGGCAACATGGGTAGCGCTGTTGCTAAAAATATTTTGCGTGCAAATTTTCCTCTCTCTGTTTATGATATTAGAAAAGAAGCTAGTGATAAGCTTGTTAAAGCTGGTGCTGTTTGGAAAAATTCGCCTAAAGAATTAGTTAATGAAGTTGATATTGTTGTCTCCATGGTTTTTGGTCCAAAAGAAATTGAAACGGTGATGAAAAATGATGATGGTATTCTTCAAGGCAATTGTAATCATAAAAGTTGGATAGATCTGACGACCAGTAGTCCTACCCTAATGAGGAATTTAGCAAAGGAATTTGAATCGTTGGGTGGTTTTGCTGTTGATGCTCCAGTTACAGGATCTTTGGATGCTGCTATTAGAGGTGATATGATCATGTTCGTTGGTGGTACTGATGAGGCTGTTAAGAATGTAAAAGAAGTTTTGCAGGCAATCGGAGAGATAAGACGAGTTGGCGATTATGGTAATGGTTACGTCGCCAAATTAGTTAATAATCAGCTTTGGAAAATAAACGCAGCGGCCATTGGAGAGGCAATGGTACTTGCTAAAAAGGCAGGATTAGAACCAAATTTGTGGTGGGAGGTGATGAAAGGTGGAGCAGCAGATAGTTTTGTGTTGCAACATGACGTTCCATCTATTTTTGCTGGTCATTATGATCCATCATTTCGTGTTGAATTAGCTTTAAAGGATCTAGATCTTATTCAAGATTTAATCAAAGAATATGGGACACGTTCAGAACTAACACAAGCATGTCACGATCGCTTTCAGGAAGCAAAAGATCGATACGGTAAAGAAGCTGGGGAAATGACTGTATGCAAATTAATTGAAGAGGATGCGAATATCAATTTGAGAGTTAAGGGTAATTGGACTGCACCTTGGGAGGTAAAACATTCAAGTGAAGATACTTAAATGAATAATAAACCTGATCTTGCATCTTTGTTTGGGGCAACAAAGTCTGATACTTTTTTAGGATTAGATCCCTGTCATAATCTAGACTCTATAGATGCGTCTTCTGCTTTTGTTGGTGTGCCTTGTGCTACACCTTATAGGTCTGTTGGCCCTTATGCTAAAAATGGTCCCTCTTCCATTCGAAATGCAATTGCTTCATTAAATGCAAATCTTGATAGACATAATTTTGATTTAGGAGGTCAAATTTTTCCTCAAGGATCAATTAAGGCTGTTGACTGTGGAGATATAAGTTGGGATGAAAAAAATTTTCAAGAAAACAGATCTATTATTTCTGAAACAGTAAAAAAAATTTTAAAAAATAATGTCGTACCAATTCTTGTTGGGGGTGATGATTCCATTCCAATTCCAATGCTAGAGGCTATGAGCTCGAAGGGGAAAGATTTTACCGTCCTGCAAATAGATGCTCATATTGATTGGAGAGAAATTCATATGGAAGAACGATATGGTTTGTCTTCCACGATGCGTAGAGCATCTGAAATGAGTCATATAAAAAAAATTATACAAGTAGGAGCAAGGGGAATAGGTTCTGGGCATCCACAAGATTTTGAAGATGCTAAAAATTGGGGGGTAAAATTTTATTTAGCAGATGATGTTCATTCTAATGGGCTAGATCCAATTTTAGAAAATATTGATCAGAATTCTAGTGTAATAATTTGTATTGATATTGACTCAATGGATCCATCCATAACTCCAAATACTATTGGTAGAGTGCCTGGAGGACTTACATACTTTCAAGTTTTAAATTTAATAAAAGGTGTAGCTCAAAAGGCAAAAATTGAAGCAATGGATTTTGCAGAAATAATGCCAGAGGTTGATATTGATGGAATTGGTGGATTAACTGTATCGAGATTAATAGCATCTTCCATGGGCGTAATTGCTCGCCAAAAACAAAGGGCTGATAGTTAATATGTTTTTAGGTATTGATGTTGGAAGCACAGCAATAAAATTAGGGATAGTAAACACTGAAGGAAAATTAATCTCTTACTTTAATTCCCCTTACTCTACTGCAGCAATTTCAGAAGATCATATAGAGCAAGATCCAAACGATTGGATTAAATTAATAATAAAAGGTTTAACTGAATTTAAAAACAATAATCCTAACTGTCAATTAAGTGGACTATCAATGTGCAGCCAAGTAAATACTCATATATTTGTAGATGAAAACGGAGAAGCTCTATTACCTGCAATTTTTTGGCAAGATACCAGAGCAAAAAGTGAAGCTAAAGAAATAGATTCTAAAATTAGTGATGAACAAAAAATCTCCTGGTGGGGAACACCGATGCCCATTGATGCGAGTCATGTAATTTCAAGAATGCTATGGGTTAAAAAAAATAAACCTGATGTATGGGCAAAAACAAAGTATGTAATGTTGCCAAAAGATTATTGTATTTTTAAATTATCAGGGGAAATTGTAAGTGACCCTTTATCGAATATTGGTTTAGTTGATAATAATTTAAAATATATTGATGATCTTTTAAGTTTAGTTTCAGGCACACCAGCAAAGTTACCACCACTAAAAAAAATGATTGAACAAGTTGGTGTAATTAAAAAAGAGCTACCTTTTAACGGAACAAAAATAATTAATGGAACAATGGATGCTTGGATAGGAATTCTGGGAAGCGGTGGTTTTGAAAATAAAAAAAATATTTATTTAAGTGGAACAAGTGAAATTTTAGGGATTAATTCGAAAGAAGTTATTCCAACGCCAGGTATTATTATTTTTCCTGAAGATGAAAATATTAAGTTACACGCAGGTCCAACACAAAGTGGAGGTGCTTCAAAGCTTTGGTTCTGTAATCTATTTAATTTAACCCCACTTGAAATGAATAAGCTTGTAGAAAATGAAAACTTTAATGATGTTTCACCTATTTTTTTACCACATTTACAAGGAGAGCGAGCACCATTGTGGAACCCTGATTTAAAAGGAATTTTTTATGGTATGAACTCCAAAACAAATAAAGGCAATCTTGCTCGATCAGTTTATGAAGGAGTTTCTTTTTCTGCAAAATTAATACTTGAGTCTCTAGAAAAATCCTCAAATTGTATCAATGAAGAAATAAATTGTGGCGGAGGTGGATTTCAAGCTGATATTTGGAATCAAATTCGCGCAAATATATTAAATAAAAAAATTAATCGATTATCAATTAAAGATCCAGGGATACTTGGTTCAGTTGGTATAGCAGGTTATGGATCAGGAACATTTTCAAACATTGATGAAGCATTTAATGAAATGACCAGTTTTGATAAATTTTATGAACCAGATCAAAATTTGAAAAATTATTATTCAGATTTTTATGAAATTTTTAAAAATATTACTGAGAGTAATATTAAAATAAGTGAAAAATTCTTTGAATTTTCAAGATAATTAGTACATTCAACTCAAATTCCTTGATAATGATATTGTGACTGTATAAAAAATGATCAACTATGGAGGAATTATGAAATCGTGCATTAAATTTATAAGTTTTACTTTGCTTTTTCTTTCCATGTTTATTTCTAAAGCATGGGCAGAAAAGGTGACAGTTATAACTCCTTACTTAGCTCAACCAGGAACTCAAATGTATGTTGAGGGCTTCAAAAATGAAGCATCTAAAAAAGGTTGGGATTTAAATATTATAGATACAAAAGGAGATGTAGCAGAAGTTATTAGTAGAATTGAAGATGCTGTAAATCAAAAAGTTGATGGAATTGTTATTAACGTTGATCCATCACAAATTGCAGCAGGATTAGAAGTAGCTGCAGCTGCAAACATACCTGTTGTTGGTATGGACTCAGGTGCTGATCCTCTTCTTGTGACCAATGTCACTTCTAACGGGTATGCAATGGCTGCAGAAACATCAGTGTATGTAGCAAATAGAATAGAAGGAAAAGGAAATGTAGTAATGTTTGTTTTTGATGCCTTTCCTCCTGTTCAAATTAGAGGCGTAATAGCTGATGCAGTATTTGGTAACTTTCCAGATATTAATGTTATGGATCGAATCACACCAGACGTTCAAGATGGTGGTATAGCTGATAGTCGAGCAAAAATGGAAGCACTTCTTGCTGCAAATCCAGAAGCTGGATCAATTGCTGCTGTTTGGGCAGCATGGGATCAACCAGCAATTGGAGCTATGCAAGCTATTGAAGCAGCAGGTAGAAGCAATGAAGGAATTGTAATTGTTGGAATTGATGCAAATCCTCAAGCAAGAGATGCTATTAGTCAAGGTGGTAACTTTGAAGCTTCTATCGCACAAGACTTTGTTGGTATTGGATCTGCAACAGCAAATGCAATTGGTAGAGCAATGAGTGGTGAGGAAATTAAATCCAAAGTCATTTACGTTCCAACCGTATTAATTACTAGTGCCAATGTTGGTGACTAATATTTTTTTTAATTATGCGCTAATAAATTAGCGCATAATTTTTCTTTTAACTCAAATGATAAAATTAGAACTTTTAAATCTAACTAAAAGTTTTTCTAATTTTAAAGCACTCTCAAATGTAAGTATTGAATTGTTATCAGGTGAAACACACGCATTGATGGGCGAAAATGGAGCCGGTAAAACAACATTAATAAAAGTTCTCGCTGGTATTTTAAAACCTGATCAAATGATTATGAAAATTGATAATAATATTCAAAATATATATTCATCAATACAATCAAAAAATTTAGGTTTTAATTTTATTCACCAAGAATTGAATATTGTCTCTTATCTCTCTGTGGCTGAAAATATGTTTTTAAATCACCCCTATCCAAAAAAATACAAAACTATAATTGATTGGAATAAAATTTATAAATTATCAAGTAAAGCTTTGGAAGAACTAGGTGTAACGCATATTGATGTGAAAAAGAAATGTGCGAAATTATCTACTGGCGATCAAATGTTGGTTAAAATTGCATCCTGTTTAATTAAGACAGACACAACCCCTACCTTATATGTTTTTGATGAACCTACAGCTGCATTAACACTACAAGAGTCTGAAAAATTATTCAAAGTAATTAATAATTTAAAGAAAAGGGGAGCAATAATTCTCTATGTATCTCATCGTATGAATGAAATATTACAAATTTCTGATAAGGTTACTGTTTTGCGAGACGGAATGAAAGTTTTAACTGATAAAACATCAGAACTTTCAAAAGAAAAAATCATACGAAGTATGGTTGGTAAAGATTTATCTGATAATTTTCCGGAGAGAACAGGGAATATAAATGAAAACGTTGTTATCGATGTAAATAATGTTCATACAAAAAATATTAGGAATATTAATTTTAAAATAAAAGCTGGTGAAGTGCTTGGTATTGCAGGTCTATCTAATACTGGTCAAAGAGAAATATTTAACATGTTAATGGGTGTTGATAATATAGCTAAAGGTAAAATAAGCTTTATGGATCAAAAATATGAACCTAATAGTCCCAGTGATGCTTGGAAAAAATTAATTTCATTTGTTCCGCGAGAGAGAAGAAAAGAAGCTCTGATGCTAAAAATGTCAGTTAAATCCAACACTACAACACCGCATTATTCAAAGCTATCTAAATTCTTTTTTATAGCAAATAAACAACAGGAAAATTTAATTACAATTAATTATTCTAAAAAAGTTCAATTAAAATATAAAAACATGAATCAATCAATTTATCAATTGAGTGGTGGGAACCAACAAAAAGTTGTATTTAGTAGAGCGCTAGCATCAAACCCAAAACTTTTACTTCTGGATGAACCAACTAGAGGGGTTGA
>CACJRY010000012.1 GCA_902595855.1 uncultured Alphaproteobacteria bacterium
TCTTTAGCTGCCGCTAATCTTTCTTGAGCTTTTTTCTTTGGTAAATGCTTTTTTGTCTTTTCTGTAATAACAGGTTTTTCAACTGCGCCTAAATTACTTAAAAATAATGTTACTCTATCAGATGGTTGTGCTCCTTTTGCCATCCATTCTTTCGCTTTCTCAACGTCTATCTTAACTCTGTCTGGACTATCTTTTGGCAACATAGGGTTATATGTACCTACTTGATCAATAAACTTTCCATCTCTAGCACGTCTTGAGTCAGCCACGACAATTCTGTAAAATGGTCTTTTTTTAGCCCCTCCACGGGATAGTCTTATTCTTACTGGCATAATATTTCCTTTCTTAATTAGTTTATTTTTGGTGGAAGATTGCCTTGCAATTTTTGCATCAAATCACTAGGCATTCCACCTTTACCCATTGATTTCATTCTCTTCATCATTTTTTGTGATTGAAGAAACTGTTTTAAAAGTTTGTTAACATCCTGAACTCTTGTTCCAGAACCTTTTGAAATTCTAATTTTTCTAGAAGCTTTAATCAGATTAGGATCGGCTCTTTCCTTTTTAGTCATAGAATTAATGATAGCGATTTGATGGTTGATTAGTTTGTCAGAAATTTTATTTTCCGCCATTAATTTTTGGGCCTTAGAAACACCTGGCAACATCGAAAGAATGCCCGACACACCACCCATTTTTCCCATCTGTTTTAATTGTTTAGCAAAATCATCTAAATCAAAATTTCCTTTAGACATTTTTTTAGCTAAAGTTTCCATTTCGTCTTGATCTATATTTTCAGCAGCCTTCTCAACAAGACTAACTATGTCTCCCATACCTAAAATTCTCTGTGCTATTCTCTCAGGATGAAAAGATTCAAAATTATCAATTTTTTCTCCAACACCGATGAATTTTATTGGGGAGTTGGTTATTGATTTTATAGATAGAGCAGCACCACCTCTGCTATCTCCATCAATACGTGTTAGTATCGATCCAGTAATATTTACAGCTTCGCTGAAGCTTTTTGCTACATTTGCTGCATCTTGTCCTGTCAATGCATCGGCTACGAGCAATGTTTCCTGTGGTTTAAAAAATTTTTCAATTTCTATTAATTCGTTCATTAGTGTTTCATCAACTACCTGTCTTCCAGCAGTATCAAGAATCACAACATCAATTAAATTTTTTTTCGCATAATCTAGTGTTTCAGATACTATCTGATTTGTAGAATTTAAATTATGATTAAAAAAATTAACCTGAACTTGTTCAGCTAAAATTTTTAATTGTTCTTGAGCTGCTGGTCTATAAATGTCAGCGGAAGATACTAAAACTTTTTTCTTGGAAGATTTTACTAAATGATTTGCAAGTTTGGCAACAGATGTTGTTTTTCCAGAGCCTTGCAGTCCACAAAATAAAATTTTTGTAATTTGAGAAGTTGAGATCTTTAATGGTTGATTTTCAGCACCAAGAATATTTACTAACTCATCTTGAACAAGCTTGATTATCATTTGATCGGGTTTTATGGACTTTAACACTTCTTTTCCTAAAATGTTTTCCTTCACGGTATTGATAAAGTCCTTAACAACCACTAGAGCAACATCTGCTTCTAAAAGAGCAATACGAATTTCTCGGAGAGTTGAGTCTAAATCTGACTCTGAAATAACTGCCTTACCACGAATACTGCGGACAATTTTTTCAAACTTATCATTTAGTGTTTCAAACATATTTCTCCAATAGCATTTAAACACCAGGGCACGAAACTCGTGGGCTGGTGTACCTATCACAATTGTAACAAGCTTTTTACTTTACAATTTAGGATTTGTATAAACCCCTCTATTTATTGAGACCTATAAAGTCAAGTTTTCTTAAAATTGAAAAAATTTCCAGGATTTCTGGGTAAATTAAGGTATAGAGACTTTATGCAAAAAATAGAATTTACAAAAATGCATGGATTAGGAAATGATTTTGTTATCATAGATAAAAGATCAAATGAGATTGAAATAAATGATAATTTAATTCAAAAATTAAGTGACCGCAGAACTGGTGCTGGATGTGATCAGTTAATAACCATTAACGATCCAAAAAATAAGGATGCAGATGTTAGTATTGATATTTTTAATCCAGCAGGAGATAAAGCAGAAGCATGTGGGAATGGAACAAGGTGTGTTGCAAAAATTCTTTTTAATGAAAATAATGAAAAAGAAACACTAAAGATACTATCGGATGCAGGCACTCTAATTGCCAAGAAGGTCGGAGATCAAATCAGTGTTAATATGGGCATAGTTACAACTGAGTGGGATAGAATACCACTTACTAAAGAAATGGATACGTTAAATATTCCAATCCATGTTGATGGATTTGATGCAGGGGTTGCAGTAAATATTGGCAATCCTCATGTAGTTTTTTTTGGCAAATCGATAGAAAATATTAATTTAAATGAAATAGGCCCTAAAATAGAACAACATCATTTTTTTCCTAATAAAACCAATGTTGAATTCATTGAAGTAATAAATTTAAATACAATTAAAATGAAGGTTTGGGAAAGAGGAGCGGGGATAACACTTGCGTGTGGTAGCGGTGCTTGTGCTGCTGTTTATGCTGGATGGAAAAAAAAACTAATTGAAAAAAATTCTGAAGTTCAACTTGAAAAATTAACTGGAAAAAAACGTATCCCTACTTTTCGTCCTGGAGATACTCTAAAAGTCACAATTAGAATTACAGAGGGTGATAAATCAAGACTACAAGCTTTTGAAGGAATGTGTATTGCCAGAAAAAACAATTCTGTAAATTCTAACTTTACTGTTAGAAAGTTATCTCATGGTGAAGGCGTGGAAAGAGTATTTCCTCTATTTAGTCCAATTATAGAAAAAATTGAAGTTGTTCGTAAGGGTGATGTAAGAAGAGCTAAACTATATTATCTAAGGGATAGAACAGGTAAGAGCGCACGTATAGCANACCGAGACAGGGGAGATGAGGTGGATCAATACGCAGTTATTGAGGAAGCTAAAACAAATGAAGATCAACAAGCTGATGTACCAGTAGAAGCACCAGCAGAAGCAGAAGCACCAGCAGAAGCAGAAGCACCAGCAGAGGCTCCAGCAGAAGCAGAAGCACCAGCAGAAGCAGAAGCACCAGCAGAAGCTCCAGCAGAAACAGATGAAAAGAAACCTGAGTAAAGCTTGAGCAAATCAAATTTTGTTCACGTGGGCACATTTGGTGCAGCAATTGGATTAAAAGGTGAAATTAAAATAAATCTTTTAACATCCAGCTTTGAGGTTTTTAAATCATTTGAGCATTACTATAATTTTGATCAATCTACTGAATGGAAGTTTGATTTCATTAAAATGCGAAATGATAAATGTGTTGCCTTTCCATCACACTGCAAAAATCGTGATGATGCAGAAAATTTAAAAAATCAAAAAATATTTGCGTCTAAAGATAAATTTCCTAAAACTAAGTCTAACGAATATTATGTAGACGATCTGATAGGTTGTAAAGTTGTCCATAAAAATCAAAACTTTATAGGTAATGTAATAAGTGTTGAGAATTTTGGTGCTGGAGATTTGCTAGAAATAAATTTCAAAGAAAATAATATTTATATACCTCTAAATGATGATAATGTTATTTCTGTTGATATTGAAAATAAAAATATTTTAGTAAATCCAATTAAAGGAATTATTGATAATGCTTGATGTAAAAATATTAACTGCGTACCCTGAGATGTTTCCTGGCACTTTAGAACATTCATTAATAGGAAAAGCTCTTAAAGAAAATATTTTTAAAATATCAATTATTGACCTTCATCAATTTGGAATTGATGATCGAATGAGTATAGACGATGAGCCTTTTGGAGGAGGACCAGGAATGGTTCTAAGACCTGATGTAGTCGAAAAAGCCCTAAATTCTATTCCTAAAACACATGATATTAAATCAACAAAAATATACCTTACTCCCTCAGGATCACCATTAAATCAAGAAAAATTAGGAAATTTAGCAAAAATGGAGAAAATAACTATTCTATGTGGCCGTTTTGAAGGTGTAGATCAAAGAGCTATAGATGTTTTAGGTTTTGAAGAGATTAGTATAGGGGATTATGTTCTTGCTGGTGGAGAGATTGCGGCACAAGTGTTACTTGAAGGTTGTATTCGTCTCATTCCTGGAGTATTAGGACATCCGAAAAGTTTATTAGAAGAGAGTTTTTCTAATAATCTTCTAGAGTATCCTCAATATACCAGACCAAAGTCCTGGGAGGACTCTCTGGGAAAAAAACATGATGTACCAGAAGTATTAACATCGGGGCATCATGAAAATATTAAAACATGGAGACATAACAAGTCAGTTGAAAAAACAAAATATATTCGACCAGATTTGTTTAATAAAAAAGAAAAAAAACAGGATTAAAATATGAGTAACTTATTGGAAGCGTTTGAAAAAAAACAAATTGAAAAATTAACTGGAAAAAAACGTATCCCTACTTTTCGTCCTGGAGATACTCTAAAAGTCACAATTAGAATTACAGAGGGTGATAAATCAAGACTACAAGCTTTTGAAGGAATGTGTATTGCCAGAAAAAACAATTCTGTAAATTCTAACTTTACTGTTAGAAAGTTATCTCATGGTGAAGGCGTGGAAAGAGTATTTCCTCTATTTAGTCCAATTATAGAAAAAATTGAAGTTGTTCGTAAGGGTGATGTAAGAAGAGCTAAACTATATTATCTAAGGGATAGAACAGGTAAGAGCGCACGTATAGCAGACCGAGACAGGGGAGATGAGGTGGATCAATACGCAGTTATTGAGGAAGCTAAAACAAATGAAGATCAACAAGCTGATGTACCAGTAGAAGCACCAGCAGAAGCAGAAGCACCAGCAGAAGCAGAAGCACCAGCAGAGGCACCAGCAGAAGCACCAGCAGAAGCAGAAGTAAATGAGGTTGTTGAAGAGGACAAAAAAAATACGGATGAGTCATCCAAGTCCTAAAACTCTCTTCGATAAAATCTGGTCACACCATCTAGTTAATAGCCAAGATGATGGCACATGTCTGATTTATATTGATCGTCATTTAGTTCATGAAGTTACGAGTCCCCAAGCTTTCGAAGGATTAAGAAATAATAATAGAAAAGTTCATCGTCCAGAAAGTACCTTTGCGGTAGCTGATCATAACGTTCCAACCTCTGATCGTTCTAAAGGAATTGACAATGAAGAAAGCAGAATTCAAGTAGAAACGCTTGAGAACAACTGTAAAGAGTTTGGAGTAACACTTTTTCCCTTATTAGATAAGAGACAAGGAATAGTTCATATTGTTGGGCCAGAGCAAGGAATAACTCAACCTGGTATGACAATAGTGTGTGGAGATAGTCACACAGCAACTCATGGAGCATTCGGTGCACTTGCTTTTGGAATAGGAACTAGTGAAGTTGAGCATGTTTTAGCTAGTCAGACTCTTATTCAACAACCTGCAAAAAACATGAAGATATCAGTCAATGGCAATTTAAAATCGGGTGTTACAGCAAAAGATATTATTCTTCATATAATAGGTATTATTGGTACAGCAGGAGGAACAGGCTACGTAATTGAATATACTGGTGAAGCAATCCAGTCATTAAGCATGGAAGGCAGAATGACTATTTGTAATATGAGCATTGAAGCTGGAGCTAGAGCAGGATTAATTGCTCCAGATGAAAAAACTTTTAATTATATTAAAGGTAGACCATATGCTCCAAAAGGTGAGGATTGGGACAAAGCATTAGCTTTTTGGAAATCTTTGCCCTCAGATGAAAATGCAAGTTACGATAAAGAAATAAACATAAATGCTGAAGATATTACCCCTCAAATAACATGGGGAACTAGCCCTCAAGACGTAGCTCCTATTAATGGCAAAGTCCCAAACCCTGAGATTATAAAAGACTCTAATAGAAGAAAAGCAGTTGAGCGTTCACTTGAATATATGGGTTTAGAGCCTAACCAAGAGATTGAAAAAATAAAAATTGATAAAGTATTTATTGGCTCTTGTACAAATGGAAGAATTGAAGATCTAAGAGAGGTTGCAAGAGTAGTTGAAGGGAAAAAAGTATCTGTTGAGGCTATGATAGTTCCTGGCTCAGGTCTGGTAAAAGAACAAGCAGAGGTTGAAGGATTAGATAAAATTTTTATTGAAGCCGGTTTTGATTGGAGAGAGCCTGGTTGCTCAATGTGTTTAGCTATGAACCCTGATCAATTGAAACCTAAGGAAAGATGTGCATCAACTTCAAATAGAAATTTTGAAGGAAGACAGGGCAGGGAAGGAAGAACGCATTTAGTGAGTCCAGCAGTTGCAGCAGCATCAGCCATCAAGGGAACTTTTGCACAAGAAAGTGATTTGTAATGGAAAAATTTGAACTTTTAAAAGGCATTGCTGCTCCTTTAGAAATGATCAATGTTGATACTGATATGATTATTCCCAAACAGTTTTTAAAAACAATTAAACGCTCCGGTCTTGGGAAAAATCTTTTTCATGAACTTCGATATGATATTCAAGGTAATATAAAAAATGATTTTGTGTTAAATTGGGATCCATACAAACAAGCCTCTATTTTAGTCGCTGGAGATAATTTTGGTTGTGGATCAAGCAGAGAGCATGCCCCCTGGTCACTCCTAGACTTCGGATTTAAATGCATCATAGCTCCAAGTTTTGCTGATATATTTTATAATAATTGTTTTAAAAATGGAATTCTTCCAATTCGTCTTGATCAAAAAACAGTTGATGTTTTGATGGATCAAGCAAATCAAAAAAAACAATTAACTATAAATCTTAAAGATCAATTAATTGTTTTAGAAGATGGAAATACGATTGAGTTTCAAATTGATCCGTTTAGGAAAAAATGTTTACTTGAAGGTTTAGATGATATTGGTTTAACTCTTCAAAAGAAAGAAAAAATTGATCAATATGAAGTTTCTTTAAAAAACACACATCCCTGGATTATTTAAATGAGTAATAAAAAAATATTAGTCTTGCCTGGAGACGGCATCGGCAATGAAGTCATGCATGAAGTTTTAAATATAATAGATTGGTTATCTAAAACTCGGTCTATGTCATTTGATATTTCTGAGAGACTAGTTGGTGGCACAGCATACGATAAAGAAGGAGATTCTATAAGCGATGAGACTATGCAAGAGGCTTTAGACTCAGATGCAGTCTTATTTGGAGCAGTAGGTGGTCCAAAATGGGACGATGTGGAAAGAGAAAAACGCCCGGAAGCTGCATTGCTAAGGTTGAGAAAAGAGCTCGACTTATTCGCAAACTTAAGGCCAGCAGTAGTGTTTGATGCACTTGCAGACTCATCTCCTTTAAAACTAAATATTGTCAAAGGTTTAGATATTCTTATCTTGAGAGAGTTGACTAGCGGCGTTTATTTTGGTCAACCGCGAGGTATATCAAAGCTTAATGATAGTGAAGAAAAAGCTGTTGATACGCAAAGTTATACTACTTCAGAAGTTTCAAGAATAACACGTGTAGCATTTGATTTAGCTAGACTGAGAAACAGTAAAGTAACTTCAGTTGAAAAATCTAATGTAATGGAAACTGGAATGTTTTGGAAAAAAACTGTTTCATATCTTCATCAAAATGAATTTCAAGATGTCGAATTACATCACATGTTAGCTGACAACTGCGCTATGCAGCTTGTTAGAAATCCAAAACAGTTTGATGTAATTTTAACAGACAATTTATTTGGTGATCTCTTAAGTGATATAGCGGCAATGTTAACTGGATCACTTGGGATGCTGCCATCTGCTTCATTAGGGCCATTATCAGAAAATGGCTCAAGATCTGCAATGTATGAACCTGTTCATGGAAGTGCTCCAGATATACAAGGGCAAGGTAAAGCAAATCCTCTAGCGATGATTATGAGCTTTGCAATGATGCTGAAATATAGTTTTAATATGATTGAAGATAGTAACTTAATTGAGAGAGCAGTTCAATCTGTTCTTTCTCTTGGTCTTAGAACTTCAGATATTAGTGATGGAGCAAATAAAGTTGTATCAACTCAAGATATGGGTAAAGCTGTAATTGAGGAATTAAAAAAATTAACAGGCAACTAAACTAATGAGCACTAAATATAACTTAGCTATTGCTGGAGCCACAGGTAATGTGGGAAGAGAGATTATTCAAATCTTAGAGGATAAAAACTTTCCTGTTGATCAATTATTTTTATTAGCATCTTCGCGATCTAAAGGTCAGACTATTGAATTTAGAGGTGAACAATTGATTGTTGAAGACTTGGCAGAATTTGATTTTTCAAAAGTTCATTTAGGATTATTTTCACCAGGAGGAAAAGTGTCTGCGGAGTATGCGCCAAAAGCGGCAAAAGCTGGCTGCTTAGTTATTGATAATACCTCATATTTCAGAATGAGCAATGATGTTCCTTTGATTGTGCCTGAGGTTAATGCTTCAGATCTAGAAGATTTTTTTCATGATGATGAACGAAGTAATATTATAGCAAATCCAAATTGCTCAACTATTCAGATGGTAGTAGCTCTAAAACCTCTTCATGATCAAGCAATTATTAATAGAGTTATAGTATCAACTTATCAATCAGTATCTGGGGCAGGAAAGGATGCAATGGATGAATTGTTTAATCAAACACAAAATATATACGCAAATAAAAATATTGAAAAAAATAAATTTACAAAACAAATAGCTTTTAATGTTATTCCTCATATCGATACTTTCGTTGATAATGGAAATACAAAAGAAGAAGAAAAAATGATCAATGAAACAAAAAAAATACTAGACGAAGGAATTAAAGTGTCTGCAACATGTGTAAGAGTTCCAGTTTTTATTAGTCATGCAGAGTCAATAAATGTTGAATTCGACTCACCATTAAGTGATCAAGAAGCTTCAAAACTTTTAAAAGAGTTTGATGGAGTATCTGTAATAGATTTTAGAAAAGATGAAGGTTATGTTACCCCTGTTGAAGCAGCTGGTGAAGATAAAGTATATGTTAGTAGAATTAGAAATGATACTTCTGTAGAGAATGGTTTAAATATCTGGGTTGTAGCTGATAATTTAAGAAAAGGTGCGGCTTTAAATGCTGTTCAAATAGCAGAGTTAGTTATTTCAAAGTACTCAAGTTTTCTAAGAATCTAATTATCCTTTATTAATCTTTTACCATAAATTTGTGATTCCTGAATTTCATAATCATTTATTCTATAAAAAGCCTTAACTCTTATATTTGTGTTTCTTACAAATAAATTTATTTTTGGACACCCTAATTGTAAAAGTTTTTTTTCTACAATTGCTAATAGTGAGGAACCTATTCCTTTATTTTGATATTTTGGGAGAACTGCTAAATAATAAATATAGCCTCTGTGACCATCATAACCTGCCATTGCAGATGCAATTATATGTTTATTCATTTCACCAATTATAAATAAATTATCTTTTATAGATAATTTTCTATTTATATCATTACAAGGATCATTCCACGGAACTATAAGTTTGCATTTTTTCCATAGCTCTATAACTGTTTTTGTGTCACTTTTTTTAAATTTTCTGAATGTTGTTTTACTCATATTCGATTGGCGGTCTCGTAGGGACTCGAACCCCAAATCCATGTTCCGAAGACACGTGTGATATCCATTTCACCACGAGACCATTTTGATATTATATATTATTAATTTTTAAAATAAATATTTGAAGGTTACCAAGAGCTATTAGGTTGTTCTAAGAATTCTTTTTCTTCGATAGTAGATTTGCGATTTAGAATATGATTTCTATGAGGATATCTTCCAAATTTTTTAATTGGAACAGTATGATGATTCCATGACTTTTTTATTTTATCATAGTGTTCAAAAGTTTTTAAATATGCATCTATAAGATTATGACCAAAAACATGATCACTAAGATCTTCGCTATGAATGAGTGGCATTAAAAAAAAATGTATTTTTGTTTGACTTAGTTCTTCTAAATATCCTCTGTCAACTCCTTCATTAACAATTAATCTTGTTTTATGATCTTGCTCAAAAGCTTTTGGACTATCTCTAAAAAGATTTCTTGAGAATTGATCCAGCAATATAACAAGAGCTAGACATTCTTCAGCCATATCTTGCCATTCCTCATACTGATTATTAATTGCTTTTTCTAAATCTTTAGAAAATAATTTTTTAATTTTAGCGTCAAATTTACTATCTTTTTTGAACCAGTCATTCATTCCTGATTGAACAAACCAAAAATCTATTATTGTTTTTGCTCTTTCATTCACTGATTAGCTATAATATAGAAGATTTATCTTCATGACATTAATTAAATTAAACAATAAAATCACTAACTGCCGACAGTGTGATAGATTGGTAAATTTTAGAGAAAAAATTGCTACTGAAAAAAGACGTCAGTACATTGATCAAAATTACTGGGGAAAACCAATTACTGGATATGGGGATTCCGAAGCACAATTACTTATGATAGGTCTTGCTCCTGCAGCCCACGGCGGGAATAGAACTGGAAGAGTATTCACTGGAGATAAATCTGCAGATTTTCTTTTTAAGTGTCTTTATAAGTCAGGCTTCGCTAATCAGAGTATTTCTATTTCAAGAGATGATGGCTTACAACTTAACAATCTCTATTTAACAACTGCATTAAAGTGTGTACCACCTGAAGATAAGCCAAAGTCTGATGAGCTCAAAAGATGTTTTAAATTTTTTAAAGACGAAATACGTTATTTATCAAAAATAAACACAATAGTCGCTTTAGGCAAAATTGCATTTGACGCTTGTTTAAATTTTTATATGCAAGATTATGATATCAAAAGAAAAGATTTCATTTTTCAGCATGGTACAAAATATGATTTACCAGATAAAAAAATTCTTATTGGTTCTTATCATCCCAGTCCAAGAAATGTGAATACTGGCAGAATTAATGAAAAAAAAATGATTTTATTATTAAACACAGTAAAAAAAGTAATCAACCGATAATGCCAATAAGAAGAAAATCAAGTATTCAAAAAAAAATTTTTGAAAGTATGGGCCAAGGCTCTTTGTTTGGACATGATAATGTTCATTTTAAAACGGTTAATCTTCCACAGAGGCAAAAACTTATTAATCTATGTAAAAAATTTAGTGTTAAATTGGTCATAAATAAAATTCACATTTCGCTCAATCTTATTAAAATTAATTAAATGAAACAATTTTTATCTTATGATCCAAAACTACTAATTTACGGTTTTTTAATAGTTTTTTTTGCAAGTTATGGTCAAACCTTTTTCATATCTCTCTTTAATACTGAGATACGAGCATTTTATAATCTTTCTGATGGAGAATTTGGTCTTGTGTATGCTGTCTCAACTTTACTAAGTTCATTTATTCTCATCAGTTTTGCAAAATTAATTGATTACATTGATTTACGATTTTATTCTTTTATCGTTTCTTTTGGGCTTTTGCTCGCATGCATTGGCATGGTAATACTTTTAAATAATATTATTTTTCTTTTCTTTGTTATTTTTATGCTTCGATTTTTTGGACAAGGGGCAATGACTCATGCTGGTGAGACTACAATGGCTCGCTACTTTGGAAAAGATAGAGGAAAGGCGTTGTCTGTAGCAACTCTTGGAGGAATGACAGGTGTTATGTTCCTACCTTATGTTTCGATAAATTTGTTTAAAAATTTAGAAATGAGTCAGCTTTGGATTTATGCATCCTTTTCAATTATTTTTTTTATTCCCTTTATATTCTTAGCATTATCTAATCAAAAAATAAGACATGGCAAATTTGATAAATCTCTTTTGGATGATCCTTTAAATATTGAGCTTCGTACTAGAGATATAATTAAAGATAAAAAATTTTATATTTATCTACCTTTGTCTATAGCAGCACCATTTATATCTACAGGTTTGATGTTTCATCAGATATATATTTTTGATCAAAAAGGTTGGTCATTGGAAATGCTAGGAAACGGATATATTTTACTTGGGTTTTTTTCTATAATAGGGCTATTAATTGGTGGGCCTTTAGTAGATAAATTTGATACCAAAAAAACAGCTATCACAGTTCTTGCTCCATTATTATTATCAGTGATTGTCTTAGTTTTTTTTGATAGTGTGTTTTTTTTAATCATTTACATGAGTTTATACGGTTTTAACATGGGCATCTCGACTCCTTTTATTGGTTCTTTATGGGCAGAAGTATATGGAGTGAGAAGCTTAGGAACTGTCAAGGCATTGTTACATGCAGGGGCAGTCTTTGCTAGCGCTCTTTCCCCCTTAGTTTTTGGTTATATAATTGATTGGGGGTTTGGAATTACAACTATAGCAACAATTAGTGTATTTATTATAATTGTCTCAACACTTCTTCCTATTTACAATAAACTTCCATGACTGAAAAAGTAACAGAAAGCATTAAATTCTTAATGTTAGAATTTAAAAGATTATTGAAAAAGCAAAAAGATGGAACAATATCACAATCTGAAATTGAAACTTTAAAAAGTTTAAAAAATTTCCTGGGTAAGAATTGATGAGTTTTTCAGTAATTGATCACTATGAAGGTTTTGAAAAAAATAATTTTATTAAAAGAGATGAAAATCAAATAAATGTTCTTCGCAAGCTTACATTAAGTTGGGATCAGTATAACCAAAATAATCTTTTTTTTTCAAAAAGAAAAAAACTTGGCGTTTATATTCATGGAACAGTTGGTTCGGGAAAAACATTTATTCTTAACTTATTTTCTCAGTATACTAAAGTTGGCAAGAAAATACATTTTAATAATTTAATGAATGATGTTCATGCCAAAATAAATTCTAGCAATGATAAAGAAAAGAATTTGGAAGAATTTATAAAAAATATTTCTAAAAATATAAGAATTCTTTTTATTGATGAAATGCATATTTTTAATATTGTTGATGCCTTATTGATAAAAAAAATTTTTCAACTTTTAGAACATAATAATGTTTTTGTAATGACCTCATCTAATTTTAAGCCAGATTCACTCTACAATAATGGTTTACAAAGAGGAGACTTTGTACCTTTTATTGAACACATAAATAATAACTATGATGTTATAATGATAGATAGTGAAAAGGATTATAGAAGACTTACACTTAATCAATCGAAAACATATTTTACTCCAATAAATAAGGATACTCGGGAAGAATTTAAATTACTGTTTGAAAGACTTGTGGATATTAGTAACTTAACAACAAAGGTAGTTTCCGTAAACAGTAGAGAAATTGAATTTACTAATTGTTCTGCAAATGTTGCCTACTGTAATTTTGAATTTATCTGCAATACAAATCTTGCTCATGAAGATTATGCAAGAATAGCAAAAGAATTTAGACTCATTTTTATTGAGAACGTGCCAAAAATGACTACTGATTATTCCGATCAATGCAGAAGGTTTATTAGTTTAATTGATATGCTTTATGATAATCAGTGTTCAGTAGTCTTACTTGCTGAAAGCCCAATTTCTTCGATATGTCAGATAAATAATCTATCAAAAGAATTTGAGAGAACTGCAAGTAGATTATATGAAATGACAATAGTTCAAAATGTATGAGAAAAAAAATATTAATATCATTAGCTTCACTTTTACTGCTTGGGACTTTCTTATATATGTCTGCAGGTTATTATGTTGCTTATAGTATTTTAAAAATTGATCATACTTGTGGATTGCATCAAAATTCAAAACCTAATAATTGGGATACTGCAATAGATGCTAACGAATACAAAAATTTAACAAGACAAAGATTGAGATTAAATTTTCCTTCAACAAATTATCATCTTCAAGAATGGCAGAATGTATACTTTTCATCAAGAGAGAAAGATATTAAAATTAATGGTTGGTTATTTAATTACTATAAAGATGCACCCGTCGTAATTGTTATTCATGGAATTTTTCCAAATGGTAAATGCAAACCTGAGTCGAACCTCATTGCAAGTTTATTAATAAAGCGTGGTATTAACGTATTAACCATAGACCTTAGAAATTATGGCCAAAGTGATATTGTTAGCGCATATGAAGATTTGGGATTAAAATCTTACAATGATGTCCTCGGAGCTTTTGATTATTTGATGCATATGGGTTTTAATAGCAATAAAATTGGCCTCCATGGAATATCTTTGGGTGCTGTACCTGCTATTTTTGCAGCATATGAAGAGCCTGCAATTAAAGCAATATGGGCTGACAGCACTCTTGCTGAATTTAATATGGTGTTAAAGGATGAGATAGGAAGATATGGACTATCTATTGAATTTGGCCCAGTAGTTAGTTTTGTTGGAGAAAGATTATCTGGGGTTGATCCATCAGACTTGAACCCAGTAAAAAAATTATCAAATAATCAATCTTATTTTTTTACACATGGCGATAAAGATGAGCGGATGTTTATAAGTCATTTTGAATATTTCAAAAGCTTTACTAAAAAAAACAATATTAAAGCAAGTTTTTGGTTGGCAGAAGACTCTTACCATGTTGATGCTATGTTTAAGTATCCAGAAATCTATGCTGATAAGATGCAAAAATTTTTCATTGAAAATTTAAAATAAAAAGTCGGACTGTCTCTATCTAGCTCGTACCTTGGCAGACACTTCTCTAGCAAAGAAAACTCTATAATCATCAAACGGCGGGTAAGATGAAAAACATTTCTAGGCGTTCCTCCGAAGCAAAGAAATTGAGTTTCAGTCCGACTAATACAAAACTATAGATAAAATGTTTGTATTTCAACATTTTCGGTTTTTTTGCTTTGTTTTTTTCCCAGTTTTTATAGTAAAAATGTTATTAAAATCTATTCTATCCACAGACTTATACACATTTTTTAATTATTAGTTTCTAAATTTGAAATTATTATTTTTTTTGAAATTCTGCAAAAAAAATATACTTAGAATAAATAAAGCACTAAATTTTTTATTAAAAATGCAATCCAAACGGCCTTTATCCCCACATTTGTCTATTCATAAGTACGTTTTAACAGCCGTATTTTCTATTTTTCATAGATTTACAGGTATAGCCTTGAGTTTAGGTTCAATATTGTTAGCGATTTGGATTTGCTTAATTGCATTAGGACAAGATTATTTCTCGATTTTTCAATTTATAAGCTCTTTTTTTATTTTTAAAATATTTTTATTTCTTTGGACTATTGCAATTTTCTATCACTTGTTCAACGGCATCAGGTATCTATTTTGGAGTTATGGAAAATTGATGCAACTTGGAGTTGTTTATAAAAGTGGCTATGCCGTAATATTACTCTCAATTTTATCTACTACTTTAGTTTGGCTGTCAGTATGAAAAATTATTCTACGAAATGGATCATTCAAAGAATAACTGCTTTTATTTTAATCCCACTTACTTTTTGGTTTATTTATAATTGTTTGGTACTTGCATCACTTGATTATTATGAAACCCAAGCATTTTTCTTTTCAAAAATAAATTCTTCACTTTATTTTATTTTGACTATTTCGATGCTTTATCATTCAAAATTAGGCTGTGAAACAATCGTAGAAGATTATGTCACATCACAAAAACTAAAATATATTACTACATTAGTTATAAGTTTATTAACTTACTTACTGATGATTATGGTATCTATCTCAATCTTCTCAATGGTATTTGCATGAGCAATTCATATAATGTCACTGATCATCATTATGATGTTGTAGTCGTTGGGGCTGGTGGATCAGGACTGCGTTCAACTCTTGGATGTGCTGAATCAGGCTTGAAAACAGCATGCATCTCAAAAGTATTCCCAACAAGAAGTCACACTGTTGCAGCTCAGGGGGGAATAGGCGCAGCATTAGGAAATATGGGAGATGATAATTGGAAATGGCATATGTATGATACTGTAAAAGGTTCAGACTGGTTAGGGGATCAAGATGCAATCGAATATCTTTGCTCTAATGCTCCTGAAGCTGTTATAGAATTAGAAGAATATGGAATGCCATTCAGCAGAACTGATGATGGTCGAATATATCAAAGGCCTTTTGGTGGTCATTTAACAAATAATGGCGAAGGCGCACCTGCAATGCGAGCTTGCGCAGCAGCAGATAGAACAGGACATGCCCTTCTTCACACACTTTACCAACAGTCACTAAAACATAAAGTTGAATTTTATATTGAGTATTTCGTTCTTGATTTAGTAATGGATAAAGATGGTAACTGTAAAGGAGTTGTTGCATGGTGTTTAGAAGATGGCACAATACATCGTTTTCTTTCTCATCAAATAATTTTAGCTACAGGTGGTTATGGGCGAGCATATTTTTCTTCAACAAGCGCACACATCTGCACAGGTGATGGAAGCGCCATGGCCCTTAGGCAAAATCTTCCTTTATCAGATATGGAGTTTATTCAATTTCATCCAACGGGAGTCTATGGTGCCGGCGTACTTATTACCGAAGGTGCTAGAGGTGAAGGCGGTTATTTAACTAATAGTGATGGTGAAAGATTTATGGAGCGATACGCTCCGAATGCTAAAGATCTAGCTTCAAGAGATGTAGTAAGCAGGGCAATGACTATAGAAATAAATGAAAAAAGAGGTTGTGGTGAAAGTGCGGACCATGTTCTTTTACATTTGGAACACATTGATTCATCTACACTGCATAAAAGATTGCCTGGGATATCTGAAACAGCAAAGATTTTCGCTGGAGTTGATTTAACTAAAGAGCCAATTCCAGTACTTCCAACTGTTCATTATAATATGGGAGGCATTCCAACAAATCACAGAACTGAAGTTCTACGGCCTACTGCAGATAATCCTGATAATATATGTGAAGGGTTGTTAGCTGTAGGTGAGGCTGCGTGTGTATCAGTTCATGGAGCAAATAGATTAGGAACTAACTCTTTAATTGATTTAGTAGTCTTTGGAAAAGCGTCTAGTATTACAGCAAAAGAGAAAATCAAAACCAAGAGTAAAGATATAGAAATTAATAAAAGTTCACTAGATCCAATATTAGATCGTTTTGATAAAATTCGATTTAACAAAGGTGATAGCTCAACTGGTGAACTAAGAACAGCTATGCAAAAAGTGATGCAAGAAAAATGTGCGGTTTTCAGAAACGATGATTTAATATCTAGAGGCATTGAAGAATTTAATCAAATTGAAAGTTCTATGGACAATATAGATGTTAAAGATAAATCAATGATCTTTAATACCGATTTAACAGAGTCACTAGAGCTTCATAATCTTATGGCGCAATCTAAGGTTACTTTACACTCTGCTTTAAATAGAACTGAGAGTAGAGGGGCCCATGCAAGAGAAGACTTTAAAGAAAGAGATGATACCAACTGGTTAGTTCATTCGCTGTCTTGGCTTGATAATGATGGTAATGTGAAAATGGGAACTCGCCCTGTTCACATGAACACACTAACGAACCATGTACAACCCATACCTCCAAAGAAGAGAGTTTATTAAATGGTACAATTTACATTACCTGCAAATTCAAAAGTAAAAAAAGGAATTGAGCATCCTGTTAAAGAGATTTCAAAAAAACCAAAAAAAATTATCATTTATCGATGGAGTCCCGAAGATAATCAAAATCCAAGATTAGATAGTTACGAAATTGATTTAAAAAAATGTGGACCTATGGTTCTCGATGCACTGATGAAAATAAAAAATGAAATTGACTCGTCCTTAACTTTTCGAAGATCGTGCCGTGAAGGCGTTTGTGGCTCATGCGCAATGAATATTGATGGGGTAAATACACTAGCATGCCTAAAACCAATTGAAGAGGTTAATGGTGAGATTAAGATTTATCCATTACCACACATGCCTGTTGTTAAAGATTTAGTTCCTGATTTAAGTAAAGCCTACGATCAATTAGCCTCGATAAAGCCTTGGTTACAAAGATCAGATGAAAAAAACAATGCTAATAAAACACAAAATGAGGAAAAAAAACAAACGCCAAAAGATAGAGAAAAATTAGATGGACAATGGGAATGTGTTTTGTGTTTTTGTTGTACTACTGCGTGCCCAAGTTATTGGTGGAACAGTGACGAATATTTAGGACCAGCTGTTCTAATGCAGGCAGCAAGATGGGTAAACGACTCAAGAGATGCAGAAAGAAAGAGCAGATTGAAAGCAGTTAACGACTCAATGAAATTATATCGATGTCATTCCATTATGAATTGTACACGTTCATGTCCTAAAGGACTCAATCCTGCAAAAGCTATTGCTGATTTAAAGAAGGCTATTGTTACAGAATTATAATTCTTGTATAGGAGCCACATGAGAAAGAAAATTGCTCTCGTCGGAGCAGGAAACATCGGCGGAACTCTTGCACATTTAATTGGATTAAAAGAATTAGGGGATGTTGTCCTTATAGATATAGCTGACGGAATGACCAAAGGAAAAGCTCTGGATTTAGCCCAATCCTCTACTATAGAAAATTTTAATTCTAATTTGATAGGTTCCTCAAATTATCGTGAAATGAAAGGAGCTGATGTTGTGATTGTTACTGCAGGTTTTCAAAGACGCCCTGGTATGACCAGAGATGATTTAGTAGAAAAAAATTCAGCAATCATACAAATAGTAGGAAAGGGAATAAAAGCAAACTGCCCTAACGCTTTTGTCATTTGTATAACAAATCCTCTGGATGCTATGGTTAGTGTTTTGCAAAAAGCAGCAAGTTTAAAAACAAATATGTGTGTTGGTATGGCTGGTGTTCTTGATAGCGCAAGATTAAAATATTTTCTAGCTGAAGAGTTTAAAGTATCAGTAGAAGATGTAACTGCTTTTGTTTTAGGTGGTCACGGCGATACTATGGTGCCTTTAGTAAGATATTCTAGTGTAGCAGGTGTTCCTGTACCAGAATTAATTAAACTTAAATGGTCAACACAAAAAAGAATTGATGCAATTATCGAAAGAACAAGAGATGGTGGTGGTGAGATCGGAAGATTGATGAAAACAGCTTCAGCTTTTTACGCACCAGCTTCATCTGCAATAGCAATGGCTGAGTCTTATATTAAAGATCAAAAAAGAGTTCTTCCATGTGCTGCATATTTAAATGGGCAATACGGTGTTAAAGGTTTGTATGTGGGCGTTCCAGTTGTAATTGGCAAAAAAGGCGTTGAGCGAGTTGTGGAGTTAAAATTAAATGCATTTGAAAAAAAACAATTTAATCACTCTGTTAAAGCGGTAAAAAACTTAACTGCTCTTGCAAAAAAACTGACATCCAAAAAATAATTTAGACTTGAACAATGTCAGTCTAATGAAAAAATTAAAACTTATAGAAATTTAAATGAATATTCACGAATACCAAGCTAAAGAAATATTAAAAAAATTTGGTTTGCCAATTCTTAATGGTAAATCATACGAAAAAAATCTTGATTTACTTGAAATAGAATTAAATGATTTAAAAGGTCCTCCGTGGGTAGTTAAATCTCAAATTCATGCAGGTGGAAGAGGAGCGGGGTACTTTAAAAATTCATTTAATGACAAGGGTGGCGTTCAAGTAATTTTTGAGAAAGATCAAGTAAACAAAATAGCTTCATCAATGATGGGTAATGTTCTTGTTACAAAGCAAACTGGTGAGATTGGAAAAACTGTCAATCGCATATTTATTGAAGAGGGATGTGAAATTGAAAGGGAGTTTTATTTAAGCCTACTTGTTGATAGAAACACTTCAAAAATAATGATGATGATCTCAGCAGCTGGTGGAATGGATATTGAGGAAGTGGCAGCTACTAATCCTGAAAAAATTATCAATATTCACTTTAATGATATTAAAAATGTTACTTTAGATCACAATTTACAATCAACACTTGAAATAAATCAACATCAATTTGATGAATTAAATACAATTACTAATAAATTATTATCAGTTTTTAGTTCTATTGATGCCTCCACTATTGAGATTAATCCCTTGGTTTTAAATAAACAAGGTTCTTTTGTGTTATTAGATGCAAAAATAAGTTTAGATGATAATGCTTTATTCAGACATCCAAACTTACAAGAGTTAAAAGATCTAACGGAGGAAGATCCTCTAGAACTTCAAGCAGCAGAACATGACATGAATTACGTCAAGCTTGATGGTTCTATTGGATGCATGGTTAATGGAGCAGGACTGGCGATGGCTACCATGGATATCATCAAGCAATTTGGTGAAGAGCCAGCGAATTTTTTAGATTTAGGGGGAACGGCTAATAAAGATAGAGTTATTATGGGTTTTAAAACAATTCAATCTGATCCAAATGTAAAATCAATTTTAATAAATATCTTTGGAGGCATTATTCATTGTGACATGATTGCCAATGGTATTGTGGAAGCTGTAAAAGAACTTAATTTTAAACTTCCACTAGTCGTTCGATTTCAAGGAACTAATGCTAGTCAAGGTAGAGATGTGATTAATAACTCATCACTTGGTTTAATTTCTATTGATGATTTTACAGAAGCAGCAAAAAAAGTAGTGGAGCTTTCTAAAGAATAACGATGTCAATTATTATAGATAAAAATACCAAAGTAATTTGCCAAGGGTTTACTGGATCACAAGGCACTTACCATTCTCAACAAGCAATTGATTATGGAACTAAGATGGTTGGAGGTGTGACTCCAGGAAAAGGAGGAACAACTCATTTAGACTTACCAGTATTTAATACTGTTAAGGAGGCAAAAAATCATACACAAGCAGACGCAACCGTCATTTATGTTCCAGCTAAGTTTGCAACTAAAGCCATACATGAAGCACTTGATGCAGACATAAAAATAATTACCTGCATTACTGAAGGCATTCCTGTTCTTGATATGGTGGAAATTAAAAAAAGAATTATTGAACAAAAAACTCACTTCATAGGCCCTAATTGTCCAGGTTTAGTAACACCAGGCGAATGTAAGATTGGAATTATGCCAGGCTTTATTCATCAACCTGGAAAAATTGGAATAGTTAGTAGATCTGGAACTTTAACGTATGAAGCTGTTTGGCAAACTTCTCAAGTGGGTTTAGGTCAAACTACATGCGTAGGAATTGGAGGCGATCCTGTTCATGGCATGAACTTTATTGATTGTCTTGATTTGTTTTTAAAAGATGAGTCAACAAAAGGAATACTAATGATTGGTGAAATAGGAGGAACTGCAGAAGAGGATGCAGCTGAATTTATATCAAAATCAAGCATCAAAAAACCAATGTCAGCATTTATTGCTGGAGTATCAGCACCAAAAGGTAAGAGAATGGGTCATGCTGGTGCCATAATTTCTGGTAATAAAGGCACAGCACAATCAAAAATTGATGCGTTGGAGTCAGCAAATATTGCGGTAGCTCCATCACCTGCCAAAATGGGTATAACAATGCTAGCTGCAATGCAAAAAGGGTATAATTAAATTTAAAATCTACTAATATTTTATAAAAATAATCAGTGTATAAAAACAAAAATGAATGATAGTTTTCTAAATAGTGCCAACGCACCTTATGTTGCTGAGCTATATTTTAAGTACACTCAGAATCCCAAAAGTATTGATGAAAGTTGGAAGAGTTTTTTTTCATCATTAAATGAAGATGAGCTTTCAATCATATCTGACTTTGGGGGACCGGAATGGAAAAAAAGAGATACAAGTGTTATCGATGATATTTCATTCGATAAAGTTTTTAGATCATCAACAGCTGTAGATTTTAATAGTTTTAAAACTTCAACGTTAGACTCAATTCGAGCACTTCGATTAATTCGAGCGTATCGTATTAATGGCCATTTAATAGCAAATCTGGACCCTCTTAATCTACATAAAAAAAATTATCACCCTGAGTTAGATTATAAATCATATGGGTTTTCAGAAAGTGATCTTGATAGAGGAATTTTTATTGATGGAAGTCTTGGGTTAGAAACAGCAACACTCAAAGAAATTATACAAATACTAAATAAAACTTACGCATCATCTATAGGTGTGGAGTTTTTACATATTCAATCTGTAGAGCAAAAACAATGGGTGCAAGAAAGAATAGAAGAAGTTCATAATAAGACAAATTTTACTACTCAAGGTAAGAAAGCAATTTTTCAACGATTGGTGGAGTCAGAATTATTTGAACAGTATTTAGATAAAAAGTTTCTAGGAACAAAACGATATGGCGTTGAAGGTGGTGAGTCAATGATTCCTGGTATTGAACAAATCGTAAAGCAATCATGTTTAGCAGGAGTGCAGGATATTTATTTTGGTACTGCACACCGAGGAAGACTCACTCTACTAGCAACAGTTTTGGGAATGCCATACAGGGGAATTTTATCAAAATTTCAAGGAAGTCTTAATGATCCAAATGAAGTTTTAGGATCGGGTGATGTCAAATATCATTTAGGCGTATCTAGTGACAGAGAGTTTGATGGTAAAAGTATTCATTTATCATTAACGCCAAACCCATCTCATCTAGAGGCAGTTGACCCTGTAGTTGCTGGAAAGGTAAGAGCTAAGCAAACTTTATTACAAGACAAAACCACGGATAAAGTTTTTGGCATTCTTATTCATGGAGATGCTGCAATGGCCGGACAAGGAATAGTGGCAGAAACATTTGCTATGTCCCAACTTCGTGGTTTTCGTACAGGGGGAATTATTCATTTTGTTATTAATAATCAAATTGGCTTCACTACAACACCGCACTATGGCCGATCAGCACCTTATTGCACAGAAATAGCTAAAATGGTTCAAGCTCCAATCTTTCATGTCAATGGTGATGATCCAGAAGCAGTGGTTCATGTTTGTCGACTTGCTGCTGAATATAGGAACTTATTTAAAGAGGATGTTGTAGTTGATATGTTCTGTTACAGACGATCAGGTCACAATGAGGCTGATGAACCAATGTTCACTCAACCTTTAATGTATAAAAAAATTAAGCAACATCCAACAACTCTTAATTTATACAAAGAGCAATTGATTAAAGAAGAAATACTAACCGAAGATGATGCAAAAAATAAACTCTCAGATTTTAAAAAGTTCTTAGATAATGAATTTGAATTATCTAAATCCTACAAACCAAATAAAGCTGATTGGTTAGATGGAACATGGACGGGAATTAAAATTGCATCAATTGATGCAAGAAGAGGCAAAACATCATCTACAGAAGATGAACTAAAGACCTTAGCAAAAGAAATTCATACTTTACCTGAAGATTTCAATCCTCATAAACGAATAAAAAAAATCTATAATGATAGACAGCAGTCAATTATGGATGAAAAAAATATTGATTGGGCAACAGCTGAAGCTCTAGCTTTTGCAACATTACTTAAAGATGGTTACGGTGTTCGCTTGTCAGGGCAGGATGTAGGTAGGGGAACATTTAGTCATCGCCATGCAGTTTTGTATGATCAAGAAAATGAAAAACGCTTTGTGCCACTTCGTCATTTTAGAAAAGACCAAGCACTATTTGAAATTGTAGATAGTTTTTTATCTGAATTTGGAGTTCTCGGTTTTGAATATGGTTATTCTCAGGCTGATCCAAAAACACTAGTTATTTGGGAGGCTCAGTTTGGAGATTTCTCTAATGGTGCTCAAACAATTATTGATCAGTTTATTACCACTGGTGAGAGAAAATGGTTACGTATGTCAGGATTAACCCTATTACTTCCTCATGGTCATGAAGGACAAGGTCCTGAACATACTAGTTCTCGGGTAGAGCGTTTTTTGCAAATGTGTGCTGAAGATAATATACAAGTTGCTAACTGTACGAGTCCTGCAAACTATTTTCACATCTTACGTCGACAAATGATGAGGGATTTTCGTAAACCGCTTATTCTTATGACCCCAAAATCAACTCTTCGCCATAAAGCTAATACATCTCCTTTATCTGACTTTGTTAATGGGTCAACTTTCCATCGTGTACTAAGTAATTCTATAAATGATAATGAAATAAAAAATATTAATCGTATAATTTTTTGTTCAGGTAAAATTTATTATGAGTTGCAAGATCGTATCAATGAGCTTAACTTAAATAATATTTATATAATACGGCTAGAGCAATTATATCCTTTTCCTTATGAGGCTTTGAAGCAAGGAATTAAGAAATTTAATCGATGTGAGATGATTTGGTGTCAAGAAGAACCACAAAATATGGGTGCTTGGGAATTTGTTGAAAAGAGACTTAAATCAGTATTTAATTATATTGGTTTTAATAATGAATTATATTTCATAGGTAGAAGAGCGGCCGCATCTCCTGCAACAGGAGTTTTTGATAGACATTTGTCTAATCAAAAAAATATTATTCGATTAGCTATAGAGGCAAATCTAGAAGAAATAAAAAAAGAAAAATCAGGAGTTTCCCTGGTGAAATATAAACTGCCAATTGAATAAAGCACTTAACATGTTAAATAGTAAATAAAATATAATGGAATTGATTGTACCTACACTTGGAGAGTCTATTACTGAGGCTACAGTCTCAAAATGGTTAAAAAAAGTTGGAGACTCATTTGAGGCAGATGAACCATTAGTTGAGATAGAAACAGACAAGATAACAGTGGAAGTTCCAGCTCCTAGTGCCGGGTCTATATCAGAAATAAAAGTTGAAGAAGGTGCAGATGTGAATATTGGTGGTGTTCTTGCACTTTTAGGTGATAAAAAATCAACAAATGGATCTGCTTCAGCAAAAAAAGTGCAAACAAAAGAAACACCAAAAGAACAGCCTAAAGTTGATAAAGAAGTAGCCTCTTCTCCTGTTAATCTCGATAAAACAAAATTATCTCCATCAGTTCAAAAACTTGTTGATGAAAATAATTTGAGTGCTGAAAAAATTTCTTCATCAAGATCTGATGGTCGTTTAACAAAAGAAGATGTTATTAATTTTATCAATAACCCGTCGGCAAAACAAACACCTTCAAAAGAGAGAGAAGAAGTTGTTAAAATGTCAAAGATAAGAAAAACAATCGCAAAAAGATTAAAAGAATCACAAAATACTGCTGCGATTTTGACGACATTTAATGAAGTAGATATGTCAGAGATAATTAAAGTCCGTGAATCTAAAAAAGAAGACTTTATGGAGCGCTATGGTGTTAAACTTGGTTTTATGTCTTTTTTTGTAAAAGCAGTTGTAACAAGTCTTCAAGAATTCCCTGCAGTAAATGCTGAGATACGTGATGAAAATATTATTTATAAAAATCATTTTGATATCGGCATTGCTGTTGGAACAGAAAAAGGATTGGTTGTGCCTGTTCTAAAAGATGCTGATGCAATGACTTTTGGTGATATCGAACAGAACATTGTTGAGCTTAGTACAAAAGCAAAAGAGGGTAGCTTGACTATGGATGATTTAACAGGGGGTACTTTTACAATTTCCAACGGTGGTGTTTATGGTTCTATGCTAAGTACACCTATTATTAATAGACCTCAATCTGGAATTTTGGGTATGCATAATATTCAAAAAAGAGCCGTTGTGGTTGATGATGAAGTAGTTATTCGCCCAATGATGTATCTAGCATTTAGTTACGATCACCGTATCATTGATGGAAAAGAGAGTGTTGGATTTTTAGTTAGTATAAAAAGCCTGCTTGAAAATCCATCAAAATTAATTTTAGGAGTTTAGATGGTAGATTTTGATTTAATAGTAATTGGAGCAGGTCCAGGTGGTTACGTAGCAGCAATTAGAGCTGCACAACTCGGGATGAAAGTCGCGTGTGTTGAAAAAGGACAAACACTTGGCGGCACTTGTTTGAATATTGGCTGTATTCCCTCTAAAGCTCTATTAAATTCGTCTGAAAAATTTGCTGAAATTTCTAAACATAGTGAAGAGCACGGTATCAGCACAGGAAAAGTTGAGCTTGATTTATCTAAACTCATGCAACGTAAAAATAAAATTGTAAAACAACTAACATCTGGAATTGGTTTTCTGTTTAAAAAAAATAAAGTTACTCATATTCAAGGATTAGCTAGTTTTATAGACAAGAACACAATTAAAGTTTCGTCATCTGAAAGTGAAAAAAATTATTCAGCAAAAAATTTTATTATTGCAACAGGATCTTCTTCAATTTCTATAGATGCAATTCCCGTTGATGAAAAACAAATTGTTAGTTCAACTGGCGCTCTTGCTTTAGAGTCAGTTCCAAAATCACTTCTTGTTATCGGTGGTGGGTACATTGGTTTGGAGATGGGTTCTGTGTGGAGTAGACTTGGGTCTAAAGTAACGGTCGTAGAGGCTCTGGATAGAATTGTACCAACGATGGATGAAGAAATTGCTAAAGAGTTTATGAAATCACTTAAAAAGCAAGGTTTAGATTTTAAACTCTCACATAAAGTCACTTCAACAAAAGCTAGCAATGATGGCGTTGAGGTATCCATGGAGTCTGCAGATAAAAAAACAGTTACAGAAAAATATAATGTAGTACTTATGTCGGTTGGTCGTAAACCAAACACAGAAGGTCTTAATCTAGAAGAAATTGGTGTAAAACTGAATGAAAAAAAATCAATTGAAATAAATAGTAAATTTAAAACTAGTGTAGATGGAATTTATGCCATCGGTGATGTAGTGCCGGGACCAATGCTTGCACATAAAGCGGAAGAAGAAGGTGTGGCATGTGTGGAATTAATAAGTGGTCAAAAACCTCATATCAATTATGAGATGATCCCTGCAATTGTCTACACGAATCCAGAAGTGGCTTCAGTTGGAAAAACAGAAACAGAATTAAAAGCAAAAAAGATTGATTATAAAATTGGAAAGTTTCCTTTTATGGCGAATGGTAGAGCCCTAACTACTTCTTCACCGGAAGGCTTTGTTAAAATTTTAGCGGATAGCAAAACAGATGCTATTCTTGGCGCTCACATTATCGGTCATGATGCAGGCCAGCTTATTGCAGAAATTGTTACAACAATGGAATTTGGTGGAAGTTCAGAAGATATAGCACGTATATGTCATGCACATCCTACAACAAGTGAAGCAGTAAAAGAAGCTGCAATGAATATTGAAGGAAGAGCTATTCACATATAGCTATCATTTTAAAAATCTGAATAATTGATTTTTTATATATATTAGTAGTATTTATTACTGGTAAATTTATATAATATATCAATAATACACTATATTAATTCAAGGAGGAAATATGAAACAATTAAGTTTTGTAAGTCTAATAATTTCTTTATTTTCTTTCTCGGTTTATGCGGCCCCACTTCAATCTCTTGGAGATGGAGAGGGAGAATTAAACGTTGTAGCCTGGGCTGGATATTTAGAAAGAGGTGAAACAATGGAAGCTTTTGATTGGGTCACTGGATATGAGAACAATACAGGATGTAAGGTAAATATTAAAACTGCCGGCACATCAGACGAGATGGTTGCTCTCATGAATGAAGGAGGTTTCGATATTGTTACAGCATCAGGTGATGCTAGCTTGCGTTTAATCGCAGGAGGAACAGTTCAAGAAATCAATACAGATTTAATCCCAAGTTGGGATACTATTGATCCTAGATTACAAAGTGCAGAATGGCATACAGTCGATGGAAAACATTACGGTACTCCATACATGTGGGGATCAAATGTATTAATGTATAATACAAATGCTATTTCTGAAGCACCTACTAGCTGGAGTTTGGTATTTGAAGAGCAAACTTTATCAGATGGAAAATCTAATAAAGGAAGAGTCCAAGCTTTTGACGGACCAATACATATTGCAGATGCAGCAATGTATTTGATGTACCATCAACCAGAGCTTGGTATTAAAGATCCTTACGAGTTAACTAATGATCAATATCAAGCTTCATTAGATTTATTAAGGCAACAAAGAGAATTGGTAGGTCGTTATTGGCATGATGCATTTATGCAAATAGACGACTTTACAAATGAAGGTTTTGTAGCATCTGGTTCATGGCCATTTCAAGTAAATCTATTAGTTGGAGCAGAGCAACCTATTGCAAGTGTAATACCTCAAGAGGGAGCTACAGGTTGGGCTGATACTACTATGGTTCATTCTGAATCTAAAAACGTAAATTGTGCTTATATGTGGATGGAACATCAATTAAGTTCAAATCTACAAAGTGACTTAGGCGTTTGGTTTGGTGCGGTTCCATCAGTTCCATCAAAATGTGGAACAGGTTTAATGGATCCAGCAGCAGGTATTTACCAAGAAGGTCAAGATGCATGCCAGATAAATGGTATGGACAACTTTGATAAAATTTATTTCTGGAAAACTCCAGTATCTAAATGTGATACGCAAGATAGTTGTATCCCATACTATAAATGGGTAACTGACTATATTGCTGTTCTAGGTGGTCGTTAAAATATAATTTTGGCGGGATGTAAATTATCCCGCCTTAAATCCCTTATAAGTTTATGATTAAAGCCCTCGAGTTAAAAAATATTAATAAAAAGTTCAATGAAACTGTTGCTTTAGACAACATACATTTGGAAATTAATGATGGAGAATTTTTTTCATTATTAGGACCTTCTGGCTCAGGAAAAACGACCTGCTTAAAAGTAATTGGTGGTTTTGAGCAGCCTGACTCAGGAAACGTAAGCCTATTTAATGAGAACGTAACAGATATCCCACCATTTAAAAGAAATGTTAATACTGTATTTCAAGATTATGCTCTTTTTCCTCATATGAATGTGGAGGAAAATGTTTGCTATAGTTTAAAGATAAAAAAAATACCAAAAATAGAACAAGAATCTCAGGTTGAGGAAATTCTTTCCACAGTAAAACTAAAAGGTTATGAAAAAAGAAAGCCAAGTGAGCTTTCAGGTGGTCAACGTCAAAGAGTAGCATTAGCAAGATCTTTGATTAATAAGCCAAAGATTTTGCTATTGGATGAGCCGTTGGGTGCATTGGATCTAAAATTGCGAGAACAAATGCAAATTGAGCTAAAAAACCTTCAACGTCAATTCCAAATTACTTTCATATATGTAACACATGATCAACAAGAAGCGTTAAGTATGAGTGATAGAATAGCAATCTTTAATGACGGAAAGATAGAACAAGTAGATACACCTGATAATATTTATAAGAATCCTAAAACTGCTTTTGTAGCAGATTTTATAGGAACCACTTCATTAGTTTCAAAACAATTAGCAGCTGAGCTGTTTAATTATAATTCTGCTTTTTCAATCAGGCCAGAAAATATTAAAATTAATAATGCACAAGATTCTAAAAGTGAATTTAATGCAAAGGTTGTTGTTACTGATATACAATTTCAAGGATCTTATTATAAAATTTTATGTAAAGCGAATGATCTAACACTAACAGCTTTACACTATGTTGATACACAAAATACATTTAAAATTAATCTTGGTGATAGTCTTGAATTATCTTGGGATAAAATAGATATTACAAATATAAATGACTAGTGCCTTAGAAAATTTCTCTAACTATTTATATCGTAATAAGCACATATTACTTTTATTATTTTTACTTCCACCACTGCTATGGCTTGGAATAATATATCTTGGTTCTTTGATAGTTTTTTTATTTCATTCTCTTTTTTATCTTGATGGATTTACTGGAAAAGTAGTTTATAAAATATCTCTAAGTACAATTATTGAGTTATTTAGTTCTCCTGCCAATATTGATATTTTAATAAGAACCGTTGTGTTAGCATCAGTTGTTTCTTTGGGTGCTGCTATAATTGGTTTTCCAATTGCTTATTACATGGCAAAATATACAACTCCGAAAATTAAAGTTTTCTTCTATTTAGCTATAATGCTTCCATTATGGTCTAGCTATTTAGTACGTGTTTATTCATGGAAATTAATTTTGGCCAAAGAAGGCATTATAAGTTGGTTTTTAGCAAAGCTTCATTTAACTTGGTTGCTTGAAGCAATCCTTGCTCTGCCAGTCATCGGTGGTCCATCATTATCTATTTCATATATTGGTATGTTTTTAGTTTTTACGTACATTTGGTTACCTTTT
>CACJRY010000013.1 GCA_902595855.1 uncultured Alphaproteobacteria bacterium
GAGGTAAAAATACTGGTATCACTTCATTATTATCAGAAATAAAAAGTTTAGGATTGCAATTAAAAGATATTAGCACTGAGCAAAGCTCATTGGAGTCAATATTTTTAAATTTAGTAAAGGAGTCAAAAAATGAATTTGCAAGGTCTTAAAGCAATTTACTTTCATGAAATGGATAGAATGAGAAGAACTCTTTTTCAAAGTTTGGTCTCTCCATTTATATCAACTTCCTTGTATTTTGTAGTTTTTGGTTCAGCGATTGGCTCTAGAATTACTGAGATTGAAGGGATTAGTTATGGTTCATTTATTGTGCCTGGAATGATTATGCTTACCATTTTAACTCAATCTATTTCAAATGCTTCTTTTGGTATCTTTTTCCCAAAATTTACAAATACAGTTTATGAAATTCTAGCAGCCCCTCTTTCCAGTTTTGAAATTATCCTAGGATTTGTAGGAGCTGCTGCAACAAAATCTCTTATCATTGGCACTGTCATTATTTGCACTGCTGGCTTGTTTGTTGATCTTCATATAGAACATCCATTTATAATGATGTTTTTTTTAATACTAACCTCAGTTACATTTGCATTATTTGGTTTTATTATTGGTATGTGGGCAGATAACTTTGAAAAACTGCAGCTAATTCCCATTCTTATTATTACTCCTTTAGTTTTTCTTGGTGGGAGCTTTTATAGTATCAATATGTTACCAGAATTTTGGCAAAAAGTTTCTCTTTTAAATCCTGTGTTGTATTTAGTAAGTGGATTTAGATGGAGTTTTTATGAAATTGCTGATGTAAGTATTTATACAAGCCTAATTACGATGTTATTTTTTTTATTTACCTGTGTCATAATTATAAGTTATACTTTTGCTAAAGGTTATAAAATAAAAAATTAAAAATAATTCAGTGATTAATAAATCAATAATCAATAGTTACAATAAATACGGTGTTGTAGTTCTAAGGGGCATAATTAGCGATAAGTGGATATCAGTTCTTAAAAAAGGGTTAAAAAAAAATTTTGATAAACCAAGTAAATACAAATGTGTTTATGAAAAAAACAATAAAAAGGAACTTTTCTATGATGATTATTGTAATTGGAGTCGAATAAGTGAATACAAAAATTTTATTTTTAATTCAAACATCGCTTTTATTGCTAAAGTATTAATGCAATCAGATAAAGTTAATTTATTTCATGAACATGTTCTTATTAAAGAAGTAGGCTCAAAAAAACGAACACCTTGGCATCAAGATCAATCTTATTACTGTGTAAATGGAAGAGATAATTGTAGTTTTTGGATTCCATTGGATGAAGTTAGCAAATCTTCATCTCCTGAATTTGTTCTGGGTTCAAATAAATGGAATAAGCAATTTTTACCTACAAAATTTTTTGGCCATAGTTACCAGAAAAAAGATGGAGAATTTGAGCATATCCCTAACATCGAAAATAATAGAAAAAAATTTAAAATTAAAAGTTGGAAAGTGAGTCCAGGTGATGCAGTAGTTTTTAATTTTTCTACCGTTCACGGCGCCCCAGAAAATAGATCTAAAAATAGACGTAGAGCATTTTCAATAAGGTTTACTGGTGATGATGCTACTTACATAAAAAGAAAAGGTGAAATGTCTCCTCCATTTCCAAATGTTAAACTTAAAAATGGAGTTCCTTTAGACTCTAAGACTTTTCCAGTATTAGTTTCTTCTTAGATAATAAATATATGGAAGAGCTGTAGCGTACATAATTAAACTATACGTTGCTGCTGGAATTAAATAAGCACCTCCATCAAAGAAAGCATTTGCAACAACAATAGCTAGTGTGCCATTTTGCAATCCACATTCAAGTGTTATGGCTCTTTGCTGTGAAATGTTAGAGATAAGGGACTTGCTAAGATAAAAAGCGATTAACATCATTACGATATTTAAAATAAGTGTAATTAATCCTGACTGAGCAAAATATGTGATTACATTTTCTCTTTCAGCTAAAACTGCACCTAGAAGAACTAAGAAAAACAAAACTGTAGATATTTTTTTTGCAATACCTTCAAAAGCACTTAGAATATTTTTCAGTAACATACCAATCAGCACTGGAACAGTTACAATTAAAAACATTTTTAAGGCAATATCCATTAGTGATATTCCCTCATTTGCAAGATTTGTACCTAGTAAAGATAATGAAATACCTAATATTAACGGAATAGTAATAACACTTAATATACTAATGACTGCTGTAAGAGATATAGAAAGCGCTACATCACCTTTAGCAAAAGAAGTTAAAATGTTTGAGGTAGCACCACCTGGAGCAGCTGCTAGTATCATTACGCCGATTGCTATTTCAGGAGATACAGGCCAGATAAAGACAAGAATGAGTGCAACAATAGGCAATATTATTAGTTGAGAAATAAAACCTACAAAAAATTCCTTTGGTTTTATAAATATTCTTGCAAAATCAGAAATTGACAAACCTAAACCCAAAGAAAACATAATAAATGCTAGAGCAATGGGCAAAACAACATCAGTAACAATATTCATAATTTAAAATATCATTTGATTCTTCAAATAAATATAAAATATTGAAACAATAAGTAAATTTAATGTTATAAAATTGTAATGTTTCTTAAACTTAATAAAATTAATAAGAATAAAATAGCGGCTTGGGCAGTGCATGGATTTACAGGATCTGGCGCAGTGTTAGGATTTTTGGCCATAATTGCCATTTTAAATAGTGATGCCGTAGGCGCATTTTTATGGCTAGGCTTAGCTCTATTAATTGATGGACTGGACGGCACATTAGCAAGGAAAGTTAACGTTTCAGAACAAACACCCAATATAGATGGAACAATATTAGATAGTGTAATTGATTATTTAAATTACGTCATCATTCCAAGCTTAATGATTTATTGGTTTGGAATGGTCCCTGGTATATTAGAAATTATTTTACCTGCAGCAATTTTCTTGGTTTCTTTATATACTTTTGCAAATCTTCGAATGAAAACTGATGATTACTATTTTAGAGGTTTCCCTGCGGTATGGAACATAGTTGTTTTATATTTTTTTATCCTTGGCACCAATGAATATATAAATGTTGCTGTTATAGTTATTTGTTTAATCTTAACATTTGTACCAATTAAATTTGTACATCCTTTAAGAGTTAAAGAGCTAAGAAACTTAACAATTTTTTTTACAATTATCTGGTCTGCCACAACTCTAAAACTTGTAACAACTCCCTCTTCTAAAATTTTTATGATTGATAGTACGATTATTTTTATTCTTTGGGTCGTAACATCTATCTATTTTGCGATAATTTGCTGGGGACGATCAATTAAAGATGATGAAAATAATAAAGAGGACTAACTAATTGTTTTCAAAAAAGAAAAAAGCTCTTCATTTAATCTTATTATTTTACCCTCTATATTAACTGGTATAACCATTACTTCAGCATCAACGAGTAATTCAGTATTTCTAAATATTTTTTGATTAAAATTCAATTTAACTCTACTTAATTGATTTAGAGAGGTTTGTACTTCTAGAATATCTTCAAAAAAAGCTGGTCTTAAATAATTGATGTTCAAATTTTTAACTACAAATATAATATTAAATTTTTTTAATAATTCTTGATGATTATAGTTAGATTGATAGATCAAATTTGATCTTCCTCTTTCTAAATATTTCAGATAATTTGCATGATAAACTCTTCCAGATGCATCTGTGTCTTCATAATAAACTCTAAATTTATCCATTAGTTAAAAGTATTAATTTTCATAAAAATCAATTTATAGGTCAAAGAATGCATACTAATTGAAAATTCCAAAATAATCATTACTTAGCACTTATAAATATGAATACTTACTTAGAATCAATCATTAAAAGAGACCCTGCCGCCAGAGATAAACTAAGTATCATTTTAACTTATCCAGGTGTTAAGGCTGTTTTTTTTCATCATTTAGCTCATAAAATTTGGAATTTAAAATTTTACCTCATTGCAAGAATGATTTCTCAATTTAGTCGTTTTCTAACGGGAATTGAAATACATCCAGGTGCCAAAATTGGCAGAAATTTGTTCATTGATCATGGAATGGGTGTAGTAATTGGTGAAAGTTCAGAAATAGGAAATGATGTTACACTTTATCACGGAGTCACTTTAGGAGGTATATCGCCTTCAGAAAATTCTGATAACCAACGTAATAGTAAAAGGCACCCTACTCTATTAGATAATGTGATTGTTGGCTCAAGTGCACAAATATTAGGACCTATTACTGTTGGTGAATGTGCAAGAATTGGAGCTAATACTGTCGTTTTAAAAGATGTACCTGCAAATGCAACAATGGTTGGAAACCCTGCAAAAAATATAAGTACAAATACAGATACTAGCTTTAAACCATATGGTGTAAGAGACATAAATGATAACAAATAATATTGTTGATTTAATTGGCAATACCCCTCTTCTAAAACTCAAATATCCATCTGAAATCACCAAATGTGAGATTTATGGCAAAGCTGAGTTTCTTAATCCTGGGGGGTCCATTAAAGATAGAACAGCACTGGGAATTATCCTTGATGCTGAAAAAAATAACTTAATAGAGCCTAATGGAATATGTGTTGAAGGAACTTTTGGAAACACAGGTATAGGTTTAACTTTAGTAAATAATGCTAGAGGCTATAAAACCGTAATAGTCATGCCTAACATAACTGTGCCATCAAAAAGAGATATATTACGAAACATGGGAGCAGAACTGCATCTTGTTGACCCAAAACCTTTTTCAGATCCAGGAAATTATCAAAGAGTATCTGAGAGACTGGCCAAAGAAATAGAAAAAGACAGAGGTGTAAAAACTTTTTGGGCAGGACAATTTGAAAATACTGCAAATTATATGTTTCATGAAAAAACTACAGCTAATGAAATATATAATCAAACAAATGGAAAGATTAATGGTTTTACCTGTTCAATTGGCACAGGTGGAACTTTAACGGGTGTTGGAATGGGCCTAAAATCAAAAGATAAAAATATAAAAATTGCCTGCACAGACTCACAAGGATCGTCGATGTATAATTATTTTACACAAGGTAAGTTAGAAAAAAAGGGTGAGCCTTCTTTTACAGAAGGTATAGGTCAGGCAAGAATTACAAAAAATCTAGAAAATTGTTCTGTAGATATGTCATATTTTGTAGATGATAAAGAATGTCTGGAGATGCTCTATAAATTAATTAAAACAGAAGGTTTATTTCTTGGAACTAGTTCTGGAGTGAATGTAATGGGTGCCATTAAAATGGCTAAGGAGCTTGGACCTGGCAATACTATTGTTACTATTCTTTGTGATGATGCTAACAAATATTATGATAAAATGTTTAACAAGAAATTTTTAAATGATAATAAGTTGCCTTTACCAGACTGGCTATAGATATGAGTAAAAAAAATAAGTTATTTAATACCAAAGTAATTCATAGCGGACATAAAGAAGATAAAGAGACAGGAGCTGTAATGCCTCCAATACATTTATCATCGACGTTTAAACAAAAAAGTCCTGGTGATTTTAAGTATGAATATGCGAGAACTAATAATCCTACCAGAGAAATATTAGAAAAATTATTAGCTGAAATAGAAGAAGGAAAAGATGCTTTTGCTTTTTCATCAGGAATGGCAGCAATAAATTGCTTAACAGATGCAATGGAAAAAGAATTTCATATCATATGTTCTGATGATGTTTATGGGGGCACTAGAAGGATTTTTGATAAGGTAAAAAATGTAAATCAAAATATTGAAATCACTTATACCGATTTTAATAAAGAAGATAATTGGCCGGGTCTCATTCAAAAAAACACAAAAATGATTTGGTTGGAAACACCCTCTAATCCTTTACTAAAAATTGTTGATATCAGTAAAATAAAATCAGAAATTTCAAATGAAAATATAAAAATAGTTTGTGATAATACTTTTGCATCACCGTATAATCAGCAACCATTAAGATTAGGTGCTGATGTTGTCGTTCATTCTTCGACTAAATATCTTGGAGGTCACTCTGATTTAATAAGTGGTGCAGTAATTGTTAAAGATGATACCCATCTATCAGAAAAAATTAAATATTTGCAAAATGCTGTTGGATCCGTACCCTCACCTTTTGATTGTTATATGCTCATTCGAAGTATTAAAACACTTGCAGTCAGGATGGAGCGTCATAATTCGAATGCTATGATTATCAGTGAATTTTTAAATAATCATAAAAAAATAAGAAAAGTGAGATATCCTGGTTTGAAATCAGACGACAATCACAACATAGCAAGTAAACAAATGAGAGGTTTTGGTGGTATTATCTCAGTAGAGTTAGACTCAGACTTAAAAGGTACTCTTAAGTTTCTAGAAAACATAGATATTTTTACATTGGCAGAAAGTTTAGGTGGTGTTGAAAGCTTGATAGAGCATCCAGCTATTATGACTCATGCCTCAATTGAAAAAAATATTAGAGAAGACTTAGGAATTAGTGATTCTCTTGTCAGGTTATCAATAGGTATTGAAGATCCAGAAGATTTGAAATCAGCCTTAGATAAGGCTTTAGATTTAATCTAATCCAATAGTTCTTTTTAAATTTGGTGCGAAATAATTAGGACCTTTCATTACTTTGCCATGCTCATTATAAATTGGCTTTCCATCTTCACCTAATTTACTCATATTGGATCGTTGAACTTCATCAAAACAACTATCTAAATCAACACCAAATGAATGACCAGCTCCATAAGTAACATATAGAATATCAGTTAAGGCATCTGCAACCTCAACAATATCCTTGTCATTTATTGCTTCTTTTAGCTCGTTTAATTCCTCTTGAATTAAGTCAATTCTTAACTGGATTATTTTAGAATTAGGAAACTCTGGCCTATCTTTGACCTCCTGCCCATAGGTATTCATAAAAGTTTTAACTTTATTAAAATTAGACATATCACTCATTTCGTTAATATTTATTTATAAAAAATATCGTTAAATGTAACAAAAATAAATAAAAAAGATATGATTGTTAAACCTGTAACAATATAAATTCTTGTGACTAACTCTGGTAGAGAATTGGAAAAGATTTTGCTTATAATAAAATAAACAATATGACCACCATCTAAAAGGGGAATTGGTAACAGGTTAAAGACTCCTACGAATAGAGATATGACAATAAAAAGAAAAATTACCCCCCTAACCTTATCTAACATCATTTGATCAGCCATTTTAACAATTCCAACAGGTCCAGCTAATTGCTCACCCAATGTATTATCTTTATAAGATTGCTTTAAAAAATTAATTGAAGCTAAGTAATAAGTTGGAATAAATTGATAAGAATTCTTTAGAGATTTAGATATATTAAATTTATGAATGATTGGATCGTTATTACTTGAAATTCCCATTACATATCTGTTTAGCTCATCATTAAATTGTAATTTAAATTTTTTTTCAATTAATTGAGAATTTCTCTGAACAATAAGAGAGATTTCTTCACCGTCTCCTAAAGCAATTGGTATGTCGCTAAATTCAAAAATTTCATTATCATTGACAGAAATAATAATATCATTAACTCTTAAATCATTCATTTCAGCTGGAGAATTATCTAGAACATTTCCAATAATAGGTGCGAATGTAGCAATGCCAAAAAAAAAGAAAATGCAAAACAAAGCTATCCAAGCTGAAAATATATTAAAAATACTACCAGCAAGAAGAATTAATATCTTTTGATATAATTTTAAAGATTGAAAAGAGCCCGGTTCTTGATTTGAATTTTTTTGAAATACAGAGTCTAATCCTTTAATTTTAACATATCCTCCAAGAGGTATAGGAGAAATTTTCCAAACTGTTTTATTTTTGTCAGTAAATTTAAATATTGGCTTACCAAAACCTATCGAAAAATCTGTTACTTCTGCTTTAAAAATTCTTGCAAAAAGATAGTGTCCAAACTCATGAATAAATACAATACAAATGAAAACTAAAAGCAGATTTAAATATATCATTTAGTTAGGCATTTGATACTTCTTCATAATCTTTAATAGGAGGACATACACAAAAAAGATTTCTGTCACCATAAACATTATCAATTCTTGCAACTGGTGACCAATATTTATTATTATAAAGATATGAGTGAGGAAATACTGCTTCTGATCTTGAATATTTATGCTCCCACACATCAGATGATACTTCTTCTATTGTATGAGGTGAGTTTTTAATTGGATTGTCTTCGGAGTCATAGGTTCCATTACGAACTTTCTCAATTTCCTTGTGAATAGATATCATTGCAGTACAAAATCTATCTATTTCTTCTTTAGATTCACTTTCTGTTGGTTCAATCATCAAAGTACCAGGTACAGGAAAAGACATCGTTGGTGCATGAAAGCCATAATCAATCAGTCTTTTGGCAATATCTTCTTCTGATATATTCAATTCTTCTTTGATAGGCCTAATATCTATTATACATTCATGAGCAACCATTCCGTTTTTACCAGAATACAAAAGTGGGAAATATTTTTTTAATTTTTCCTTAATATAATTAGCATTTAGGATTGCTACCTGCGTTGCAAGTTTTAATCCTTCATCACCCATCATTGAAATATAAGAATATGAAATTGGCAAAATTGATGGACTACCCCACGGAGATGCAGAAACTGCATCTAAACTAGTGAGTCCTAGTTCATTTTGCACAATGGGATGTCCAGGTAAAAAATTTTCTAAATGTGATTTAACACCAATTGGCCCCATACCAGGACCTCCACCACCATGGGGAATACAAAATGTTTTATGAAGATTCATATGTGAAACATCAGGTCCAAATTTTCCCGGTTTGGCAATTCCTACCATTGCGTTTAAGTTAGCTCCATCCATGTAAACTTGGCCTCCTGCATTATGAATTTTTTCACAGATAATTGAGATTGATTCTTCAAAAACTCCATGCGTAGATGGGTAGGTAATCATTAAAGCTGATAATTTATTGCCAGCTTCTTTAATTTTTTCATCTAAATGAATTAAATCAACATTACCTAAATTATCACATTTTACTATTGAAACTTCCATACCACACATTTGTGCGCTTGCTGGATTTGTCCCGTGAGCACTATTAGGTATCAAACAAATATTTCTATCACCTTGTTTATTGGCTTCATGGTATTTTTTAATAGCAAGTAAACCTGCAAACTCTCCCTGTGCTCCAGCATTAGGCTGTAATGATATAGCATCAAAGCCAGTTATATCCTTTAACATCGAAATTAACTCTCTCAACATTTGATTATAACCTTCTCTTTGATGTTTTTCTAAAAAAGGATGAGCATTTGCAAATCCTGGAAGGGTTATAGGCAGCATTTCTGAAGCAGCATTTAACTTCATAGTGCATGACCCAAGAGGAATCATAGATCTGTTAAGTGCAATATCTTTATTTTCTAATTTTTTTAAATATCTCATCATTTCTGTTTCTGAATGATAAATATTAAATATAGGGTGTGTTAAGATCTTATCATCTCTTAGCAAATCATCTGCTTTAAAAATTTCATCAAGATTTTCTTCAATATTCTTAGCGTCTAACGTTTGGTTTTCAGTATTGAAAAAATTGATAAGATTATCAATGTCTTCCAGTGTTGTTGTTTCATCAATTGTCAAAGAGAGAGTTTTGTCATCAATCAATCTAAAATTAATACCCTCCGCAACTGATTTGTTAAACAGGTCTTTAGCTTTATTATCTTGAATAACTAAAGTGTCAAAATAACGACGAGAAAGAATTTTAAAACCTAGTTTTTCCAATGACTTTTTAAGATATCGAGCATTATAATTAATAGTTGTAGCAATATTTAATAATCTCTCAGGACCATGATAAATAGCATAAGCTGCAGCAATAATTGCCAATAAAGCTTGTGCAGTACAAATATTGCTAGTTGCTTTTTCTCTTCGAATGTGTTGCTCCCGAGTTTGAAGAGCCATTCTATAAGATCTTTTATTATTTCTATCAACAGAAACACCAATTAATCGACCTGGCATTAATCTTTTAAATTCATCTTTTGTTGCAAAAAATGCTGCATGTGGTCCGCCAAATCCCATAGGGACACCAAATCGTTGAGAGCTGCCTATAACTATATCAGCATCATAAAAACCTGGTGATTTCATTATAACCATACTCATGATGTCTGCAGCAACTACACTGATAATATTCTTAGATTTATTATCTGAAATCAATTTATCAAGGTTTTCTATCTCACCGTAAGTATCTGGATTTTGTATTAAGCAACCAAAAGTATCTTCATCAGGTTGACCGATGATAATTTTTATTCCAAGAGGATTAGCTCTTGTTTTTAGAACAGATAAAGTTTGAGGATGGCAGCTATTTTGGATACAAAAAGTATGTTGTTTACTTTTTTTTATTTTATAGGCCATCATCATAGCTTCAGCTGCAGCAGTACTCTCATCTAATAAAGATGCATTTGCAATGTCCATACCAGTTAAATCAATAATCATTTGCTGAAAATTCATCAGCATTTCCAAGCGACCTTGAGACACTTCAGGCTGATATGGCGTATATGCAGTATACCATCCAGGATTTTCCAAAATATTTCTTAAAATTACACTAGGGGTAATAGTATTATGGTAACCAAGACCAATATATGTTTTTTTAAATTTATTTTTTAAAGATAATAATTGCATATTTACTTTATTGAATTCTTCAGACATTCCAGGTTTTAATTTTAACTTATCAGTAAATAGAATATGTTGAGGAACAGTTTTTTTAATTAATTCATCAAGACTTTTACAGTTAACAATTTTTAGCATTGCTTCAATATCTTCATTCCGTGGTCCAATATGTCTGCTTGCAAATGAATTTATATTGATCATATTATTTATCCAAAAATTCTTTGTACTGATCCAATGTCATCAAATTATTTACTTGGGAGATATCTGAAACTTTTAATTTGAAAATCCATCCTTCGTTTTCAGCGTCTTGATTGACAATCGATGCATCATTTGAGAGATTTTCATTTACTTCTAAGACTTCACCATCAAGTGGTGAATAAATATCTGATGCAGCTTTAACTGACTCAATAACACAGAGTTCTTCTTTTGCTTTTACTTCTTTACCAACTGCTGGCAAATCAACAAAAACAATGTCACCTAAGCTTTCTTGAGCATGATTAGTAATACCTACAATTGCTGTTTCACCATCTAATTTCACCCATTCATGCTCTTCAGTATATTTTTTCTCAGACATATTAATCTCCTTTTTTATAATTTTTTTTAACAAATGGAATTTTCTCAATTTGAATTTCTTCTAATTTATCACGAATATTCACATATATTTTTTCTGACATATCCGACGTTTTATTTATATAACCTATGGCAATTGATTTTTTTAAAATTGGAGAATAACAGCCACTAGTAATTTTGCCAATTTCTTTATTATTTTTATTATGTAAAGTCATCTGAGCACGCAACATACTCTTATTTACAGGACTTAATCCAATTTTTTTAATTGATTGAGAAGTATTTATTTCTTTAGATAATACATGAAAACAGTTTAAATTTTTATCATCCAGTCTATTTTTATCCAGAGCCCAAGACAAACCGGCCTGTATTGGATTAATTTCTTCATTTAATTCATTACCATATAAACTGAGGCCCGCCTCCATTCTAAGTGAGTCTCTACATCCTAAACCACATAAAATTGTATTTTCATTTTGAATAATTTTTTGAACAAAATTTTCAGCTATATTATCCAATATAGATATTTCAAAACCATCTTCACCTGTATAACCAGATCTAGAGATAAAAACTTTAGTATTTTTATATTCTAATATTGCAACATCTAAAAATTTCATTGAAGAGGATAAGTTTAGTATTGAGGTAATCACTGAAAATGAATCTGGTCCTTGTAAGGCTAACAAACATCTATCTTGAATGATTTTATAATTTAAAAGTATCTTTTTAAATATTTCATTAAGAACTTTTTTTCTTGATGCATTATAAACAATATAAATAAATTCCTCATCTTCAATTTTAATCTTTGATAACATAATATCATCAATAACTCCTCCATGTGAGTTCAAAATAAATGAATAGTGACACTTATTGAATTGTAATAACTTAATATCTAGTGGAATATAAAACTCTAAAGCAAGAATATTTTCGCTAGTAAGAGAAATTAAGATTTGCCCCATGTGAGAAACATCAAAGATACCTGCATGAGTTCTGACATGAATATGTTCATTAATAATTCCATGTTTGTAATTTATTGGCATATTATAGCCTGCAAAAGGAACAAACTTAGCGTTATTATTTTTATGAAAATTATTTAAATAAATATTTTGTAGAGCTTCTCCAGTCAAAAATTCTCCTGTCTAAGCCCTCTGTATTTTTACCTGAGAGTTTTTACTCCTTCGGTAGAGAATAATCTCTTTTTCCAGATTTTTATTTTAACGGTCCTTTTTGCCTGAGAGTTTCCGGGTCGTTGCTCCTTCGGCTCTGTATATTAACAGTATCTCCCGTTAAAGGTTATTTATACTTATTTCTTATGATATTCAATTAATTTAGAGGTATGTTATTGGAAATTTTAGAGGATTGATAAAGCTTTGATAAATTTTCGTAAAGATCTCTAATTTTTCTTACTTTTTCTATAAGGTTTGCTTTATCTGGGCCTTGTAATTCATTGATAGATTCCAAAATTGAGTGACTTTTCCAGTAAAAATTATCCTTAATATACTCCCCTTTATTAATATTAAAAACTTCTTTTAAAATTTTTAAATCATGGGGAATATTAAAACTCGACTCTGTATCTGAATAAGGAAAAAAATAATAAAAATTATCAAAGCCACACCATGTAATTGCTGATAAACACATTGAGCATGGCTCATGCGAGCTTATGAATAAATAATCTTTTGGATTTAGATTTTTGGATTTAAAAAAATTAATAATTGTTGAAATTTCTCCATGAAACAAAGGATTTTCTGTTTCATTATTTGTGCCAGATATAGCAAAACTTAAATCTTCTTTTTTTATTATAAAAGCTCCAAAAATTTTATTACCTTTAGAAACAGATTTTTTAGTGTCAGGAATAAGTTCGTTTAAAAACAAATCAAGAATGACATCATATTTTAAAATAGACACAAAGACGCTTTATATTAAAAAATTTGATTTGGACAAAAAAAAAGACCCAGCAAGCTAGGTCTTTTTTATGTATCGTGCATTTCCTCCCGATACAAATTAAATAAAGTTTCCCCTATTTAATTTGCTTACTACCTTTGCGTGTAATAAGTGAGTATAATTTACTTTGTAAAAAAATAATTATCAAACAAAAAAACTATTAATTTAATTTTATTGTGAATATGTATGTTGATAAGTTGTTTAAAATTATCTTATTGGTTTATCTAAATTCACTTTTATACTTAATTGATACTCACGATACAAAGTAAAAAAACTTGCAATTAATATTAAAGATAAACCCACAAAACCAGTAATGGTTAAATAATCATTCCATATAAAGTAACCGAAAAGAATGGACCAAATAATTAAACTATATTCATATGGTGCAATAGTTGATGGAGAGCCAATACGATATGCTCCAAATAAAGAAAAGAAACCAATAACACCTGTAAATCCAATGAGTACGAGTATTGAAAGAAAGTACAAACTAGGTATTTCCCAAGTCATGAGAACAAATTTATATTCTGAAACTTGATAAGAGCTAAAAGTGATATTTTGTATTACAAAATATATAATAATAGAAAATAATATAGCTGATAAATATGTGTGAATTATTTGAGTAAATAATGAATCCTTATCAGATGTTTTTTTTTGTATGACAACAGTAAGGGCATAAAAAAAAGCACATAATATTGGAAATAAACTGTAAATATTAAAATTATTAAAATCTGGATTCAAAACTAAATATACACCAAAAAAACCAATAAAAATTGCACCCCACCTAAAGATACCTATTTTTTCTCCAATAATAAACTTTGAAAAAATTGTTACAAAGAAAGGACTAACAAAAAAAAGAGTTACAGCTTCAGGCAATGAAATTTTTGATAAAGAAAAATAATATAGGCTAAAACCTAAAAAAAAGCCAGAGACTCTTAAAATAGTAATGAATGGATAATGAGTTTTGAATACAATTTTTATTTGTTTAAATTTACAATAAACAAAGATAGCGAAAAGCCCCACTATAGATCTTGCTAAATAAATTACATAAATATTAATTGAGTCAGATATAATTTTGATTAGAGCATCTTGTATAGAAAATACAAACATACCTAATATTATTAAGAGAATTGCTTTTATATTATTATCTAGTGTTATCATTTTTTAATGAGTGTTATAAAGTTTAATTAATGAAACAAAAGAAATTATTTAATGTAATTGGAGTAATGACTGGAACATCTATGGATGGTATCGACATATCTTATGTTACGACTGATGGAATTAAAAAAATCAGAATTTACAATGAAAAAAGCTATCAATATTCAATAAAAGAAATGCAAAATATAAAAAAATTTTTATTAATAAAAAAATATCCAAAGGATATTATAAGAAATCAAGATACAAAAATAACAAAATTAATAGTAAAATATTTAAGTAAATTTTTAAAAGAGTTCAAAGTAAAAAAATTTGATTACATTAGTTTAAGTGGGCAAACTATTTTTCATAATCCTGATAAAAAAATTTCTATTCAATTAGGTGATGCTAAGTTAGTATCTAAAACTTTTAAAACTAGTGTAATAAGTAATTTTAGAGAAAATGATATCAAAAATGGTGGTCAAGGTGCTCCAATTGGTGCGTTTTATCATAAACTACTATTAGACAAGATTAATAAAAAAGCTGTATTGATAAATTTAGGTGGAGTTGCAAATTTTGCACTTACTTATAAAAGAAAATTTATTTCATCTGATATTGGCCCAGCAAATGCGATATCAGATGACTTAATGATGTATTTCTTTAAAAAAAATTACGACAAAAACGGTATATTAGCATCTAAAGGTAAAATAAATTTAAATATTTTAAATTTATTTAAAAAAGATAAATTCTTTAAACAAAAAATTCCTAAGTCACTTGATAGAAATAATTTTCACTATCTAATTAAAAAATTGAAAAGAATAAAATCTTATAATGCATTATGTACATCAATTTATTTTACAATATTTTCAATAATGAATTTATTAGAAAAAAATATTTGCTCTGAAATAAACGAAATAATATTTACAGGTGGAGGAAGGAAAAATAAGTTTTTAATTTCACAATTCAAATATCTAAATCAAAAGTACAAAATATCCATTATTGATAATTATGGGTTTGATGGAGATTTACTTGAAGCACAAATGTTTGCTTATATAGGTGTAAGATCTCTAAAAAATCTTAGCCTAAGTAGTCCTCATACTACTAGGGTTAAGAAAAATATTACTGGTGGAAATGTTTATTGAGAATTTTTAATTATCTGATTCCATGATTGAAAATCAATGTTTGAGCCACATAATAGAATTAACGTATTTTTATTTTTTAGTGTTGATGAATTCATTTTTTTTAATGCGGCAAAGCCAGCAACACAGGCAGGCTCAAGAAATAATTTCAAATTTTTAAAAGCAAATAACATTGAATCAATCATATCTTGATCAGAGATATTAATCATTTGATCAATTACTTTTTTTGCAACATCAAAAGAATATGGCATATGAAGAGGTGCACACAAACTATCAGCTATACTATTTATCTCTACTTTTGTAAGTGGAGAGTTATCTTTCAAACTATCAGTCATTCCTTTTGCACCATCGGGCTCTACTCCAAATATATTTACCTTAGGAAAAAATTGTTTTAATGCAGAACCAATACCACTTATTAAACCTCCCCCACCTACTGAAATTAATACATTATCAACTTTAGTGTTTAAATTTTTAATTTGATTAGCAATTTCTAAACCTAGAGTAGCAGAACCTTGCAAAGTATGCAGGCCATCAAATGGATGAATAAATTTATAACCATCTCTCTCAGCATTTCTAACTTCGTCAAAAGCATTATTTGCATTAGTAAATAAAATATTAGCACCATAATTTTTGCATACATTTACTCTGTAAGGATTTGCAGACTCGTAAAGAAAAATTTTATTTTTAAGGTTAAAGATATCTGATACGTAAGAAGCTGCAATTGCATGATTTCCTGCACTTACTGCAGTAATGCCATTTTGAAGATCTTTTTTATCACTGGTTATAATATTATTAATTGCTCCTCTTGCTTTAAATGATCCACTTTTTTGAAAGCATTCGAATTTTAAATACACATTAGTATCAAATGTTTGATCAATTATATTATTAGCTTTGATTAAAGGAGTAACATTAATATATGATTTAATATTTTTATAAACTTTCTCTGTGGAATTAATCGAAAGTTCTTTTGGTATCAAGATTTTGCTCTAATTTCTTTAATTTTATCATATGCTAAATTAATGGCAGCTAATTCTTTGTTTGATTGTTCAATAAATTCTTTAGGCATGCCCTTAGCAATTAAATTATCTGGATGGTGCTCTTTATTTAATTGAATCCATTTTTTTCTAATTTCTTGGTCAGAGTCTTCTCTTTTAACATCTAAAATTCTATATGGATCAGAAGTATCATCTTTTAAATTCATTTGAAATATTCTTTGAAATGTATTTTCATTAAATGAAAAAGATTGAGATATTGATCTTAATAATTCAATTTCTTTTAAAGATATTTGGCCGTCAGATGCGGCAATAAAAAATAAATTATTAAGCATCTCTTCAAGTAATATTTTGTTATTTGCGAATACTAAACCAACCTGATCAGCAATTTGTTTATATCCGTAAACATCCTTTTTAGCTTCGTTGAAAATTTTACCTACTTTACTTAATTCTGATTTTGGAACATTAAATTTTTCTTTAAAAGCTTGAATTTCATCATTGGTTACTTGACCATCACTTTTTGCAAGCTTTGCTGATAATACAATAAAACTTATTGTAAAAATTTGTTGTTTTTGTTCTTGGGAAATTTGAGAAAAATTAAAGTTACTTTGTTTTTTTCTATCAAATGCACTTCCAGCCATTACACCTAATATGGCTCCAATAGGACCGCCTAATGCAAAACCTGCAGCACCTCCTAATAGTCTTCCCCAAATACTCATTGCAGCATTTCGACAATTTCTTTTAAATCTTCTAATTCCGAAGTTGAAATTAATTTATCGTTGTTACTATCTATCAATTGAAATATAATATCTATTGATTGATTGATTTCTTCAATAGACACAAAGCCATCATTGTTTAAATCAATAAAATTAAAATATGTTATTTCTTGCTGATTTAATTCTGAAGATTTTACTGTGGATACAAATATAAAGAAAATTACAATTATTCTTAACCAAACCATCTATACATTCCTATAATTCCAGCACTTGCATAGAAAACTTGTAATAATAAAATACCTTTGTAATTTAATTTATAAGCCCATATACCTATCAAAAGTGCCGAAATAAATAATAAGCTAAAACCTAAAAATTCTAGGCCTATATTAAGTGCAACAAACAAAGAGTATAAAATGGCCGTTATTACTCCAGCCCATTCTAAAATCTTAATCAAATATTATGATACTTTTTTTACGTTAATAGCGTTTTCTTTTCCTCTGTTCTCACCTATTTCAAATGAAACAGCTTCGCCTTCTTGCAACTGATCAATTCCAGCTTCTTCTAGAGCAGAAATATGTAAAAAAACATCTTTTCCGCCTGCGTCGTTTTCAATGAATCCGTAACCCTTGGTTGGATTAAACCATTTAATTTTACCTGTAGCCATGTAGTCTCCTTTTGTTAAAATGTATGGGATTGTAAGATTTGTATTTTAATTAATAAATATAACTATAAATCTCGTCGGTAATTAATTAAGACAGTAACTAACAATAATTCTAATAATTGCAAGCTATATTATAAAGTTAAAGAAATGCTAAGCTATAAACATGGATATCATGCAGGCAATGAAGCTGATGTACTAAAACATATCTGCCTAATTCAAGCATATAAAAGTCTAAAAAGACACCATAAATCAATTACTTACATAGATACACATTCAGGTAATGGAATTTATAAATTTGATAGCGATTATATGTCTAAAAATAAAGAGTACATTAGAGGTATTACTAAATTAGAAAATTATAAATTCGAGAACCAATCTATAAATTATTACTTAAAAGTTTTAAGAAATATAAATAACTCTAAAAAATTATTATTTTATCCTGGATCACCGTTAATTATGGGTCACCTTACTGATAATCTAGATAAATTATTATTTTATGAGCTTCATAATAATGAATTTAATTTGTTGAGAAAAAATCTATCAAAAAATCTTAATTCAAAAATATTTAATGAGGATGGATTTGTATTTCTTGATAAAATAAATGCAAACAGCAAAACGCTCGCATTAATAGACCCATCTTATGAAATAAAAGATGATTTTAATAAAGTTTTAAATACACTAGCAATATTAAATGCAAAATTTGAAAATTTAACAGCAATAATTTGGTACCCAGTTTTGAATATTGAAAAAAATGACCTATTTATTGAAAATATAAGAAAAATTGGCTCAAATAGAATAACTAGAATTGAGTTACCCTTAAAACAATATGATGAGGAAGTTGGCATGAAAGGATCAGGTATTATATTATTTGATGGATCACCCTATCTAATAAATTTAATGAGAGATTGTGTTAGAGATCTGTATCTTATTTTAAAAGATGAATATTGCAACATAAGACCAAAAATTCAAAAATTATAATGCCTAATAATAATATAAATTTAAAAGAAGATAGTATTTATTCATTATTTATAAAAATTGCTATCCCCTCCTCTATAGGAACAATATTTCAAAATTTATATTCAGTTGTAGACTCAATCTTTGCTGGTAAAATGATTTCTGATCAAGCTCTGGCAGCAATAGGACAAATATTTCCAATTTATTTTATAATAATAGCTTTAGGTGTTGGTTTAAGTATTGGAACAACTGCACTTATAGCTAATAGTATAGGTGAAAATAATTTAAATAATTCTGGCAATATTTTCACTCAATCTTTTTTACTTTCAATTTTAATAGCATTATTAGTTACTTTTATTGGTATATATTTTAGTCCTGCATTAATTATGTTTATGAGCAAGGATTTAATCACATTGGATTTATCCTTACGATATATAAATATTATTTTCTTTGGCTCAATTTTCATCTTTATTCTGATGTCAATAAACTCATCTTTGAGTGCACAAGGAGACACAAAGAGTTACAGGAATGTTTTAATTTTTAGTTTTTTTTTAAATATAGCTCTTAATCCAATATTAATTTCGGGAAAATTTTTTAATTATCAAATATTTTCGCCTTTGGGAATTGATGGTATTGCCTATGCTACTATAATCTCTCAATTTGTTGGTATTTTTTATCTTTTTATAAAGCTATCTAAAACTTTAATTTATAAATATGTAAAAATTACACTTATTCCAAATATTAAGATTATTAAGAATATATTATCACAAGGAATACCAGCTTCTATTGGTATGATGATGATTGCAGTTGGGTCTTATATTTTAATTTATTTTGTAAGTATTTTTGGAGTAGAAGCTATTGCAGGCTATACTGCCGCAGGAAGGTATGAACAATTATTTTTTTTACCTTTACTTGGATTAAGTACTGCTACTGTATCAATAGTTGGGCAAAATTTTGGAGCAAAACAATTTTTACGTGTTTTGGAAACATATAAAAAAGCTCTGGCACTTGCAGTAATGATATTATCAATTCTAGGCATAATAATTTTTACTACATCAGAAATAGCTATGAGCTTGTTTACCGAAAATGAGGAAGTTAAAAAATTTGGTTCAAATTATCTTAAAATATCAGCTTTGATGTTTCCTGCATTCCCGTTTTTTTTCATTGGAAATGCAACTTTTCAAGGATTAAAAAAAGCTATAATTGTTATGTATATGGCAATAATGAGATTTGTTTTTATTCCTTTAGTTATGATATCAATAATTTTTTATCAATTTGGTGAAAGTTATATACTAATGTTTTATTCAATTGCTTTCATGCATTGGGCAATAGGTTTATCATACTACTATTTCTGTGCAAAAAAATTCAGAAGTATTCTAAATTTATAATTTATTCGATACCTGATAAATTAGGAACAAAAAGAACATCATCAAAAATTTCTGACTCTAATTTATTTTCTATTTTTTTATACTTAACAATTACTTGTTTATTTTTCTCAACCATTGGAGCAACAATAATTCCACCCTCAACAATTTGTGACTCTATTTCCCTAGATATCAATGGAGTTGCAGCTGTTATTATAATCCTATCAAATGGAATTTGCTCTTTCCAACCATGATTACCATCAGCATATTTAGTTACTATATTTGAGATTTTTAATTCTTTAAAAACCTTTTCAGCTTTAACAAGTAAATTTTTAATTCTTTCTATTGTGTAAACTCTTCTTACTAATTTTGATAAAACTGCACTTTGATAACCACTCCCTGTTCCAATTTCTAAAATTTTATGTTTGGGCAGTAATTCTAATAACTGGGTCATTTTTGCAACAACAAAAGGCTGACTAATTGTTTGACTATCACCAATTGGTAAAGCTATATTATCATATGCTTGGTTTCTGAAATTATCGGGTATAAATTTTTCCCTCGGTATTTTTTCTATAGCTGATAAAATATTTGAATCAGCAATACCTGATTCTCTTAATTCTAAAATTAGCCTAATTTTCTTAACATCAAGCACTAAAATAAATTATCTTGATTATCAAAATACTTTTTAAGCACATCAGGAATTTTAACGTTTCCATCAGCAGTTTGATAATTTTCTAAAATAGCAATTAATGTTCTTCCGACAGCCAATCCTGATCCGTTTAATGTATGTATATGAATATTTTTATCTTCTTTTTTATATCTAGTATTCATTCTTCTTGCTTGAAAATCACCACAATTTGAACAGCTAGAGATTTCTCGATATTTATTTTCACCTGGAAGCCAAACTTCAATATCATATGTTTTATTCGCATTAAAACCCATATCACCAGTACATAAAGTCATAATCCTGTAGTGAAGATTCAAATCTTGCAATATGCCCTCAGCACAGTTTAGCATTCTTTCTAGTTCATCTTTTGAGTGTTCAGGCTCAACTAAAGAGACAAGTTCAACTTTTGTAAATTGGTGTTGCCTAAGCATACCTCTTGTATCTTTTCCAGCTGCACCTGCTTCTGACCTAAAACAAGGAGTATACGATGTAACTCTCATTGGAAGCTGATTAATATTTAATATATCATTACTATGAAGAGCTGTAAGCGGTATTTCAGCCGTTGGTATAAGCCAATGATCATCACCAGCAGTAAATAAATCATCTGCAAATTTTGGTAATTGCCCAGTTCCGTATAATGTATCTGCTTTTACCAAGTATGGTACATGCATCTCAACATAACCATTGATTGAAGTATGTTTATCTATCATAAAATTTGCAATTGCTCTTTCTAGTTTAGAGAGATTACCTTTCAAAATTACAAATCTAGATCCAGATAGTTTTGTTGCAGTCTCAAAATTCATTAAGTAAGCATTTTCACCAATTTCAAAATGTTGTTTTGGGTCAAAATCAAAAGAAGGCTTTTCACCCCAATCTCTATAGAATACATTTTCTTCCTCATTAGCTCCTATCGGTGTACTAGAGTCTGGTATGTTAGGAAGTCTACTTAAAATTGCATTCAATTCATCATTTTTTAGAGTTTCTAATTCTTTCAAGGCATTGATCTTATTTTTGAGATCATCTACTTGAGCCATTTCATTGGTGGCATCTTTTTTTTCACTTTTCAATTTACCTATAGTTTTGGACAACTGATTTCTATCTGCTAGTAAATTTTGTAATGCTGTTTGAGCTTCTCTTTTTTCCTTATCTATATCTATAATTTTTTGCGAAATAGAGTTTTCACCTCTTGATTTCATAAAATTATCAAATTCTACAGGATTTTCCCTTATATAATTAATATTATGCATTAATCGTCTTGTTTGTTTTTCTGAATGATTTTAGCTATATAAATAGAAACTTCATAAAGTAATATTATTGGTAAAGCGAGACTAATTTGACTAAAGGGATCTGGTGGCGTTAAAAATGCAGCTGATAAAAAAGCAATTACAATTGCATATTTCCTAAACTTTTTAAGAGATTTATAATTAACAATTCCAACTTTTGCCATTAGGCCCAAAACAACTGGCAATTGAAATGCCAATCCAAAAGCAAAGATAAATCTCATCATTAGGGATAAATATTCACCCATTTTTGCTTCCAATCGAATAGGCACACCTGCACTACTCATATTTTGGTAAGAAAGAAAAAAATTCCAAGCAAGAGGGGCAATTAAATAATAAACCATAGCCCCACCAGCAAAAAATAAAATTGGTGTTGCTATTAAAAATGGTAAAAAAGCATTTTTTTCATGCCTATAAAGTCCAGGAGCAATAAATTTCCAAATTTGAATAGCTATTAATGGAAAAGCAAAAAATAAAGCAAAAAAGAAAGCAATTTTTAATTCTGTGAAAAAAGCTTCTTGTAAGGCCGTATAAATAAATCCTTGCCCTTTTTCAACTTGTAATAAGTTTACTAAAGGTTTGGCTAGAAAATAAAATAAATCACTTGCAAAATAAAAGCAAATTACAAAAATAATAATTATGTAAATAAAACTCCATAAAAGTCTTTTTCGTAATTCTGTTAAATGATCAATTAATGACATTTCTTTAAATTCTGGATTATTCATAATATTTACTAAATTAAATCAGCCTCATTTTGAGACTTACTTTTATTTTTATTAGGAACTTCTTTTTCTACTAAAGTAGATTTTTCCTTTGTTGAATTAATTTCATTTTCTAAATTTTTTAGATCTTTAACTTCTTTTTCAATTACATTAGTTGTCTCTTTTAATGATTGAATTTCAGATTTTATTTTGCCTTTTAAATCAATATCATCTTTAATTTTACTAACTTCATTTAATGACGACTTGACATCTTTAAAATCTTCATGATCTGCAATTTCATTTAAAGAGTATTTAAATTCTCTAGATAATTTTTTTAATGATTTAGTAAAAGTGGATAGTTGTTTTATTAATTTAGGAAGATCTTTAGGTCCAACAACTACTATTATAACAACAGTAACTAGAAGAATTTCACCCCAGCCAAAAGTAAGCATAATTACTTTTCACTATCAGAATTATTCTCTATGTTTTTATCTTCTTTTTTATCATCATCGCTCATACCTTTTTTAAAAGATTTAATTCCTTTAGCCATATCACCCATGAGCTGAGGTATTTTACCTCGACCAAATAATAATAACACAATAACTAATACTATCAAAAGTTGCCAAATGCTTGGTGTCATAAATTATCTCCTTTTATGAATGCTCATAACGTATAATTTAAAAAAGTAAAACTCAATAAATGAAATAAACATATAGAAAATAAGATATTTTGGAAATTATGAGCTGCTTTCTTCTGGAATAAAATCCTCAAGAGTCTCTACATCATCAGCTTCTTGGGCTTCTATTTCTTCATTTTGACCTGCAATATCAGTAATTGTAGCTATGGCTGATCTTTTCTCTAAAAATCCGCTTGCTTTAAGCTCATCTTTACTAGGTAAATCAGATATATTCTCAATTCCAAAATGCTCCATAAAAAGTTCTGTAGTAACCCATAGAGCTGGTTTGCCTGGTATATTTTTTCTTCCAGACGGTTTAATCCATCCTATTTCCATGAGATGATCAATTGAACCTCTGCCCATTTGAACTCCACGAATATTTTCAATTTCAGATCTAGTTATAGGTTGTTGGTAAGCAATTATTGAGAGGGTTTCAATTGCGGCTCTGGATAACTTTCTTTTTTGTATTTTAAAAATTGTAAGCTCATCTTTAATTGACTCAGCTGTTCTGAAGGACCATTTATTTCCAGTTTTAATTAAATTGATACCTCTATTTTGATAAAACTCTTTTAAGCTTTCTATTTCATTTTTAAACTCTTTTTTGTTGATCATTTTGTCTTTTAAATCTTCCTCTAAAACAGGAGAACCAGAAGCAAATAATATTGCTTCTAATATTTTACTATCTCTATTTAAGCTCATAATTTTTTCAATTTAACAAAAATATTACCAAATGATTCATTCTGCTTAACTTCAATAAAACCATTTTTTGCTAATTCTAAAGACGCCACAAAATTAGATGATAAAATAGACTTATTTAAAATTTTTTTAGCATTAAATTTTGGAATTAATTTTAATAAATTTGTCCACTCCGTTACATTTCCAAAAATATTTTTTAATCTTTGTATTGCATTGTCAACAGAATAAAGTTCAGAATAAGCAATTGTTAAATGATTAATTTTATCACTTTTTTGAATTATACTTGAATAAGCACGAATTAAATCAAATAAATTTGAAGAATATGTAATATTATATTTTACTTTAACTCCTTCAGCTGAACCACCATAAAAAACATCTCGACCTATAAGAGCTTTTGAGTATAATTTTTTTGAAACTGATTGGAATGCTTCTAATCGCTGAAGTTGATATTTAAGAGCTTCTTCTAATTCCTCTGGGGTATGGTCCTCTGATTTCTCTTCTTTAGGTAGAAGAAGTCTTGATTTCAAATAAGTAAGCCATGCCGCCATAACAAGGTAATCTGCAGCAATTTCTAAATGTATATCCTGATACTGGTTAATAAAATAAATATATTGCTCAGCTAATTCCAATATTGAAATTTCCGATAAATCGACTTTTTGTTTTCGAGCCAAATCTAATAATAAATCAATTGGCCCCTCATATGAGTTAAGGGATATATTAAATTGCTTAGAAGTACTTATTTGATATAGTTTCTCATTAAAATTAAGCATAGTTTTATATAGTTATTTAATATGATTCTGGCTAATTTAAAATTTAGTAGTATCCACTATTAGACAATTATCAATTTTTGAAAGATAATTTGAACAATATTTTTGGGCATCTTGTCTTGTTTCAAAATTTTTATAAATTAAAAAATAATAGATACCTATTTCTGTACTTAATGCTAAAATATAAAAATCATCTATTTGAAATATAGACTCATTAGAACTAATAATTTTTTTTAGATAATTATTTACATTTTCATATTCTGTATCAGAAAAAATTTGTATGCTGTATAGTAAATTATTTGGCAAATTAACATTTTCATTGATTGTTTCTAAAGATTTTAAATTCAAACTTTTTTTATCTAAATTTTCAACTTTCTGCCCTCCCCGATCCTCTGGTATTATATAAAAATTTTTTTTATTTTCAGGTATAATTACAAATTCATCTCTATTATTTAAAAAAAAATAATAAATGATCATAATGATAAACAAGATCACTAAAGTAATAATTATTAATTTTCTTTTAGATTTTCTTCTTTGAAAAATTTTTTTTGCAATCATCACATAGTTTCGTGAAAATCAATTCCAATAATTTTAAAAACATTTTCAAATACTATTCTCATTGAATGTAACCATAATAGTTTTGACTGAGTTTTAATAATATCTTTACTATCTATAAACCTAAGAGACTCATTCTCTTTTCCTTTATTCCAGAATGAATGAAATAAAGATGAAACATCTTCAACAAAATTCGTTAATCTGTGGGGTTCTCTGAAGTTTGAAGCTTGCTCTAAAATATAAGGGTAAGAAAGTAATTTTAAAATTATTTCATTTTCGTCTTTAGTTAAATTTATAGTAACTTGATTATATTTATCAAATGAATCTAAATTTATCCCTATATCATTTGCCTTATTTATAACTGATGATGCTCTTGCATAAGCATATTGACAATAAAATACAGGATTATCTTTGTTTTTTTCTACAACTTTATTTAAGTCAAAATCCATTGATGTTTCATTTTTTGTTGAAATCATAAAATATCTAAGAGGATCTTTGCCTACTTGATCAAAAACTTCTCTTAAAGTTATAAAATTTCCCTCTCTTTTTGACATTTTTAAAATTTCATTATTTTTGATTAATCTAACAATTTGACAGGTTAAAATCTCAAGATAATTATCTGAATCTGAAATAGTTTTTAAAACTGATTTCATTCTTGGAATATAGCCAATATGGTCAGCACCCCAAATATTAATCAGTTTATCAAAATTCCTTTTGTATTTATCTAGATGATAAGCTGCATCATTTGCAAAATAAGTCCACTCACCATTTGATTTTTGTAATGCTCTGTCTTGATGATCAAATATGTGGGATGATTTAAATAACAATTGCTCCCTAGGTTCCCATTCATCAGAATCTTCACCTTTTGGTTTTTCTAAAGTTCCTTTGTAAAGAAGTTTCTTATCATTTAATATTTCAAATAATTCATTTATTATTTGATTCGATACTATATCTCTCTCAAAAGTAAATTTATCAAAATTAATATTTAAAAGCTCAAGATCTTTTTTAATAAACTCAATCAAGTAAGTTACAGCAAAATTTTTGAAATATTCGTCTCTTTCATTAGCATCAACATTTATCCATTTATCTTCATCAGTTTTTTTTATTTTTTCAGCAATTTCAATTAAGTAATGACCAGGATATTCATCATTATTAAGTTTTATTACTTCCCCAAATAATTCTAAATATCTTTTATACAATGAACTACCAAGTATATCTATTTGTGATCCAGCATCATTTACGTAGTATTCTCTAGTTACTTCAAATCCTGACTCAGAAAGCAAAGAAGATATAACATCACCTAAGACAGCTCCTCGCATATGGGCTACTGTAACAGGTCCTGTAGGATTGGCAGAAACAAACTCAACGTTAACCTTTTTACCATTACCTAAATCAGATTTACCAAAATTATTTTTTGCTTCGAGTAGACTTTTGATTTGGTCTAAAAGGAAATCTTTTTTTATATTTATATTAATAAATCCATTTCTAGAGATTTCACTTTTTTCAACAAAAAATAATTTGTTTATTTCATTGATTAAGTCATTTTTTAAATCAAATTTTTTATCTATAATTTTCTTGATGGCAACTAAATAAAAATTGGAAGATATATCA
>CACJRY010000014.1 GCA_902595855.1 uncultured Alphaproteobacteria bacterium
CTATTAAAATTTTTTGAAGAGGAGAGTTGCGGTCAGTGTACTCCATGTAGAGTTGGAACAGAAAAAACTGTCAAACTTATGAAAGAAAAAATTTGGAATAAGGAAAAATTAAGTGATCTATCTGAAGTCATGTCGCAAGCTTCGATTTGTGGTTTAGGTCAAGCTGCGACTAACCCCCTAAATTCTGTGTTAAAATATTTTGCAAACGAGATCTCATATGACAGTTAAAAAAGTTAGTTTTTTTCTTAATGATAAGCAAGTTGAGGCAAATCAAGATGAAACAATTTGGCAAGCTGCTAATAGATTAGGTACTGAAATACCTCATCTGTGCTATTCCAATAAGCCTGGCTATAGAGCTGATGGAAATTGTAGAGCCTGCATGGTTGAAATTGATGGCGAGAGGGTCTTGGCTGCGTCATGTGTAAGAAAACCAACTACTGATATGAAGGTTAGAACTAATTCTGATAAGGCAAAAAAATCAAGAGAGTTAGTTTTCGAATTACTTTTAGCAGATCAACCAGAGAGAGAAGTAGCCCATGATAGTAATTCTGATTTTTGGAATTGGGCTGATAAAGTTGAAATTAAAGAGAGCCGCTTTCCTAAAAAAACTCCGTGCCAAGCTGATAGTTCGCATCCAAGTATGGCTGTTAATTTAGATGCATGTATCCAATGTAATCTCTGTGTTAGAGCTTGTAGAGAGGTTCAAGTTAATGATGTTATTGGAATGGCATATAGAGGAGAAGGTTCAAAAATAGTTTTTGATTTTGATGATCCTATGGGTGACAGCACCTGCGTTGCTTGTGGTGAATGTGTCCAAGCTTGTCCAACGGGCGCCTTGATGCCTTCTAGTATAGTAGACAACAAAGGAGTTGGTCACAGTAACGTTGAAAAAAAAGTTAATAGTGTTTGCCCTTATTGTGGAGTAGGCTGTCAGATAGAATATAATGTTAAAGACAACGATATTAAATACGTTAACGGAATTGACGGACCTGCTAATAAAAACAGGCTTTGTGTAAAGGGTAGGTTTGGGTTTGATTATGTAAGTAATCCAGAAAGACTTACAAAACCTTTAATTAGAATTAAAGGAAAAGAAAAAGATTTACATCCTATTATTAATTTTTCTAATATGCATGAGTACTTCAGAGAGGCTAGTTGGGAAGAAGCTCTAGATTATGCCGCAAATGGCTTTCTAGAAATCAAAAAGAAGAGAAATGGTAAAAGTAATTTAGCTGGTTTTGGATCTGCGAAATGTTCTAATGAAGAAGCATATCTCTTTCAAAAACTTATAAGGACTGGTTTTAATACAAATAATGTAGATCACTGTACGCGTCTTTGTCATGCCTCTTCAGTAGCAGCATTATTAGAAACAATAGGCTCAGGTGCAGTAACCGCTCCTTTTTATGAGGTGCAGCATTCTGATGTTATTATTGTGATTGGAGCAAATCCTACTGAGAATCATCCAGTTGCCGCAACTTTTTTCAAAAATGCTGCTAAAAACGGATCCAAATTAATTGTAATGGACCCAAGAGGTCATGCTTTAAAAAAACATGCTACTCATATGTTGCAATTTAAACCTGGATCAGACGTTGCTCTTCTTAATTCTATTATGAATGTTATCATAGAAGAAAATTTATTTAATGAGGAATACATAAAAAAGCAGACATCAGGTTTTGACGAATTACAAAAACATTTGAAAAACTATCCTCCAGAATTAATGCAAGATCAAACTGGAATAGATGCTGATATGATACGTGAGGTCGCAAGATTATTTGCTCAAACTAATAAAGGTATAATTTTTTGGGGAATGGGAGTTTCTCAACATGTTCATGGAACTGATAATGCAAGATGTCTAATTTCTCTTGCACTGATGACAGGTAATGTAGGCAGAAGAGGATCAGGACTGCATCCGCTAAGAGGACAGAATAATGTTCAGGGTGCCTCAGATGCCGGATTAATTCCAATGATGTACCCAGATTATCAATTAGTTGAAAAAGATGAAAAAAAAGAATTTTTTGAGAATTTTTGGAACACATCTCTAGATGATAAAAAAGGTTTAACTGTTGTGGAAATTATGGATGCCATTCATGAAAAAACAATAAAAGGCATGTATATACTTGGTGAAAATCCAGCCATGTCGGATCCTGATCTAAATCATGCAAGAGAAGCATTACAAATGTTAGATCACCTAGTTGTACAGGATATATTTTTAACAGAGACCTCTACATACGCAGATGTTATCTTCCCTGCTTCAGCATGGCCTGAAAAGAATGGTACGGTGACTAATACTAACAGACAAGTGCAAATGGGACGAAAGGCTCTCGATGCACCTGGTTATGCAAAAGAAGATTGGTGGATAACAAACGAACTTGGAAAAAGGCTGGGTTTAAATTGGGACTACAAACATCCTAAAGAGATATATGATGAGATGTGTAAGACCATGCCTTCTCTAAATAATATTTCTTGGGATAGGCTTGAAGATGAAAACTCTGTAACATATCCGAGTAAATCACCAACTACTCCTGGGGAAGAAATTGTTTTTGGTGATAAATTTCCAAACGATAGTGGTAAAGGTAAATTTGTTCCTGCGAGTGTTACTTCTCCTAATGAATTGCCTGATGATGAGTTTGCATTGATATTGACAACAGGAAGACAGTTAGAACATTGGCACACTGGTGCAATGACAAGAAAAGCTTCTAATTTAGATGCAATTGAGCCTGAGGCAACAGTATCAATATCACCAAATGAAATTTTAAGAAATAATATGAAACCAGGTGATGAAATAAGAGTATCAACAAGAAGAGGTTCAGTTAAAATAAGGGTAAGAGAAGATAGAGCGATTCCAGAGGGTGTTATATTTATTCCATTTTGTTATAATGAGGCAGCAGCAAATTTGCTTACGAATCCAGCACTTGATCCATATGGCAAAATTCCAGAATTTAAGTATTGTGCAGCGAAAATTGAAAAGATAAATTAGGTATATGAAAAAATTAATACTAATATTGTTTCTGGCATGTGCACCTTTAACAGCTTGTTCAACATTGAGTGAAATTAATGAAAAAGCAAAGGGTGATGGCGTTCCATATATTCCTGGAATTTAAGACATAAATCACTTGTCGAAATTTTAAATTAATTGTAAATGGCTCTTAGTGCCGCGTTAGCTCATTTGGTAGAGCAGTTGATTTGTAATCATCAGGTGGTCAGTTCGATTCCGACACGCGGCACCACTAATAAAAAATTAAAATTAGGACTTAAAAAATTCGTATAGTGCAATTGCAGCTGCATTTGAAACATTCAAACTGTCAATCATATAGTCTGTATTTTTTTGCATTTTTAATTTTATTATTTCATCGCATTCTTTTTTTACCAGATCTCTCATACCTTTTCCCTCAGAGCCAAAAACCAAAATTGCTTTTTTTGAAAAATTAACATCTATTGATTTATTGTCATTGGAAGAGTCAAACCCATACACCCAATAACCATGCTTTTTTAATTCTGAGATACTTCTCTTCAAATTTGTAACCTTAAAATAATTTACTATTTCTGCTGCACCCGATGCAGCCTTGTATAATGAGGAAGTTAGATCAGGAGCATTATCTTTTGCAACTATTATTCCTGCACAGTTGAAGAGTGCACATGATCGCATTATTGAGCCTATATTTTGAGGGTCTGTGATTTGATCTAAAACTAATAAAACTGATTTATTCTTTGAGTTTTCGTTTTTTATGAATTGTTGAAGGTTAGGCCTTTCAAAATCATTAGTCCTTAAAACTATTCCTTGAGTAGATTTTATTTCTCCGTGATTTTTTTTAAATTCTTTCTGATCTAGGATAGTGATTTTTTGAATTTTTGATTTGAGGTTTTCGGCGATTTTTCGATTATTTTCAGTAATATAGAGTTCATCATGGACTCTCTTACTATTTAGTAATGCAGCCCTTACAGCATGGAATCCATAAATTATTTGATTTTTCCCAGTATTACGGGATTTTTGAAACTTTTTTTTTGGCATTTTTGTTTATCACAGATTTGTCATTTAAATTCAATCTAGATATATACAAAATCTAATTTTTTGTCTAAAAGGGGCGCGCTTTTAAGAACTTATGTATCTTGAGGTGGAAAGTTAGTTGTTTTAGATTGACAATCATACTAATTAATTAGTATGTGCCATCTTCTTCAAGTCTGGAGGGGTGGTCGAGTGGTTAAAGGCAGCGGACTGTAAATCCGCCCGCGTGAGCGTACGTAGGTTCGAATCCTACCCCCTCCACCATAAATGGAGAGTAGGAAAAAGTGTTGAGTGAGTGAGTCGGTTAAAAAGCGGGTGTAGCTTAGTGGTAAAGCTCCAGCCTTCCAAGCTGGCTACGAGGGTTCGATTCCCTTCACCCGCTCCAAAATGAAAATTTTAATACTGGGGTAAAAAAAAATGGCTAAAGCAAAATTTGAAAGAAACAAACCGCATTGTAATATCGGTACTGTTGGACACGTCGATCATGGTAAAACTACTTTAACTGCTGCAATAACAAAAGTTTTGGCAGAAGCTGGTGGGGCAGAATTTACTGATTATGCAAACATAGACAAAGCTCCTGAGGAGAGAGAGCGTGGAATTACAATTTCAACAGCTCACGTAGAATATGAAACAGAATCTAGACACTACGCACATGTAGACTGTCCTGGTCACGCAGACTACGTAAAAAATATGATTACTGGTGCTGCGCAAATGGACGGAGGTATCCTTGTGGTTAATGCTGCTGATGGACCAATGCCTCAAACTAGAGAACACATTCTTTTAGCTAGACAAGTGGGCGTTCCAGCACTTGTTGTTTATATGAATAAAGTTGATCAAGTTGATGATAAAGAATTAATTGATTTAGTTGAAATGGAGATAAGAGAACTTCTTACCTCATATGAATTCCCTGGTGATACTATCCCAATTATCAAGGGATCAGCTCTTGCTGCTTTGGAAGGAAGAGATGATGAGATAGGTAAAAATTCAATCATAGAACTTATGAAAGCTGTAGATGAATCTATACCACAACCATCTAGACCTATTGATCAGCCATTCCTTATGCCTGTAGAGGACGTCTTTTCGATATCTGGCCGTGGAACTGTTGTAACTGGCCGTATTGAACAAGGACAAATTAAAGTTGGTGAAGAAATTGAAATCTTAGGAATAAGAGAAGCTCAAAAAACTACTTGTACTGGTGTAGAAATGTTTAGAAAACTTCTAGACTCAGGTGAAGCAGGTGATAACGTAGGTGTACTACTTAGAGGAACCAAAAGAGAAGAAGTTGAAAGAGGTCAAGTTTTAGCTAAACCGGGCTCAATTAAGCCTCATACTAAATTTAAAGCTGAAGCCTATGTACTTAAAAAGGAAGAGGGTGGAAGACACACTCCTTTCTTTTCTAACTATAGACCACAGTTTTACTTTAGAACTACAGATGTTACAGGTACAATTAAGCTTCCTGAGGGAACGGAAATGGTTATGCCAGGAGATAATATCGCAATGGAAGTTACCTTACTATCTCCAATTGCAATGGATAAAGGTTTAAAATTTGCAATCAGAGAAGGTGGTAGAACCGTTGGTGCTGGAGTTGTTGCTGAAATTATTGAATAGGTGTTTGAGACCGCTCTAGTAGTTTTAGCTATCTTAAAAAGTTAGGAGTGTAGCTCAACTGGTAGAGCACCGGTCTCCAAAACCGGGGGCTGCGGGTTCAAGTCCTGCCACTCCTGCCAAATAATAAATGAGAAATTATGGAAAATAAAAAAACATCACCCGCACTTTTTGTAAGGCAAGTTAGACAAGAATTACAAAAAGTTACTTGGCCTACCCGAAGAGATACATTTATTTCTTCTTTAATTGTTATTTTGTTAATTTTCTTATTTTCACTTTTTTTTCTTCTTAGTGATCAAATTTGGTCTTTTTCAATAAAAAAAATTATAGAAATAGGTTCAGGTTTATAAAATGATTAAATGTAGATGGTATGTTCTTCATGCTTACTCAGGTTATGAAAAGAAAGTTGCTGATAGTATATTGGATCAAGCCAATAAACTTGGAATTTCTGACCATATTGAAGAAGTTTCAGTACCTACACAAAACATTGTTGAAGTAAAAAGAGGTGTTAGAATAAATACAGAAAGAAAAATATTTCCAGGATACATTCTGATAAAAATGAATTTAAATGATGACACATGGCACATAATTAAAAACACACCAAAATTATCTGGTTTTCTGGGGAATAAAGGAAAGCCGGTACCAATAAGTAATGCTGAAGCAAAAAGAATCTCAGAGCAGGTAATTGACGGTGTTGAAAAGTCAAGACCAGCGGTTATGTACGATATTGGTGAGCAAGTTAAGGTTATTGACGGACCTTTTGCATCATTTAATGGGGAAATTGAGCAAATTGATGAAGAAAAAGCTAGATTAAGAGTTGCAGTTTCTATATTTGGCAGATCGACACCAGTAGATTTAGAATATTCACAAGTTGAAAAGGCATAAAATTAGGAGTTAAAATGGCAAAAGAAGTACTAGGATTAATCAAACTTCAAATACCTGCAGGTGGCGCAAACCCTTCACCTCCAGTTGGTCCAGCACTTGGTCAAAGAGGTTTGAATATCATGGATTTTTGCAAAGCATTTAATGACAAAACCAAAGATGTAGAAAAAGGCGCTCCAATACCTGTAGTAATAACTGCATATAAAGATAGGTCTTTTGATTTTATTACAAAGCTTCCACCAGTAAGTTACTATTTAAAAAAAGCTGCAAAAATTAAAAAAGGAAATTCAACGCCTGGTAGAACAATGGTTGGAAAAGTCACAATTGCAGATATTGAAAAAATTGCAAAAGACAAAATGAAAGATTTAAATGCTGTTAATCTTGAGGGTGCTATGAACATGGTTAAAGGCTCAGCGGTATCAATGGGTATGGAGATTTTAAAATAATATGAAGATTACTAGAAATAATAAAAAATTAATAGAATCAATTGACATATCAAAAACTTATGAACCAATTGAAGCAATTAAAATACTGAAAGAAAATAAGTATGCTAAATTTGATGAGACACTTGAAGTTGCTATCAACTTAGGTATCGACTCAAACAAAACTGATCAAGGTATCAGAGGAGTAGCAAGTTTGCCTAAAGGTACAGGAAAATCTGTTAATGTTGCAGTATTGACAAAAGGTGATAAGCAAAAAGAAGCGAAAGATGCCGGCGCAGATTTAGTTGGAGATAATGATCTAATTGAAACTATTTCATCTGGTAAAATTTCATTTGATCTGCTTATAGCATCTCCCGATATGATGCCTTCTGTTGGAAAAGTTGCAAAAATATTGGGTCCTAAAGGTTTAATGCCAAACCCCAAACTTGGAACTGTAACTCCTGATATTGCTAATGCAGTTAAAAATGCAAAAGCTGGACAAGTTCAGTTTAAAAATGACAAAAGTGGTATTGTTCATGCTGGTATTGGCAAAATGAGTTTTGATGAAAATGATCTTTTAGAAAATCTAAAGTTTTTTTATTCTTCAATTAATAAAAGTAAACCAGAAACAGTTAAAGGATCATTTGTTAAAAAAGTTACCATAGCTTCAACTATGGGTGTTGGATTAGAAATTAACTTAGCTAGTCTTCGTTAACTAATTCGACAGATAGCTTTTTTATAAAAGCTATCACCTGTCAAAGACTGCAGGGGCGAAAGCTTAATAACCTGCACAGACTGAAGCGAGTCCATTGATTAGCTTCTTGACAGGCTTGTCTTGGTTTGATTAGCAAACTTAAGGCAGCTAATTTTAGGTTTATACCTAAATAATAAACCGAGGTAAAAGTGAACCGTTCTGAAAAAAAAGATTTTGTAGAAAAACTTAAAGAAGAATTAAATTCTTCTTCTTCAGTTATTGTTGCTCACTATTCTGGAATTACTGTAGATGAAACTGAACAGTTAAGAAAAGAAATGAGGGAAAATGGTGCAAAATTTAAGGTAACTAAGAACAGACTCACTAAACTTGCTTTGGAAGATACTCAATTCAAAAATATCTCTGATTTATTTACAGGACCAACTGCGATTGCTTATTCAGAAGATCCTGTAGCTCCAGCTAAAGTTGCTGTTAATTTTGAAAAAAAAATTGAAAACTTTAAAATTATCGGTGGCGGGTATGATGGTGAAAAAATGGATAATAGTAAGATAAATTTTCTTGCTACCTTACCATCTATGGATGAATTAAGAGGTAAGATATTAGGACTTTTATCAGCGCCTGCTCAAAAAATTGCATCAGTTGTAAAAGAGCCTGCTGGAAAAATGGTGAGAATGATGAGTGCTCAAAGTAAAAAAATTGAAGAGTCTAACTAGGTTTAAAAGGAGATAAAAATGGCTGATTTAAATAAAATTGTAGATGATTTATCATCTCTAACAGTTCTAGAAGCAGCAGAATTAAGCAAATTGCTTGAGGAGAAATGGGGTGTTTCAGCTGCAGCACCTGTAGCAGTTGCAGCTGCGCCAGGAGCTGGAGGTGGAGAGGCAGCGGCAGAAGAAAAGTCAGAATTTGACGTTGTTCTTGCTGAAGCTGGCTCAAACAAAATTGCAGTTATTAAAGAAGTTAGAACTATTACTGCTCTAGGTCTCAAAGAGGCAAAAGACTTAGTTGAAGGGGCCCCAAAACCACTAAAACAAGGTGTTGCTAAAGCTGAGGCAGAAGAGATGAAAAAAGCTCTAGAGGCAGCTGGGGCTAAAGTAGAATTAAAATAATTTTTTTTAAGATCTCCATATTTGGAGGTCTTAGTTAACTTTTTTTAAAAAGGGTAAATGCATGAGCTTAGACTATATTAATTCAAAAAAAATTAGAAAATCCTTTGGTAAAATACCACTAGTTACTTCACTTCCTAACTTAGTTGAGGTTCAAAAAAGATCATATGATAATTTTTTGCAATTAAAAGTTGATCCTGAAAAAAAAGAAGAAACTGGTTTGCATGCAATTTTTAAATCTGTTTTCCCAATAAATGATTATACTGAAAGAGCTACTGTTGATTATGTAAGTTTTGATATCGGTATTCCAAAATATGATGTTGATGAATGCTCTCAAAGAGGTATGACTTATGGTGCTCCACTTCTTGTAAATTTCAGATTGATTATATGGGATATTGATGAAATCGCAGGAACTAAATCTGTAAGAGATATAAAAGAACAAGAAGTTTATATGGGTGATATCCCGTTAATGACAAAAGATGCTACTTTTGTAGTGAATGGTACAGAGAGAGTTGTTGTTAGTCAAATGCATCGATCACCAGGAGTTTTCTTTGATCATGATTATGGCAAAACTCATACCAGTGGTAAGTATTTATATAATGCAAGAATAATTCCTTATAGAGGTTCATGGTTAGATTTTGAACATGATGCAAAAAACAATATTCATGCAAGAATTGATAGAAAAAGAAAGTTTCCAGTTTCAACATTACTTAAGTGTCTATTAAGTTCAAAAACAGAATTATACCTTAAAGATTGTGAAGATAAGAAAATTGAACCAGATCCAAAAAAAATTCTTGGTATGACTGGAGAGGAAATACTTTCAACATTTTATGCAAATATGCAGTTAAAAAAAGAAAAATTTGGTTGGAAATACAAAGTAGATCTCTCATTCTATAAAGGAAAAATTCTTAATTATGATTTGTTGGACCACTCAAATGGTAAAGTACTAATTTCCAAAGGTATAAAAGTTAACCAAAAAAATATTAGGGAACTTGAATCTAAAGTTGGAAACAATTTATGTATAGAAAATAATTCATTAATTGGTTTATATATCGCTAGCGATATTATTGATCAAAAAAATGGTAAAATATTCTATGAGGCAGGTTATGAAATTGATGAAGACTTTCTTAGTTTTATTGAGAGTAATAAAATTAATAAAATTGACATTCTAAAAATAGATAATATCGAAATTGGTTCATATATTAGAAGCTCACTTCAATTAGATAAGGCTAGATCAAGAGAAGAAGCATTGTTTGAGGTTTTTAAAATTTTAAGACCTGGGGAACCGCCTACAATTGAAACAGCTGAACTTTTATTTAATAATTTATTTTTTAACAAAGATAGATATGATTTATCTTCAGTTGGCAGATTAAAAATAAATTCTAAATTTAAAAAAACTACTGATATTTCTAAAAGGATTTTGGATAAGTCTGACATCATTGATGTCGTAAAACATATGCATGATCTTATTGATGGAAAAGGTGAGATAGATGATATTGATCATTTAGCAAATAGAAGAGTAAGATCTGTTGGAGAGCTTCTTGAAAATCAGTATCGTGTAGGTTTATTAAAGATGGATAGAGCAATCAAAGAAAGATTAAGTTCTCTTGAAGTTGATAATATTATGCCGCAAGATATTATTAATGCAAAACCTGTTGCAGCTTCAATTAAAGAATTTTTTGGGACAAGTCAATTGAGCCAATTTATGGACCAAACAAATCCTTTGAGTGAAATAACACATAAAAGACGTGTTTCTGCACTAGGGCCTGGAGGTTTAAATAGAGAAAGAGCTGGATTTGAAGTTAGAGATGTTCATCAAACTCATTATGGAAGAATATGTCCAATTGAAACACCCGAAGGTGCAAATATTGGTCTTATAAATAGTCTAGCCTCTTACTCTAGAATCAACCATTATGGCTTTATTGAAACTCCATATAGAATAGTAAATAATGGAAAAGTAACAGATAAGGTTATTTATTTAAGCGCAATTAATGAAGAAGATTTTGTAATAGCCCAAGCTAACTCAGAAGTAGATAATAAGGGAAGTTTCCTGAACGATGTAATTAGCTGTAGAAAAAATGGTGAGTTCATAAATGCGCCGGTTAATGCAATTGACTTAATGGATGTTTCGCCTCAACAGTTAGTCTCTGTAGCTTCTTCACTTATACCTTTTTTAGAAAACGATGATGCGAATAGAGCATTAATGGGTTCTAATATGATGAGACAAGCGGTTCCTCTGATCAAACCAAAAGCTCCTTTAGTTGGTACAGGAATGGAGTATACAGTTGCAAAAGATAGTGGTTCAACAGTTGTAGCTAGACGTGAAGGAATTGTTGATCAACTAGATGCAAATAGAATAGTAATCAGAGTTACAGATAAAAAAGATACATCTCTTAACAAGATTGATATTTATAACTTGCTAAAGTTTCAGAGATCTAATCAAAACACATGTATTAATCAGAGACCTTTAGTGAGCGTTGGTGATAAAGTATATAAAAACCAAGTAATAGCAGATGGACCTGCTACAGATTTGGGAGAATTGGCTCTTGGAAGAAATGTTTTGGTAGCATTTATGCCATGGAATGGATATAATTTTGAAGATTCAATCTTGATTTCTGAAAAAGTTGTTCAAGATGATGTTTTTACTTCAATTCATGTAGAAGAATTTGAAGTAATGGCAAGAGATACAAAATTAGGTCCGGAGGATATCACGAGAGATATTCCTAATGCTGGAGAAGAAATGCTCATCAATTTAGATGAAACTGGCATAGTCTACATAGGAGCTGAAGTGTCTTCAGGGGATATTCTTGTTGGAAAAGTTACACCAAAAGGTGAGTCTCCTATGACACCTGAAGAAAAACTTTTAAGAGCAATTTTTGGTGAAAAAGCAGCAGATGTAAAAGATACAAGTTTACGTGTACCACCAGGAGTCAAAGGAACTGTTGTAGAAATTAGAGTCTTTTCTAGAAGAGGAATTGAGAAAGATGAAAGAGCAATTAGTATTGAAAATGCTCAAATTGAAATGATCTCAAGGGATAGAGAAGATGAATTAGAAATATTGCGTAAAAGTTTTGGAAACCATTTAAAAGAAATCTTAATAGGGAAAACATACCTTTCAGGGGTAAATGATATAGAAAAAAATACCAAACTTACTTTTGAAAAACTTGATGATTTGAATGTATCTGATTTGATGAAAATAAATATTCAAGAAAACAAAACTACATCACAAGTTGAGTCTTTAATTAAAAATTATGAAAACCAGTTAGGAAACATAAATCAAAAGTTTGAAAACAAAATTGACAAAATACAAAGTGGAGACGAGTTATTACCAGGTGTTTTAAAACTGATAAAAGTATTTATTGCTGTTAAAAGAAAACTTCAGCCAGGGGATAAAATGGCAGGAAGACATGGAAACAAGGGTGTCATTTCCAAAATCTGCCCTGTTGAAGATATGCCGTATTTAGAAGATGGTAGGGCTGTTGATATAGTTTTAAATCCACTTGGCGTTCCAAGTAGGATGAATATTGGTCAAATACTTGAGACACATTTAGGTTGGGCTTCTGCCTCTCTTGGAAAACAAGTATCTGAAATGATATCAAAAATGAATTTAGAAGGTCAAACAGGTGACTTAAAAAATAAACTACTTCAAATTTATGAGCAAAAAAATCATAAGGATACTATTCATAATATGAATGATGATCAACTACTTGAACTAGCAGAAAACCTAAAAGATGGTGTCCCTTTTGCAACTCCTGTTTTTGATGGAGCTAAAGAAAAAGATATTACTTCTCTCTTGGAACAATCTGGAGTGTCAACTTCAGGACAAGAGATTTTGTATGATGGAATAACCGGTGAAAAATTTGAGAGACCTGTAACTGTAGGTTATGTCTATATGTTAAAACTTCACCACTTAGTTGATGAAAAAATACATGCTCGTTCAATCGGTCCATACAGTCTTGTCACTCAGCAGCCTTTAGGAGGAAAAGCTCAGTTTGGAGGTCAAAGGTTTGGAGAAATGGAGGTTTGGGCTTTGGAAGCTTATGGAGCCGCTTACACCTTACAAGAAATTTTAACTATAAAATCTGATGATGTAGCTGGAAGAACAAAAGTGTATGAGTCAATAGTTAAGGGTGATAACAACTTTGAGTCTGGAACGCCAGAGTCATTTAATGTCATGGTAAAAGAGTTGAGATCTCTAGGTTTAAATCTTGAGTATAAAGAAAACAATGATGAAACAAATAAAATAGAATCAATGGTGACTGATAATGAATAAAGAATTAATGAATATTTTTAGCCAAAATTTAGGCGTACAAAATTTTAATAGCTTGAAAATTTCCATTGCAAGCCCTGATGATGTAAGATCATGGTCTTTTGGCGAAATAAAAAAACCAGAGACAATCAATTACAGAACCTTCAAACCTGAAAAAGATGGACTTTTTTGTTCAAGAATTTTTGGCCCTGTCAAAGATTACGAGTGTTTATGCGGAAAATATAAAAGAATGAAGTTTAGAGGCATAATATGTGAGAAGTGTGGAGTTGAGGTAACCCTATCAAAAGTTAGGCGTGATAGAATGGGTCACATAGAACTCGCCGCTCCAGTCTCTCATATCTGGTTCATGAAATCTTTACCGAGTAGAATAGCAACTCTTCTAGATATGACTATTAAAAATTTGGAAAAAGTTCTTTATTTTGAACAATTTATTGTTGTGGAGCCAGGTTTAACAGATTTAAACAAGGGAGATATTATATCTGAGGATCAATACATTGATTATCAAGATGAATACGGAGAAGATTCATTTAGTGCTGCTATAGGCGCTGAAGCAATAGAACAAATGCTTCTAAATATCGATCTTGAAGCTGATTTTAATCAAACAAAAAATGATCTTTTAGAAACAAAGTCAGAACTAAAAAAAACAAAACTAACAAAAAGATTAAAATTGCTAGAGTCTTTTATAACTTCTAAAAATAAACCTGAATGGATGATATTAAGAGTATTACCTGTAATACCACCTGAATTAAGACCTTTAGTACCTTTAGATGGTGGAAGATTTGCAACTAGCGATTTAAATGATCTCTATAGAAGAGTAATAAATAGAAACAACAGGTTAAAAAGATTAATAGATTTAAGAGCTCCTGACATAATCATCAGGAATGAAAAAAGAATGCTTCAAGAATCTGTAGACGCATTATTTGACAATGGTAGAAGAGGTAGAGTTATAACTTCTACAAATAAACGCCCTCTAAAATCTCTATCTGATATGCTTAAAGGTAAACAAGGCAGATTCAGGCAAAATCTTTTAGGCAAAAGAGTTGATTATTCTGGAAGATCTGTAATTGTTGTAGGACCTAACCTTAAATTACATCAATGTGGAATTCCAAAAAAAATGGCATTAGAGTTATTTAAACCTTTTATTTTTCATAAATTAGATATTTATGGCTGGGCTAATACAATAAAAGCTGCAAAAAAATTAGTTGAAAAAGAGGATCCAAGAGTTTGGGATATTTTAGAAGAAGTTATTAGGGAGCACCCGGTCCTACTTAACAGAGCTCCTACTTTACACAGATTAGGAATACAAGCTTTTGAACCAGTTTTAATTGAAGGTAAATCAATTCAGCTTCACCCATTAGTATGTACTGCATTTAACGCAGATTTTGATGGAGATCAGATGGCTGTGCATGTACCTCTAAGTTTGGAAGCTCAATTGGAGGCAAGAGTGCTTATGATGAGTACAAACAATATACTATCACCTTCAAGTGGAAAACCAATTATTGTCCCATCTCAAGACATTGTACTGGGAATTTATTATCTATCAATCATGCGAAATAATCAAAAAGGTGAAGGTAGAAATTTTATTGATACTAATGAAATATTGAAGGCTATTGAATTAAAAGCAATTGATCTACATTCAAAGATTAATGTAAGAGTCAAAAACTTTGATGGATCTTCTTCAAAAGTACAAACTACTGCAGGAAGAATGCTTTTAGCTGACTCTTTACCAAAAAACCCTAATATAGATTTTAGTTTAATAAATAAAACTCTTACTAAAAAAGAAGTAAGTAACTTAATTGATACAGTTTATAGATTCTGTGGCCAAAAAGAGACGGTTTTATTTGCTGACAGTATTATGCAAATTGGTTTCAAATATGCCGCAATAGCTGGTATCTCTTTTGGAAAAGATGATTTGATAATACCTGAGGAAAAACAAACATTGCTTGATCAAACCCAGTCTAAAGTAAAAGAATATGAAAACCAATATCAGGATGGACTCATTACTCAGGGCGAAAAATATAATAAGGTAGTAGACGCATGGTCAGAATGTACCAATAAGGTTGCTGATAAAATGTTAGATGTTATATCAAATCCAGATGATGATAAACCGATAAATTCTGTTTATATGATGGCACACTCGGGTGCAAGGGGGTCAGCAGCTCAGTTAAAGCAATTAGCAGGTATGAGGGGCTTAATGGCAAAACCTTCTGGTGAAATTATTGAAAATCCTATTAAATCAAACTTTAAGGAGGGATTGTCAGTCCTAGAATATTTTACATCAACTCATGGAGCAAGAAAAGGTCTTGCTGACACTGCTTTGAAAACTGCAAGTAGTGGATATTTAACTAGAAGATTAGTAGATGTTGCACAGGATGCTGTTATTAGAGAAATAGACTGCGGCACTAAAAAAGGAGTATTAGTTGAGGAAATAGTTGACTCTGGAAATATCACGTCGCCATTATCTGAGAGAGTTCTTGGGAGAACTCCTACAGAAAATATAAAAGATTTAAACGGCAATATCTTTATTCAAGCTGGTGAAATAATTGAAGAAAAACATCTTGAGGAAATCAAAAATTCAGGACTAAGATCAATGGGTATCAGGTCAGTCCTTACTTGTGAAACTGAAGATGGAATTTGCTCAAAATGCTATGGAAGAGATTTAGCTAGAGGTACTGAAGTTAATGTTGGTGAAGCAGTGGGCATAATTGCCGCTCAATCAATTGGTGAGCCAGGAACTCAACTTACAATGAGAACGTTTCATATTGGTGGTGCTGCAAGCTCATCTGTTGAGCAATCTAATGCAATTGCTCCAATAGACGGAGTTGCTAAATTTGAAAATATTAGATTAATAATGGATAAAACAAATAATAAAATTATTTTAAGCAGAAATGCTAAAATAAAAATACTAGTTGATAATGATGAAAAGTTTTCATTTAATATCCCTTTTGGCTCAAAATTATTTGTAGAAGATAAACAAAAAGTTAAAATTAATGATCTTTTAGCTGAATGGGATCCATATACTTTGCCAATAATTGCTGAAAAAGACGGTATAATTAGATATGTGGACTTACAACAAGGTATTTCTTTTAGAGAATCTATTGATGACACAACCGGAATTTCTAGTAAGATAGTTATAGACTGGAGTCAAAACCCTAAATCAAAAAATTTCAAACCAGCAGTAAATATAATTGACTCAGAAAATTTAGATGAAAATACAGATCAAGATATCATAAATTATCCCATGTCAATAGACTCTATTCTTAGCGTTGAGGATGGCCAAGAGGTATCAGCAGGACAGGTAATAGCTAGAATTCCAAAAGAGTCATCTAAAACAAAAGATATTACCGGCGGTCTTCCAAGAGTCGCTGAGTTGTTTGAAGCCAGAAAGCCTAAAGATCCCGCTATAATGTGTGAGATTGATGGACAGATCTCTTTTGGAAAAGATTATAAAAATAAAAGAAGATTAATAATCACTGGACTTGATCAAGAAAATACATTTGAAATTTTAATTCCTAGATCAAAATATCTAAATGTTCAAGACGGTGATTTTGTTAAAAAAGGTGATATACTTGTTGAAGGAACACCGGTTCCTCATGATATTTTACGTATTTTGGGAGTTGAAGAACTAGCAAGATATTTGGTAAAGGAAGTCCAAGCAGTTTATAAGTTACAAGGTGTTTATATTAATGATAAGCATATTGAGACTATTGCCAGACAAATGTTACAAAAGGTTCTTGTTAAAGATCCTGGAGACACATCTCTAATTTCTGGAGAACAAATCCAAAAAAGAGATGCTTTAAAAATGAATAAATCTCTTGAGTCACAAGGAAAGAAGCCTGTAGTTTTTGAGCCAGTTCTTTTAGGTATTACTAAAGCAAGTTTACAGACATCTTCTTTTATTTCAGCGGCATCTTTTCAAGAAACAACTAAAGTTCTTACAGATGCGGCAACTATAGGAAAGACTGACAATTTGTCGGGTCTGAAAGAAAATGTAATTGTAGGAAGATTAATACCTGCAGGAACCGGCAAAATGACAACTGAGTATGAAAAAATTGCAAAAGCAAGAGATCAAGAAATAATACAGCAAAAAAACGCTATTAAAGAAAGTAACGAAATTTCTTCATAATTTGCATATATTTCTTGACTTTGTAGCCCTCAATTAATAAAGACCTGCTACTTTTTGTTGATGGTAGTGGAAAATTAATTCCAAACACTTAACAGGGAAAAATATGCCGACTATAAACCAGTTAGTAAGAAAAGGTAGAAAAGCTCAAAGAAAAAGGAACAAAGTTCCTGCGTTGGGCGCCTGTCCTCAAAAAAGAGGAGTATGTACAAGAGTATATACAACAACACCAAAAAAACCAAATTCTGCACTTCGAAAAGTGGCAAGAGTTAAGCTTACTAATGGTCAGGAAGTATCTGCTTACATACCAGGAGAAGGTCACAATCTTCAAGAGCATTCAGTTGTTTTGCTAAGAGGGGGACGGGTAAAAGACTTGCCAGGAGTTAGATATCATATTTTAAGAGGAACGTTAGACACGCAAGGTGTTAGCGCAAGAAAACAAAGACGTTCTTTATACGGCGCAAAAAAACCTAAATAAATTATGTCAAGAAGAAGAGCCGCAGAAAAAAGAGTTGTAATTCCTGATCACAAATACAAAGATATTACACTTACAAAATTTATGAACAGAATAATGCTTGATGGAAAAAAATCTACTTCAGAAAAGATTGTATATGGAGCCTTTGATATTTTATCTAAAAAAACAGATAAAAGTCCAATTGATTTTTTTCATGACGCTCTTAACAATGTTAAGCCAAGTCTTGAAGTTAGATCGAGAAGAGTGGGTGGAGCAACTTATCAAGTACCTATGGAAGTAAGACCAAGAAGAGCTCAAACTTTAGCAATGAAATGGATAGTAGACTCAGCAACAAAAAGAAATGAAAAAACGATGCGAGAGAGAGTTGCTAATGAAATTTTCGATGCATTTAATAATAAAGGTAATTCAGTAAAAAAAAGAGAAGAAACTCACAAAATGGCTGAAGCTAACAGAGCGTTTTCTCATTTTAGATGGTAAAAAATTATGTCCAGATCTCATAGCTTAGAAAAATATAGAAATATTGGTATCATGGCTCATATTGATGCAGGTAAGACAACAACTACTGAAAGAATTTTATATTACACAGGAAAATCTCATAAAATTGGCGAGGTTCATGATGGAGCTGCAACAATGGATTGGATGGAGCAGGAACAAGAAAGAGGAATAACAATTACCTCAGCTGCAACTACTTGCTTTTGGAATGACCACAGAGTAAATATAATTGATACTCCTGGCCACGTAGATTTTACAATTGAAGTAGAGCGATCTCTTAAAGTTCTAGATGGAGCTGTTGCTGTTTTCGATGGTGTAGCAGGAGTTGAGCCTCAATCTGAAACTGTTTGGCGCCAAGCGGACAAATACAATGTTCCAAGAATGTGTTTTGTTAATAAATTAGATAGAACAGGCGCTAATTTTTTCATGTGTGTTGATATGATAACTGAAAGGTTAGGGTCTTACCCACTTGTATTGCAATTACCTATTGGAATTGAAAGTGACTTAAAAGGAGTAGTTGATTTGGTATCAAATAATGCAATTGTATGGCAAGATGAGAGCCTTGGGGCAAAGTTTGATATTGTTGATATTCCTGATGATCTTAAAGATCAGGCAAAAGAATATAGAGAAAAGTTAATTGAAAAAGCTGTAGAAGAAGATGATTCAATTATGGAGTCATATCTGGATGGAAATGAACCATCTACACAAGATTTGAAAAAATGTATTCGTAAAGGTACTATTAATGGCTCTTTTGTCCCAGTTTTAACAGGCTCTGCTTTCAAAAATAAGGGAGTTCAGCCTTTGCTTGATGCCGTTATTGATTATATGCCCTCACCTATAGATGTAGAGAGTGTTCGTGGGGTAGACATAAACGATGACAAAAAGGAGCTCACTAGAAAATGTGATGATAGTGAACCTTTTAGCGCTTTGGCATTTAAAATCATGACAGATCCTTTTGTTGGTAGTCTTACATTCACTAGAATTTATTCTGGAACAATTAACACAAAAGATACTGTTTTAAATTCAAACTCTGGAAAAAAAGAAAACATTGGAAGAATGCTTCTCATGCATGCAAATAATAGAGAAGAAATAAAAACTGCTAATGCTGGCGATATTGTGGCTTTAGTTGGTTTAAAAGACGTAACAACAGGTGAAACACTTTGTTCAGTAAATAATCCAATAGTTCTTGAAAGAATGGATTTTCCAGATCCAGTAATAGAGGTAGCTGTTGAGCCTAAAACTAAAGCGGATCATGAAAAAATGGGGACTGCATTAGGAAGACTAGCTCAAGAAGATCCTAGCTTTAGAGTAACTACTGATCATGAAAGTGGCCAGACAATTATTAAAGGTATGGGAGAGCTGCATTTAGAAATATTGGTTGATAGAATGAAAAGAGAATTTAAGGTTGAAGCAAATGTAGGGGCGCCTCAAGTTGCTTACAGAGAAACAATATCGAGTTCATTTGACGTTGATTATACGCATAAAAAACAATCAGGTGGTGCAGGCCAATTCGCAAGAGTTAAAATAACTTTTGAACCGGGAGATCCAGGAAGTGGGTATGAGTTTATTAATAAAATTAAGGGAGGAAATATTCCAACCGAATTAATACCAGGTGTTGAAAAAGGATTAGTTGCCCAACAACAAACTGGAGTAATGGCAGGTTTTCCATGTATAGATTTCAAAGCTACTTTAACTGATGGAGCATATCATGATGTAGACTCAAGTGTTTTAGCTTTTGAAATAGCTGCAAGAGCTGCCTTTAGAGAAGGAATTGCAAAAGCTAATCCTGTATTGCTAGAACCAATGATGAAAGTTGAAGTAGTAACTCCTGAAGAATATATGGGGGATGTTATTGGTGATTTAAATAGTAGAAGGGGCCAAGTTCAAGAAATGTCCACACGCGGAAATGCTAATGTTGTAGATGCTATGGTTCCACTTGCTAATATGTTTGGATATGTAAATAACCTAAGATCTTTAACACAAGGTAGAGCTAATTATTCCATGCAATTTGATCATTATGAGCAAGTTCCATCGAATGTAGCAGATGAAGTTAAGGCGAAGTTAGCGTAATGGACTCTCAAAACATCAGAATTAGATTAAGAGCTTTTGACAATAAGTTATTAGATAATAGTACAGGTGAAATCATTAACACTGCTAAAAGAACTGGAGCAAAAGTTAAAGGCCCAATCCCTTTGCCTACAAGATTTGAAAAATTTACAGTAAATAAATCTCCGCATATAGATAAAAAAAGTAGAGATCAGTTTGAAATTAGAACTCATAATAGGTTAATAGATATTATTGATCCAACACCACAAACAGTAGATGCATTGATGAAGCTTGATTTGTCCGCTGGTGTTGAAGTGGATATAAAGATTTAAATATGAAAAAAAGAACTGGTTTAATTGCAACAAAAATTGGTAATAGTTCGTATTATGCCGAAAATGGCAGTGTTATTCCAGTCACATTACTTAAAATTGATGAATGTATAGTTTCAAATATTAAAACTTTAGAGAAAGATGGTTATTTTTCACTTCAAATAGTATCTGTGGATGGCAAAACTGACATTAAAAAAGTTAATAAAGCTCAGCAAAAATTATTTGCAAACATAAAATGTAATCCAAAAAAATTTATCAAAGAATTCAGAATAGATCCAGAAAATAAACTAGAAATAGGTACAAAATTAGATGTGTCTCATTTTAAAATAGATCAGTATGTTGACGTGACCTCTAAATCAATTGGAAAAGGATTTGCTGGAGCTATGAAAAGACACAATTTTGGAGGGTTAAGAGCTTCTCATGGTGTATCTATATCTCACAGATCTCACGGTTCTACTGGACAAAATCAAGACCCTGGCAAAGTTTTCAAAGGAAAAAAAATGGCAGGCCATATGGGTGCAAAAAAAATAACAAAACAAAATCTTAAAGTTATTGACATAGATAAAGAAAATAAAATTCTTACTATAAATGGTTCAGTGCCAGGAAGAAAAAATTCAGTTGTTTTTGTAAATGACTCTGTCAAAAAAAATTAAATATGAAAAAAGAAATTGTAAATTTAGAAAATAAAAAAATAAAAGAACTCGAAATCGATGCGAATATCTTTGGAGTTAAACTTCTACCTGACGTTATTCATCAATATATTAGGTATCAAAACGCTAAAGCAAGACAAGGTACACATAAAACTAAAACAAGATCAGAGGTAAAAGGAAGGGCAAAAAAACCTTTTTCACAAAAAGGTACCGGTAACGCAAGGCAAGGGAGTAGCAAACCTCCACATTTCAGAGGTGGTGCAACTTCAATGGGCCCAGTTCCAAGAGATCACTCATTTACACTCAATAAAAAGGAAAGAAAACTTGCCCTGAAATCAGCACTATCATCAAAGTTTAATGAAAATAATATAGTTTTTTTGGATAAATTAGAAATTACAACTCATAAAACAAAATATCTGGTTTCTATGCTTAACAAATTTGAATTTAACTCTGCTTTGTTTGTATATGGAGATGACAAATTAAATGAAAATTTTAAAAAAGCTTCATCCAACATACCTCGCATCTCATTGCTTAATTGCAATGGTATTAATGTAAAAGACTTAATCTCAAGCCAAAAGGTTTTCATTGATGAAAAATCTGTTGCTCAAATAACAAAAAAATTATCATGAAAAATCAAAAAATAATATCTGATGAAAAGGCACTAAGTATTATTCATAAACCTATGCTGACAGAAAAATCTACTAACTTAAATCAATTTAATCAATATACTTTTGTTGTAGATAAAAATTCAAACTCTAATGATATTAGGCAAGCAATTGAAAAAATTTTTAAAGTTAAGGTTACTAAAGTGAACACTTCTATTTTAAGAGGTAAGCTAAAATCATTTAAGGGCAATCTTGGATATAAAAAAGATATTAAAAAGGCTGTAGTTACTCTTGCTGAAGGAAATACAATAGATGCTTCTTTGGAGATAAAATAATGCTAATAAAATTAAAACCAAATACACCGGGCCAGAGAGGTACTGTTTTAGTTTCAAAAAAACATTTATCTAATGAAAAACCTTTTAAAACTTTAACAAAAGCTCAAAAATCTTCTGGTGGACGAAATAATCAGGGAAGAATTACATCCAGAAGAATGGGTGGTGGTGTTAAAAGAAAATATAGAATTATTGATTTTAAAAGAAATAAATTTGACATTAACGCTGAGGTTATCAGAAACGAATATGACCCAAATAGATCAGCTTTTATCTCTCTAATAAAATACGATGATGGTGAGTTTAGATATATTTTATCTCCAAAAAATATATCTGTAGGTGATAAAGTATCTTCAGGCTTGAACGTTGATATTAAAGATGGCAATTGTCTCCCACTAAAGAATATACCTATTGGAACATATGTTCATAATATCGAATTAAAGCCTGGTGCTGGCGGACAGCTAGTTAGATCTGCTGGAACATCTGCTCAAATTGTTTCAAAAGAAGATTTATATGTTCAAATTAAACTAGTTTCAGGTGAGATAAGGCTTATTAATAAAAATTCTATGGCAACTATCGGAGTATTATCAAATCCTGATAACAAAAATATAAAATTAGGCAAGGCTGGTAGAAAAAGATATTTAGGATTCCGCCCTAAAGTAAGAGGTGTAGTGATGAATCCTGTTGATCATCCTCATGGTGGTGGGGAAGGAAGAACCTCAGGAGGAAGACATCCAGTAACACCTTGGGGTGTTTCCACAAAAGGCAAAAAAACAAGAAGCAATAAAAAAACAAATACTTTTATAATTAAAAGAAGGAAAAAATAATGGCTAGATCAGTTTGGAAAGGACCTTTTGTAGATATTAATTTGCTAAAAAAAGCTGAGAAAGTATCAGACTCTGGGAGAAAAGAAGTTATAAAAACATGGTCAAGAAGATCAACTATACTTCCTCAGTTTGTTGGACTTACCTTCGGTGTTTATAATGGTCAAAAATTTGTTCCAGTTAGTGTTACTGAGCATATGGTAGGTCATAAATTTGGTGAGTTTTCTCCGACAAGAAACTTCAAAGGGCATACTGCAGCAGATAAGAAAGCAGGTAAATAGGATATGAATTTAGATAATATATCAATTGCAAGAGATAATACAATTAGAGTTAGTCAACTAAAGCTTGCTAATATTACTAGATTGATTGTTAATCAAAAAGTAAACAAGGCGGTTGAACAACTAAAGTTTTCAAATAAAAGAGTTTCGCAGAATGTATTAAAAGTTCTAAATTCAGCAATTTCTAACGCAGAAAATAATAAACAGTTAGATATTGATAATCTGTATGTGAAAGAAGCATATGTTGGTAAAAGTTTGAGCATGAAAAGATTTAGGCCAAGAGCTAAAGGTAGAGCATCATCAATTTTGAAACCTTTTAGTAAATTGACAATTATATTGGAAGAGAGAATTAATAAAAAAAAGGAAGATAAATAACTATGGGACAAAAAGTTAATCCAAATGGTATAAGATTAGGTATAAACAGAACCTGGTCATCGAGATGGTTTGCAAATTCTGATTATTCAAAGCTTCTGCA
>CACJRY010000015.1 GCA_902595855.1 uncultured Alphaproteobacteria bacterium
AACTGAAGCTTTGGTTCAATCATCATTAAAACTTGGTGAGGCGATTTATAAACAAAATCCACAAACTGGTGCAGCACAACCTGATCCATCTGGAGAAGAACCTTCTTCTGATAAAAAGGATGAAAAAGTTGTGGACGCAGAATTTGAAGAAGTTGACGAAAATAAAAAAGATTAACATTCTTTAATATTTTCTGTAAGGGGCGTGCATGGCAGATAGAGACTTCTATGATATACTAGGTGTTCAAAAAAACGCTAGTGATGATGAAATAAAAAAGTCTTATCGAAAGCTCGCGATGAAATATCATCCAGATAGAAATAAAGATGATAAAGAGGCTGAAAAAAAATTCAAAGAAGCAACAGCCGCATATGAAGCGCTAAAAGATCCAGAAAAAAGAGCCGCATACGATCAGTATGGTCATGATGCTTTTCGTCAAGGTGGTATGGGCGGTACGCAAGGATTTGGAGATTTTGCTGGAGGTTTTTCAGATATTTTTGAAGAGTTTTTTGGAGGAGGTTTTGGGGGCTCTTCTAGACAACGAGGACCACAAAGAGGAAGCGATCTTCGCTACAACATGTCCGTTACTCTGCAAGAAGCATTTGCTGGAAAGAAATCCCAGATAAGAATTCCAGGATATGAAGGTTGTGAACAATGTTCTTCTACAGGCAGTGCTGATAAATCTGGTCCAAGTACATGTGCTACCTGTGGTGGTCATGGTAAGGTAAGATCAACCCAAGGATTTTTTTCTATAGAGCGACCATGTCCAACATGTGGTGGGGAAGGTTCATCAATTAAAAACCCATGTTTAAAATGTAGTGGAACAGGTCAGTTAAAGAAACAAAAGACTATATCTGTATCAATCCCAGCTGGCGTTGATAATGGAACTAGAATTCGAATTTCTGGTGAAGGAGAGCCTGGACAGAGAGGGGCCGGCAATGGCGATTTATACATTTTTGTCCAAGTTCAAAAAGATAAATTATTTGAGCGAGAGGAAGAAAATATCTTTTGTCAAATTCCTATTTCAATAACCACAGCAATTTTAGGGGGAGACGTTGAAGTGCCCACAATTGAGGGGAAAAAAGCAAGATTGAATATTCCTGCAGGAACGCAATCAGAAACACAATTTAGATTGAAAAGTAAAGGAATGAGTATTCTTCGCCAAACTAGACGTGGGGACATGTATGTAGAGGTAAGTGTAGAAATCCCTGTAAATTTGAACAGTAAACAAAAAGCAATATTACAAGAATTTGAAAAAGAGGGCGGCACTTCAAAAAAACATAGCCCAAAATCGCAGAGTTTTTTCTCTAAATTAAAAGAAGTTTGGGAAGATTTAACTTAATTCCTTTTCATTCAAGTTTACCCAAAGTATAAGAAGTTTTATGGCAAAAATAAAAGTAGGCATTGCAGGCTGTTTAGGGCGAATGGGCCAAGAGCTTACCAAGCAAATTCTAAATAATAAAAATTTTATATTTATAGGTGGTTTTGAACACAAAGCTCATCCAAAAATTGGGAAAAAAATCAGCGATGTTACTGATATTAATTCAAGCACCTTAATAACAAGTAATACATTATCAATTTTTAAAAAAGCTGATGTTGTAATAGATTTTACTACACCTCAATCAACATTATCTAATGCTAAATTTGCAAGTACTGCGAAGACTGCATTAGTTATAGGGACAACTGGCATTACTAACGCTCAAAAAACTAAAATTAAAACTTTTTCAAAAAAGACTCCAATTCTTATGTCATCCAATATGAGTGTTGGTGTAAACCTTTTGTTTGAATTAGTGAGAAAGACCGCATCCTCACTTCATGCAGATGAGTATGATATTGAAATTGCAGAAACTCATCATAAACACAAAATTGATGCTCCTTCTGGCACTGCTCTCTCGCTTGGAGAATATGCTGCCGTAGGTCGCAAAACCAAGCTTGATAAAACTAAAGTATTAGATCGAACAAAAAGTTTAAAGAAAAGAAGAAATGGAGATATAGGATTTTCTGTTACAAGAGGTGGTGAGATAGCAGGTGAGCATACCGTTAGCTTTATTAGTAAGGACGACAGAATAGATCTATTACACAAAGCAAACAACAGGTCTATTTTTGTAAGCGGAGCTCTAAAAGCTGCAGTATTTCTATCTAAAAAGAAATCAGGTTTTTTTGATATGAGTTCTCTTTTAAAAACAAAATAAGTTTTTATTTAAGTGCTAAGTAGTTTTTAATTTTATAATAAAACTTTTCTTTTAAATCTGAATGTAGAAATGTAGCAATTTCTTCTTCCTGAGATGATTGTCTTATTGTTAACGATGATACATTTTTATGTTTGTAAAAATTTATTTTTGACCAATAAGTTTTAAAGATTGAAGTCTTTGAAATTTTATCTTGTTTAACTTTTTCTATTATAATTTCATCTGAATTAATTGTAATATTTTCAGCAACATTTTTGTTTTTAAAGTACATTCTGATCAAATAAACTAGAAGGAAATACTCTGCCCCTAAAAAAATAGTAATCGGCCAAGCACCATATGATATAAGTATGATAGAAAATAAAATACTCCACAAAACGAGAATTATTCCTAAAAAAATAAAAAGTGATTTCGAGCAACTTTGATACGGTATAATTTTTTCTTTCATCATATTGTTGTAAATTAATATTTATATAAAAAATTTTTATTTTAAAGTGGTATCAATGAATAAAGTTACAATAAATAAAGTATACAAATCTCTTGCTAAAAAAATTGGAGAGCCGAAGACAGAACTTAAGTACCGCAATCCCTATACCTTTCTAGTATCTGTTGTTTTATCAGCCCAAGCGACTGACAAATCAGTTAATGCAGCAACAAAATATTTGTTTAAGATTGTAAAATCTCCAAAAGATATGATTACTTTGGGTGAGCCAAAATTAAAAGACTATATTAAGACGATAGGACTTTATAATTCTAAGGCTAAGAACGTCATTAATCTCTCTAAAATTTTAGTTAGAGATTATAAGGGGAAGGTGCCTACAGACTTTGAAGAGCTTACTTCTCTACCTGGAGTTGGAAATAAAACAGCAAGTGTTTATCAAAATGAAATTCTTAATATTCCTAGAATTGCAGTTGATACTCATGTTTACCGCGTCTCCAACAGAGTTGGATTGGCAAAAACAAAAACTGCAGATCAAACGCAGGAGGTTTTGGAGCAGATAACGCCAAAAAAATGGCTAAAAACTGCCCACCACTTGCTTATTTTGCACGGAAGATATACATGCAAATCGCAAAAACCGATTTGTGATCAGTGTGTGATTACAAAACACTGTTTGTATTTAAAAAATGAAAAAAATTAAAAAAATACTAGCTGCTAACAGAAGTGAAATAGCCATTAGAATTTTTAGAGCTGCTGAAGAGTCTGGAATACGTACTGCTGCAATTTATTCTAAAGAAGACAGATTTGCATTACATCGTTTTAAGACTGACGAGAGCTATCTTGTTGGAGAGGGAAAGGGGCCAATTCAGGCATATCTCGATATTAATTCAATTATCGACACCGCAAAGAAAGCAGGAGTTGATGCCATTCATCCTGGTTATGGTTTTTTATCTGAAAATCCTGAGTTTGCAGACTTGTGTGAAAAAAATAATATTACCTTTATCGGACCCACTCCTGAAATACTGAGCAGATTAGGTAACAAGACAGCAGCAAAAGAGGTTGCCGATGAAGCTGGTGTTAGCACTATTCCTTCAGTAAAGGTCAGTGAGGCGAATAAAAAAAAGATTCATGATCAAGTAAATAAGATTGGTTATCCTGTTATTGTCAAGGCAAGCGGGGGGGGGGGCGGAAGAGGTATGCGAGTTGTTGGCTCACCAGAAGAACTATCTGAACAAATAGAGCTTGCACAGAGTGAGTCCAAAAAAGCATTTGGCAAAGATGAAGTATTTATTGAAAAGTTTCTAGAAGATGCTGCCCACATAGAGGTTCAAATATTAGGAGACAAACATGGCAACATCGTTCACTTATATGAGAGAGACTGCTCTCTTCAAAGAAGACATCAAAAAATAATTGAGAGAGCGCCGGCGCATTTTTTAGAATCAAGTTCGCGGGAGAGTATTTGTGATTCTGCTGTTAAGATTGCTAAGTATGTAAATTATTGTGGTGCTGGCACCGTTGAGTTTTTGTATGATAAAAAAAATAATCAACATTACTTTATTGAAGTTAATCCAAGAATTCAGGTTGAGCATACTGTTACTGAAGAAGTAACAGGGATTGACATTGTGAAGGCGCAAATAAAAATTGCTGAAGGAGCAAAAATAGGTGACGATCCTGCGCTGCCTAATCAAGATAATATCCATCTGGACGGGTATGCAATTCAGTGCAGAGTTACAACCGAAGATCCTTTGAATAATTTTATGCCTGATTACGGGAAAATTATGACCTACAGATCAGCCTCAGGTTTTGGGGTAAGGTTAGACGGTGCCACAGCGGCTGCGGGTTCAATTATTACGCCTTATTATGACTCCTTATTAGTTAAAGTAACCACTTGGGCACAAACTACTGAAGATTGCATTAGAAGAATGGACAGAGCGTTGCGTGAATTTAGAATTCGCGGCGTTAAAACCAATCTCGTCTTTCTAGAGTCACTTATTAATAATGATAATTTTAAATTAGGCAATTATAATACTAACTTTGTTGATACGAACAAAGAGCTTTATAATTATAAACCAAAAAAAGACCGCGCATCTAAAATAATATCCTATCTTGGTAATATTATTGTTAACGGTCACCAAGACATAAAAGGAAGAAAAAATGATTTTGATTTATCAGATCCGATTGTTCCTTTTTTTAAAAAAAATCAGCAAGCCAATAATTTTGTTGAGGAATTACAACAATTAGGCCCAGATAAGTTTGCTCAAGATATTAAAAACAAAAAATATACATTAATTACCGACACAACAATGCGTGATGCGCACCAATCACTGTTGGCTACCAGAATGAGAACTGATGATCTTGTTAACATTGCTGAGTTTTATAGTAACAACTTATCTGAATTATTTTCAATTGAGTGTTGGGGTGGTGCAACATTTGATACTAGCATGAGATTTTTAAAAGAAGATCCTTGGGACAGATTAGCAAAAATAAATCAGCGAGCGCCTAATATTTTAAAGCAAATGCTTTTAAGAGGCTCTAACGCTGTTGGTTATAAAAACTACCCTGACAATGTCGTAAAGTTTTTTATTAAGGAAGCGGCCCAGGCTGGGATTGATGTATTTAGGGTTTTTGACTCATTAAATCTCATTGAGAATATGAAAGTTTCAATTGAAGAAGTAAGGAATCAAAATAAAATTTGTGAAGGCACTATTTGTTATACGAATGATGTAACCAATCCTAAAGAAGAAAAGTATACCCTAAAATACTATATTGATCTTGCTAAAGAACTTGAAAAAGCAGGCTCGCATATCATTGCCATAAAAGACATGGCGGGCTTATGTAAACCAGCCGCTATTAAACTGTTAATTAAAGAACTAAGAAATGAAATTTCTTTACCAATTCACTATCATACGCACGATACCTCAGGCACATCTTCGGCAACAGTACTAGCAGCTATTGAAGAAAAAATAGATATCGTAGATTTAGCAATGGATTCAATGAGTGGATTAACCTCCCAACCTGCGCTTGGTTCCATTGTTTCTATTATGAAACAAAACCATGCTGATCCCAAATTAGATGAAGAACATATTCGTGAAACCTCTTTGTATTGGGAGCAGGTGCGAAGTAATTACAAGGTTTTTGAAACCGATTTCAAAGGCGGTAGTTCAGATGTTTATTTACACCAAATGCCTGGAGGGCAATTTACAAACTTAAAAGAACAAGCACGCTCTCTTGGTATTACGACAGACAAATGGGGACTTGTTGCAAATATGTATGCTGAGGTAAACAAAATGTTTGGCGATATTATAAAGGTAACACCTTCTTCAAAAGTTGTTGGAGATATGGCATTATATATGGTCACCAACGACCTTACACCAGCAGATGTTTTAGATCCAAATAAAGAGATATCCTTTCCATTATCAGTAGTTGAATTTTTTAAAGGTGAGATAGGTATACCGCTTGGAGGCTTTCCACATAAACTTCAGAAAAAAATACTTGGTAATGAAAAACCACTTACTAAACGTGCAGGATCAGTCTTACCAAGCATTAATTTAGATGAAGAAAAGACAAATCTAGAAAAAAAATATGAAGAAAAAATATCCAATCAGCAACTAGTTTCGCACTTAATGTATCCAAAAGTGTTTGAAGAATTTATGACGCATCGTCAATCTTTTAGTGATACATCAATTTTATCTACCGAGTTATTTTTTTATGGACCTGTGCAAGACAAAGAATATTCACTTCCCATAGACAAAGGAAAAAACCTCATCGTGCGTTATTTGGCAAAAGGCGAACTAAATGCAAGCGGGTCAAGCTCAGTGTTTTTTGAATTAAACGGTCAACCAAGAACTATTGAAATTCAAAATAGGGAATTCTCCAAAAATATTTTAGTAAAAATAAAAGCAGAAGATGGAAACCTAAACCATATAGGATCACCTCTGCCAGGACAAGTTGCTAAAATATTTGTGGGTGCTGGTGATAAAATTATCAAAGGTGATAGAGTATTAGTTATTGAAGCTATGAAAATGGAAACAATTATTTCAGCGGAGAAAAGTGGAACGATAAAAAAATTACATGTGAATTCTGGTGATAATGTAGAGACTAAAGATTTATTAATTGAAATTGAATAGACTTAATTTATTAAATTAAATTCACGGTAACATTGTTCTAGTGATTGTTTGGAATTTAGCAAATCAGCTTTATCATTTCTTAATTCAAAATACTCAACCCTTTTATTTTCGATGTTTTGATTAAAAAAAAGGAAAAGTCGACAATTGTCACTATTGTAGCGAGCTGTATAAACAATTCCATCAATTCTTGATAGCTGAGGCTCTCCCAATAGGTTTAGAATTTGATTTTCTGTTTTTCCAATAAAATTTATGTCTGCAAGTTTTTGCTGGCTTGCTACAATATTTTTTTCCTCTTCTTGTGTCTCCTCAATTATTTCAATCTCTTCTTCTATTTCCTTTTCTGCTAACTCTTCTAAAATTTCATCTAAGGTATCTTCTTTTGCAATCTCTTTTTTTGGAATTCTTTCTTTTACTTGATCAGTAATTGTGTTGGTTACTTTGATTACTTCTTTTGTAACTTCCACTGTAGTACAGCTCCAAATGGATAGTGATAACAAAAGAAATAAAAATATCCGCATTGCTCTTATGATTAAATATATATATGTAATATATTTATGATTACATCTATTAAATCATCTTTCTTGGAATACAAAATGACTATTTTAAGAAATAAAAAAACTTCCAACTCTTTATTTAGACAAACTATGAATGAAGCTAGTTATTTAATAGCTGCGGAAGTTCTCAAACACTTGCAATATAAAAAAATTGCTGTTCAAACCCCGTTGATCAAAACCTCAGGGGTAGATTTGGCCCAACAGGTTATATTGGTCCCAATCTTAAGAGCAGGGTTAGGTCTGCTAGAGGGTTTTGTAAAATTTTTACCTGATGCAGAAAAAGGCCACATCGGATTATATCGTGACGAGCAAACATATGAACCTGTAGAATATTTGTTTAAACTTCCAAAAACAAAAAATAAAAAAGTACTAGTTCTTGATCCCATGTTGGCAACCGGTAACTCATCCATAGCAGCAATTAATTTAATTAAAAACAAAGGAGTAAAGGTAAAAGATATTTTTTTAGTGTCTTTACTTGCAGCACCTGAGGGAATTAAAAACTTACAAAAAAATCATCGCTCCCTCCATATATTTACCTGTAAAATTGATGCTAAATTGAACAAAAATAAGTTCATTGTCCCTGGTCTAGGTGACGCAGGTGATAGATATATGGGAACCTAGATTATTTATCCACGATATAAAATTATAATTAATTTTATTAATTTTTTTTTAGGATAATAATGATATCTATTAATTATCTATTTTCGGAAATAATGAGGAGATATTAACTATGAAAAAAATATTAAGCATTTTTGTTGTATCTTTCGCGCTCGTATTTTCATCAAATCTTTTTGCAAACAAAATTGGTGTAATTTATGACTCAGGCGGAAAATTCGACAAATCATTTAATGAATTAGCATTTAGAACTGCTGAAAGAGTAAAAAACGAACTTGGTTGGGACATGATTGAGTTTGAAGCTGCAAACAATACTCAAATTGAACAAGGTATGAGAAAAGTTGCTGATAGAGGAGCTAATCTTGTTGTTGCAATGGGATTTGCTCAAGCAGATGCAGTTGCTGCTATCGCTCCACAATATCCTGATGTAAACTTTGTTGCAGTGGACGTTTGTTGGGTTGATGATCCTGCAGGTAATATTTATCAAGCTTGCTACAAAGAGCATGAAGGATCTTTTCTAGTTGGCATGATTGCTGCTATGGCATCTAAATCAGGTAAGATTGGTTTCGTTGGTGGAATGGACATTCCACTTATTAGAAAATTCCAAGGTGGTTATGAGCAAGGAGCTCTTTATGTTAATCCTGATATTGAAGTTCATGCAAACATGACAGGCACAACTCCTGAAGCTTGGAACAACCCTACAAAAGGTGCTGAGTTAACAAAAGCTCAAATCGATAAAGGTGCTGATGTTGTATATCAAGCAGCAGGTGGTACTGGTATTGGTGTTCTTCAAGCTGCAGCTGATGCTGGAATTATGGGCATTGGTGTAGATACTAATCAAAACTGGATGCACCCAGGTAGCATGTTAACCTCAATGTTAAAAAGATTAGATCTTACTATCTTTGAACAAGCAGAAAAGACTGCCGCAGGTACTTTTGAGCCAGGAATTCACATTCTTGGACTTGCTGAAGGTATGGTGGGTTATGCTACTGAAGATGGTATGGTAACTGACGACATGGTTGCTGCTGTCGAAGCTGCTGCTGCTGAAATTAAGAGCGGCTCTTTATCAGTTGCTGACTGGTCACAAGAGTAAGTAATTAAAATTTAAAGGTGAGACCAAAAATAAAAAATTAAATTTATGGTCTCACCTATTCTTGAACTAAAAAACATTAACAAATCATTTGGCCATGTTCAGGCTAATAAAAATATTAATTTAAAAATTAATCAAGGCACTATCCACGGTATTATTGGTGAAAATGGTGCCGGCAAATCAACCTTAATGAGCATTGTATACGGATTGTATCAAGCTGACTCTGGCACCATTAGTGTAAGCGGTAAAGAAATAAAACTTAAGTCACCAAGAGACTCAATAGAAAGTGGCATTGGCATGGTACACCAACATTTTATGTTGGTTGAAAATTTTACTGTCCTTGAAAATATTGTGCTGGGTTTTGAAGGGGAGTTTGTTTTTGGTGAAAAATTAAAAAAAGCAAAGCAAGATTTAAAAAACTTATGTGATACTTATAAATTAAATATTGATTTAGAATCAGTCATCTCCGATTTATCAGTTGGTTTTCGTCAACGTGTTGAAATTTTAAAATCTCTATATCGTGGTGCTGAAATATTTATTCTCGATGAGCCAACAGGGGTACTAACTCCTCAAGAAGTTGATGAATTATTTAAAATACTCCGATCATTAAAAGAAGAAGGCAAAACAATTGTTTTAATTACCCATAAACTTAATGAAATTATGGATTTAACTAGTGAAGTATCGGTAATGCGCCAAGGGGAGGTTGTTGGTCACACAAAAACGAGTGACACCAATAAAGAAAAGTTAGCAGAAATGATGGTAGGGCGAAGTGTTCTGCTGAGATTAAATAAAGAGGATGCCAAGCTTGGCGATGTTGTATTCAAGGTTGAAAACCTAACTGTTAAAGATGATCTTGATGTAACTAGAGTAAAAAATGTCAGTTTTGAAATTCGCTCTGGTGAAATTTTAGGCTTAGCTGGTGTAACAGGCAATGGCCAAACAGAATTATTAGAAGCTCTCTCAGGTATCCGAAAAGTCGAGTCAGGTAACATATATTTAAATGATGAAAAAGTTTCTGATAAAGAAAATCTTTTAGATCCAAGAAAATTAAAAGAAAAAGGCCTTGCGCATGTACCTGAAGATCGTCAGCGAATGGGGTTAGTTACTAATTTTAAGGCGTATGAAAATTTAATTTTTGGTTATCATGATCAAGAGCCTTATTCAAAATCTTCAATCCTTAGAGATAGCGATATAATAACTTATTCAAAAAAAGTGATGGAAGAATATGATGTAAGACCAAGATCTCCTCAACTTATCACATCTAATTTTTCAGGAGGTAATCAACAAAAAATTATTTTAAGTAGAGAGTTAAATGAGAGTCCAAAAATACTATTAGTTGGGCAACCAACAAGAGGTGTTGATATTGGTGCAATCGAATTTATTCATCAAAGACTTATTGATATGCGTGATAAAGGAGCTGCTATATTACTAGTATCTGTTGAGCTAGATGAAGTCCTCTCTCTTTCTGACAGAATACTTGTTATGTTTGATGGAAATATAGTCGGAGAGAGAATTAATAAAGATGTTACGGATAGAGAGCTTGGACTTTTGATGGCGGGGGTTGCATAATGACTAATGCAGTAGATAAATCTAAAGTACCTTGGTGGGTATCTAATTTAATTGTTCCCCTTGTTAATTTAGTTTTAGCTTTATTAGTTTCTGCCTTGTTTATTTTTATTGCTGGTGAAAATCCAATCAAAGCTGTTAAATTAATTATTTATGGGTCATTTGGTTATCTTGATGGTTTTGCCTACACTCTTTATTACACTACAAACTTTGTTTTTACCGGCTTAGCCTTTGCTGTCGCTTTTCATTGTCGATTATTTAATATTGGTGGTGAAGGACAGGCGTATATAGGTGGTCTTGGTGTGTTTCTTGTTGCTATAAATGTTAGTTTTTTACCAGTACCAATTGTATGGCTTTTAGCAATTGCAGGAGCAGTTGTTTTTGGTGCTGCTTGGGCTTTTATACCGGCCTATCTTCAAGCTAAAAGAGGAAGCCATGTTGTAATCACAACAATCATGTTCAATTTTATCGCCTCTTCTTTAATGGTTTTTCTTTTGGTAGATGTCATTAGGGACATGAAGCAAATGGGACCCCACACGGTTGCTCTTCCAAAAGAAATTTGGTTCCCAACCTTCAAAGAATTTGCTGCACTGTTTGGTATAAAGATAAGATATTCACCTTTAAATATTTCTTTCCTGCTGGCTATTGCCGCTTCTTTTTTCGTTTGGTTTTTGGTTTGGAAAACAAAATGGGGATATGAAATGAGAGCGGTTGGTCACAATACTCAAGCAGCTATTTATGCAGGAATCTCTCCTTATAAAAATATAATTATTGCGATGTGTATCTCTGGTGGATTAGCAGGTTTATTAGGGATTAATGAAATTTTAGGCGTTCATCACAAAATAGTAGCAGGATTTCCAGCTGGATATGGATTTACAGGTATTGCTGTTGCCTTAATGGGACGAAACCACCCGATAGGTATTTTCCCTGCAGCGTTCTTATTTGGTATTTTGTATCAAGGAGGATCAGAAGTTACTTTTGATATGCCAAATATAACACGCTATATGTTTGTTGCTGTTCAAGGAGTGATAATTTTATTTAGCGGTGCTTTAGAGAACTTATTCAGACCGCAAATTGAAAGTTTTTTTGTGAACAGACTAAACAGAAAGGTCAGTGTTTAATGGAATTTTTATTAGACCTAGCCTCTCTTGTAAATTCAACATTAAGAATTTCAACTCCATTAGTTTTTGCTGCAATGGCTGGTATATTTGCTGAACGATCGGGTGTTATAGATTTTAGTTTAGAAGGAAAAATGTTGATGGCTGCGTTTGTCGCTGCAGTAGGCTCTTATTACTTTGGCAATCCATGGATTGGATTATTCATGGCTATTGTAATGTGTGTGAGTTTATCAATGTTACATGGTTTTGCATCAGTAACACACAAAGGTGATCAGGTTGTATCCTGTGTTGCAATAAATATATTAATAATTGGTTTAACAACTGCATTGGCTGCTGCTTGGTTTGGACAAGCGGGCTTAACACCAACCCTTACAGATGAGCAACGTTTTTTAGAAATTACTTTACCATTTGCTGACTCTTTAAGAGAGGTACCGATTATTGGCTTAATCTATAGCGAAATATTAAGTGGTCATTATGTTTTTGTTTATTTAGGTTATATCTCTGTTCCAATTGTTTATTGGGTAGTATTCAAAACTAGTTTTGGATTACGTGTTAGAGCTGTTGGGGAAAATCCAAGTGCAGTTGATACTGCTGGCATTAATGTTTTTGCAATGAGATATAAAGCTCTTGCTATTAATGGTGTTTTAATTGCTTTTGCAGGAGCACATCTTTCTACTGCAGTTAACGCAAATTTCTTCAGAGAAATGTCAGCTGGTAGAGGTTATCTTGCTTTAGCAGCAATGATCTTTGGAAAATGGCACCCCAAAACCGCACTCATTGCATGTTTACTTTTTGGCTTCACTGATGCGCTTCAAATAAGATTGCAAGGGGTTGAACTTCCTGTTGTTGGTGAAATACCTGTTCAATTAATTCAAGCCATTCCATATGTTTTAACAGTTGTATTGCTTGCAGGTTTTGTTGGAAAAGCTATTGCTCCGAATGCAATTGGTCAACCATACATTAAAGAGAGATAATTATTTTATAAGATTTTACTTTCACCGTGAGTCATGGCGATAAATTCATTGGATAATAAATTCTTTTCAACAGTTAGTTTTTTTAGCAGTTTCACGGGCTCATCCATTGGTTCATCAGTTAGTTGAAAGGTTCCCCAGTGCATAGCGATTGATTTTTTTGATTTAAGATCTTTGTGAATTTGAATTGCTTCCTCAACATTACAGTGATGATCTTTCATAAACCAACGAGGAGCATAAGCACCAATAGGAATTAAAGATAAGTCCATATGTCCAAATTTTTGTTGAATGGTTGCAAAATCTTTTGAATATCCGGTATCACCAACAAAGATGCATTTAAAATTTTTATTTTCAAAGACCCAACCACACCATAATGTTTTATTTGTATTAAAAGATCTGTTACTCCAATGCTGAACTGGGACGGCATGTATGTTAAGATTTTTAAAACTTGTTGCATCCCACCAACCAAGCTCTTTGACATTTCTAGCTCCAAAACTTTCTAGTAATTTTTTAAGCTTGAGTGGCACTAAAATTAAGGGCTGATTATTTATTTGTTTTCTCGTTATATTCAAAATAGTTTGATAATCTAGATGGTCATAGTGATTGTGTGAAATGACAATCACATCTATCTCTGGCAAATCATCAATGTCTAAGCCTGGGGGAGTTGTTCTTGATGGACCTGCAAAAACAACTGGTGATGCACGCTTAGTTAAGTGGGGGTCAGTTAAAATATTAATACCATCTACTTGCATGAGAAAGGAAGCATGACCAATCCATGTTAGAGTTTTTTGTGTTCTATTTTCTTGCAAAAATTTTGGATCATTTTTTGCTAAAGGAAAGGATAATGGTTCTGGTTTTTTTGATTCTTTTCGCCACTTCCAAAACTCTTTGAATGTTGCCATTTTATGGTCAATGTAGTTATTATAGAAGATGCCATCCTTAAAAATTGCTTTACTAAAAACTTCTTTTGCAAATAATTTATTAGACATGGATATTATTCCTACAGTGAAAACTATAATCTTTTTTAAAAAATTTCTTCGTTGCATTATGTAATTAAAAAGGGGCATATTAAATATGCCCCATTAATCAATATTTATTTTTATTAACTTATATCAAACCGATCAGCATTCATGACTTTGTTCCATGCGCTGATAAAGTCATTTACAAACTTATCATGATTATCTGACTGCGCATAAAGTTCTGCTAAAGCTCTTAACTGAGAGTTTGAACCAAAAACAAGATCTGCTCTTGATGCTCTTCTAACTTTTTCACCTGATTTACGATCAGAAGCTTGATAAGAATTACTTCCTGTAGCTTCCCATTTTACCGACATATCAAGAAGAGTTGTAAAGAAACTATTATCGAGTTTTTCGGCATTAGAGAAAACACCTCGATCATCTGAACTTATACCAAGCGCTCTCATTCCTCCAACAAGCACAGTCATTTCAGGTGCAGTTAATCCAAGAAGATGCGCTCTGTCTAATAAAAATTCTTCCGGCGTTACCGTAAAATTTTTCTTGAGATAGTTTCTAAATCCATCTGCCTCAGGCTCTATGACAGCAAAAGACTCCACATCAGTATGTTCTTGTGTTGCATCCCCTCGTCCAGGAGTAAATGGAACAGTTATTCCAGAAGCTTTTTCTATACCAACATTACCTGCAAGAACAATAACATCAGCAACACTTGCCCCAGTCTCCGAAGCTATACCCTCTAAGATTCCAAGAACTTTATTTAATTGTTCTGGTTTATTTACTTCCCAATTTCGTTGTGGCTCCAGTCTTATGCGCGCACCATTTGCACCACCACGCATATCGGTATGTCGGTAAGTTGAAGCGCTTGCCCAAGCAGTTTCCACCATTTCCTGAATAGATAGTTCGCTATTCTCAATTTTACTTTTAACAGCATCTACATCATAATTAGCGTTTCCAGCTGGGATAGGGTCCTGCCAAATCAGATCTTCTTCTGGCGCTTCAGGTCCAATATAGCGTGTCTTTGGTCCCATATCACGGTGAAGTAATTTGAACCAAGCACGTGCAAATGCATCTTGAAATTGATCAGGATTTTTATGAAAATGCTCAGATATTTTTCGATACTCAGGATCTTCGCGCATTGCCATATCAGCAGTTGTCATCATTGTGGGAACTTTTTTTGAAGAGTCTTCTGCGTCAGGTGCCATATGTTCTTCTGTTTGACCTACCGCATGCCAAATATTTGCACCAGCAGGACTCTTAGTTAATTTCCAATCGTAACCAAGGAGTAAATCAAAATAACCATTATCCCATTTAGTCGGATTAGTCGTCCAAGCACCCTCAATGCCAGATGTGATGGTATCACTTCCTTTTCCTGAAGCATGTTTACTAATCCATCCAAAACCCATTTCTTCGATTGGCGCACCTTCTGGCTCTGGCCCAACAAGAGAGGCATCACCTGCTCCATGTGCTTTACCAAAAGTATGACCACCCGCAGTCAGTGCAACTGTCTCTTCATCATTCATGGCCATACGCCCAAAAGTTTCACGAATGTCTCTTGCGCTCGCTAGTGGATCAGGATTTCCGTCAGGTCCCTCAGGGTTTACATAAATTAGTCCCATCTGAACTGCGGCTAGAGGATTTTCTAATACACGGTCTCCAGAATATCTTTTGTTTGTTAACCATTCTGTTTCTAGACCCCAGTAAATATCTTCTTCAGGCGCCCATATATCAGGTCGGCCTCCACTGAAACCAAATGTTTTTCCGCCCATTGATTCAATTGCAACGTTGCCAGTTAAAATAAGTAAATCAGCCCAACTAATTTGATTTCCATACTTTTGTTTTATCGGCCATAATAATCTTCTCGCTTTATCTAAGTTTCCGTTATCAGGCCAACTATTTAGTGGAGCAAATCTTTGTGCACCTGTTCCACCACCACCACGACCATCAGCAGTTCTGTATGTTCCAGCTACATGCCAAGTCATTCTAATAAAGAAAGGCCCATAATGACCATAATCTGCTGGCCACCAATCTTGTGAGTCAGTCATTAAATCATTAAGGTCTTTTTTTAATCCATCATAATCAATATTTTTGAAATGTTCACGATAATCAAAATCTTTTCCCATTGGATTAGATTTTTCATCATGTTGATGAAGAATACTTATGTCTAGTTGGTTAGGCCACCAATCTCTATTTGTGGTTCCCTCACCTTTGTTTTTTGTATTTGCACCGTGCATTACTGGGCATTTGCTTTCGGCATCCATTGTATGTTTCTCCTTTTTTGAACAAGTATAGATATATAAATAAATCTATCGAAAGCAAAGAAAAATTAGACGCACTTACCCCTAGGCAATATCAAAATTTGTGGGTTTCCAATCAGCTGGTGCTAACTCAAAATCTTTGTAGTCAAATCCTGGAGCAACAGTACATCCAATTAAACTGTATTGTCCATTTGATTTCATAGCAAACCAGTTATGAGCCTTAACAGTATAATGAAAATTATCATTTTCTCCCAAAGTTACTGACTTATAATCTATTCCATCTTTCGAGATATAAATTGTTAAAGGGTCACCCTTATAAAAATGTAAGGTTTCATTTTTTGTTAATCGGTGCCAATGAGACCATTCGTTTCTTTGAAGCATATAATAAATTAAACTTACATTATTATTTTCATCTCGAAATGATTCAGAAAAATGACCCCCCTCTGGGTGAGATATCAAATTTAATTTTTTAATTAAATCCTCAGATTCAGTCATAAAAAAATTAAATTAAGTGACCGAGCTTTTTTATTTTTGTTGATATATATTTTTCGTTGTACTTATTTGTGTTGGATGAAATTGGAACGCGTTGATTAATTTTAACACCCATTGCTTCAAGCGCTTTTAATTTTTTTGGATTGTTGGTCATTAAATCAACCTCTTTTATTCCAAGAAAATTAGCCATATCAGATACAATTTCATACCCTCTCTCATCTTCTCTAAAGCCTAACTGATGGTTTGCTTCGACTGTATCCAATCCCTTATCTTGCAGGTTATATGCTCTAATTTTATTTGATAGGCCTATACCCCTTCCTTCTTGTTGAAGATAAAAAACAACTCCACGACCCTTAGCTGCAATTTGATTTAGTGATTCAGTTAATTGAAATCTACAATCACATCGCATGCTAAAGAACGACTCACCTGTTATACATTGCGAATGTATTCTGCACAAAACAGGCTCATTGGTCAACAAGTCCCCCATACTTATAGCTAGATGGTCCTTAGAGTCTTTTTCATCTGTAAACGCATGAACAGTAAACTCTCCTACGTCAGTTGGTAGTTTACTAGTTTCAATAAATTTCAATGTAGATATCATAAATAGAGTATTGCTTTATCCCTTTATATTTAATTGTAAATAAGATTATAGTTTTGTTGGATTAGGAGCATCACCATAGACTTTTTTTGGATCAAAAACCTTTTCTTTTTCTTCAAATTTTAAAATTGTTGTATGGCTATTTTTTCCAAAAGGAACACTTCTATAAAAGCAAGATCTATAGCCTACATGGCAACTGGCACCACCTTGAACATCAACTCGCAACCATACGCAATCCTGATCATCATCAATTCTTATTTCTTTTACTGTTTGAACAAGCCCACTGGTCTTACCTTTGTGCCATAATGTTTGTCTACTCCGAGAATAATAAATCGCTTCACCCAAACTGATTGTTTTTTTTAGTGCTTCTTCATTCATATACCCCTGCATTAAAACCTCTCCAGAACTAAAATCAGTAGTTACAACAGGTATTAAACCATCTTGATCAAATTTAGGCGCCAATTCATTTGACTCCTCAACTTGTTCAATTGTTTTTCTTTTTTCAAACTTTATCTCACTCATTTTGTAATTCCTTTGCAATCTCTCTAGCAAAATAAGTTAAAATACCATCTGCACCAGCTCTTTTAAATGACAAAAGAGATTCTTTGATAACTTTTGAATCCAGCCAACCATTATTGACAGCACCTTTAATCATCGAATATTCCCCTGACACCTGATATGCAAATGTTGGAATTTGAAATTCTGATTTAATACGCTGAATAATATCGAGATAAGGCATTCCCGGTTTAACCATAACCATATCAGCGCCCTCGTTGATGTCCATCGCAACTTCTCTTAGAGCTTCATTACTATTTGAAATGTCCATCTGATAGGAAGATTTGCTTCCTCCTTTTAAATTACCTGAGGAACTAATAGCATCTCGAAAAGGTCCATAAAATTTTGATGCATATTTTGCTGCATATGAGAGGATCAAAGTATTTTCATATTTATTTTTATCCAAAACATTTCTAATTCTGCCGACCCTTCCATCCATCATATCAGATGGAGCAATAATATCACAACCTGCAATAGCTTGAACAAGTGCCTGCTGCTCCAAGATATCTAGCGTTGCATCATTATGAATAATATTATCAACAATAATGCCATCATGCCCATGGTTAGTATATGGATCAAGTGCAACATCACAAATAACACCAAGATCAGGAAAGTTTTGTTTTATAGCTTTAATGGTTCTGCAAATTAAATTATTTTCATCAACTGCTTGGGATCCATTTTCATCTTTTAGTGAATTATCAATTTGAGGAAATAACGCAACAGCAGGTATTTTTAAGTTAATAAAATTATCTAATTCCTTTAAGATGTTATCAATTGAATATCTAAAAACACCCGGCATTGAATTTATTTCATCAGCAATATTGTTTCCCTCACACACAAAGATAGGCCATATAAGATCATTTGCTGATAAATTATTTTCACTAATCATTTTTCGTAAAAAATCTTTCATGCGAAGTCTTCTTAATCGCGTTGATGGAAACTTTCCTACTTTAATATTTGACATATTAATTTATTGGAGAAAGGGACTCTTTCTGAAGATCCTTTATTAATTTATCTAATTTAATAGTTGATGTTTGTTGGCTACCAAGCCTTCGAACAGAAACAGTTTGTTCATCGGCTTCTTTTTTTCCAACTGCTAGAATCAAAGGAACTTTTGCATTGCTGTGTTCACGAATTTTATAACCTATTTTTTCATTTCGTATATCTGCCTCAGCTACTAATCCATTTTTAATTAATTGATCTTTAATTTCAAAAGCATAGTTATCAGAATCAGATGTTATTGTTGCAACTACAATTTGTAATGGCGATAACCAAAGAGGCAAATGTCCAGCATAGTGCTCAATTAATATGCCGGTAAATCTCTCTAAAGAGCCAAAAAGAGCTCTATGTAACATCACAGGTACCTTTTTCTGACCGTCTTCAGCCACATAAGTTGCACCCAGCCTTCCAGGTAAATTTAAATCTACTTGAAGAGTTCCACACTGCCAGTCACGCCCAATAGCATCACGCAAAACAAATTCTAATTTTGGACCATAAAAGGCACCCTCTCCAGGATTAAGCGTATACTCAAGTCCTGTTGCTTCCATAGCTTGCATTAATGCTGCCTCAGCTTTATCCCAGACCACATCATCTCCTACTCGTTTTTCAGGGCGATCAGAAAATTTAATTCTAACATTATCAAAACCAAAATCCTTATAGATACTAAGTATTAAGTCACATACAGTTTTGCTTTCTTGGGTTATTTGATCTTCTGTACAAAAAATATGCGCATCATCTTGTGTAAATGCTCTCACTCGCATTAGACCGTGTAACGCACCTGATGGCTCATAGCGGTGCACTTTCCCAAACTCAGATAAGAGGAAAGGAAGATCACGATAACTTTTTAAACCTTGTTTGAAAATTTCTACTGCACCTGGACAATTCATTGGTTTGATTGCATATATTTTTTCATCCTTAGCTTCTGTTCTAAACATCATCTCACTAAACTTATCCCAATGGCCAGATGTTTCCCAAAGAGATTTGTCCATCATGTCAGGTGTGTTCGTTTCAACATAACCAGCCTTATCTTGTCTTTTTCGCATATAATTTATTAATGATTGAAATAAGCGCCATCCTTTAGGATGCCAAAAAACTGCACCTGGAGCCTCTTCCTGAAAATGAAACAAATCCATTTCCTTACCAAGTTTACGGTGATCTCTTTTTTCAGCTTCTTCAATTTGTAATAAATGACTTTCTAATTCTTTCTCATTTCTCCATGCTGTTCCATATATGCGTGTTAGCATTGCATTATTTGAGTCACCTCTCCAATACGCTCCAGCAACTTTCATTAACTTAAAGCCTTTACCAATTTGTTTTGTGTTCATCATATGAGGACCTCTACAAAGATCTAACCATTCACCTTGTCTGTAAATAGTTATTTCTTCATTGGCATCTAAGTCTTTAATTAACTCAACTTTATATTTTTCACCTTTGTTATTAAAAAATTTTATAGCTTCATCCCTCGTCCAGACTTCCCTAGTAAATTTTTCACCCTTATTAATAATATCGTGCATTTTTTTTTCTATTTTTGGTAAGTCTGCAATTGTAAAAGGCTCCTTTCGTGCAAAGTCATAATAAAAACCATTTTCAATGGAAGGACCAATTGTAACTTGTGTACCTGGATACAATGATTGCACCGCCTCTGCCATGACATGTGCACAGTCATGTCTTATGATATCAAGAGCTTCAGCATTTTCTCTTTTAATGATAACTACTTTACAGTCATTATTGAGTGGAAGAGATAGATCACAAATCTTCTCATCAATTTTTATAGCAACTGACTCTTTAGCAAGTGATTTAGAAATCTGACTTGCTAGTTCAAATCCTGAAATTCCTTTTTCTACTGATTTAGTGTTTCCATCAGGAAAGGTAATTGTAATATTGTTGCTCATTAGTCTTTTCGCCAAATCGTCCCGTTTTTTGTGTCTTCTATTTCTATACCCTTAGATTTAAGTTTATCCCTAATTTGATCAGCTAATTTAAAATCTTTATTGCGTCTAGCTTCATTGCGCTGATTTATCAACCTTTCTATCTCTTCTTTTTCAGGATTTGCTGTCTGGTTGTAACCCAGCCATATGTTTGGATCTTCTTGCATTACTCCAAGAATTTTTCCTACAGCTATTAAATTGTTTTTAATATTTCGTTTTTCTTCACTATTTGCTGATGATAGTGTGTTAGATAATGTATTGAGTTTAGCCAAAACTTTGGGAGTATTAAGGTCATCCAATAAACTTTCCATTATTTCTTCTGATATAGTCTCTGAGGAAGTTTCTATATCTTGCAGATCTTTAAGAGAGCGATAAAAACGATCAAGCATTTTGCTGTTTTGATCTATAATTTCTTTTGTCCAGTTCAAAGGCTGCCTATAATGAGCGGATAAAAGAGTCAATCTTAGTACCTCTCCTTTGTATTGTTTTTTAAGATCATGAACTAATTTTATGTTGCCAATGGACTTAGACATTTTTTCACCCTCAACATTTACAAAGCCATTATGAAACCAAAATTTTGCAAAACTTTCTGGCTCATGGTTATCATCTAAAGAGCAAGTCTGCGCGATTTCATTTTCATGGTGCGGAAATACTAAATCCATCCCTCCGCTATGAATATCAAATGGTAACCCTAAGGTTTTTTCAGACATTGCAGAACACTCGAGATGCCAACCTGGACGGCCAAACCCCCAAGGAGACTTCCAACCTGGTAATGGATCTGGTGATGGTTTCCATAAAATAAAATCTGCAGGATCTTTTTTGAAAGGTGCTACGTCTACTCTACTTCCTGCAATTTGTTCATCACGATTTCTTTTTGATAAAACTCCGTACTTTGAAAAGCTTGGTACATGAAAAAGAACATGCCCATCTTTTTCGTAAGCATAATTCTTTTCCATTAGTTTTTTTATAAGATCTATCATCTCACCGATGTGATCAGTAGCATGTGGTTGTATATTGGGAAGTTTAACATTCAAAAAGCCCATATCATCGTTATAAATTTTCGTATATTTTGTCGTTAAGTTTTTTATTGGTTCATTTAGTTCATGGGCGGCATCTATAATTTTATCATCAATATCTGTTATGTTTGATACATAGGTTACTCTCTTGAACTGTGTTCTCAAAACATTCACTAAGAGATCATTTACAACGGCCATTCTTGCATTTCCAATATGGGCAAAATTATACACTGTTGGACCGCATGCATAAATTCGAACGTGATTTTTGTCGACTGGGTCAAAGGTTTCTTTTGTTCCAGATAAGGTGTTGTGAATCTTTAAGACCATAAATTTTTTTTAATTGCTGTTAATAGTTTAACTCAATCTCTACTGGTACACCGTGTTCTAACATGATTGCTGCTTTCTTAAATTTTGGTGGTCCTTTTGGCGAATAATTATTGCTGAAAGCAAAACCTTCTTTGGGCCTCCAAAACATACCTGTCTTTAATTCGCCATTACCATCTTCATCATGATATACAACAATTGCTATTTCACCCTCATGAATTTTAGATAGCGGAACCTCGACTCTTCCTTTTTTAACCTTTTTTCTAACTACCTCGAATGCTTCATCTTCCTTTAAAAAGCTCTCTTTTGAGTCATAAATTTTTACGTCTATATAACCTTCATCATGCTCTACATTTGTGATAATTACAGTCCCATGCGATAAAACTACGCTGGAGAAAAATAATACAAGCAAAAAAACAATTTTTTGAATAAAAGTATTTTCCATATTTCTTACCTAATTATAATAGATTTCTGTGCTGAACAATAAAGAATACCTCAATAAGATTTTTCAA
>CACJRY010000016.1 GCA_902595855.1 uncultured Alphaproteobacteria bacterium
TCAACTCCAAATATTTTTTTTAATCTTTTTACAATAGATAAAGATTCATCTAATCTGCCAACAGTTCCTCTACCAAATATATAATCTAGTGTTTTCATAGGTGTAACATCTGGATCATTAAGTATTTTACCAATAACTTTTCCAGCTTTATCATCAATAGTTAAACCACCTTTTTTAATTTTATTTATTCCAAATAATTTTTCTCTTTCTGCGTAAAGTTTTTTAGATTTTTTTAATTGTTGTAAGCTGTTTTTGTTACCACTAAATAAAATATTATCTACATTATCATCTATAAATTTTTCCCATTCTTTAATAATAGTTATTATATTTTTTTGATCTGTTTTGTTATTGGCTGTTTTATATAAACTATTTAATTTTTTTTGAATTTTATCTAAATCATTTAAAACTATTTTTTCTACTTGTTTTTTTGGTTTTTGTTTATTTGCTTTTTTAACAAAATCATCAATTACATTTATAGCTTTTATTGTTGCTGGTGTTAAATCTTTATCTATTGTAGCAGTAGCATCATCAACTGCTTTTCTTATTGTTCCTTTTAAAACTTCAACATTACTGTTTTGTGCTTGAAAGACACCATCTTTATCAACTAAATTATAGGCAGTTGTTATTTCATCTGATTTTTTTTGAAAAATATTTTTAACACTTTGCATTAATCCTTGTCCTGCATCTTCTATTGACTGATATTCAATCTCACCTTTATTAAATTTATTAACTAAATTTTTAGCAGATGTTTCTATGTCAATGTTTTGTTTTTTTAAAAAATCTCTAGCAGCTATTTGTGCTTCTTTTCCAAAAGTTCCTTTAGCAGCTTCAAATAATGCAGCGATACCTTCTTCATCTCCTATAGCTTGTGATTTTGATAATTGAAATTTAAATTTACCACCACCTGCCATACTACCTGCAACATCTGCTTTAGTTCCAAAAGATAATTGTTGAGAGAAAGATTGTAAGAAATCTTCATCATTAAATTTATCCAAATCAATACCTGCTTCTTTAGCAGCTTTTCTACCATTATCATTTAAAACTACTTTTTGAACATCTTTTCCATTTTCTTTTACAGTTATAGTTTTTGTAAACTTAGGATTACCAAATATTCTTCGGTAAATACCTGATGCTACAGGACTTACAACAGTTTCAAAACCAACTGGTATAATTGTTGATATTACAGCTCTAGGAACATCTATATCTTTACTACCCAAAGGCATAGTAGCAATATCTTGAGCAACAGAAGTACCACCTCCAGCAACACCTGCATATAAACCTCTTTTAAGTAAATTTTTTCCAGCAGCTTTTACTGCCTGACTATAACCTGGAATATATTGTAAAATTTGTGAGGTAGTTTGTGTAAAGTCTTGCAAGGATGCTCCAGGTTTATTTAAATAGAAACTTTTACCATCAGGCATAGTTACTATTAAATTTTCAAATTTATCTTTAAAAATAGTAGAACCTGGTATTTGAGCTTGTATTATTTCAGCTTGTGCTTTTTGATTTGGATTAATTAATGTAGCTGCTAAAACCGCAGCAGTCTGTTTTCCATCTTCTAATTTTAAATCACCTATCTCAGGTAAGTCAGGATATTCTGTTGTTTTTGTTCCTGAGAAAAAATCTTTTACTGCTCCAACTGTTTTTGTTACTTTACCTATAAAACTATTATCGTTTACTATTTCATCTAATTCTTTTATTAAATTTTGATCTGTAACCTCTACATCATCAGATACTTGTGAAGTAATTTTTCCAGATAATTCATCTAATTCTTTGATTAATTTTTTATCAGTTACAACAGTCATGTTGACCTCTTATTTAATTTCATAATATTTACCACCAATTTTTTTGTATTTTTTTCCACTTTTTGCGGTGATAATATTATTTTCAAAATCAGGTTCAATTTTTTTACTTATACCAAGTATTTGATCTTTTAATTCAGGATTTAAAACTGGATTAGATTTATGAAACGCAGTTTTAAATTCTTCCCAACTTTGTCCTTTTGCATTCTTTTTAGAAAGACCTCCATTTTGTTTAACCCAATTTGATGCTTGATTAGATAATTCTATACCAAGATTGTTTGTTCTTTTACCTATTTCAATTAATAATTTATTACCTTCTATTGAATTTAATAAACCTGGAGTAATTTCTTTTAAAAATTGTCTTTCACCATCTGAAATAGCACCTTTAAAATTAGAAAGACCATCTAATACTAATTTTCCACTAATTCCTGATAAAGTTTCTGCTGCTGTTAAATTTTGTATATCAGTTTCTATACCAAATTCTTTAGCAACACCTGCAATACTTGTTCTAAACTCTCCAGCAAAACCTGTTTTAATATCTGGCAAACTTACAAGTTCCATCATCAAATCTAAATTTTGATTATTATTTAAAGCATTTGAAGCTGCCTCAGTTATTGTTTTAAATTCTTCTCCAGCAACTTCTCCTATTTTTTTTTCTTCTGCTGTTTCAAACATTTTAGTAGGAGGTAGTGGTGCATATAAATCTGGATTAGCTGCATATTTTTCTGGTGTAACTAATTCACTTTGACCAGTTTGTTTATTAAGATAAGCAGTAGGTTTACTAGATTTAGGTGTCATTAATTTTTGTAATTGTGCTGTTTGCATAGCAGCAGGAAAAAATGCTGCAAGAGGATCTTTACCTTGAACACCCTGACCATATATTGCAGAACCTAATAATGCAGTTTGTGGAATATTTGCTAATAACCCACCAGGTTGATTTTGTGATGCGTTTAGTATTCCTTGTAATTGGTCATATCTTTTTCTTAATCTATCAATCATTATATTAATCCTCTTGTTCTCATGTAGTCTATATTAAAAGGGTTGGTACTCAAATTTGATGCCATTAGACCGCCATAGGGGTCTGTAGAATAGCCAAATTGTTGATTTGGAGCTACTATACCCAAAATACTATTAACACTATTTTTAGCATTATTATAATCCCTTTGCAAATCAGAACTTAATGGTGAACCTTGAGTCATATTCATATTATTAAAAAAATTTTGTGCTACCGAATCAGGTCTAGTTAAGTCAGGATTTACAATATAAGGTGCATCTGGAGCTATTCTATTCATAACATCTCTGTCAGAATCACCTGTATTAAAGTTGCTCATAGGTACATTAGAATCTCCACCTTGACCATAACCAAGTGCAGAATTACCTAATAATCCTCTTTGACCAGCTTCATTAAAACCCATAAATTTACTACGATCTTGATAGTCGCTTAAACTTTTACCACCTGCCATTAAAAATCTTGCAGTAAGAGGTAAATAATTTGGTAAACTTTGAAAGTTCTCAGCAAAGGTCATTGTTGCAGGATTTTGTACTATTTCTTGAGTTTCAGGATCAACAGTATAATCACCCATAACATCTTCACCTGTTTCAGGATCTTTAGCAATAATACCTGTACTATACATTTGAGCTTTAGTCATGTACTTACCATTTACATTTGCTAAAGCCTGTCCTTCGTCTGTATAACCTCTTTCTATTTCTCTGTCTGAATATGTTGGTACACTTGCACCAACCATAGATGTATCTGCACCTAATCTAGCTTGTGCTAAACCTGGATCTACTTGTCCTGCACCAGTTCCGATTGTTGTTGTTAAAACTCTACCTGTTGATTCTCCTGTAACAGGATCTCTTTCTACATAATCAATTTCGTTTCTTCCTGTAATTTCATCATTTGATCTGCTAAAGGATGTGTTTGAAATTCTTGTATCTGCTGCGGTGCTTATACCTTTTTCAGTTGAGTATGCAGCTTCAGCTCCTGATACTTGCATATCATTTCCGCCACCTCCAGAGTCTGAACCTGATCTTGAACCCATAAGAACTCCTTTATAAAATTATAGAAATGATAAACAAAATGTATAAAGCAATAATATGTTTAGTAGGCTTTGCTCTTACTTTTTGTTCAAGGTCAAAATAAAATTTTTTAATTCTATCCATTATAATAAACCTCCTAGTAATCCTAAACCACCACCAAGTAATGCACCTGCACCACCGCCAAATTGTCCACCTACTAATGCACCTCCTAGTGCAGTTGAAAATGGATTGGCTTGTACTTGTGATGATCCTATTGTTGTAGGTAGTCCAGTTGCAATCGGTGATACGAAACCTGCGTATTGTTGTAATGCTTGTGCTGGAGCTAATTGTCTTTGTCTTTGTATATTTTCTAGTTGAGCTCCTGTTTGAACTAAACTTGGAATTTGTGTAGCAAGTCCTAACTGTCTTCCTCTTTCAGTTCCATATTCTTGAAATGCTAAAGGTAATGCAGCTTGAGCTACTTGTGAAACTATTTGTTGTTGCGACATGGGAGAACCTGGTGTTCTACCTGCTGCACTAAATTGTGATTGAACTCCTGTAGCAACGTCTGCTGCTGTTTTTTGTATTAATGGAGCTAAGAAAGGATTTAAATATTGACCACCTAATGTTGCAGCCATTTGTTGTTGAGCTGCTGTACCAAGAGCTTCTTGTCCTGCAAGTCCTGTCAATGTTTGTTGTGTTGGTGCTACATATCCTGCTGCACCTGCACCTTGACCATATATAGTTCCAGCTTCAGATAATATTTGTGCTAATGCTGGTTCTGCTGGTGCATAAGGTGTTACTTGTTGTGTAGTAGTTCCACCACTTGATCCTCCGCCAAAACTCATTTTAACTCCTCTTGTTCAATTTTCTTTTCTAAAACTACATGGGTTCTTTTGTAGTTAAATAAATTTAAAACTCTTTGCCAACCTGGTCTAGCAATCAATTCCATCATTTGACAACCTTCTTCTTTAGCAAAGTCTTCTATCTTGCTAATCAAGTGTTGCCACTTGTGTCTTTGTCTGCCAGTCATAATATAGATATGACAAACTTTACCAAACTTTCTTTTTATCAACTCAGTAACTACAACACCAAAGTATTTATTTGTTGTAAGTTTTTGTTTGCGATCCCATAATATCCAAAGTTGGAATTTACCTTCTTTGAGAAGATCATAAACAAAGTCTGAATCGGTAAGTTGACTTGAGTAAGCTAGTGCGTTTTTTATATCTTTTTCTACAACACCCCAAACCTTTTCAAGTTCTTGGATTGGTATTCGTACTAATTCCATAAATACATTAAAAAAAGTGTATTGTTAAGCACTTTTTTCGTCAAATATTTCTAAATAACTTATCATGCCTTCAATCTTATTTGCTGTTGCGACTTGTATTTTTACTATATCGCCTGACTCTAAAACTAAAGGTGCAACCACTCCATTGTCTGTCGTATCTGCTGCTAAGTCCTTATGGTAAATTTTGTATGTAGCACTAGCAGAACTATCAGTAACAGATATTTCTGTTTGTATTGCAGAAGCATCATCATTGTTTATTTGTATGCTTTTAACAATCGCAGTCCTATCTGTAGGTACAGTATAAACTGTAGTTAAATTAGTTGTGCTTAATGCAAATCCTGCATTTTTGTAAATATTAGCCATTCTTAGGGTACTTTACCTTGACTGCTTTTATAGCTTCATAGAAATCAAAATACTTAGATTTTAATTGTGGGTCTTGATCTATTGAGTGCCATAGCATATCCAACTGATCTCCAATTTCAGGATAAGCATTTCTTCTTTGTTCTGCATATTGAGATTGTTCAGGCTCATTAGCCATTTCATTCATCTTAGCTTCTATGTCAGCTTTAGGAATAGGTGTTGTTCCATTTAACCAAGTAATTTGATTAATGTCATTATCTTCAATACTAACTATTGCATTAGGATTTATTTTACGAATTGCATCTATAATATTTTTCATTAGTCTAAAATCTCCATAGCTGTTATTGATGATGCTGTTCTTGGTGAATAATTTGCATCAACATCATTTCTATCTCTATTAATTTCAACATAAGAAGCACTATCTTGCGATAAACTTTGTATTTTATAAGTAGTTGCTGATGTTGTTGATGGACTATCAAGAAATGTTGCTCCAACTTGAAACATTACTCTATTTTCATCTGAAACTGATCCATAAAATCCTTGTGTTCTACTTCCAGAACTATCTCCTTGATAAATTGCTGTGCTATCTCTAACTAATCTAATAACACCACTATAATTATTATTCCAACTCATATGTGCATCTACAATTATCAATATTTTTGACGAAGTTGCAGTTGGTGTTATAGTTACCGACATATTAGTTACATCTGTAAAAGAAGTATTATTGTGCATTGTTGTATTTGTTTTAACACTTTGCAATACTTGACCAATTTTACCAGTAGAAATAGCTGCTGGTAAAGCTGTTATCGCAGATATTGTATTGTTATTTGGTTTAATTATTGCCATCTATACTCCTATCAATGCTTTGACTTCTTCTTCGGTTAAACCTAAGTCTAAAAGTTTTTGTTTGCCAGATGCTTTTTTATTAATTCTATTTTGTACTTCGGCTTTTTGTTCAGCAGTTTCAGTATCAACAAACTCTGATGAACCATCTGCATTAATTTTATTGTGAATATTATTTAAAGCATTTTGCCATTGTTCATCTGTGACCTCAATATTTGGTGTTGGGATAGTAGTGTGTATTTCGCTATCATACCAACCTTGTAAAATGTTTTCTGAATTTATATGTGCATATTTTGTCATAATTTTATTTTCCTATTGCAATGTAAGCACCAACTCTGCCAGTTTGTCCTGTGTCATGTTGATACCAAGTAAATTGAGAAGTACTTGGACTTCTAAATACAGTCAAACTATTATGTTCTGCACTTGTACTATTAGTCCATAATCCATTTACAACTGTCCAACAATTACTTGTAAAGGTTGTTGGAAAAGTAACAGTTCCTGATGATGCAATTCCAAAAGTTCCAAACAATCCCCATTGAATAATTAAACCACCAACCAATGTTATATATCCACTTTCTGCGTTACTTAATGCAGTATATGGATTGGAACTAGGTAATGTTTCAAAAGCTGGAGGTGATCCAGCACCAGTAGAAGTTAAAACTTGACCATCATTTCCTGTTGCTACTGCAACTGGATTTCCACTTGCGTCATAAGAAATAATATTACCATCTGTACCAGAAGCCATTTTAGCAAGTGTTACTGCATCATCAACTATCTTAGCAGTAGAAACTGTAGCATCTGTAGGTGTTCCAGCAGATAAGGAATTACCAAACACCATTATAAAATCTATAACATCTCCTGTAGAAAGATTAGATGCAAATGTAAGTGTTGAACCACTTACTGTAAAACTGTCTGTTGGAGCTTGGATAGTTCCATTTAAGCTTACTAAAAATTGATTTACACTTTCATAGTCTGTAAAGTTTGAGCCACCATTTTGCATAGTGTACGCAGCTTGACCATTAACAGCAGTTATTGCGTCTAGCTTTACAAAGTTTCCTATTACTGGTGACTTACCTATATATGCCATTTATTAACTCTTTGGGTTATTTGTTTTAATTCCTTGTATTCTTGCTTTCCAAGCATCTATGTCATGGTAGATTTCATCTAATTGATCGTTCCAAGAACCATAGGCTTGTCGTCTAGTTGCATCTACTTGAGCATTTGCTTCAACAGTATTTGCAGCAGTTTCATAAGATGCTAATTGCTCATCAGTTGGTTGTGCAATATCTAAGTTCCACTCAGCTATATACGCACCTTGACCATCACTATCGTCTTGCAACATAACATCTTTTGTAAAATCTACATTTGAAACTCCATTAGCTTCGCAGTATGATTTTATTTTTGTACTTAGTTGTGCCATAGTTTGTCCTCCTTAATTTTAAAATAATTTATATCCACCAAAAAATGATCTTAATGTTGATGAATTTCCTTGAAAATTTGGTGTGCCAGAACTTACATTAACATAACCTCTAACATCAACATATTCTCCAACTGCTAAATCTAATATGCAATAATTAGATAAATCTAATTGATGTCCTGTTGCGGTATTATAATAAGAACCATGAGCATAAGTTTTAGATGTACCATCTACTCTTATATCAGATAAAATTTCTACTATTGTTCTTGTGGCACTACCACCACCTTGAATAGTATTAAATATAAAATATTTTCCAGCTTGTCCAGATGGTACTGTAAAACGATAATTGCTAGTGTCGTATGCTGAATTGGTATCTATAATCTCTGTATCAAAATCCACTACTGTCCATGTACTATTAGATATGTTTGTATTTGAATTTTTTTTAGCAAAAAAAGATGGTTTGTTAGTTGCACCAGCACCAGTTACAGTTCCTGTAAATGCAAAGTTATCTGCTAAATTTATTGATTCTGATTGTATTTTATCTATTGCCATAATTTATCCTATTCTATAATTTTATGTCCATAAAAAAGTGTTTTACCTGGAGTACCACCAGTTCCAACTCCAGTTGCAGAACCATTGTTTGTATCTGCATAAGCTTGTATTTTTACTATATCTCCAACTCCTAAATTTAAAGTAAAAGTCGAACTCAAAGTTTTTTGAGTATGAAGAGTTCCATTTGATGTGCTTTCTGCTCTAGCAATTTGAGATTGAACTGCAGTTGATGATATTGTTGTATGTGCATATATAAGCATATCTGATACATTTCCAGCACCATCAGTAAAAAATACAGTTGTTCCAAATAAATATTTTCCAGCTTCTCCACTTGGTACTGTAAATTGTCCATTTGAAGTATCATAACAACTACCAACATCATAAAGCTCACTATTAAAAACAACATCTACAGTTGTACCATCTGATATAGATAAACTGGCTGTAAGTGATGCTTGAAAAGCAGGAGTATTAGTTCCACCAACACCAGATACAAAGTTTGCTCTAGTCATTTTCTTTAATGCACCAGAAGCAGAAGTATCTGATAATAAAATTAAATCGTCTGTAGCAATAGAAGTTTCAGCAGTTTGACCAGTAATTATAGATGCTGCTACTTGTGAGCTTCCAACAGATGCGTTTGGTGGATTAACAGTTTGTAAAGCTCTGCCTAAAAACACACAGTACATTTCGTCTGTACCATTAACCAACGCAGCAGATAAAGTAAGTGTAGTACCAGATGCAGTATATGCTTTACCTGATCCAGGTTCTTGAACAACATTATTAACTACCAGTCTAATATCGTTTTCATTTACAACACTATGACTAAGTGTGTATGCAGTTTGAGAATTAACAATTGTAAATACTTGTTTCTCAAAACTTGCAAAACTTTCTGCTGGTGTATTACCAATATAAGCCATTTATATAATCCTTATGTACTAATTGAATCTACTACTGATAAAATGCAATCTACAGCACTTGCTGTGTTTGATAATGCTTCAACACTATCTCCTGATTGTAAAACTACTTTACTACCACCATCAATAAGTTCTAAAGAACCTCCTGCTGGTATTGGTGCATCTTTTATCAAATAATAGCTTGTGCTAGAGTTTTTAACAGTAGCATCTACAGTAACTGCTGATGTGCCTTTATTAGCAAATCTCATACCAATAATTGCATCATCACTATTAGCTGCTGCTCTTATTTCAGTAGCTGATGTGCCTATGTTAGTTTTTAAAACTCTTTCAAAATCTTGAGCCATTTATTTTTTCTCCTTTGTTTTCATTTAAAGTGCAATCGCCATTGCTACAGCAAATCCAGCACTAGCTGCACTTGAATTTGCATCAACTAAAGTAACAATTCTTGATAATGCTGCTTTTCTATTTGTTCCACCTGCACCATCATCTACTATAATTAAATCAGATGTTGTTAAGTCTGCACCTATATCAGTTCCACCATCAATATCAATAGCAGCTACTGGTAAAGTTCCAGAATCTCCAGTACCAATCAAAGTTCCTGTTGCAGTTGGTAATGTTAAAACTGCTGAACTAGCTGCTGAGTGAGGAGCTGCTTGTAGTGTTTGAGCATGAGCATTTGAAGACTCACAGTAAAATTTAACTTTAGCAACATTACCAGTTCCTGTTTTAATTTCTACCAATCCATCAGTAACAGCTACACCACCTGATGAACCATCACCATCTAATAATACTTTACCTGTTCCATTTGGCGATACTGATATATTACCATTAGATACTGATACAATGTCAGAAATAACTGGTGATGTTAAAGTTTTGTTTGTTAGTGTTTGAACACCATTTAAAGTTACATCTCCAACATTTGATGGTGTAACAACTGTAAATACAATATTTACTGATCCAATAGAACCTGAGTTATCAGTCGTACATAAAAATATTTTATCTGCATTAGATGAACCTTCTTGAACAATAACTAATTGTCCTGCTAGTTCTGCAACTGTATCATAATCAGTATCTCTTGTAGCAGTACCTGAAGCCACAACATTGTAGATACCATTTTCAGTAGCATCTGTTTGATCTTTTACTAAAACTTTATTTCCTGTAGCAAGTGTAATACCATCTAAAGTATCACCATTTTCTAAAGCATTTGATAAATTAATATTTGCTGTTGTAGCAACTCTTGTAATAATTCTTGTTTTTAATCCTGTAACTAAATTATCAACGTAAGTTTTTGTTGCTGCATCTGATCCTGAAGAAGGAGAACCAAGACCTGTAATTGTACCACCAGATATAGCTACACTATTTGCAGCTTGTGTAGATATTGTTCCAAGTCCTAGTGATGCTCTTGCAGTTGATCCTGTTTCTGCTACCCAAGTTGAACCACTACCAACAATAAAATTACCATCTGTTGTAGCAAGATTTCCGATTGCAGTTAAGTTTGCATTAGAAGCACCTTTTGCATCTAATTGATCTTGAATATTTGAACTGACACCATTTAGATAACCAAACTCTGTATTTGAAATTGTACCATCATGTATTTTTGTAGCTGCAATGGCTGCACTTGCATTGATGTCTGCATTTACAATAGCACCATCATTTATTTTTGCAGATGTGATTGCACTATCTGCTATCTTTGCAGTAGTGATTTGTGAATCTGCTATATGTGCAGTGTCTATACTTCCATCAACATAATGTTCTGAGTTGATACTATCATCAGCTATTTTTGTTCCATCAACTGCATCAGCAGCAATCTTAGCTGTCGTAACATTTGCATCTGTAATTTTCGCAGTTGTTATTTGTGCGTCTGCAATGTGAGCTGTGTCTATTGAACCATCTACATAGTGTTCACTGTTAATACTGTCATCTGCAATCTTAGTTCCATTAACAGCATCTGCTGCAATCTTCGCAGTTGTTACTGAACCATCTGCAAGAGTTGCAGTTGCTACAATACCTTCAGGTATGGATGAATTTGTTTTTGATAAAGCACCAATGTAAACATGAGTGATTGCTTCATTAGCAAGTGAACCACTATCCCAAGTTACATTGATTGTTGTGTTTGTAGAAAATGATGAACTAGCAATCGTTCCAAAAATTGTACCTGGAGTAGTTGCAGTTAATTTAATTCTTCTTCCTGCATGATAAATTGAAGTTACATCTACACCAGCTATTGTAAAAGAAGTTGCTGATGCGTAAGCAGCAGTAAAAGCTCCATCCCCATCACCATATTCAATCCACTGTGCATCGTTAAACCAATCTCTAGTATTTTTCATCAATGCTCTGATTGCATTGTTTAGATTAGAAGGTAACATTCCTTCTGCTGTTGAAATACCATTTAGTGATGTGTTACTAGCTTGTGTTGTTGAATAATCTTTAATATTAGTTGGCATCTAATCTCCTACGAACCATGCGAAAGCTTTATCGCTTTCTTTGTTACGATCATTAATTAATGTATTAATAGCTTCTTCAATTTGTCTTTGAAAGAACTCTTGAGTTTCAAAACTATATCTAACATTATCTATATCAGTTTTTTCTGTCATCTCAAACCTATTCTTGATGCAATTAAATCAACACCTTGAGCATGAGTCCAAACAGATCCTGAAGGTGTTGTTACTTTAATTTTAAAATATCTACCTGATTGTCTAACTGGATTATCTCCACTAGCCACCATAGATGATGATGAAGATTCTGTTGCTGTATCTGCTAATCTTTCCCTACTACTAATAGTAACTGTAGATGTAGCATCAACAATCGGTCTGATATTGGTTATACTACTTCTATGTCCTGGAAACAACTCTAATTCTCTAGTTTCTAAAGTTCCTTCATTTTCAGTACCTGAGAAAATAGCAGCTTTAAAATCATTATCTATTGCACCTAAATATAACTGACCACCATTCCAAAAGTCAGTATCTAAAGCAATATTAATAGCATCTAAGTTTTCTGAAATAATATCCATAAGCTCTACTGTATATGCTCCCACAAACTGAGAAAAAATTGTACTAGCACTAGCATCTGCTGTTGACCATTTTTGCGTAGCATAATTATAAATAATTACTTTATCACATATACCAGTTGTGTTTGCAGTGTTACTAGCAGATGGATATAGCCATAAAGCTAGTTGATTAAATGGATCAACTGCTGCACATATTCTATCACTAAATGCTTTGTTTAAATCTGTATCAAAAAATCTATTAACTTTTTCTGCACCTATGGAAATAACTTGATCTCCATTTAACTCATAAAAACCATCGTCTGCATAAAAGAATACCCTACGATTATCTTGACAAACAGTTCTTCCTAATACCGCACCTCTATTAGGAGAGATTACTGATAATCTAAATACAGTTGCACCACCAACATAGTCCATACGAATAATTTGATTTTGTCTAAACACATAACCAATCTCTCCAGAAGTTATGTGTGTTATCTGTCCACCTGAACCAGGTAAGTCTTGTAAGTCGGATTGTTTAGTTCCAGGTTGCCAAGTTGTTAGATCATTAATACCTGACCATTGAATTCTGTTTGAATTATTTGTGTGATTACCAGTTACAAAGAAATCCCTAACCACACCTGAAACTTTAAATACAGGAACTGTACCACTTGTTCCTATGCTAGATAAATTTGCAAAGTTAGTTGATGTACCCATTAAATAATATTGTGGTGCATCTACTCCATTACTAGCAACAACATATTGACCGAATTGTGTAAAGGTAAAATAATCTGTGTTACCACCAGTTAAACTTCCTTTTCTTGATGTAAATGTTCCACCATCTAATTGATAGATGTCAGTATTTTTTGCAACAAAGTTAAATACGTTATTTGAGTTATCTCTGAATGAACCTGCACCTCTACTATTTGCACCGATGTTGTTTGATGAATAAGCAACTAAAGAAGGAAATCGTTTGTAAGATTGTCTTGCAAAGTAAACATTGTTAGCTGTGTTTGCACCTGGATTTAAATACTCAGGTTGATCTGGTAGCCATTCTCCAAAAGGTATTTGCATTGTTCTCCTATTGGTTATTGTTTGTTACTGCAAATGATCTTTCATTGAAAGAACCAGCGACTGTTACATCACCTCTTTGTTGTAAAGGTGCATTACCATATTGATCTTCTCTGTCGTTTCTTTCAAGTCTTTCAAGTGCTGTTGTGTACATTCCTTGCCATTGTTGAAGTCTTGTAGGTTCTACACCACCTAAAAAATTAGCAGCATGATATAACGAACCATATAAATAAATAGCTGGATGATGTGTTAAAATATAATTTGATGTATTTGAATCTGATAGAGCTGCAAACTTAGCATAATAATTTAATGTTCCTGTGTATGCAGCAGCAGGAGTTGGTGCAAATCTGAAATTATCTCCTAGTATAGTATATGTTGATGGCATTCCAGATGTAGAACTACCTTTGATTTGATCCATTTGAGCTGGAGTAATATATTTCAAAGCATACTTAGTTCCACCTTCAGTAATAAAAAAATCTCTTACTTGTAAAAAATCAGCAGGGATAGATTCTGTTTCCGAATCAATAGTAATAGAAGTAGATGTAATCATCTTTCTAATTCTAAGTTTTGAGTTTAAGTCTGCTTCTGTTAATACGATAAAATCATCAGCTATTTCTGATGTTAAGTCTGATCTGTTTAACCAATTTGCGATAGATGTTTTTAGTGCTGAATAACTACTTAGTGCCATTATAAATTACCTTCTGCGGTTTTAAAATATCTAAATTCATTTGAATTTAATTTTTTTTTTAATATTTGTTTTTGTACTTCTTTTGGAAGACCGAACCAATTATTAGTACCATTATACTCATTCGCCCAGACAGATAAAGCTAAAGTTGGAATACTAGCCACTCTTTTCATATCTCTTGATTTAGAATAACCATCATTAAGATTATATAATCTTTTATTGTGTTCAATATGTGGATTTATGTTTACTTCTTCTTTAGTAACAATTTTGCCATCCATCTCATCTTTGATATATGTGGTTTTTTGCAATCCATCTATTGTTGTATCTTTTTTCATCTGCCTTGACCTTTATATCTTTTTTGTTTCTTTTGTCGTTTTTCATTTTTGTTCTGAGATTTTTTGTGTTTGCCAGGTCTTTTTCTAGGCTTTGGTCTTGGAACAAAATGAACAAACTTTTGTCTTGCCACTAAGCACTCATTTCAGTGACATATACATTTGTAGATGAACCATGAAATACTGCAATTTTTTCTCCAGGTGAAACTTTAAATATTTCTATTTCACCAGATGGTAATAAAGCTGATGTTGCACTTGCTGTAGGTGAAGCACCTAAAACAAAATGACAATTAGCATCTCCAACTACTCTTATGTATTCAGTTTGTGAACCAAATGCAGCAGAAGCTGTTGAAGAATTATTAGTATTAAGTTTCTGAGTAGTTCCAGGTCTTAACGCATAGTTATAACTCATATTTTTCTCCTATTAGGTAGAGGGGAAATACCGCTAGGCAAGATCCCCTCAAGTGTTTATTATCTTCTTATAACAAATGTCACAAGTAATTTTTTAGCTCCAGTAGAACCACCATCAGTAATCATTTCGATAGTTCCATCTTCTTCTACTCTGTTTGCAGCAGTAGGTTCAGCAGAATCTACAGTACCAGCAGCAGAGCCAGAGTGAGCAACAGTTATGCCACCACCTGTAACAGCAGTGCCACCTATTTCAAAACTTATTGCAGCATTGCCTCCAGATATAGCACCTTGTAAAGCAGTAATAATTTTAATTATTTTACCACCATCAGGCACAGCAACAAATGTTGATGAAGCTGTAGATATATCTTCAATCTCAGCAGTTATAAAGTAATCGTTTAATGTTCTCATTTTTTATCCTTTTTATTTGCTTCGTTCCGACTTTAAATCTTCAAAGACCAAACAAAATTGTTAATTAAAATGATGGGGGATTACTCCCCCACCAAAACTATTTATTATGATGTTGTTAGATCGTAAACAGCACCACTTGCAGCTTCGTTTCTTGACTCAAGAGTGTACTCAGCAACCATAAATCTCTGATCTGCGTCAGCAGTCTGAGCTGGTGTTTGTAGAGCAAAATCTCTTAAGAAAGCAACAGCGAAGTAGTCCATTTCTAATACTAACGCATCTTGACCTTTTTTAGCAGCAGTTGAGTTAGCACCTCTAATGAATCTGTTTGGAGCAACTTGTAATGTTCCAAAGTCTGACTCATATACGTCAATAGAAGTAACTAATCTTCTGTCTTCAGCTTGGTCAAATCTAGTTGAACCACCAGTAAAGCCAGATAGCTTCTGTTTGTTGAAAGCACCAACCATAATCATGTTAGGGTTTCCACCAGCATCGAAGCATGATCTCAATACAGATTTCAACTGATCTTCAGTGAAAGCTCTTTGAGTACCATCAGTTCTTGCAGCACCGCCACCAGAACCTGAACCACCAGCACCTGCACTTACGTTAGATGAAATCCAAGTTTGAACTCCACCAGATTTTCTTGCAGTTGTAGCATTACCAGCCGCAGCAGCTACGTTTGATAAAAGAGCTACTTCCATATCTCTTTTTAATTCTTTCGCAGATTTTGCTACTTGGTAAGCTAACTCATTATTTCTACCAGCAGATGTTACAGCATCATTAGTTCCTGATACTTGAATCGCTTTAGTAGAGATTTGAGTGTAGTTAGTTAGTTTAGTTGTTGCACTCAATGTTGGGTACGAAATACTTGCACCCTCAACAGCAGCATTAGCAGCAACGTCAGCTAATGAATCTGTTTGCCATTGGTGTGATGTGTTTGTTGCTTGTGTCTTAGCAACACCAGACATAAAAGGAGTTTCTGTTGGAGCTATTGAATAAATAATATCTGCCAAATCTTCTCTTATGCCGACTGTTTGATATGTTTGATATACAGCCATTGTTTATCTCCTTAGTAGGTTATTGTTTATAAATAACGAAGTAGAAGGTCTGTTGCATCTTTTGGACTTCCAGACTTCTTCAACGTCTTAATTTGATTCAACCTAGACTTAGAGTTTAATTCTTCTTTTGTACTTTTAGTGCCTGACTTAACAAACTTAGTTGGTTTAACTTTTTTAGAAACTAAACCAGGTTTAACTGACTTAGATTTATTATAGTTCATACCATCCATAATCACATCGAAATATCTTGAGTCATAAATTCTAGCGACATCTTCATTTGAAAATCCCTTAGAACTTAAGTAGTTCATAATATTCGATTTCACTGTAGTACCCTTGATAGGATCAGCGATCTCAGGATGTTTCAAGTGAAGTTTTTTTTGTTCTTCTCTCAATATCTCCTGAAACTGAGCTTGTTGATGATCTCTCAGTTTTTGCTGTGCTTGTTGTATCGTATTTTTTCGTTTCTGAATTCTACGATCAACCTTAGCAGCTTCAGTTGGATCTTCCTCCCAAAGAGCATCTAACTCTTTAGAATTCATATCATTGTTAATTTCAGCATTCAAAGTAGCGACTAAAGAATTTAAATCTTCCATCTTAGTTGAATACTGTTTATTCAGACGATCCTCCTCAGCTCTTAGCTCTCTTTTCTCAATCGCTAGTTCTTCGGTCTTTCGTCTATAGTCGGCATCTTTTTGATAACCTGCTTTTAATTCTTCAAGGTCAACATCAATCTTTTCACCATTTACAGTTACTTGGTGTAGATCGGTTGTTTGTTCTTCAATCGCATTCTCATCTTGGGATGCTTCTTCTTGTTCTGCAACTTCTTGAGTTTCCTCTTGTTGAGTTTCAGTTTGTTGTTCAACCTCAGTTTCTGTTTCTGCTTTCGCTTCTACTTCTTCTTTTGGTTCAACTGGTGCAGCTTCTTTTTGCGGTTTTTTGATAACACCTTTGGTGTCCATTAAACCTTCAATAGACTTTGCAGCACCTTGTACTGAATCATTGTTCAGTAATGGGTTTGTGTTAGACATTTAAGTCCTCCTATCGTTAAGCTGTCATTTAGACTTGGCTTATTTTAACTATATAGTTAAAATTTTGTGTTTTGTTGTTGTTTTCTAAAATCTTCTAACTGTTTTTGAGCAAGTTTCCCTGTTTCAATAACAGTTTGAAGATGTTGTTCGACTTTTCCAACAACATTGTAGGCAATCCAAAGTTTTTCTCTGGTATCACTCTCTTTAGCACCTGTTTTTTCTAACAGTGCCTCAGAATAAAGTTTTTTTAGAGATTCTATTGCCTCTACAAAAATTTTATTCTCTAGTACCTGCTTGGCTTGGTG
>CACJRY010000017.1 GCA_902595855.1 uncultured Alphaproteobacteria bacterium
TTATAACCTGTTAAATCAATTGAGTATAAACTTGATTCACCGCCTGAGCCATCTGCAGAAGAGCGTTCTTCTTTAAAATACATCAAATACCGGCCATTTGGAGACCATGTTGGGCCTTCTACATGAAACGACTTAGCAATCATTCTTTCATTTGAGCCATCAATTTCCATTACACCTATATAAAATTGACCTCCTTCCTGCTTTGTAAATGCGATCATGTCTCCTCTTGGGGACCAGACTGGCGTGTAATAACTTCCTCTTTCTCTGCTAATTCTTTTTAAATTTTTTCCATTAACGTCAATTATGTACAAATGTCTTCTTCCAGTTCTATCTGAATTAAATACAATTTTTTTCCCATTTGGAGAAAAACTTCCTGAAACATCAATTGATGAGTTATTCGTAATTCTTTTTGAAGTCCTTGTTTGCAAGTCTAAAATATAAATTTCTGAATTTCCAACATCTGGATCAGAATAAGACATAACAATCTGACGTCCATCTGGAGAGAAACGTGGAGCAAATGTCATGCCAGGAAATTCTCCCACAATTTCTTGTTGACCAGTCTCTATGTCAAAAATAAAAACCCTTGGACTATTTGATTTTACATAAGACATAAATGTAATTTTTTGTGAGTTTGGAGAGAAACGTGGAGTCAAAACCAAATAAGATCCATCAGTTAAAAAACGATGATTAGCTTGATCTTGATCCATTATTGCTAATCTTTTTTGTCTATTATCTTTTGGACCAGTTTCAGCTACATAGACTATTCTAGTATCAAAAAAACCACCCTCTCCGGTGATACGTTGAAATATTGCATCTGAAATAATGTGTGCTACTCGTCTCCAATTTTTTTTACTAGTTTGATATTTTTTACCAACTATTTGTTTTTGAGCAAACACATCAAATAATCTAAACTCAACTGAGATGTTTTCACCATTTGTTTCAATTTTTCCTGCTACTAAATGCTGAGCTTTAATTACTTTCCAATCTTCAAACCTAGGTTGATTTGATAACGATTCTGTAGATTGAATAAAAGCTTTTTTATCAATTGGAATAAACAAGCCAGAACGCTCCAAATTATCAGAAATTACAGATGATATATTTTTACCAATTTTTTCTAATGATGAAACATTTGAAAATAAGTTTGTGATTGCTATTGGTGTTGGTTTAACTGTTCCTTGGCTGAGTGTTAATTCTAAGCTATATGATTTCAGTGTTATTAAGCTGAAGATAATCGTAAGTATGTATTTCATTTATAAATAATTAGTTTTTAATCCAACTATAATCAATTGTTATCTTTAATTCTTTCCACGACTCATATTTATTAAGAGGCAATTTAAGTTTAGAACAAAGTGGATTATATAAAGTAGCCACTGCACTCTCTGTAATTGCTTCATAATAAGGATTACTTTTACTTATATTTGTGGCAATAATTTGTACAGTATCTTTTCTTACATTAGCCTGTCTATCAATTTTAGCGCTAATTTTAACCATTTCATCTCCAACAATTTGAGTACCTGCCCTAGGATTAAAGCAACTTCTTAATTGCTGAAGCACAAGATCCATTTCGGAAATTGATACCTCAAGATTGTTTTTCTGTCTTTTATCTTCATCAATATCAACTTTATCCTCATTTTCTTGATTATTTTCAGTAACATTGGGAATATCCTCATTTCTTAAATCTTTCAGCATGGTAGCCAAATTAAAATCAGGTTCAGGTTTTTCTATTAGTTTTGGCTTATCTATTACTTTTTTTTCATCTTTCTCTAAAATAGGCTTGGTTTTATTTTCAACCCTTACGTCACTTTGTGTTACAACCTCTTCAACAGTTTTAGGTTTTAACTTAGGTTTGATTTTTTTTGGTTTTAAAGTTTCATTCTTTTCTAAGCTAACATTTTGTTGTTGTTTAGGTTTAACTATTTCATTTTTTTTTAATAAAATTTTTTTTGAATCAGACTGTTGTAAAGGAGTATCATCTTCTATGATACTTTCATTTGGTTTTATATTTTTCTTAGGTTTTTCTCTTAAATCAATTTTTTGAATTTCAGTATTTTCAGAAGAACTAAATTTTTTTTGTTTAATTTGTTTTAATTCTTTGCTTTCAATTTCAGTATTTTCTTTTTTTGGAGTTATAGACGTAACATCAGAAATATTTAATATCTCAATTGGAATCACTTGAGGCATTGGAATTTTTTTTGGTTTGAAAAAATCTGGAAGACCAATAGCAAATAACAAAATAGACAAATGAAGCAAAAGAGAGAAATAAATTCCTAGATGATTTGGTTTAGAATTATCTAAAAAATTAAAAGCCCTATAATATAAAGACTGCATAAATTTTAATTTTCTTTTGGATTTTGAGTAACAAGTGCAACTTTTACATAACCAGCTGAGTTTACTAAAGACATTATTTCCATTATCCTTCCATATGCAACTACTCTATCTCCACGCACATAAATTCTAGCTTCTTTATTTAGTTCAGTTATTGCATTTAATCTTGGAATTAAATTTTGAGCCTCAACCCTCGACTCTCCTAAATATATCTCACCACCTATTCTAACAGTAATTTCTAGAGGATCTTTTTGATCTGTTAATGCAGAAGCTTTGACTTTTGGAAGATCTACTGGGATGCCAACAGTTAGTAAAGGAGCTGTAACCATAAAAACTATTAGTAAGACAAGCATAACATCAACAAAAGGAGTGACATTTATTTCACTCATTTGTGTATATCTTTTACGTCTTCTTGAAGAATTGTTATCTAAATTAATCAATTTATTTTTTCTCTAATTGTCTAAAAAATATTGTCGTGAACTCATCCATAAAAGTTTCTAATGAAACAAAATATTTAGATAAATCACTAGATATTTTATTATAAGCAACGACTGCAGGAATAGCTACAAATAGACCAAGTGCTGTTGCAAATAATGCTTCAGCAATTCCTGGAGCTACAACAGATAAATTAGTATTTTGGGCCACAGCTATAGATTTAAAACTATTCATTATCCCCCAAACTGTTCCAAACAAACCTATGAATGGCGCAGTAGAGCCAGAGGTTGCTAAAAATGTTAAATTTTTTTCAACAACTTCACTTTCTTTATTAAATGTTACGACCATGGATCGCTGCATTCGATCTTTAAGCGACGCAATGTTTGAACTTACTTGAGCTTCATTATTAGATTTGCTTTTTCTCCATTCAGAAATTGCTGCACAAAATATTTTTGATTTTGGGTCTAATTTATTGAAGTTTAAAGTTTCATATAAATCTTCAAAAGAATTTCCAGACCAAAAAATTTCTTCAAATTCTTTTTCCATTTGCTTAAGCTGCCTCAATCTTAAAAGTTTAGATACAATTATTGTCCAAGAATAGATTGAAGCTAAAACTAAAATTATGATAACAGACTTTACAACTAGATCTGCACTCATAAATAAAGCAAACATTGAAAAGTCTACATTTTCTGAGGAAATATTATTAATTGTATTTACTTCTTCCATTATTCACTATCCTTTATTTTTTGTAAATCATCGCTGTGCACCATAATCCAAAAACCCGGTCTATTTTTTTCGCATAATGCTATCACAGGTGTCTTTCCTTCATCTTTTGCAAGTTTTGCAGTATCATCCCAAAGAGAGACAGCAGTATGTTTTGCTCTTAGTTTACATTCTATAAAAAGTTCATCATGAATTACATCTGCACGAGTAACCTTTCCATTGCCACCACTTAAAGGTGTTCTTTTACCTTTAAAGTAATTTGCTACATCTCTCTCTCTTTTTTTCCATGCTTTATCGGGCATAATTTTCCTTTCGCTATACTGCTAACGATTCTAATACATCATCACTAACATCAAAATTTGATGAAACTGCTTGCACATCCTCGTTTTCCTCTAATATATTTAGTAATTTAAATAATGTTTCAGCTTTTTCTTTTGAAACCGTAGTTTCATTTTCACTTTTCCAAATCAGTCCAGTAAAATTTGTAGGTCCAAATTTATCAATAATTTTTTGGTTAAGTTGATGTAAAACTTTTTGATCGCAATAAATATTAAATTCATCTTCATTAAGTTCATAATCCTCAGAACCATTTTCTACAATAAAATCAAAAAGTTCTTCTTCATCGATGTCATTTTTTTTTAAAATAATACTACCTAGTCTCTTAAAGCCAAAACTTACGCTACCTGTTTCACCAAGATTTCCTCCATACTTACTAAATGTAGATCTAACTTCAGCTGCTGTTCTGTTTTTATTATTAGTAAGTGCTTCAACTATAATAGCTACACCATCTGGACCATAGCCCTCATATCTAACCTCTTCATAATTGCTATCTGGATCGTTGCCTTCTCCTTTTTTAATCGCCCTCTCGATATTTTCCTTTGGCATGTTTAAAGATTTTGCTGAACCAATTGCAGAACGCAATCTTATATTTTTTTCAGGATCTGGACCACCCTCTTTTACTGCTACAGATATTTCTCTTCCTAACCGAGAAAAAATTTTTGCTCGCTTTTTATCTTGCGCACCCTTACGGTGCATTATATTTTTAAACTTGGAATGACCTGCCATAATTCTCTATAAATATGTTGTTCGTTGTCAGTAAAGTAATTTAAATAAAAGAATATTGTGGCATATATATGTAATATTTTTTACATTTGAAAAGGTACTATTTTCAATGATAATCCAGTATTGTCATCAGTTTCCACGAATGTTCCACATACGGTAACCTGACCAGTGGCGGGAAAAAATCTACCCTCAGCTCTGTAACCTTTTACAAATCCATGAATAGGATTTTCTTTATCCATACCAATTACTGAATTATAATCACCAGTCATCCCAACATCAGTTTGGTAAGCTGTGCCCCCATCTAGAATCTTGCCATCCGAAGTTGGTACGTGAGTGTGGGTTCCTAAAATTGCTGAAACTTTACCATCAAAAAAATGACCAAAAGCATTTTTTTCTGATGTAGCTTCTCCATGCATATCAATAAAAATTGCATTACAAGTTGTTCCCAGTTTTTCTTTTTGCAAAAAATTTTTTGTAACACCAAAAGGATCATCCAAAGACAGATTCATAAATAATCTAAGCATAATCTGAATAATAATTATTTTTTTTTCATTAGGTAGTGTTAGTTCGCAATAACCTCTACCAGGCACACCTTTTGGATAATTAAGAGCTCTAACAATTTTTGGACATTCTTCAATATAAGATAACATCTCTTTTTGGTCCCAAGCATGATTACCTAATGTTATGGCGTCTACACCTGCTTCAATTAGTTGAATTGCAATTTTTTTTGTTAATCCAAAGCCAGCAGCTGCATTTTCAGCATTAACAATTAATACATCAGGTTTATATTTAACTCTTATATTTGAGATTTTATCTATAAAAGTTTGTCTCGCTTCTTTACCAACAATATCTCCAATAAAAACTATTTTCATATAAACTTGTATAATTGTTTTTCAGTTAAAACAAAATCTAATTTATAATCAAACGACTCTATAGGTACTTTAATTAGCTGCTGTTCATCAAAAGCAAATCCAACTGAATAAAATTTAAAATTTTTTTTTTTAAATCTTGCAAAAGTTTTATCATAAAACCCGCCTCCATAGCCCAATCTAAATCCTTTCAAATCAAAACCTAAACATGGGACAAAAATTAATTGTGGAAGCACTTCCCCATTTTCATTTTCAGGTTCAGGAATATCAAACTTGCCTAATTTAAACCTTGTATTTACATTGACTTCCCTGAAAGTTAATATCTCAGAATTTTTATTAATTACGGGTAAAGATAATTTTTTTCCTAAATCAATAATTTTTTTATTTAATTGATCTGTTGAAATTTCTGAATTAATGGATACGAAGCTAGCAACATCCTTCACTTTTTCGAAGTCAATATACTTTTTCAGCTGATCAAAAACATCAATATTAAATTGAGTATTAGCGTGTTTTTTAATTTTCTTTCTTTCAAGAGTTAAGATTTTTCTCAATTTTTTTTTTTGAGAAGCAAGTTCATTCATTTTTCAAAATATCATTTTTTATTTCCAAAACTTCATCAAGAAGTTCATCTATTATATTATCAAATTTAGATAATTCTTGACTCTTATTATTTAAATCAGACTCAAGTTTATTAGTATTTTTTTGAATTTCTTGAGACTCCCTATTTTTAAATTCAATCTCTTTTTTTAATAATTGATAATCACTTTCTTTACTCTTTATTTTATCCTTAAGCATTTTAATATCTTCTAATGAGTCTTGCAACTCTAAGCTTATTAATGTTGCAATCTTAATATCACTAACTTTTCCTTGTAAATGTGAATATTTATTCCAATTTTGATTTAATATTTCTACAGCTTTTAAAATTCTATTCTTTTCATCTTCTTTGTAGGTTAAATTTAGTTTTTGATTAAAAACATTTACCTCAATATCAGGCATTATTGTCCTCAATAAATTCTTCTAATTCCTCTACGCTCTCTTTAATGCCTTTTTTCAAATTAGTTATTTCTGTATTTAGCTCATCAATTTTTTTTTCATTAGCGCTATTATGATCTATTTTTCTTGAAATATTAATTATTTCTTTTATTGTTTTTTTTAATAACGATATTTTATCTTCAATTTTCATATTTTTTTTATAATTCGATTATTTTAAAATGTCACTTTATTGCATATAAATATTAGTGTAAAAGACTTAAAAAACCGAGGAAATTTGAATACTAACAATACAATATCTCAGAAAATATCCCAATTAGCTAATTGTATACGTTTTTTATCAATCGATGCTGTGCAGAAAGCAAATTCTGGTCACCCAGGCATGCCTATGGGAATGGCAGATATTGCAACAGTTTTATTTAAAAATCATCTTAAATTTAATCCAAAGGATCCAAAATGGATTGATAGAGACAGATTTGTTTTATCAAATGGTCATGGCTCTATGCTTCTTTACTCCATTTTATATTTAACTGGATATGAAGATATCAGCCTAAACGATATTAAAAATTTTAGACAAGTTGGCTTCCCTACAGCTGGTCATCCTGAATTTGGAGAACTAGCAGGAATTGAAACAACAACTGGTCCGCTCTCGCAAGGATTATCAAATGCTGTTGGATTTGCAATGGCTGAGAGTAAACTGTCATCATCTTTGGGTAAGGATTGCATAGATCACTATACTTATGTTTTTGCAGGAGATGGTTGTCTAATGGAAGGCTTAAGTCATGAAGCATGTAGTTTAGCAGGACATTTAAAACTAAATAAGCTTATAGTTTTCTTTGATGATAACTCGATCTCAATAGACGGTCCAATTTCTTTAAGTAGTAGTGATAATGTGGAAGCAAGATTTAAATCATATGATTGGAATACTCTAAGGATAGATGGTCACAATCATGAAGAAATAAATCAAGCGATAAATAAAGCTAAAATTTCCAAAAAACCTACAATTATTGCTTGTAAAACAAAAATTGGATTTGGTTCACCAAACAAAGAAGCAAGCTCTGCTTCACACGGATCACCTTTAGGAGAAGATGAAGTAAGTCTTACTCGAAAAAAATTGGACTGGAGTCACAAAGAATTTATAATTCCTGAAGAACTTCTTTCTGAGTGGAGAAGTTTTGCAAAAAGAAATGAGGAAGATATAAAAAATTGGAGAAATACAAATGCCGATTTTATTAATTCAACTAAATTCAAAAAGTTTTTTAATACTAACTTAGATATTGAAATAAAAAAAGAAGTTGTAAATTTTAAAAAAAAATATGCAAATGATGATTCAAAGTTTGCTACACGAAAAGCTAGTGAAAATTCACTGACATTATTTAATAACCACATAGAAAATTTTATAGGTGGTTCTGCAGATTTAACAGGATCAAATAATACTAAAACAAAGAATATGGAAATCTATAACTATGAAAACTACAATGGAAGCTATGTTTATTATGGCATAAGAGAGCATGCTATGGCGGGCATAATGAATGGCTTGGCATTGCACGGTGGAATAAAAGCATACGGAGGAACTTTTTTAGTTTTTTCTGATTACTGCAGGCCTTCAATCAGGTTATCTGCTTTAATGAAACTGCCAGTGGTTTATGTTATGACACATGATTCTATTGGTCTTGGGGAAGATGGACCTACGCATCAACCTGTGGAACATTTAGCAGCTCTAAGAGCAATTCCTAACTTAAATGTTATAAGGCCGTGTGATATAGTAGAAACAATTGAAGCCTGGGAAATTGCACTTGAAACTACAGGACCAACAATTTTAGCTTTAACAAGACAAGGACTACCTACTAATAAAAGAGTTTCTTATGAAGAAAACTTAGTTAAGAAAGGAGCTTATATAATTAAAAGTCATTTAGAGCATGATGCTTCAATTTTTGCATCAGGTTCAGAAGTTGAAATTGCACTTTTGGCATCAGATAAATTAAAAGAAGATAATATTAATTTAAGAGTAATATCTTTTCCTTCTATGGAGCTCTTTGATATTCAAGACTCAAAATATAAAAAAGAAATAATCGATAATAAACCAAAATTTGCAATTGAAGCTGGTATAATTAATGGTTGGGAAAAATATATAGATAATGACAATTTTATTGGAATGAAATCTTTTGGTGCGAGTGGCCCTTACAAAGATGTTTATAAATATTTTGGGATTACACCTGAGCAAGTATGCAAAATTATTAAAAATAAATTAACTTAACAATAGAGAGGACATAAAATGAAAGTTGCTATTAATGGTTTTGGGAGAATTGGAAAATTAGTTTTTAGAGCTTTTTTAGAGAAAAATCTTAAAGGTGTTGAAATTGTCGCAATAAATGAACTTGGCAGTTTAGACTCAAGTTTGCATTTAATGAAATTTGATAGTGTCCATGGAAAGCTTCCTGTTGAAATCAATAAAACTAACAAAGGATTGAAATATAAAAACAAAGAAATCAAATTTTTTAGCGAGAGAGATCCAAACAATCTACCCTGGAAAAAACTTAAGATAGATGTTGTTTTAGAATGCAGCGGTGTTTTTGCAAGTAAAGAAAAAGCAAGTTCGCACTTAAAAGCAGGTGCAAAAAAAGTTATTATTTCTGCTCCTGGCACAAATGTTGATGCTACAATTGTTCAAGGTGTTAATAATAATCTACTGAAAAGTAAGCATAATATTATTTCAAATGGATCTTGCACAACAAATTGCTTAGCACCAGTAGCAATGGTGCTTGATAAAAGTGTCGGAATTGAATGCGGTTTTATGACAACAATACACAGTTATACAGGTGATCAAAGAACTGTTGATCAGACTCATGGTGACCTTAGAAGATCAAGAGGTGCAGCAATATCTATGATACCTACATCAACTGGTGCTGCAAAAGCAATAAGTTTAGTTCTACCTAAATTGAAAGGTAAACTAGACGGAACGGCAATCAGAGTGCCTACGCCGAATGTTTCACTAATAGATTTTACATTTACATCCAAAAAGAAAACTTCAGTTGAAAAAATAAATAAATTTGTAATTAGTGCATCAAAAACAAAACAACTAAAAAATATATTAACAACCAATAATCAACCGCTTGTATCAGTCGATTTTAATCATAATGCAAGTAGTTCAGTTTTTGACTTAACTCAAACTCAGGTTGTTAATGAGAAATTTTGTAGAGTATTGTCATGGTATGATAATGAGTGGGGTTTTTCTAATAGAATGATTGATACAATGATTGATTTTAAGAAATTCTTATAGGTGACTAGAAAATTATACGCCTTCTCCATAAATAATCTTGATCAGGCTGAGGATATTCTAAAAGTAGCAAAAATATATAATATAAAACCTATACTTCATTTTAAAAATTATATTTTAAAAGGGCTCGGATCAGATTTTATTTTAACTTTTCAAAAAATATTAATAGCTAAATTTGGCAAATCTAGTTTTAAAGTTTTTGTAGATTGTGGTTTTGATAGTAGCCTAAGCATCAGAATGGCAACTGAAAAAATTGACTATATAAAAGTCAGGGGAAATTTAGTTATCTTAAAAAAAGTCATGAACATTGCTCATAAAAATAGGGTTTTGTTAAATCCATCTTTTAATATAGTAGACTGCAGAAATTTAAAAAATATAAATTTACAGTTTAAAAAATTATACTTTAGGAATAAAAATGAAAATTGATGGCAACCAGATTAAAGTTGGAAATATATTAGAAATAAATTCAAAACTTTGGAGAGTATTAAAAACTCAACACACTCAACCAGGTAAGGGTGGTGCATATTTACAAGTAGAAATGAAGGAAATACGTGAAGGCACAAAAATGAATGAAAGATTCAGATCTTCTGAAAGTGTGGAAAGGGCAATACTCGATGAAAAATTGTGTCAATATTTATACTCAGAAAATAATAAGTTCGTTTTTATGGATAATGCCACGTACGAACAAATTGAAATTGGTGAGGACATAATTTCAGAAAGTCAGTCAAAGTTTTTGGTGGAAAACGATAATATCAGTCTTCAATTCTACGAGGGATCAGTAGTTGGAGTTGAGCTTCCAGATAGTATAATTCTAAAAGTTGAAGAAACAGAAGCAGTTGTTAAGGGTCAAACAGCAGCATCTTCATACAAACCAGCAATATTGACTGGTGGTATTAAGACCTCTGTGCCTCCATTTATAACCATAGATGATTTTGTAGTAATTAGTACTGCAGATGCCGGCTATTTAGAAAAAGTAAAAAAATAATGCTTCCAGCTACAATTAATATTTTTGAAAAAGCTGCAAGAAAAGCTGGAAGAATACTCACAAGAGATTTTGGTGAAATAGAAAATTTACAAATACAGTCTAAGAATATTGGTGACTTTGTTACGAACGCTGATTTAAAAGTAGAACAGTCAATTTTAGAAACATTAAAATATTATTATCCTAATGTAAATTATTTAACTGAAGAGTCTGGTCTTATAAAAGGGGATGGAGAAACAATAATTATTGACCCTATTGATGGAACTTCAAATTTTATTCACGGTATCCCTTTTATATCTATTGTTATTGCAAAAATGGTCAATAATGAAATAACAGATGGGGTAGTCTATAATCCAATTATGAATGAATTTTACTGGGCTTCTCTTGGGAAAGGGTCATGGTGCAACAATAAAAGATTAAGAGTTTCAAAGAGAAATGAGTTAACTAATTGTTTAGTAGGAACTGGCATTCCTTTCAGTTACAGAATTTATGAAAATTTTTATAAAGAGCTTGATAATGTATCAAAAAATACCGCAGGTGTAAGAAGATTAGGATCTGCCGCTTTAGATTTAGCCTATGTCGCAGCAGGTAAAATCGATGGTTTTTGGGAAAGAGATCTAAATTTATGGGATATTTGCTCTGGTGTGTTGTTAGTAAAAGAAGCAGGAGGTAAAGTTTCTAAACCGAATGGTGATAAATGGACAACTAAATCAAGAGATATAATGGTTTCAAATTCATTGATTCATGACAAATTGATAGAAAATCTGACTTTACTTTAAAAGATATTTAATTATAAGCCCAAGGCAATGAAGAAAAATATACATCCTGATTACCATGAAATAAATGTTGTAATGACTGATGGATCAACATTTAAGACAAGATCTACATGGGGAAAGGAAAATGATACTCTAAAACTGGAGATTGACCCTAAATCTCACCCAGCCTGGACAGGTGGAAAAGCAAACCTAAATGAGTCTGAAGGTCAAGTAGCAAGGTTCCAAAAACGCTTTAAGGGTGTAAAAATAACAAAATAGTTATTTAAATAGTTATTTAAAGTATTTTTCAGCCTCAATAATTGAGTTTTTTTTTAAGTCAATTTCTCCTTTGACCCTAACAATCTCTTCATTTAGCTCTAAAATATATTGATTTAAATTTTCTAAGCTAAAATTCTCTAAATTAAGCTTCTTAATAGTCTTTTGCTTTTCATCAATTTCCAAAAAATCTGTCATAATTAATTATTTTTATATTAAATTTATAGGAATATATTTATAAGAGTTTTTTTTTTATAAAAGGATAAAATATGAAATTACCACTAATGCCTAAAGCAACAGCAATATGGCTTATAGACAATACTGCTTTGAGCTTTGAACAAATATCTGAATTCTGTGGTCTGCATGAACTAGAAGTTCAAGGAATTGCGGATGGTGAAGTTGCAGTTGGTATGCGTGGTTATGATCCAATTGATAATAAACAATTAACAAAAGAAGAAATATCAAGATGTGAAAATGATACTTCAGCAAGATTACAACTTATTTCCTCGGAGGTAATCGACTCTCTTCCACCAAGAAAAAAAGATTCAAAATACACGCCTCTATCCCTTCGCCAAGAAAAACCTTATGCTATATTATGGTTAATCAAAAGATATCCTGATGAACTAACCAGTTCCCAGATTGCAAAATTGACTGGATCAACAAAAAATACCGTAGATGCAATTCGCAATGGAACATTTAGAGAAGCAGTGCTAGAAGCAAAAAGTCCAATGGATACTGGATTATGCACTTATCAAGATCTTGAAAAGGCACTCAACCGTGCAAAAAATAAAAGAGATAGAGAAGAAAAAAAAGCAAAATCCCTAATTGAAGAAAATACTAATTAAATTTTAATCTTAACAAAAAATTTAAATAGAAAAGCATAAGAAAAATCCAAAAAGGAATCATCAAAATAAAGAAAAAGAAATAGCTATTGATATCGATTAATCCTAAAGGATTTCCTAAATAATATGTGAAAGGCCCTAAACTTCCACTAATCATTAAAGCTATTAACTTGTATTTAGATAAAAAAACTAAAATTTCATCGAATAAAGTTGCAAAACTAGGCCATAAAACAAGCATCCAAATTGGTAATACACCCACATTTAAAGAGGTATTAAAATCATAAATTCGCAAATTGACCAAAATTGAGTCAAATAAATATCCAATAATTGAAATAAAAAAAATAATATTAAAAGATCTTTTTTTATTATTTGAATTTATAAAAAACAATAATAAAAAAATTATTCCAGAAATACTACCAGGGAATGAACTTTGATATACAAGTTCCCCAAAAACGCACATCAACCAAGTTAACTGATAGCCACTAAGTATTAAAAAAATTTTTATTTTACTCATCTATTAATTAAAAAATGAGAAACATCAGTAGACCGAGTGATAAAGCCTGTCTCACAATAAGATAAATAAAATTCCCACATTCTTTTAAATCTTTTATTAAATCCTAATTGAGCTAGATCATCCCATGAATTTTGAAATTGTCGATTCCAAAGATTGAGTGTTTTTGCATATGATAAACCAAAACTTTTAATCTCTTTAAAGTCAAGGCCAACTTTGAAATTAATTTCTTGAAGTTCTTTTTTGGTAGGCAGCATACCTCCTGGAAAAATATATTGCTGTATAAAATCTGGTTGACGTTGATAATTAATTGCTCTTTGATCATCAATAGTTATAATTTGTAATGCTGCTTGACCAGAATTAACTAAAGAATTTTTTAAAATACTAAAATATTTTTCCCAATACTTCTTTCCAACAGCTTCAAACATCTCTATTGAGGCTATATTTGAATACTTATTTTCAATATCTCTATAATCCCTATATTTAATTGATACTTTTTCACCTAAACCCTCTTGCTGAATTCTATTTGATGCATAATCAAATTGTTCTTTAGAGATAGTAATTGCATCTATTTTAGATTTATAATTTTTTGCGATATATGAAGAAAAGCCTCCCCAACCACAACCAATTTCAAGAACTATAGAATTTTCATTTAAATTAAGTGACTTCGCGATCTGTTTATATTTACTAATTTGAGCATCAAATAAATTTTGATTATCTTTATCAAAATATGCTGAGGAGTAAGTCATACTTTGATCTAACCATTTATCATAAAAACTATTTCCTAAATCATAATGGTATTCTATATTTTTTTTACTTTGTTTTTTTGTATTATCATTGAGAAAATGCTTAAACTTTGAATACATATTGAAAAAAATATTTGATTTTAAGTTATGTAGAAAATATTTTTCATTTTTATAAGAAATTAGAAGTAATTTAGTTAAATCAGAAGTGCTAAAATCACCATCCATATAAGATTCTGCAAAACCAATTGATTTTCTTTTAAAAATTTTAGAAATAAATTTATAATTATGTAATTTTAAATCAGCTATTTCATCACCATTTGTTCCTTTAAAAGATTTAGTTGAACCTGATGGAAATGTAACAATTAGTTCACCGAAACGAATCTTTGATAAGAATTTTTCTGCTACAATTTCAAAAGACTGTTGAAATTTATCATTTACATAATTCATTAAAAACTCCCCTCAAACGAAACTGTATCAATTGTTTTTTTCTTTCTAGCATAATACCTTCCACCCTTAAAAACAATCCTTAAGGCTTCAAACAAAATAGCTGCCATAACTTTAAATCCAAAAAGAGGATTTAAAATATTATATTTTAATAATTTTGTTGCTTTAAAATCAACAAACTTTCCAGTTTGGGATGCCATTAATACTCTATCATTATTTGCATCATAAAGATCTATTATCAAATTGATTTTCTCTTGATCCAATTTGTTTGTAAATAAATACTTTCCTTTCATACCTATAAAAGGTGAAACATAAAAATTTTTATCACATTGATGTTTTAATGTACTCAATACCGAACCAGAACCTTTTGCAAAAACATAAGTATGTTGTTCGTTTGATGTATTCTTTACTTCATAAAAAATAGAGATTAATTCCTCATCTTCATAACAGTAAATTACTGATAAAGGATTAAAAACATATCCTAATATTCTTGGAAAACACAAAATCTTTATTTTAAGCTTTTTAAATTGAATATTATAACTATTCAGATGATCAACTATATATTCTTTTATTTTTCTATGATCGCGATAACCATGATCTTTCTCATTAAATGACAAAATATTAAAAGAATTTATGGAGAAAATATAAGAGTTATTTTTTACTTTCTCTAACTCATCTAAATCTAAAAAAATACTAGGGACCTTATATTTGAATAAGTGATTAATTTTTCCAAACCGTTTGTGAACTATTGAAGATAATAAAATTTTTGAATTCATTTTTATAAATATTGTAATCTATTATAAAAACTATTATCTCTTTTCCACGGTATATCAACTTCTAACAACTTGGCAATGTACGCAGCAGATTGAATGCCATCCTCGTGAAAACCAAATCCGTGATAAGAGCCACAAAAAAAAGTGTTTTTAATACCCTGTATATCTTTCAACATCTTTTGAGCTTTATGAGAAGCAAAGTCAAATTTAGGATGTGTAAACAAAGTTTCATCATGAATGTAATTTGGAACTTGCGTTGGATTAATAGTAACAAAATAATTATTTCTAGTTTTTAATTTTTGTAAATTATTCATCCAATAAGAAAGTGTAAATTCTTTAGTATTTTTTTTGTTTTTTATGAAATTCCAGCTAGACCATGTGTTTTTATTTTTAGGCATCATTTCTATATCAGAATGCAAGAAGGCTTTATTTTTTGTATATTGAAACTTAGATAAAATTTCTATTTCATCTAATGTTGGATCCCCAAGTAATTTTAGTGCCTGATCAGCATGAGTAGCTAAAACTAAAAAATCAAAAATGAGTTCTTGATTATTATGGATTATTTTAATCTGATTTCCTTCTCTTTTAATATCTGTAATTTTACAATTTAACGAATACTCAAATTTATTAAGATTTAATATTTTTTTAATATAAGTGTGACTGCCACCATTTATGAATTTCCATTGAGGCCTATCTTTAAAATTAAATAAGTCATGATTGTTAAAAAAATTTAAAAATAATCTAAAAGGAAAGTTGGTGACATCAGATTGATTTGTCGACCATATTGATGAAATCAAAGGATAAATGTGCAAATTTCTCATGTAAAAAGAAAAATTATTTTCATCTAAAAAATCAGATATTGTTACTTGATCTGTTAGATTATCATGCTTGACTGTTTTACATAATTTATAAAATCTATAAATTTCATAAATCATTTT
>CACJRY010000018.1:5000-13711 GCA_902595855.1 uncultured Alphaproteobacteria bacterium
GGTAGCAAAATATATTTATGAACAGTCTGCAAAAAATGGAAAAAGAGTTCAGGCATTAGGTGGAGCTAAGAACCATCTAGTTGTTATGCCTGATGCAAATTTAGATCAAGCAGTTGATGGAATAATTGGAGCAGGTTATGGTTCAGCAGGTGAACGTTGCATGGCAATATCAGTAGCAGTTGCGGTAGGAGATATAGCAGATGATTTAGTTAATAAAATACATTTAGAGTCACAAAAATTAAAAGTTGCTCCATGGACTGATCCTGATTCAGATATGGGACCGGTAATATCAAAAGAACATAAAGATAAAATAGAGAAATATATTGATATTGGGATTGATGAAGGTGCAAAATTAGTTGAAGACGGTAGAAATTATAAAATACAAGGTTATGAAAATGGCTACTTTGTAGGACCAACTTTATTTGATAAAGTTACAAAAGAAATGACCATTTATAAAGAAGAAATTTTTGGACCTGTAGTGTGTGTAATTAGAGCTAAAAATTATAATGAAGCTCTTGATTTAGTTAATGATCATGCATTTGGTAATGGTACTAGTATTTATACATCTGATGGAGAAATATCTAGACATTTTACTACGAACGCTAAAATTGGAATGGTAGGTGTTAATGTGCCTATTCCCGTACCAATGGCTTTCCATAGTTTTGGAGGTTGGAAGCAATCTCTATTTGGTGATCATGCAATGCATGGGAAAGAGGGTATTAATTTTTATACAAAACTTAAAACAGTTACAAGTAGATGGCCTGGCAATATCAAATCAGGACCAGAATTTGTAATACCAACAAATTGAGAACTATACTTATAACTGGTTGTGCCGGTTTCATTGGCTATAATTTAGCATTAAGTATATTATCAGGAAATTCAAAATATAAATTAATTGGAATTGACAATTTAAATAACTTAACTGGACTAAAAATTAAAAGAGATAGGTTGAAAAATCTAATTAAATTTAAGAATTTTAGTTATTATAAAATTAGCATAACTGATTTTAAAAAATTTGAGGAAATATTTAAAAATTTTAATATTAGTATTGTTATAAATTTTGCAGCATTAGCTGGAGTGAGAAACTCAAATATCTTTCCAAAAAAATATTTTGATTCGAATGTTAATGGTTTTTATAATGCTATTTTTTTAGCTAAGAAATATAAAGTTAAAAAATTCATATACGCTTCATCAAGTTCTGTATATGGAGATGTTGCAGTTTTCCCAACACATGAAAAAATATCAATTACTACTCAAAAATCCTTTTATGCAATGACAAAAAATATTAATGAAATTTTATCAACTTACATTTCAAGTGAAACAAAAATGAAGATAATAGGACTTAGGTTTTTTACTGTTTATGGTGAGTATGGAAGACCAGATATGTTTTTAAAAAATATAGTATCAGCTATCATTGAGAAAAAAACATTTAATATTTATGCTTTTGGAAAACACGAAAGAGATTTTACATATATAGGTGATGTTGTTAAAATTCTAAATTATATACTATTTAAAAAATCAAAGTCTCTTAAGAATTCATTAATTTACAATATAGGAAGTGGAAGAAAAATTCAATTAATGGATTTAATAAATATTATCGAGGATAATTTAAGCATGAAAGGTAAATTTAAATTTATAAAGCGACAAAAAGGAGATGTATTAAAAACACACTCAAATAATAATTTAATTCAAAAGGATTATAAAAAAATAAATTTTACAGATATTAAAAAAGGTATTAAAAATTATGTTAAATGGCATAAAAATTATTACTATTAATATATAATATGGCTTATAAACAAAGTTCTATGAATTTTAATATATCAAATAAAAAAGTTTTACTCATAGGAGGCAACGGTCTTTTGGGTGCAGAATATACTTCTTACTTGAGTGATAAAGTTAAATATTTGTCTGTTTTAGACCTAAGTTCAAATAATATTAATAAATATATAAATGATGAGAATATTACCTTTTTTAAATGCAATATCTTAGAAAGAAAAAAATTTGTTAAAAAAATTAATACTGCTATTAGTAAAATGAAAGGTGTTGATGTATTAATCAATAATGCTGCCTTGACCTCAGAATTTTCTTTAAAAAATAGATCAATTTTTAATGAATTTGATTACGAAACTTGGGATGAATCAATAAAAGTGACTTTATATGGTTCTTATTTAGCAAGTATAGCAGTTATACCATCAATGGTTAAATTAAAAAAAGGACAAATAATAAATGTTGCAAGTCACTATGGCGTAGTTTCACCAAATCATAATATTTACAAAGGTGAAAATTTTAATTGTCCATTATCTTATTCAGTTGCTAAAACAGCAATCATAGGGATGACAAAATGGTTAGCTACAAAATATGCAGATAAGGGAATTAGAGTTAATTGTATATCTCCTGGTGGAGTAGAAAATAAGCAATCTAAAACATTTATAAAAAAATATAAAGCTCTAAATCCAATGAAAAGAATGGCTAGAAAATCTGAATTTAATGAATTATTACATTATCTAATTTCTGATTCATCTGAATATGTTATTGGTCATAATTTTATTGTAGATGGGGGAGCCTCTGTTTGGTAGTTTAAATTTAACGAATGAAAAAAGAAAAATTTTTAGCAATTATAACTGCAAGAGCTGGCAGCAAGGGTATTAAAAATAAAAACTTAAAAACTATTAATAGAAAACCTTTAATATATTACCCTATTTATTCTGCATTACGCTCTAATTATATTAGTAAAGTAATTGTTAGTACTGATTCACAAAAAATAGCAGATTTAGCAATAAAATTTGGTGCTGATGTCCCCTTTATAAGACCTGCAAAAATTTCAAAAGACTCAACTTCATCTTTTGAAGTTGTAAAACATTGCATTGATTTTATCAATAAATCAAAAAATGAATTTAAGAATTTTATTTTATTAGAACCAACATCTCCTTTGACAACTACATACGATATAAATTTAGCTATTAAAAAATTTCTAAATTCAAAAAAAGCTGAGGCGCTTATAGGAGTTTGTCAAGTTGAAGGTATGCACCCAGATTTCTTAGTTTCTATTAATAATTCTGGATTTATTAAACCATTCAATTCAAAAACTTTTAAAACTTTAAGAAGGCAAGAAATCTCAAAACTTTATTTTTATAATGGGTCTTTGTATATTTCGGAAATTAAAAGTTATCTTAATAATAAGACATTTCTTCACAATAAAACAATACCATATATCATGAGTAAAAAACATTCATTTGAAATAGATGATATGCTTGACTTGAAAATTATAAGAACATTACTAAAAAATAATACATAATAATAATGAAAAAAAAAATTAAATTTAAAAATAAAGGCCAGGAACTTTTAAATAAAGCAAAAAAAATTATCCCAGGTGGCGGGCAATTACTATCTAAAAGAAGTGAACTATTTTTACCAGAACTATGGCCTGTTTATTATAAAAAAGCAAAAGGCGTAGCAATATGGGATCTTAATAATAAAAAATATTTTGATTTTGCAGGAATGGGTACTCTATCATGTATTTTAGGATATTCAGATTCTTACGTTAATAAAAAAGTTATTAACGCTATTAATAATTCTTCTATGGGGACATTAAATTCATATGAAGAGGTTGAATTCTCTGAATTATTATTAGAGGCCCATTCTTGGGCAGATATGACAAGATTCGCAAGAAGTGGAGGTGAAGCTTGTTCAATTGCAATAAGAATTGCTAGAGCGGCATCTGGTAAAGATAAAGTTCTATTTTGTGGATATCATGGTTGGCAAGACTGGTATTTATCCTCAAATTTAAGAAAAAAAGATAATTTGACTGATCAATTATTGCCTGGTTTGATACCAAATGGTGTACCTAAAAATTTAATAGATAGCGCAATACCATTTAAATATAACGATAAAGAAGATTTTGATAAAAAAGTAAATAAGCATAATAAAAATATTGGTGCAATAATTATGGAACCTCAAAGAAATATGAAGCCTGATGTTAAGCTTTTGAGGCATATAAAAAGTATAGCTAAAAAAATAGGAGCGGTATTTATATTCGATGAAATAACTTCAGGATTTCATGATAATTATGGAGGTAAACATTTATTTTATAAAATAAATCCAGATATTGCTATTTATTCAAAGGCAATTGGAAATGGTTTTCCAATTGCGGCTATTTTAGGTAGAAAAGATGTGATGCAATATGCCCAGAATACTTTTATAAGTTCATTGATGTGGACAGAACGAGTTGGTTTTGTAGCAGGTATAGCTACTTTAACAAAAATGAAAAAATTTAATGTTCAAAAAATTAATACTAACTATGGGAAATTTATTAAGAAAAGATGGCAAGAAATCGCAAACTCTAATGATATTAAAATTACTATAAAGGGAATGGATACAATACCAGAATTCTCATTTTGTTATAAGAACTCATTAGAGCTATCAACATATTTTAACCAAGAAATGTTACATAAAGGCTTTTTAACAAGCTCCAGATTAGCTACATCTTTTTCTCACAATTATAAAATTATAGAAAACTATTTAGATGCCTGCTATGAAACTTTTAAAAAAATATCAAAAATTATAAATTCTAAAAGTAAAGTCCCTCTACAAGGACCTATAAGACATGATACCTTTAAAAGATTAAATTAAAATGAGAAATAATCTAAAATTTAAAAAAATTAAAAATATTGTTTTTATTGGAGCAAATGAAACCTTAGAAAGACTTATAAGCATTAACAAAAAATACAAAATTAAATCCTTGGTTATAACCTCTAAAGATCAAAAAAAAATATTAAAAGGGAATTTCCCCTATTTTGTATTTGAAAAAATTAATATTAAGTTTAAAAATTTTATAAAAAAAAATATTAATATTAATGAAACTCTATTTATCTCTTTAAGCTCAAGATGGATATTTAAAAAAAATGATATTAAAAACTTTTTTAAAAATCAAATTGTTAATTTCCATCCTTCAAGATTGCCAATGGATAGTGGAGGAGGAGGTTTTTCATGGAGAATAATAAATAATGACAGAATTTCTAATTTGCTTATTCATCAAGTGAGCGAAAAAATTGATAGTGGTCCAGTAATATATAATGAAACAGAAATTTTTCCTCATCACTGTAGAATTCCTCAAGATTATTATAATTTTCAAAATGCAAATATTCCAAACTTTTATGAAAATTTTATAAAAAAAGTAATAAGAGGTTATGATTTTAAATTAATTCAACAACCCCGTTATCTTAAAACATATTTCCCAAGGTTAGATTCAAATGTTAATTCTTGGATTGATTGGTCTATGAATGATATTAATCTATTTAATTTTATTAATGCTTTCGATGATCCTTATGATGGAGCAAAAACTAAAATTAATAATTTATCAGTATCTATTAAAAAAGTTCATTTACATGGTGGAGAAGTACTTGATCATCAATTTTTTTCTGGACTTATTATTAGAAAAGAAAGCAAATTTATTGTTGTGGCCACAGGTTACTCTTCGGTATTATTGATTGAGGAAGTTTTGAACAAATCTAAAATCAACATAATTAATAAATTAAAATTAGGAGATAGATTTAACACTCCTCATAAATTAATAGATAAGACACTTAAGGAGAGAGTTTATTTCGGTCCTAAAGGAAAAATTAAATGACTGAAAATTATAAATTAATTAATAAAATAAAATCTATTAAAAAAAAAGAATCTAAATTTCCTAATAACGAAATTGAGTATGTCTTAGATGTATTAGATACTGAAAATAAAAAAAAAGCTTATGTATACGAATTAGAAAAAAAAATTTCAAAGTTATATAATGCAAAATATGCAATAGCCTGTAATTCTGGCACATCAGGACTCCATGCTTGTATTGCAGCTCTTGAATTAAAAAAAACTGATGAAGTAATTGTTCCTTCTCTTGCAGTTGTTATGGATGCTTATGCTGTAATTCATTCTGGAGCTGTACCAGTTTTTGCAGATATTGATGTAAATTCCATGATTGTAACAGCAGAAACAATTAAACAAAAAATTACAAAGAATACTAAGGCAATAATCTTAGTTTCATTACAAGGACTACCAGTAGATGTCGATCCAATTATTAAATTAGCTAAAAAATATAATATTAAAATAATAGAGGACAATGCTCAAGAATTCTACGGAAAATACAAAAATAAGATTTCCGGTGTGTCAGGAGATATGAGTATTTGGAGTTTTGAAAACAAAAAACATCTCAGTGGTGCTACTGAAGGTGGTATTATAACAACCAATAATAAAGAATATGCAAAAAAAATAAGAAAATTTTGTGGCATAGGTTACATAAACCTAAATTCAGAAAGCAATATAAATCCACTTCCACTTTCAACAATACAAGATCCCAATTATCTTAGATTTGATTATATAGGTTTAAATTACAGAATGCCTGAAATAGTTGGAGCAGTGTGCTTAGGGCAATTGGAGAATTTTAAAGCAATAATTTCAAGAAGAATAAAAGTTGCAAAAATATTTAAAAAAGAAATTAAAAAATGTACATGGTTAGTCCCGCAAAAAGCAAGTTACTCGCATCAGCATACTTATTACTCTTTTGCAGTCAGATACTTAGGTAATGAAGTTGTAAAAAAAAGTTGGAAAGAATTTTATAATGATTACGTAAAAATGGGAGGCGATGGATTTTATGCTGGTTGTTATCCAATTTATAAAGAACCTTCAATATTAAATTATTTTAAAGAAAAAAAAATTAAAAAAGTTTATTGTAAAAATGCTGAATTTGTTCAGCAGCAATTAATTCAATTTAAAACAAACTATAGGAATTTAGAGGACGCTAAAAAGAATGCAATTATTTTATCTAAATTGATCTCTAGATATAATAAAAATTTAATATGAAAAAAAATAAAGTAAATAATGATATTTATGAATTAATTCTTGTAGGAGGTAATAGATTAAAAGAAGATGGTCCAATTACAGAAATTTATCAAAAAGCAAAAATAAAAAAAATTAAAACATTAATAATTACTGATAAAAATCATCTAAATAAATTATGCAAAAATATTATATTTGAAAATGTATTAAAAAAATTGAATATTACCTATAAGGTTTTTACCAGATTAAATATTAATAATTTTAAGAAAATATCAAACAATAATACAATAGTGCTATTTTTGAATTGTCCATGGAAGGCGAATAAATTTTTTCTTGAGCATTTTAAAAATAGGGTGTTTAATTACCATGCTGCTACATTGCCAGATTTAAGAGGTGCTGCAAATATTAGTTGGAAAATATTAATGAAAGACAATAAATCTTTTAGCATAAACATACATTACGTAACTCAAAATTATGATGATGGCAGAATAATTTTGGATAGTAGATTTAAATTGAATTCTAAAAATAAATTATTACCTGTTGATTATCTAAATGTAATACAAAAACAAGAAAAAATTGTTTTTAATAAATTTATTAATTTTGTAAAATCAAAAAAGTTTCCAAAAGGAAAAATACAAAATGAATCTATGTCATTTTACTGGCCACGGCTAAATTCAGAAAAAAATGGAAAAATAAATTGGGATTGGAAACAAGAGCAAATAATTTTATTTATAAGAGCATTTTCACATCCTTTTGACGGAGCATTTACAAAATTTAAAAATTATAAAATTAAAATATATAATTGTTTTAAAAATACTGAAAATGTAAAATTCCATCCATATCAAAATGGATTAATCTATAGAATTGACAAAAATTATTTTTACTTAGTTTGTGGTTCAGATTCTATTAAAATTAAAAAAGATGATATGATATTACCAAAAGATATTGAGAATATAAATATGCTAGGCAAAAGACTGTGTTAGGTTTTGTGCAAGGCAGACTCACTTATTTTAAGAGTGATAAGCTTCAAATTTTCCCAAAAAATAAATGGAAGGAAGAAATACAAGCTGCATCTTCTTTAAAAATAGATTTTATAGAATACTTTACAGAACGTGAGGGTGATTTTAAACATAATCCCTTTTTTGATTCTAAAAAATTTAATTTTTTAAAAACTCAATCAAAAAAATATTTAAAAACTAATTATAGTTTCTGTGATGATTATTACATCAATCATTCAATTTTAAAAAACAAAGATTTAAGCAGAATAGACAATCTTTTTTATAAGTTAAATCAAGCAAATATTAAGATTTATGTTTTGCCATTACTTGAAAAAAGTAACATTAAATTATCAAACTATCTAAAATTTGTTGAAGTGCTAAAGAAAATATCCAATAAGGCAAAAAAAAATAAAATTTATATTGCACTAGAATGTAATTTAGAGAAACGAAGTTTAAAAAAACTAATAAAATTGGTATGTAATGATCATCTTAAAATTGTCTATGATACTGGCAACCGTTGTTTAATTGACACTAATCAAAACAACGCAATTCGTTATCTAGCCAAATATATCATTCATATACACATCAAAGATAAAAACAAAAAGGGTGACAATGTCTATTTAGGTACAGGTATAGTAAACTTTGCAAATGTTTTTTGTGCTTTAAAAAAAATTAATTATAAGAGAAACTTTGTATTTGAATGTCTAAGAGGAAACCATCCAATATCAACTATGAAATACAATATTAATTTTATTAATTTTTTTATAAAAGAATTTAAATTATAATAACAAAAAATAAAATTTATGCATAAAATTTTAGTTATAATTGATAATAATAAATTAGTATGGAAAAACTACACAGTTTACAAGTATGTTGTAGGTTACAGAG
>CACJRY010000019.1 GCA_902595855.1 uncultured Alphaproteobacteria bacterium
TTTTAATATATTACTTCCTATAGCCCTCATTACCTATTTTTGGCAAATTAATTTTCCTAGTTTTAATACATTAAATTTACTTTTTGTTTTTTTTGGAGCTGGAATTTTTATTTTTTTTATTGGTTATCAAATTGCTTATAATAAATTTAAATTTACTGTTGATGATAGTGCACTAATCGGGCTTGCTTCATGTTTTGGAAATTCTGTAGCACTTGGGATTCCCTTGATGCATACACTTTTTGGCAAATTAAATGTTATGCCTTACATGATATTAGTTCTTTTTCATGGATTAGTACATTTTACATATACGACATTAATAATTGAGAGTTACAGAAATAGATCCTTGAAAATTCATAGGCAAATTTTAAGAACATTTATTGGTTTATTTAGAAATGTAGTTCTTGTTGGTATATTTCTTGGTATTTCACTAAATTATTTTAAAATTCCTCAACCAACTAATTTATTATTTATACTTAATGCAATTTCAGAAATTGCCTTACCATGTGTACTGTTATCCCTTGGGTTTGCTATAGCATCATTTGATTTAGTTATTTCATTTAAAAAATCAATAATCTTAACTTTTTTGAAAAATATACTACACCCACTAATTGCATTCACTATCTCTAAATTTCTTTTGAATTTAGATGAATTATTAATCATGACTGTAACTTTAGCGGCAGCTTTACCTAGTGGATCACAAACCTATTATTTTGCATTCAGATATAATTCTCAAAAAGAACTTATTTCATCAAATATAGTTTTAAGCACTTTTGTAAGTTTTTTTACTTTATCGATTTTAATTATTTTATTTGATTTTTAGGTAGATTGAGTTGTAAGTGACAAAATTCTATCTTTTTTCATTTTGGTTGAATTACTGTTTGGAAAAATTTCCAACATCTTATCGTAGATATCAATAGCTTTTTCAGGTTGATCAAGATGAATAAATATTAAACCCATTCCGTCTAATGCTCCAAAATGCCTTGGTTCGAGCTCTAATGTTTTACTTATATCTCTCATTGAAAGACCGAAATTTCCCATCATAAAATGAGCTGTTGCTCTTTTATTCCAAGCTTCAGCAAAATTAGGCATTTCAAGTATTACCTTATCAAAATAATCAATTGCCCTAGAATGGAAACCTAGATTCATCATTTGTACACCAGTCTCAAAAGCCCTTGTCATTTTTGGATCATCTATTTCATGCCAAATTTTCCATATTTGTTGCGTAAGTTTTTCTATTTCCAACTGATCCTCTGTAACAATAAGTTTGTCAAATAAACGATTCAATCTTTTATCGTTTTGATCTGCAAATGATTGAGCGGATAAAAAAATAAAAAACAAAAATAAGATTATATATCTAAACATAATCATCCAACTTAAAAGGTCTTGAGGAGAAATTTCTTTTTTTTTCATGCTTTCTTGTTCGTCCAGTAACTCTCTCTCTCCATATTTTAAATGATTTAGGCTTTAGATTTTTTCTCATAATTTTTATTACTGCAGATTCGCTTAAACCATGAATTCTTTTAATTTCTTCAAATGAAACTTTATCACTCCAAGCAAGCTTAATTATATTGTCTGTTGAACTGAGCATATTTTATATATAGTTTGAATTTAACTAATTTCTAAAAATGATTGATTTATATTCTTCAGCAACTCCCAATGGTCGAAAAATCAGCATTATGCTTGAAGAATTAGGAATACAATATAATGCGATTCATATAGATTTAGAGAAAAAAGAACAGTTTTCTGATTTTTTTTCCAAAATTTCTCCAAGTAATAAAATTCCCGTTATTGTGGATAATGATAAAGGAATCACTGTCTTTGAGTCAGGTGCTATTCTTCTTTATCTTGCTGAAAAATACGATAAATTTCTTAATAAAAATTACTATTGGGAAATAGTTCAGTGGTTATTTTTTCAAATGTCTTATGTAGGACCAATGTTAGGTCAAGCACACCAATACCTTTTTTATAACGCTGGAAAAAGTAAATTTGCGGAAGAAAAATCTAAGGGCTACACCAAACATGTGTATCAAATCTTAGATGAAAGATTATCAAGTAGAGAATATATCGTTGATGAATACTCTATTGCTGATATTTCTATTTGGCCATGGATAGCTAGATTTGAGAGACATCAAATAAAGCTTGATGAGTATCCAAATGTTCTTCGTTGGTATCTAGAAATATCAAATAGAGCTGCTGTAGTTAAAGGATACAATGTTGTTGGGGATTATTATGAAATCCCGACAGTTTAAGGATTGTAAAAAAATACTGAAACAGCTGTACCAATGAGCATTATCGCCAATAAAATTTCTATAGTTTTTTTTAACTTTTCATTACCTAAATATTGACGAATAATACTCCCCCCATAAGCCCAAATACTTATTGAAGGGATATTCACTATGGTCGACATGATTACCATAAATAAAGTCCCAACTAAAATATTTTCATTTTTAGGATAATACAACGTAACAGCAGTTGAGCAAATTACCCAAGCTTTTGGGTTTACAAATTGAAAAAGTATTGCTTCATAATACTTCAAGGGTCGTGATCTATCCTCTGATTTAGAGATATTTAATGAGCCGAACATTTTGTAAGCAAGATACAAAATATATGCAGAACCAACATATCTCAACACATCAAAGAGAATTGGATATTTAATAAATAACGAGCCTAATCCTAGACATACTAGTGCTAATTGTAATCCGTGACCAGTAGGAATACCGAGTACATTTGGAATTGATCTAATAAACCCAAATTTTATTCCTGATGCTGTTAAAATACTATTGTTTGGACCAGGGGTAGCATACATTATAAAATTATATACTGCTAAAGCTAAAATTAACTCCCATGATATCACTTAATTAATCTCTAAAATTGATGAACTGTATTGGAATTCCAGTTTGCAAATCTTCAATCAACTTCATTGCAGCCTGCAGATCATCTCTTTTTTTTCCATCAATGCGAAGCTCATTACCATTAATTTTTGCTTGAATTTTCATTTTTGAATTTTTAATTTCTGATGTAATTTTTTTTGCAATATCTTGCTCTATTCCTTCTACCAATGTTATTGTCTGCCTAATTCTATCACCTCCAGCTTTTTCTTTATCTTTTTTTCCTAACGTCAAGGGATCTAATTTTCTTCTAACAAAATGTGAGATCAAAATATCGTCAACTTGTGAGAGCTTTAAATCATCATCTGTGACTATAGTGATAATCTTTTCTTTTCTCTCTACTGAAGTATTTGAGCCTTTAAAATCGTACCTATTTGTTATTTCCCTTAATGCATTTGCAATGGCATTATCAATTTCTTGAAAATCAACTCTACTTACAACATCAAAACTAGGCATATATTATTAGTCTATTGCATTCTCAGAATCTTCTGGCAACTGTTTTTTTGTATTTAATCTTCCAAGTTTTTTCATTTTATCAATTTTTTTTGTTAAACTACCCGGTCCATCTTGAAGTCGAGATTTTGCTTCATCCATTTTTAAACTTGCTTTATCTATAGACTGCTGCACAGTACTAAAAGATTCATAAACATTTACAGCCTTGTCGTATATTTCGCTTGCTGTTGCAGCTATATCTTTTATTGTTTTAGATTGCTTATCTATACGCCACATATTTTCTACTGCTTTGAGTAAGAATGGCAAAGTAGAGGGACCAACAATTATAATTTTTTTTTGCCACGCCTTTTCAATAATATCTCCTGCTTCATTGTACAAAGTGAGTAATGCTGGCTCAATTGGAATAAACATCAACACTGAATCTATGGAATTAATTTGATAGAGAGATGCATAATCATCTTTTCCTAAATCTCTTACAAAATTTTTTACAGAGTCTATAAATTTTTTTAAGTAAGTTTTTTTTTCATTTTCATTTTTTGAATTAGAAAATTCGTGCCATGAACTTAGAGAAACTTTTGAGTCGATAACTATATCTCTTTTTCCTGGCATATGAACAATGACATCAGGTTTTTGCAAATTACCCTCTTCATCTCTAAAAGCTTTTTGTGTTTCATACTCATGCCCCTCTCTTAGTCCAACACCATCTAGGATATTTTTCAATACAAATTCTCCCCATGAGCCTTGTTGTTGTGAACCACCTCTGACAAGAGTATTTTCTAATCGGTCTTGGGCTAAATTAAAATTCTGCAATGATAATTGGATTGAGTGCATATGTTGTTTTAAGGAAACAATATCATTTTCCTCATCTAAATTTTTTTTATTTTTTTTGAAAAACAAAAAATAAAAAGTAATTAAAACACCAACACCACAAAAAAAACCAACAAGAAAAAATAATATTAATAAAGTAGTGTTCATTTATAAAAAGTTTATTACCCAACTTAACGAGGTATATATTAACAAATATCTACCTACTTTCCCAATACTTACCAAAATAATAAAAGGTAGCAAAGAATAGCGTAATGTACCAGCAACAAAAGTGATTGGATCACCAATAAATGGAACCCATGACAATAAGAGGGACCATTTTCCATACTTTTTAAACATCTTATTACCTCTTTCAATCATATTGTTATTCAATGGAAACCAGGGTTTTTTTATAAAATAATTTACATAATATCCACAAACCCAGTTAAAAACAGAACCTAATACATTTCCTAAAGAGGCTGCAATAATTAATAATAAATCATTATATTTATCCATTGATAATAAAGTAACAAAGTAAGCTTCCGAGCCAAAAGGTACAATGGTGGCAACCATAAAAGCTACAGTAAATAATGAAATATAAATCATTTAAATTTAAATTATCTTTTAAACTAATGACTCTATTTTTGGCATTAATCTGATTAATTCCTTTGTATAGTTGTGTGTTGGTTGATTGAATAATTTTTCAGTTTCGTTTGTTTCACAAACTATACCATTTTTAAGAACAACGATTCTATTACACATTTGCCTGATAACTGGCAGGTCATGACTAATAAAAAGCATTGTTAGATGTAGTTCGTCTTGAATATCTTTTAATAAATTTAATATTTGAGCTTGAATACTTACATCGAGAGCAGAGGTTGGCTCATCACAGACTAATAGTCGTGGTCTGGTTGCTAAAGCTCTAGCAATAGAAATTCTTTGTCGTTGCCCACCAGAAAATTCATGAGGGTAACGATCCAGAGACTGTCTTGTCATACCCACTATATCAATTAAATCAAAAACATTTTGATCTAAATCTTGTTTTGAAATATTTTTTTGAAAAAATTTTAATGGTTCTGCAATAATATCTTTTACTTTAAAACGGGGATTTAATGATGAATAAGGATCTTGAAATATCATTTGTATCTGTCCTCTACTTTTATGGATTTGATATTTCTTTTTTTTGTCATAAAGCGAAAAATTATTATACTCTATTTCACCGACAGTTGGTCTGACAAGGCCAGTTATAATCTTTGCTATTGTTGATTTTCCAGAACCCGACTCCCCAACTAAACCTAATGTTTCTCCCTCAAATAATTCGAATGATACATCATTTACTGCTTTTACTAATTTTTCATCATTCAATTTTTTAGATAAAGATAAAGCACTATCGTCAAATATTTTTGTAACATTTGAAACTTTCAATAATTTTTGATTACTACTTTCTCTAACACCCCATGTTTTAATTATGTTTTTGGTTAAATTAGCTGAACTCGATGTAATCTCTTTTCCCTCAGGACTAATTAATTTGAACCTATCAATTTTTTTATTTGTGGGAGGTACAGAAATGACAAGACTTCTAGCTTCAGTTGATTTGGGCTTAGTAAGCAAGTCCTTAGTATATCCTTGCTCTACAATAAGGCCATTACGCATAACAATTACTTTATTTGTAGTTTCAGCAATAACTCCCATATCATGAGTTATTATTATGACTCCTAAATTTCTTTTTTGTGTTAATTCTTTTAATAATTCTAAAATCTGAAATTGAATACTAACATCTAAAGCTGTTGTAGGTTCATCAGCAATTATTAAATCTGGCTCACAACTAATCGCAAGTGCGATTACAACGCGTTGACGCATTCCTCCACTGAATTGATGTGGATAGTCTTCAATTCTTTTTTCTGCATTATCAATTCCAACTTCCTTAAGTAAATTTATTGATTTTTTTAGAGCTTCTTCATACGACAAATTTAAATGTGTTTGTATTGTCTCAATTAATTGATCCTTAATCTTAAAAAGAGGATTTAATGATGTTTGGGGATCCTGAAAAACAAAACCAATTTTTTTACCTCTAATTTTTTGAATAATTTCTTCATTATTTTGCAATTCATTACCATCAATTTTTATTAAACCACTAGTAATTTCACCTGGAGGATCAATTAAATTAATTATGGCATTTGCAATTGTAGATTTTCCGGAACCTGACTCACCTACAATACCAAGTATTTCGCCTCTCTCTAAAATAAAGTTAACATCACTACTAGCTACAATAGTCTCTTTCCTTGTCTTGTAGCTAATATTTAAATCTTTAATTTCTAATAAACTCATCTTTTTTTCAATTTTGGATTTAAAGCGTCTCTCATCCAATCACCTAAGAGATTGATTGATAATGCTAATATTACAAGAAAAATTGCAGGGAAAAAAGTGATCCACCACTCTCCAGAAAATAAAAAATTATTTCCAAACCTGATTAACGTACCAAGAGATGGCGTTGTAGGTGGAACACCTACCCCTAGAAAACTCAGAGTGGACTCTGTAATTATAGCGAGAGCAAGACCAATGGTAGCTATAACTAAAATTGGTCTAAGAATATTTGGTAAAATATGTTTAAACATAATTAGTACATTTGAAAGTCCAATTATTCTTGAGGCAGATACATATTCTTTATTTTTTTCAACAAGAGTGGAGGCTCTTGTCACCCTAGCAAACTGTGGCCATTCAGATATGCCAATTGCAAAAATTAATACATAAATTGCCATTTCATCATGCATCGAACGTGATATTATTGCTCTTGCAATTCCATCAACTAATAAAGCCATCAAAATAGTAGGAATAGTTAATTGCACGTCAGTAATACGCATAACAATAATTTCATATCTGCCTCCTATATAACCAGCCGTTACGCCCAAAAAAACTCCTAATATCATCGCAAAAATAATTGATGCAAAACCAACAATAAGTGAAATTCTTGAACCATAAATCATTGTTGAAAACATATCCCTTCCCTGTTGATCAGTTCCAAGGAAAAAACTAGTATTTCCACCTTCAGACCATATAGGGGGAGTAAATGCATCCATTAAAGATACACTTGCAGGATCAAACGGATTGTAAGGCGCAACTATTCCAGCAAAAAAAGAACATAAAAAAATTATAAAAAAAACACTTGAAGAAATAATAGCAATTTTAGAATTAAAAAAACTATACCCAATATCTGTGTCATAAATTCTAATAAAAGTTTTCTTAATCATCTAATTAGTCTCTTCTTTAAGTCTTATTCGTGGATCAATAAAATAATACGTTATATCAACGATAAAGTTTATCATCACAAAAATAAAAGCAACCATAATCATGTAAGCTGACATAATAGGAATATCTACGAAATAGACAGCATTAATAAATAAAGAACCCATTCCAGGCCATTGAAAAACAGTTTCTGTTATTATTGAGAAAGCTATTAACGTTCCAATATTAATTCCTGTAATTGTGATTACTGGAATAAGTCCATTTTTTAGAGCATGCTTATAATTAATTATATTTTTGTTTATTCCTCGAGCTCTTGCAAATTTTATATAATCTGTTTGCAGTATTTCCATCATTTCAGCTCTTACAAGCCTAATAACGTAAGTCATTTGAAATAAACTCAAAGTAATGGATGGAAGAATTAGAGCTTTTAAACCTGATATAGTCAAAAAACCTGTTGTCCAAAAGCCAAGGTCTGTCACTTCACCTCTCCCAAAAGACGGGAGGATACCAAGAATTACAGAAAATAAATATATAAGCATAATTCCTATTATAAAAGTTGGCAATGAAACACCTGCTAAAGATACAACAAGGATAATATTTGAAAGAAAACTGTCTCTATGAATACCTGTATACACCCCCAAGATTGTGCCTATAATAATAGCTAGCATTGCTGATACAAAAACCAATTCAAGAGTTGCCGGTAATCTCTCACCAATTAAATCAGAGACTTCTCTTTTTAATTGATAAGATATTCCAAAATTACCTTTAACAATATTTCCTACAAATCTTGAAAATTGAACATAAACAGGATCGTTTAATCCTAATACTTCACGAACTTCAGCTCTTCTTTCGTCAGAAGCATCTTCTCCTGTCATACTATTTACTGGATCTCCAACAAAATTAAATAAAGAAAAAGAGACAAAAGCAACTACAATCATAACAAGAATAGATTGTAAAAGTCTTTTAAAGAAATAATTAATCATGAAGTAGGTGTCTGGCCAGTTTATTTAACTGGCCAGAGATTTTTAATTAATTTAGTTTACGTTAGCAAATCTAAATAATGGTTCGTTGTTCATTCTAATTGGAACATCGACATTACTTTTAGATGCTTGATTTACAACTTGGTGATGTAAAGGAAGATAAGTTACATCATCTTGAGTAATATCCCAAGCTTCTGCAATCATTGCATTTCTTTTATCCAAGTCTGTTTCCACACCCATAGCTGCAACTAATTCGTCAACTCTAGCATTGGAGAAATTTACCTTATTCCAACTACCAGCACTGTCAAATAGATATGAATAAACATAATGACTGTCAAAAGTTGGAACACCCCAACCTAACATGTACATATCACTTGTCATACCATTTGCATCACCTTCTTTTACTTCAGAGAAGTGCTGACTTTTTGTTTTAGCATCAAGATTTACTTTAACACCAATTTTAGCAAACATTCCAATTGCAGCAACACAAATTGCCTCATCGTTAATGTAACGATCATTTGGACAATCTAATGTTAGCTCAAATCCATCAGGATAACCAGCTTCAGCGAGAAGTTGTTTTGAAAGTTCAGGGTCATAAGGTAATCTCTTGTCTCTTTCAGGAGTATGACCGTTTACACCAGGAGCAGTAATAATACCTGCAGGCACACTTTGACCTCTCATTACTTTGTCCTTGATTGCATCCATATCTAGAGCATGATACATAGCCAAACGAACTCTTTTGTCTGCAAAAGGATTTTTTCCTTTAATGTTAGAAGAATTAAGTTCAGCTGAGCCTTGATCCATACCGAAGAATATAGTTCTGTTTTGTGGAGTCATTTTTACAGTATGACCAGATGAAGATTTGATTCTTTCAATATCTTGAACTGGCACAACATTAGTATAATCAATTTCTCCAGAAAGAAGTGCTGCAACTCTTGTCGCATCATTTTTAATTGGAAGTAATTCAATCTGATCTATGTTGTGTGTACTGTCATCTCCCCACCAATCAGTATTTCTTTCAAAAACAGTTCTTACATCCTGTTCTCTAAAAGTAATTTTAAAAGGTCCGGTACCATTTGCATTAGATGCACAGTAAGATGTCTCACCAGCATCCCAGTTGTAAGAAACTTCACAACCATTAGCTTTTGCCCAAGCTTCAGACATAACAAATATCTGAGTTAATTGGTTTAAAAGAATTGGGTTTGGTCCTTCAGTTACTATTTCAAGTGTATGATCACCAGTAGCTGTAGCTGATTTAATACTTTTAATTAAATCAACCATATCAGAAGGAGCAGTTTTTGCTCTGTTAATACTAAAAGCAATATCACTAGCTGTTAGCGATGAACCATCATGAAACTTAACACCTTTACGAATATTAAATACCCATGTATCAGCGCTTGTTGCATCCCATGATTCAGCAAGCTGAGGAAGTATTTCCATGTTTATACCTGGAGTTACTAAGCCCTCATAAACTTGACGAGAAACCATGTGAGTTGGTCCTTCATTTTGTGCATGGGGATCAAGAGTTAATGAGTCACCAGGCATAGACCACTTGATTGAAGCAGCATACGAAGATGAAACAAAACCTGACATAACCAATACCAAAAAAATATTAATTAATTTTTTCATTTTATTTCCTCCTAAGAAAATTGAATTTCTTAGCAATACAACTAAGAAATTTTAATTCAATATTAATTAATTCAAATATGACTAAAAGGGCTTAAAAATAACAAGAATGATGATAGCAATTAGGAAAATAGCAGGAATTTCATTGGTAATTTTGAAAAATTTCGATGTGATTTTGTTAGAGTCGTTAGCAAAGTCTGTAAGCCATTTTCTACAAAGAAAATGATATATAGTTAAAAGTAAAACAAAAAATAACTTTATTATTAACCATGTATCAAAACCTAAATAGTGTGTCATTGACAAACCGGTTATCCAAGTAAAAATAAATGCGGGAGTCATAATGATAGAAAATAATTTTCTTTCCATAACTTTAAATGTTTCTGATGTTTCTTTTGTTATGTTTGTATCAGCATGATACATAAAAATTCTTGGAAGATATAATAAACCTGCCATCCAAGCTATAACACTAAATATGTGAACAGATTTTAAAATATTATAAATCATTTTATTCCCATTTTGCTAGGGGTGGCATAGACATCAAAATCGCATCAATATTGCCGCCAGTCTCTAAACCAAATTTTGTTCCCCTATCGTGAAGTAAATTAAATTCTGCATAACGACTTCTTTTAACAAGTTGAATATTTTTTTCATCGTCACTCCATTGTTCATTTTTTAAACGAGTAAGTGTGTCTTCAACAAAATCTTTAAAGTATTTTCCGATTTTTTTTATAAATTCAAAGTCATCTTCCCAATTATTTTTTAAATAATCAAAAAAAATACCTCCTGCCCCTCTTGGTTCTTTTCTATGAGGAAGATAAAAATATTCATCACACCATTTTTTAAATTCGTAATATTTGTTTGGGCTGTACTCATCACATATGATTTTTAAACCATTATGGTAATCATCTATTTTATCAAAATTTAAAGATGGAGTTATATCCATGCCTCCACCAAACCATTGTTCAGTAGTCATTAAAAAGCGCGTATTAAAATGCATTGAGGGTATTTTAGGCGACATAGGATGCAATACTACACTTATACCAGTAGCTTTATAGCTAGGGTTTGTTTTAGCTCCAGGAATTTTATTTTGCATTTCACTGTTGAATTTTCCAGACACAGTTGAAACATTTACACCTCCTTTTTCAACAATAGGTCCTTTTATTTTTGACATTGTTCCACCACCATCATGTTTGTGATTCCAACTAGTTTTGATAAATTCATTCCCATCAATTTTAGTAACGATATTTAATAATTGATCTCTGAGATCTTCAAACCACTCTTGTGATTGATTAAATTGATTATCTGTCATGAAATATTCCAGCCTTGGGTATGTTTTAACACAAGATTAGAAATAAAACTTAAATGCTTATCATTATCATTTAGACATGGAATATATTCATATTGTTCACCACCAGCCTCCATAAAATATTCTCTGTTTTCCTCTTCAAGTTCTTCAAGAGTTTCCAAACAATCTGCGCTAAAACCAGGGGAGATGATATGTATATTTTTTACACCTTGGCCTGGCAGTTCTTTTAGAGTTTCAGACGTATATGGTTTTAACCACTCTTCTCTTCCAAATCGACTTTGAAAAGTTGTGATAATTTCATCATCATTGAGTTTCATTTTTTCCTTAACTAACCTAGTCGTTTTTAGACAAAAGCAATGATATGGATCACCATTTGTGAGGTATCTTTTAGGAATACCATGATAACTAAACACAATTTTTTGAGGTTTGTTATTCTTTTTCCAAAAAGTTTCAATGGAGCTAACTAGAGCATCCAAATATTCTTCTTCTTCAAAATATTGATTAATAATTCTTAGTTCTGGAATCCATCTCCATTTTTGTAAGATATTTGTAACCTCATCAAATGTACTGCCCGTAGTAGCAGCGCAATATTGAGGATATAAAGGAAGAACTAAGAGCCGTCTTACTTGTCTACTTTGCAAATCCTTAAGGGCACTATCAATTGAAGGATTGCCGTAACGCATTCCTAGAGCAAATTCAATATTAGGGTATTTTGATGACAGTATTTTTTTAATTCCGCCTAGTTGTTTATTAGATATGTCTAGTAGTGGAGAGCCGTTATCAGTCCAAATTTTTTTATAGTTAGCTGCAGATTTTCTTGGTCTTACTTGAAGTATTATGCCTTTAAGAATAATTTGCCACAAAAATTTGGGTATTTCTATTACTCTTGGATCTGAAAGAAATTGATTTAAATAAACCCTTAGAGATTTTGCATCAGGTGCATCAGGAGTTCCTAAGTTTGTGATTAAAACGCCAGTTTTATCCTTACTTCCATGCTCATAATTTTTTTCACCAAAGTATTTCATATTTTTTATTTAAATTTCTTTCTTATAGTCTCAATAAACAAATGAACATTTTTTTCCGGAGTATTTTTATTAATGCCATGGCCTAAACCACAAACCCATCCATTTAAATTTTCAAAACTATTACAATTATCTGAAAATTTATCTAACTCTTCTGTTAAATTTTGAGTATCAAGTAAAAGTTTTTTTTCATCAAAGTTGCCTTGAATGAAGCCCTGCTTAAAGTCTGTAAATATATTTTTTAAGTTCATGCTGCTATCTATCCCTATCCCTGCAAAAGGTAATTCTAGTAAATGTTTAATATCATTGAATTGCTTACCTCTGACATAATACCCAATTTTGTTTGGGTATAAATTTGCTATACTAGCTAAAAGAT
>CACJRY010000020.1 GCA_902595855.1 uncultured Alphaproteobacteria bacterium
CTATGTTATTATCTTCAGGTATAGTTAAAGTTCTTGTATGACCACCAAAATAATCATTTTTTTCAAATAAATGAATTTTATATTTAGATGACAAAATATAAGCTGAACTTATGCCTGAAATGCCAGAGCCTATTACAGCAATTTTTTTTTTCACATCTTTATTCACTTATGCTTTTAAACGCAGCGAGTGCCCTTTTTCTAGTTTCACTTAAATCCACAATTGGTAATAAATAATCTTTTTCTAAAGAAAAATTGTATTGTTTTTGCTCTTCAGTACTCATTTCCCAGGGTGAATGAACAAACTTATCAGGTATCTTTGTTAAAGATGGAATGAATTTTCTAACATAATCACCTTTTGGATCAAATTTTTTTCCCTGTAAAATTGGGTTAAAAATTCTGAAATATGGGCTTGCATCAGCTCCACTCCCCGAAATCCACTGCCAACCTGCAGAGTTTGATCCAATATCAGCATCAAAAAGACAATCAAAAAACCATTTTTCTCCTACCTTCCAATGAATCAATAAGTTTTTAGTTAGAAAAGATCCAACAATCATTCTTACCCTATTATGCATCCAACCGGTTTCATATAACTCTTTCATCCCTGCATCAACTATTGGAATTCCAGTTTTTCCAAATTGCCACTTCTTTAGAGAATTTTTATCTTGTAGCCATGGAAATTTATTAAACTTAGTTTGAATAGGCTTATTAGTCATTTTTGGATAATTATAGAGCAAATTATAAGAAAAATCTCTCCACCCGATTTCAGATAAATATTTTCTTTTATTATCGTCATCAATTGTTGATTTCATTACTTCAGAAAAAATTCTTCTTGGAGATATTTCACCAAAATGGAGATGAGGAGATAACCTTGATGTAAATTCTGTATCTGGCCTATCTCGTCCAGAACTATAATTTTGCAATTTAAATTTAATAAAGTTTTTTAGTTTAATTTTAGCAGCATCCTCTCCTATTTCCCAATAAGAAATTATTTTATCCATCCAAATCTTTTTTGGTGAATTTAATTTTAATTCTTCAGGTCTTACACTGAAGTCAATTTTTTGATTAAAAAAATTATGTTTTTTTTTAGAACCTAAATCTAATTGGGTATTTTGTAATAATTCATAATTGGTTTTCCAAAATGGAGTAAAAACTTTAAAAAAACTACCAGATTTATTTTGAATATTCCATGGCTCTGTCAAAAGATAACCATTAAATGATTGACATAATATTGATTTTTTTTGCAAAGATGATTTAATATTTTTATCACGGCTAATTGAATCTTCATCATAAAGCCTATTCCAATAAACGTGAGTAATATTTTTATTTTGTAAAATTTTACTAAATATTTTTTCAGGATGTCCTCTAAAAATATATAATCTACTATTAAGTTTATTGAGTTGGCTATTTATACTTTTAAGGGATTTTTCTAGCCAACATTTTGATGCCTGCCCAATATTTTGATTTTCATCATAAATATATATAGGCATAATTGATGCAACATTTTTTGACAGATTCTCAATAGAAGGATTGTCAGACAATCTTAAATCTAACCTAAACCAATGCACACCTATATTATCTGCCATAGATATTGAAGTAGGTTGTAAATTGTAAAAAAAAAGTAAATTTATTTACTATGTGGAGGCATTTTCTTTTCAACAAACCACACATGTTTTTTAAGAACAGGGTCATATTTTTTTAACCTTAACTTTTCAGCCACTTTCATGCCCTTTGTTGGCTTTCTGACAATATATTTTGTACCCGTTTTAGGATTTTCTTCAGGTACCAATTGTTTTAAAGCGTATGAAGTTTTCTTTGCCATGAAAGCCGTATATATTAAAAATTATTGAAATAAAGTGTTTTTTAAAGATCGCTTACTGTTTGTTTAATAAAGGGGCTATATAGACCTTTTCTTTTTGCGATTGATATTTGCTTGTTTCGATCAACTAAACTCTTTTTCTTGGCTTCACTTATTTTTCCATAGCATTTTGGACATGAAAGTCCCTTTAGATATTTTTTTGATTTAATTTGTGTTTTTGATAACGGGACTCTACATGCATGACAGAGCTGAAATGTTCCATCCTTGAGCTCATTTTTAACTGAAACTCTATTATCAAAAACAAAACACTCACCATCCCATAAAGAATTTTTTTCTGGAATTTTTTCTAAATAATTTAATATGCCGCCATTTAACTGATTAACATTTTTAAAGCCTTTTTTGATCATATAGGAAGAAATTTTTTCACATCTAATCCCACCCGTACAAAACATTGCAATTTTTTTATCTTTAGCCTCACTCAAGTTATCTTTTAAATAGCTTTTAAACTCACTGAAACTTTTTGTTTTAGGATTAATAGAGTCTCTAAAAGATCCCATTTCAACCTCAAAATCATTTCTTACGTCAATTAAAATAGTATCATTATCTGTAATTAGATTATTCCAATTTTCAGGTTTAATTTTATTCCCTGTAATATTTTCAGGGTCTGCCATTTTGGTTTTTAAAGTAACAATTTCCTTTTTTGGTCTTACCTTTAATCTAAAGAAAGGCATAAATTTAGAGTAAGAATATTTTGGATTAAAATTCTCAAAGCCTATTTTTTTTATTTCTAACTGAAAATTCTTTATACTTTGTGAAGTACCTGCAATTGTACCATTAATACCCTCTTCAGCTATAATTATTGTCCCTTTGATTTTGTTAAATTTACAAAAATCAGAAATTCTGCTTTTTATTGTTAAAAGGTCTTTTATTTGTTTGAATTGGTAAAAAGATAAGATAGTAAATTTTGAATTTATCATTTATGCACCTAATATAATAACCATACTCAAATTTCTATGACAAATAACACTATAGAAACTGCTTTAAATTTCTTATCAAATAGTTCGATTGAAACAACACCAAATGTTTATGCAAAATACGGACAATTTGCAGATCTTATTTCTAAAGATAATAATATTTATGTAACATACCTGCCTGATGAAGATATGAACAAAGTAATTAACACATCAAAAAAACTCTCAGATGAGGGGTATCAGGTAATTCCTCATTTACCCGCAAGGACAATAGAGAGTTACAGAATGTTAGAAGAGTATATAAAAAAATTATCAGAAGAATGTGGCTGTACGAAAATTTTGGTAATAGGAGGTGGGGGTAAGCAAAAAGGAGAGATAAAAAGTTCTATAGAAGTTCTTAAAACAGACCTGTTGTCAAAATATAAATTTAAAGAAGTAGGTCTTGCAGGTCATCCTGAAGGAAACCCAGATGTGAAACAAGCTGATTTAGATGATGCAATAATTCAAAAGAATGAATTTTCAAAAAATGCAGATTTTAAAATGTATTTAGCTACGCAATTCTTTTTTGAGTCAGCATCTCTAGAACAATGGGAAGCACATCTTAATAAATTAAATAATAAATTAGAAATTCATGCCGGTATTCCTGGACCCGCAACATTGAAAACATTACTGAGTTATGCCACTTCATGTGGGATTGGAAATTCTATAAGATTCTTATCTAAACAAGCTTTAAATATTACAAAACTTGCTACAACGAAAAGTCCTGATAAGCTTATTTACGATTTAGCCAATTATAAAATTAATAACCCAAACACAAAGTTAAAAAAAATTCACTTTTATGCGTTTGGTGGAATTAAAAAAACAAGCGACTGGTTAAAAACTGTAAATAAATCAGATTTGAGCTTTGATGGACAAATTTTTGTTCAAAAAAACTAGGAAATATCAACAACTTTTATTTCGTAGTTTGAAATAAATATACTGATATCAAATAACATCCTCTATAAATCCTTAAAAATTAAGGGGAGTTGTATGTCTGACATCGAAATTGCTCGTAAAGCTAATAAAAAAAATATTAAAGAAATTGCGTCAAAACTAAAACTGGATGAAAATGATTTGCATCCATATGGTCACCATACTGCTAAAATCGATTTTAATAAAATTACAGAAAAAAAGGAAAAATCTAAATTAATTTTAGTAACAGCTATTACTCCTACCCCAGCTGGTGAAGGTAAGACAACTACATCTGTTGGACTGAGCGATGGGCTTTGTAAAATTGGTAAACAAAGTATTGTATGTCTTAGAGAGCCAAGTCTTGGCCCAAGTTTTGGAATGAAAGGTGGAGCAGCCGGTGGTGGATATGCACAAGTTGTACCGATGGAAAATATTAACTTACATTTCACCGGAGATTTTCATGCAATAACATCAGCTAATAATCTTTTAGCTTCTTTAATTGATAATCATATTTACTGGGGCAACAAACTGCAAATAGATACTCGAAGAGTAAGCTGGAAAAGATGTGTTGATCTTAACGATCGAGCGTTAAGAGAAATAACTGCTAATCTTGGAGGCATTGCAAACGGCTATCCAAGAACTGATGGTTTTAATATTACTGTTGCTTCAGAGGTAATGGCAATTTTTTGCCTTGCAACTGATTTAGCAGATCTAGAGAGAAGACTTGGAAATATTACAGTTGCTTATACAAGAGAGAGAAAACCAATTTTTGCAAAAGATTTAAATGCTCATGGTCCAATGACTGTTTTACTTAAAGAAGCATTAATGCCAAATTTAGTTCAAACACTAGAAAATAATCCTGCTATAATTCATGGAGGACCGTTTGCTAATATAGCGCATGGATGTAATAGCATTATAGCAACTAAGACAAGTTTAGACCTAAGCGACTATGTAGTTACAGAGGCTGGTTTCGGAGCAGATCTTGGTGCTGAAAAGTTTTTAGATATCAAATGCCGGAAAGGAAATCTTGCGCCTAGTGTTGTTGTATTGGTTGCAACTATACGTGCACTTAAAATGCATGGTGGTATAGATAAAAAAGATCTCCAAACAGAAAACATTAAAGCTGTTGTAGATGGAACTTCCAATTTAAAACGTCACATTGAAAATATTCAAAAATTTGGTCTTCCAGTTGTAGTGGCAGTAAATCACTTTGTTGCAGATACAGACAAAGAAGTAGAAGCGCTTAAAGATGAATGTAAAAAATTAAATATTGATGCCATAACATGCAAGCATTGGGCTAATGGTGGAGAAGGAACGGTAGATCTTGCAGAAAAAGTTGTAGAATTAGCTGAGGAAAAAAATAATTTTAAATATATTTATGAGGATGATTTACCTCTTATTGAAAAAGTTAGAAAGATAGCTAAAGAAATTTACAGAGCAGACGATGTCATTGCTGATAAAAAAATATTAGATCAGCTGGCTCAATTTGAAGAAGCGGGATATGCTAAATTCCCAATTTGTATTGCAAAAACTCAATATAGTTTTTCTACTGATCCAAATAATAAAGGTGCACCTCTTAATCATTCCATACCAATAAGAGAAGTACGTTTATCAAGTGGGGCGGAATTTATTGTAGTTATCTGTGGGGAGATTATGACAATGCCTGGTTTACCAAGTGTTCCTGCGGCAGATTCGATCAGGCTAAATGATCAAGGAGAAATTGAAGGTCTCTTTTAAAACTGGTATTAAGTAATCAGATTTTAAATGATAAAAAAACCAAAAAAATATTCTGTTTTTTCTCTAGTTAGAAATGCTCTAAGTTATCATGAAAACTGGCAACCTGCATGGAGAAGTCCTGAAATAAAAAAAAATTATGATGCTATTATCGTCGGTGGTGGTGGTCATGGACTAACAACTGCTTATTATTTAGCTAAAAATCATGGAATTAAGAATATAGCTGTTGTTGAAAAAGGTTGGATTGGTGGAGGAAATACAGGAAGAAATACGACTATAATTCGTTCTAATTACCTTTGGGATCAAAGTGCAGCTCTTTACGAACATGCTTTAAAATTGTGGGAAGGTATGTCTCAAGAATTAAATTACAATGTTATGTTTTCTCAAAGAGGGGTAATGAATGTTGCACATAATTTACATGATGTTAGGGAATTAAAAAGACGATGGAATGCTAACAAATTAAATGACATTGATTGTGAATGGCTAAATACAGAACAAGTTAAAAAATTCTGTCCTGTAATTAATACTTCTCCTAACATTCGATATCCAGTTTTAGGAGCGACTCTTCAAAGACGTGCAGGAACCGCAAGACACGACGCGGTTGCTTGGGGATATGCAAGAGGAGCAGATGCTATGGGGGTTGATATAATTCAAAACTGCGAAGTTACAGGTATTAATGTAAGCAATGGCAATGTTACAGGAATTGAAACTACAAAAGGTACAATAAATTCAAAAAAAATTGGAGTTGTGTCAGCTGGTCATACTAGTGTAATTGCCAAAATGGCAGGCATTAAACTACCACTTGAAAGTAGGCCTTTACAAGCCTTAGTATCTGAGCCAGTCAAACCAGTTATTGATACAGTTGTAATGTCAAATACCATTCATGCTTATGTTTCTCAATCGGATAAAGGAGAATTAGTTATTGGCGCAGGCACGGATGGATATAATTCTTACACACAAAGGGGTGGGTTTAATATTGTAGAAGATACAATTATGGCAATTGTAGAATTATTTCCTATTTTCTCACGTATGAAAATGCTGCGTCATTGGGGAGGAATAGTTGACATTTGTCCTGACGCAAGTCCAATTATAAGTAAAACTCATATTAACGGTCTATATTTTAACTGCGGATGGGGTACTGGTGGTTTCAAAGCTACTCCTGGTTCGGGATGGGTGTTTGCACATACTATCGCAAATGATCAACCACATGCACTGAATGCCCCTTTTAGTATTAATAGGTTTTCTAGTGGAGAGCTTGTAGACGAACACGGTGCAGCAGCTGTTGCACATTAAATATGTTACTTATTAATTGTCCTTATTGTGGTGAGAGAGAACAAGAAGAATTTTCTTGTGGAGGTGAAGCTCATATAGAAAGACCAAAAAATCCTCCTGAATTATCAGATGATCAATGGGCTGATTATTTATTTTTAAGACAAAATATAAAAGGTCTTCAATTTGAGAGATGGAATCATTCATTTGGGTGCAGACAGTGGTTTAATGTTGCTAGAAATACTGCAACAGATGAGATTCTTGCAGTTTATCATATGGGAGAAAAACCACCAAAGCTGGAGTCAAATGATCCAATAACGCCATGCGGCGAACCTAAAATTGGATCAGGAAATTTTTCAACATCAAAAAAATAGTTATTATGCGATTAAACAACAATAAAAATCTTAATAAAAAAAAACAAATCAGTTTTTACTTCGATGGAGTAAAATATCAAGGATATGAAGGGGATACTCTCGCCTCTGCATTACTGGCAAATAATATACATTTAATAGGTAGAAGTTTTAAATATCATAGGCCCCGAGGAATTATTTCAGCTGGATGTGAAGAGCCAAACGGTATTGTTCAATTAGAACAAGATGAATTCACTGAACCAAATAGAAGAGCAACCGAAGTAGTGTTATACAATGGCCTGGTAGCAAAATCACAGAACAGATGGCCAAGTGTAAATTTTGACTTTGGCGCAATTAATGATTTACTTTCACCTTTTTTTCCAGCAGGATTTTATTACAAAACTTTTATGTGGCCTCCAAAATTTTGGAAAACATATGAGCACTTTATTCGTCATGCAGCAGGTTTAGGTGTTTCTCCAAAAAAAGAAGATCCACATAAGTATGAACATTATCATTACCACTGTGACGTTCTTATTGTAGGCAGTGGAATTAGTGGTCTATATGCTGCTAAAATTGCTGCATCTGAAAAGTTACAAGTACTATTAGTTGAACAAGAGAGTGATACAGGTGGCTCTATTTTAGCAGCAAATAATTTAAACAACAAAATTAATGGGCAAAGTCAAAATGAATGGAAAAAAGAAATACTAGAAGAATTGCATAGTTATAAAAATGTAAAAATTATCACAAGTACTACTTTGTTCGCTTACATGCATTATAACTACTTATTAGGGATTCAGGATATTGAGCCGAGCAGAGGCAATAATAAAAATAACTCAATAAGACAAGTTTTATGGAAAATTAGAGCAAAAAAAGTAATCCTAGCTACAGGATCTATTGAAAGACCAATAACATTTAATAACAATGATAGACCTGGAATAATGCTAGCCGGAAGTGTTAGTAAGTATTTAAATGGTTATGGTATTTCCCTTGGTAAAAAAATAATCATTTTTACCAATAATGATAGCGCATATCAAACTGCTATAGATTACCACCATCATAACATTAAAGTATCTGCAATCATTGATATTAGAAATGAAATTGATGGTGAACTTCCAACACTTGTTGAAAGTTTAGGAATAAAAATTTATTCTGGATATGTAGTCTCAGATACATCTGGAAGAAAAAAAATTACCTCTGTAACAATTAGAAAATTTGAAAAAGACTCTAATCAAAAAAATACAGAAATTTTGGAATGTGATTTATTATGTATTTCTGGAGGATGGTCTCCAACAGTACACTTATTTACACAATCAAGAGGAAAATTAAAGTACAGAGAAGAAGACTCATGTTTTATTCCTGATCAACCGCACCAGCAAACCATATCTGTGGGTGCATGTAATGGAATATTTGATTTAAGAAGTATCTTAGAAGATACTAGAAAATCTGTGCGTAACTTTCTAGATTGTAATAGCAATGATGAGAAAATTGAAATTTATGATGCTGAAGAATTAAACGTTGGGAAGCAACAAAATTCTTGGCTAGTTTCTAGTAAAGATAAAATCAGTAAAACTAAAATGTTTGTTGATTTTCAAAACGACGTTACTGCAAAAGATATAAAAATAGCTTTATCTGAAGGTTTTCAATCAATAGAACATGTCAAAAGATACACAACAAATGGGATGGCAACAGACCAAGGCAAAACTAGTAATGTAAACGCCCTTGGTATCATTAGTGAACTTACCGGTCAGGACATCTCTAATTTAGGAACAACTACTTTTAGACTACCCTATACTCCTGTAACTTTTGGAGCTATGGCGGGCAGATATGTAAAAGATTTTTTTGATATTGAAAGAACCACTCCAATGCATGAATGGCATCTTGCTAATGATGCTCTATTTGAAGATGTCGGTCAATGGAAAAGAGCATGGTATTATCCTAAAAATAATGAATCATTAAATGAAGCTGTCAACAGAGAGGTGAAAGCTACAAGAGATAGCATTGGTATCTTAGATGCCTCTACATTAGGTAAAATTGATATTAAGGGAAGAGATGTAAGTGAATTCCTGAATCGTGTATACACAAATGCTTGGTCAAAACTGGATATAGGAAAATGCCGATATGGAATAATGTTAGGTGATGATGGCATGGTTATTGATGACGGTGTAACCACAAGACTTGGGGAACATCATTATTTAATGACCACTACAACAGGTAATGCAGCAAGCGTGATGGGCAAACTTGAAGATTGGTTACAAACAGAATGGCCAGAGCTTGAGGTTTATTTAACTTCAGTAACAGAACAGTTTGGAACTATCAGCTTAAATGGCCCCAATAGTAGAAAAATTGTTGAAACATTATTTCCAAACCAAAACTTTTCTAGTGATAGCTTCCCTCATATGAGCTTCAAAGAATTAGAAATAGATCAAGTAAAATGTCGAATTATGAGAATTAGTTTTACAGGAGAGATTTGTTATGAAATTAATGTGCCATCAAGTTATGCCCTTAGTTTATGGAATAAATGCATGGAGTTGGGAAAAAGTTATAACATTACTCCTTATGGAACAGAGGCAATGCATGTACTTCGAGCAGAAAAAGGTTACATCATTGTTGGTCAAGAAACAGATGGCTCTGTAACTCCAGTTGACCTAGATATGGATTGGATAGTTAGTAAAAAGAAATATGATTTTATTGGAAAAAGAGCACTTTATCGCAGTGATACAAGCAGAAAAGATAGAAAACAATTAGTAGGCTTATTAACAACTGATCCATCTATTGTTTTGGAAGAAGGTGTTCAGTTAGTTGAAGTTGAAACTGCATTACCAATGCCTATGGTTGGTCATGTTACTTCAAGTTACTATTCTCCAAATTTAGGTCGCTCAATTGCTTTAGCTTTAGTCAAAAGTGGTCTTAATAAAAAGGGCACCAAACTGATTGTTCCAACTTCGAATAAAAGCATAGAGGTTGAAATCACTGATCCAGTTTTTATTGATCCCAAAAATGAGAGATTGCTGGCATGACATTAGAAAGAAGAGCAGTTTTAAAAGAACTTAAAATTGAAAAAAATGGAATTTCGATTGAAGAAATTCCTTTTGTAGAAAAACTAAATTTAAGAGGTAGTCCAAAAGATAAAAATTTTTTAACAGATGTTGGCACTATTCTAGAGACACTTTTACCAATTGACCCAAATACAAAAGTTGAAAACACAGACTTTCAAGTAATATGGCTTAGTCCAAACGAATGGCTGATTAATTTCCTTAAAAATGATAAATTTAATATCACACATCAAAAGTTTATTAATCAATTAAATCCAGAAAAGACAAGTGTTACAGATGTCTCAGAAAATAAAACAATAATAAGATTAGTTGGTGACAAAAGTATTGAATTATTAAGAAAATTTATGATTTTAGATATTGATAAAATCTTGAAAGATAATTCAAAAGTTGCACAAACAATCTTTGTAAAAATTCCAATTTTAATAATTCGTAATCATTCACAAGATCAAAAACAAAGTTTTGATCTTCACATCAATAGATCTCATGCAAACTATTTAAAAGAGCTTCTATTAGATGGATGTAACCAGTTTATAAATTAAATTAACCTCCGTGATGAGATCTATCCTTTAGTTCTTTAATTTGTTCTAAGTATATATTTAACTCAATATTTTGTTCATTAATTTTATTTTCTAAATTAGAAATAGTTTGGTTAAGTTTTAAATTTTTTGCAAAAAGATTTTTATTATCTTTTTTTAATTTTTGATTTTCAATTTCAACATCTTTTTGATTTTGATCAACAAATAGAAGATTATTATCCAAATCTTTAATTTGGTTATTCAAATCATTTATTTTTGAAATATTTTTTTCATTTTCTTTATTCAATGCCTTAAACTTATTTTGCAAAATATTTAGCTCATCTGAAGGTGAAGAGTTATCACTATTTAAAGCAATAGTTTCGTATAAATCATTGATTTTATTTAGTTCCTTTATTGCGATATCTAGTTGAATTTTAGTATCTTTTAATTGGATCTTGAGATTATTGATTTGACCATCTCTAAATTTGATTTTTTGATCTTTTTGAAAAACTAATAATTCTAAATCTTCAACATCGCTTGCAAGACTTGTTAGATCTTCAGTCGGATCAGGGATTAAATTTTCATCGGGAATAGGTTCATTAACATTCAATTGAAATGTTGGAAAAATAAAATAAATTACAGCAATAAGAATTAAAGACACTAGACTAAGAAAAATATTTCGCCTTCTTTTTCTTGCTCGTGAACCAACAAAACCAGACATATTTACAATTTATTTACTTCTTTAAACTTGTCAAAGGGATAATTTTAATTATGCACAGGATTTGGATCTAATGAATAGGTCTTTTGTCTAATTAATTTTGTTATCTCAATCAAACTATTAGTTTTTTCAAAATCTTCGAAAGGTATTATTTTGCCAAAATGTAAATTGATTGTATCACCAATCTTCCTGGTTAGCTCAAACATCAGCAATGAATATCTAAATGTTTGACCCATTTTATTAGCTATATGATAAAGTTGACTATTTTGTCCTTCAAAGTAAGAAGGTAAAACAGGACTTTTAGTTTTTACAATTAATTTTGATACAAATTGCTTCCATTCTCCATCATTAGCTTTTGTAGTAAATTTTAAATTATCTTTTGTAGCTATTTGTCCTGAGGGAAAAATAACAATGACCCCATCATTTAGTAAAACCTTTTCTGCCTGTTTGCGAGCGTCAATATTTGCGAGAATTGCTTGTCTATTTAGTGAAAAGTCTATGGGTATAATTTTTTCTTTTACCGCTTCGGCTTGTCTTAAAACTTTGTGTGTAATTATTTTATAATCTTGCCTTATATTTGAGACCATAGAACATAATGAAAGGCCATCGGCTACACCAAAAGCATGATTAGCGACAATAATTAAACGACCTTTTTTTGGAATGGAACTTCCATCTTGATAAGTGGTTTTTAAATTTAGTTGTAATTTTTTAATAGCATCATTCCAAAATTGTTCAGGAGGGTTATTTTCTAGAAGGTACTGGTCATATAATTTTTTTAATTTAATTTTTCCTGTTAGTAATTCTATTATTTTAATAAATTGTTGACTTACAAAATTCACTTCAGAAGAAGCAAAAGTAAAAGCAATATTATTTTTAGATTCTGTTTTCATATAAAATAAAAGTATATATATTTTTTATATTCAATATTTATTAAAAAGATAGGTATTTGGGAAGGATGTATAATTTGAACATGCATATTTTGCATATCAAATATTTATGCAACATACTAGAAATGCATAAAATATACATTATATAAACTTTAGATTTAATATTTTTCCTCCCAATTAATATTTTATCTTTCTAGGAGCC
>CACJRY010000021.1 GCA_902595855.1 uncultured Alphaproteobacteria bacterium
GCATCCTGCAATTTCAAAAATATTGCAAAATGGAAAAAGAATTTCTTATGGTGCCAGAGCTTTAATTGAAGGCGGTTTCCAGAGTTTGCCCAAAATGTATATGCCAGGTGCATTGTTAATTGGTTGTGATGCTGGAACACTGAACATGCCGAAGATAAAGGGTTCACACACGGCAATGAAAAGTGGCATGATCGCAGCTGAGGTTATTAACGAAAATATAACTAACAAAGCTCCCTTGTCTGAATATGAGAGTAAATTTAAAAATTCCTGGGTTTACAACGAACTCTATAAAGCAAGAAGCTGCATTAATAGTATTCAAAGTAGATGATTTTACTTCAATGTTATTATGTTCTGCTATGACTAGTATACTCATATAACCTTTGCCTCATATTTTAATTTTTGTACAAGTTCAGCAACATCAGCAACCATTACACCTTTTTGTCTAGTTGGTGGTTCCGATATTTTTATATGTTCAATTCTTGGCGATACATCAACTCCTAGTTCCTCAGCTGATTTAATATCAATTGGTTTTTTCTTTGCTTTCATTATGTTTGGTAAAGAGGCATATCGTGGTTCATTGAGACGAAGATCACATGAAGCGATAAAAGGAATATTTACTTTTATTCTCTCAAGACCCTCATCAATTTCTCTAGTTACCGTTCCAATATTTCCCTCTATTTCAATTTTTGAAGCAAAAGTTGCTTGAGGCCACCCCAATAAAGCACTGGTCATTTGAGCTGTTTGGTTAGAGTCATCATCAATTGCTTGTTTGCCCATTAAGATAAGCCCTGGTTGCTCTGTCTCAACAATTTTAGAAACTATCTTTGATACAGCCAAGGGTTCTACATCATCAGATGTTTTTATTAAAATTCCTCTATCTGCGCCCATAGCCAAAGCAGTTCTGATAGTTTCTTGACATTTTTCTTCTCCAATGGATAAGATAATTATCTCATCTGCTTTTCCAGCTTCTTTTATTCTAAGAGCCTCCTCTACAGCATTTTCATCAGGAGGGTTCATTGACATTTTAACATTTTCTTTTTCAACGCCAGAACCATCAGCTTTGACTCTTACTTGAACATTATAATCTATTACTCGTTTAACAGTTACAAGGATTTTCATTTTTTATGCTCTTATTTTTTCATTCATAGGATCGTAAGGACTATCTTCAATAACTGTTACTTTATGTTTCTTATCTAGAATATCCATCTCTAACTCTGTTCCCACATTACTAAATTCTGGTTTGACCATAGCAATTGCAAGCGATTTTTTCACTCTAAATCCGTAGTTACCTCCTGTCGCACGTCCAATAACCAAGCTATCTTTATAAACAGCATTATTTCCAAGTGGATCAGCATCAGTTACATTATGAACCTCTAAAGTAACCATTTTATTATCAAATCCCTCTTGTTGCCATTTGACTAAAGCATCTCTTCCAATAAAATTACCTTTATTTAGATGCACAAACCTATCAAGACCTGACTCAAATGCCGCATACTCAATAGACATTTCTGTACCAACAAGCTTGTAAGTTTTTTCTATTCGAAGACTATCCATGGCTCTTATGCCAAATGGCTTAACACCAAATTCTTCACCAGCTTCCATTAATTTATCAAAGATATGATTTTGATATTCGATAGGGTGATGCAATTCCCAACCAAGCTCACCAACAAAATTCATTCTCATCGCTATTGAAGGTGCTAGACCGACATCTATTTTACGAGCAGACAGCCATGGAAATGACTCATTAGAAAAATCAGCATTAGAAATTTTATTAAGCAAATCTCTAGACTTTGGCCCAGCTATAACCAAGACACCAAGACTATTTGTTAAATTTTCAAATGACACGGATCTGTCTTTAGGCATCCATTTTTTAATCCAATCATGATCAAGTCTTTGAAATGCTCCTGCAGAAACTAAGTAATAAGATTCATCAGACTCTTTAGCTATTGTGAATTCTGAATGAACACCACCTCTTGTATTTAGTGCGTGACAAAGATTTACTCTACCATTCTTTTGAGGCAACTTATTTGCCACTAAATAATCAAGAAAATCTTTTGCGCCAGGACCAGAAATTCTACATTTAGCAAATGCAGTCATATCTAAAATACCTACGTTATTTTGAACATTTTCGCATTCATTGCCTACATGCTCAAACCAATTTGATCTTCTAAAAGACCAATCATCTTTTTGTTCAACTCCCGCTGGAGCAAACCAGTTTGCTCTTTCCCATCCAAATTTTTGTCCAAACACAGCGCCTAAATTTTTTAAACGATCGTAACATGGAGCTTGTCTTAATGGTCTTCCAGCTTCACGCTCCTCATCTGGATAATGCACTGTAAAAACATTTGCATATGCTTCTTCGTTTTTTTCTATTAAGAATGACTGTGTTGCATAATCTCCAAACCGTCTTGGATCTACACCCAACATATCTATTGTAGGTTCACCATCAACTATCCATTCGGCTAGTTGCCAACCAGCACCACCAGCTGCAGTGATTCCAAAACTATGACCTTCATTGATCCAAAAGTTTTTTAAACCCCATGCCGGACCAACAATTGGGCTTCCATCAGGAGTATAGCATATGGCGCCGTTGTATACTTTCTTAACGCCCACTTCTCCAAAAACAGGAACACGGTGAATAGCTGACTCAATGTGAGGTTCTAATCTCTCAAGGTCTTCTTGAAATAATTCAAATTCAGAGTTTTGACTTGGTCCATCTACATAGCAAGCAGGTGCACCTTTTTCATAGGGTCCTAATATTAATCCGCCTCTTTCTTCACGCATATACCATGAACTATCAGAGTCACGAAGTACTCCCATTTCTGGTAAACCTTGCTCTTTTCTTTTTTGAATTTCTGGATGAGGCTCAGTTACAATATACTGATGCTCAACAGGGATAACTGGAATTTCTAAACCTACCATTTTTCCTGTCTGTCTAGCAAAGTTTCCAGTACATGATATTACGTGCTCACATTCAATATTTCCTTTATCAGTCTCAACAACCCACATTTCATTTTCTAACTGCTTGATTCCTGTAACATTTGTATTTCTGTAAATCTCCGCTCCTTTGTCTCTAGCACCTTTTGCAAGAGCTTGAGTTAAATCAGCAGGTTGAATGTATCCATCTTCAGGATGTTGAATGGCACCAATTAAACCTTCGGTGTTACATAATGGCCAAATTTCTTTTACTTGATCTGGAGTTAAAAATTTCACTTCAACACCAATAGTTTTAGCTACTGCAGCATACTGATGGTATTCGTCCATACGATCTTTTGATGTTGCTAAACGAATATTACTTACAACACTAAAACCAACTTCTTGTCCTGTTTCTTTTTCTAGAGTTTTATAAAAATTTACTGCATATTTGTGAAGCTGTCCCACAGAATAACTCATATTGAATAATGGCAGTAGTCCTGCTGCATGCCAAGTTGAGCCAGAAGTTAGCTCTTTTCTTTCAACTAAAACAACATCACTCCAACCCTTTTTTGCTAAATGATAAAGCGCGCTGACCCCTACAACTCCGCCACCAACCACAACTACTTTTGCTTTTGACTTCATAAATATCTCCAAAAAAAATACTGTACTTTCTTAATCATATTAAATAGATTGGGTCAATCATGCGTTATTATCTAGCAAATTTTTCTGTGTTTATTTTGTTTTTAATCGCTTCTAAAGCTTTCAGTAATGAGATGACCCTTAATGAATTATTTTTTGATGACTCAAAACCATATCATATAAAAATTTTAGATGCTCTTCCTGACAGCGCAATTATTCAGATTGGTCCAGATGATGCCAAAAATATAGTAATTGAATTTATGGATTACTTTTGTGGATACTGTAAAAAAATACATCCAGAATTAATTGAACTTGCAACAAGAAGAGGTGATACTCGGGTAATTTTTTTACAACATCCTATATTGAGTCAAAGTTCTGAGGTCATTGCTGCGATGGTAGTTGCCGCTAATACTCAAGGAAAGGGTAAGGAATTACACAATGCCTTATTTGAAATTTCAGGCAGCTTGAATCAAGAAAAACTTAATCAAATAATTGATAATTTGGATATTAACAAAAACAAACTGATGATCGACATTGGTAGAGATGAAATAAAAAATATCGTAAAACTATCTTCATTTTTAGCGATGGGTTCTGGCGCCCGAGGAACCCCTGCACTTTTTATTAATGACGAGTTTATAGGTGGCTATGTGCCTGTAAATCAGTTTGAAAGATTCTTGAAATAAAGCGCCTCAAAATAGAAGCGCTTTTTTATAATTTATATTTCTATTCGTTTGCTCCTGAAACTTCTCTTGTATTAGCATTAAAGGATTCAGTAAACGGAATAGATACAACTTCCGCATCTACTGGAACCCCAGGAGTATCAGAGTATTGATCAGGAAGATGAACCTTGTATTTAGCTCCTTCTTTTCCAACAGGAAAACCATTTTTACTTAAAGTACCATCAAAAGGAACATATCCCATAGCAATATTTCTTCCTTGCTCAGGGTGATACCAAGGAGAGGTAATAAAGCCACATGGCTCTTTACCATCTTCAGACACTAACCAGAAATCTGGAGCATACTCTTCAATTGGTTTTCCCCCTAAAGATAATCCTACTAGCTGAAGTTTATAAGGTTTTTCACCTGCTCTAATTTGATCTCTCATCTTTTCTAGAACTTCTTTACCTACATAGTCAGCAGTTTTGTTCCATTCACCTTTTCCAGATAAAGAAACTTGGTATCCAAGGTTACATTGAAAAGGATTATGTTGATTATCCATATCTTGACCCCATGACAATATACCAGCTTGAATTCTTCTGTGATGTGCGGGTGCTATAACCATTAAGTTATGTTTTTTACCTGCCTCAAGGACAGCATTCCACATATCATCAGCATATAAAGTTGAGTCTCTTAGATAAATTTCGTATCCTGCCTCACCAGAAAAACCTGACTGAGAAATAACACAATCTCTTCCTCCAACTTTTGCTTCAGCAAGTCCATAAAAAGGCATGTTATCTAATTCTACTTGGTCACCAATTAAATCTTTCATTAATGCTAGTGATTTTGGACCTTGGATTTGCACAGGAGAAACGTCTATTTCATCAATAGTAACATTAAATCTATTATCATGATTAACTCCCTGTAGGTACAATCCGATATCACTATCAGATAAACTAAACCAAAACTCATCTTGTGAGATCCTAAGAAGAATTGGATCATTTAATACACCACCATACTGATTGCACAAAATTACATATCTTGCTCTCATGGGTGAAATTTTAGTTGCATCTCTTGTTATTACATAATCAACAAAAGCTTCTGCATCAGGACCTTTAACTTGAATTTGTCTTTCTACTGCAACATTCCACATAGTTACGTGATTTTTAATTGCTTCATATTCAACCATTGCTCCACCATCTTCTGGTTTTACATAACCTCTTGGATGGTAAATTCGATTGTAAACAGTAGCTCTCCAGCAACCAGCTTCCATTGAAAGATGCCAGTATGGAGATTTTCTAACACGCGTAGAAATTAACATTTTGACAGGCGTAGGTCCACTCTGTCTTAGATTGTATGGGACCTTTCTATCTGATTGATCCACTGATGTAACATGTTTAATCATGCTTAGCTCCTTATAAAAAAATATACTCAACGCGGTATCTAAACTTCTTTTCCTACGCAATCATAAAATCAATATTATTAAAAAAAACTGGGGAGCTTGATCTTAAAAAAAACTCAATTGAGCCAAAGTTTTGACACGTTATATTATTAATGAGGATATGTGGGCTTAATCAAAATATCTATACTTTTTCCTTTATTTTTTTTAATAGCTTGCTCTGCAGCATACGAAAAAGTAAAAAAAATTGAGTCTAATAATCCAGAGAGTTTTCATCAATATCTTTTATCCAATTATCAGCAAAAGGCTAATTTTGAGGCTGAAGAAATGCATGATTGGAATTCTGCAAAATTATATTCTGAAAAAGCATTAAGGGCTATGACTGGTGAAAATATTTACCCTGAAAAAATAACATATTGGAAAATACCAGAAGATAAGCTTAAAGAAATAAGGATAGGTTATGATAACTTAATATCAATTTATGAAGAAGCTATTATCAAGGATCCCCAAAATCTTGCAAAAGCAATAAGTTCTCTAGATTGCTGGGCTGAACAAGAAGAAGAAAAATGGCAAACATGGGATATTGCAAAATGCAAAGATGATTTTGTAAAAGCTATGCATGAAATCTATAATAATTTATTAACTGAAAAAAAAGATATTGAAGCTATAAAGGAGGAAATTTCAACTAACACTGAAGATAAAAATCAAGTTGCGATTGTCACACAAAGTGAAAATAAAGAATTAATGCAAATTATTTACTTTGATTTTGATGACTTTGAATTAAGCGAGATAAGTTTGAATACATTAAAAAGTTTTATAAATAAAAATAAAAAAGATCTTAGCAATTACATCATATTCGGTCACACGGACACTAAAGGTAGTAGTGAATATAATTTAAAACTCTCCTTAAAGCGTGCTGAAGCAGTCAAACAAATACTATTAAGTATAGGAATAGATGAAAAAAACGTCTCAATATTAGGAAAAGGGGAGAGCGATCTAGCAGTTAAAACCCCTAATAACACGAAACATCCTACAAATAGAAGGGCAGAGGTAAAAATACTAAATTAGCTTGGATTTAATGTAATTTGGTATAATGGGAATTGGTAAATTATTTAAAATTTATGTATTCCAAAAAAACAAAAAAAATCAATATCACTGTAAACCCCTATTTTTTAGATGATCAATCCGAACCTGAAGATCAGCATTTTGTTTGGGCTTACCAAGTTACAATAGACAATCAGAGTAATGAAAAAGTTCAACTTAAAAATAGATACTGGAAAATAATTGACTCTAACGGATCTGAGCAAGAAGTAAGAGGAGAAGGAGTGGTTGGTGAACAGCCAATCTTGAATCCTGGAGAAAAATTTGAATATACAAGTGGAACTCCTTTATCTACACCATCTGGTTTTATGGGTGGTCATTATGAAATGGAAACCAATAAAGGTAAAAAATTTGATGCAATAATTCCGCAGTTTTCTCTTGATAGCCCATTCGTAAAAAATAATTTAAATTAATAAAAAAAATTTATGCGAGACTTTCGCCCAATACTAAACATACTAGGATTATTATTGTGCATTGAGTCTATTGCATTATTAATTCCAATGATATTTGACTTTATAAATAGTAATGGTGATTGGAAACAATTTTTCTTCATTAGCTGTCTTACGTTTTTTATTGGTATAGTACTATACGTTGGTTTTAAAAAAGAAGAATTAAAAATTAATCTTAGACAAGCCTTTTTATTAACTATTTTATCTTGGTTAGTAATTGCTTTTTTTGGCTCATTACCATTTATATATTCAAGTTCATCGCTAAGTTTTACAAATGCTTTTTTTGAGTCAGTCAGTGGTATAACAACCACTGGTTCTACAGTCATATCCAATTTGGACAATTTATCGGAGGGTATATTAATTTGGCGATCCCTTTTACAGTGGTTTGGAGGGATTGGAATTATTGTATTAGCAGTTGCAATTTTACCAACATTACAAATTGGAGGAATGCAATTATTACATATGGAGCATGATGATCCATATGAAAAAACACTACCAAAAATAAATAAATTTATTTTTGAAATTGTAATATTATATTTTAGCTTAACAGTTCTCTGTTTCTTTTCTTATTATTTTTTTGGAATGAATGGATTTGACTCTTTAATTCACTCTATGACAACTATTTCTACAGGAGGGTTTTCAAATAAAAATTTATCATTTGCGTATTTTGACTCCTATTATCTAGAAAACATTTCAATAATTTTTATGATTCTGGGAAGTTTACCATTTGTGATATTTATTAAATTTATTCATGATCAAAAAATATCTATTTTCAAAGATGATCAAATTAAACTTTTTATTTATTTATTAGTTTTTATTATTTTTATTTCTATGATTTGGTTAAAACACTATCTAAATATTGATTGGACTGACTCATTTAGATTAACATCATTTAATATTACATCAATTTTAACTGGCACTGGATATACTTCATCAAATTATAATAATTGGGGAAGTTTTGGATTGATAGTTATATTAATGATTATGTTTATTGGTGGTTGCGCTGGATCTACAACCGGGGGAATTAAAGTTTTTAGATTTCAAATATTGTTTAGAGGTGTCAGACTACAAATTAAAAAATTAACTCAACCCCACGCAGTTTTTTTAATGAAGTTTAATAAAAAAACTGTAACTGAAAACACTTATACATCCATAATTAGTTTCTTCTTTATTTATGTTTTGTTATTCATCTTGTCGTCAGTGATATTAAGTTTTCTTGGAATAGATTTTTTAACGGCTCTATCAGCATCTGCATCTGCTATTTCAAATGTTGGTCCTGGTATTGGTGAAGTTATCGGACCAAATGGAAACTATGCGGATATTAATGAAATAGGAAAATGGGTATTGGCATTAACTATGTTGATTGGAAGATTAGAGATTTTTACTATTTTAGTTTTATTTTCTAAAAATTTTTGGAAAAAATAATTATAAAATATAATCACTCATATATTGTTTTAGCAATATATTTGACTCCAAGGTAAGATCTTTCAAGCCTTGATAAATTAAATCATTTATAATATTTTCTTTTTCATTAATAGAAATATACAATCCAGAAGTTGTAGATCTGGAAGTTTCAACTAAAGTTGTTGCAATTAAATTTCTTGAGTCATCTAATAAATTAAATTCAATTAAATAGAAAAGTTCATATTTATAATTTATTTTTTCATCAAAATTTTTTGCTTGGGTGTTTTCAAATTCAGTTTGCAATAAAGATGCATCCAAAATGGAAATAACAAATATATTTTCTTTACCAATGTTATAAAAATTATCATTTACCCAGTTAATGACTCTTTGAGATGGATCAACTTCTAAGGTGTGTCCTATGTAAGGATCTGAAAATTTTTTTTCAAAAATTTCTTTTATTTCAATAGTGTTTGATGAAATTTCAAATTTTGATAATTGTTGGTTATCAAATACAATACTATCTACTTTCTCAATAGTTTGGCATGAATGAATAAACAAAATAGCAAATACGAGAAATAATTTTTTCATAATAAATTTAATATAATTGCTTGTTGAACAAACATTCTGTTTTGAGCTTGCTCCCATACAACTGATTGTTTGCTATCAAGCAACTCAGAAGATACTTCCTCGTCTCTATGTGCTGGAAGGCAATGCATAAATATTGCGTCTTTACTTGCATTTTTCATTACATCTTTATTAACTTGATAATTTTTAAAGTGTCTTTTCTTAGAGTTATTTTCCCCCATAGATACCCACGCATCTGTCATCACACAATTAGCATTTTTAACACCATCATGAATAATATTAGTTACATTCAAATTCTTATTTTTAATTATTTTTGATATGTTTTTTCTTAAAATTTCTTTTGGAAGAACAACTTCAAGTTTAAAATTGTACATACATTGAAGTTCTATTAAAGATCTTAAAACATTATTGTAATCACCAATCCAACAAATTTTTTGTTTTTTTATTTTTCCTAACTTTTCTGATAATGTCAAAAGATCTGATAGAATTTGGCAAGGATGGCTATAATCTGATAAACCATTAATTATAGGTAGAACGTTTAGAGAGCTTAAATATTTTATAATATCATGATCATCATTTCTAATCATTAAAATATCAATATATTGTGATAATGTTCTAATTACATCTTCGTGACTTTCCCTTCTCCCAAATCCGATTGAGGATGCATTAAGCTCTATACAATGACCTCCCATTTTGCTAAATCCAGTATTGAAACTGACCCTTGTTCTTGTAGACTCTTTTTGAAAAATCATACCAAGTGTTTTGTTGTTACACTTTTTGGAAAATTCTTTAGGATTCTTTTTTATTTTTTTTGCTTTTCTTATAATTGCATCTAGTTGTTTGAGATTAAAATCAGCAATATCAATAAAATGTTTCATTATAATCCTTTAAAGGTATTATTTAATATATGGATTGCTTCATCAACATGTTTTTTATTAATTATAAGAGGTGGTGCAAGTCTAATAACATTATCTCCAGCTGGAACGGTTAACAAATTATTTTTTTTCAATTTATTTGAAATCATTACATTATTTTGCTTTGTTTTTATACCAAGTAAAAGTCCAGCCCCTCTTACATCTAGAATTTCATCATAATTATTTTGTAAATTTTTAAGTTTTTTCCATAAGTACCTTGAAATAATATCAACATTTTTTAAAAAATTTTTATTTGAAATGATCTTAAGAACTTCTCTTCCAACTGCTACAGCTAATGGGTTACCTCCGTAAGTTGAACCATGTTTTCCTTGAGTCATACCTTGGCTTGCCTTAGATGTTGCTAAACATGCTCCTAATGGAAAACCAGAGCCTATTCCTTTTGCAGTAGCTAATATATCAGGTTTTATTTGTGCCCATTCATGTGCATATAATTTTCCTGAACGTCCAAATCCAGATTGAACCTCATCTAAAAAAAGGAGTATATTATTTTTTTTACAAACCTCTTTAATTAGTTTTAAAAATTTAATTGAAGCTGGTTTAATCCCTCCTTCCCCTTGAACAGGCTCAATCAATATCGCTGCTGTTTCCTTATCAATATTTTTTAACAAAGCTTTTTCATCATTAAAAGGTATACTTTTAAAACCACCTAGTAACGGTGTAAATCCTTCAGAATACTTTGGGTTTTTCTGTGCTGATAAGGCTGCAAAAGTTCTACCATGAAAAGCTCCTTTAAAAGTAATTATTTTTTTTTTATTTTTATTTATTAAATTCCAATAACTTTTTATTACTTTTAATCCACATTCAATTGCTTCAGCTCCTGAGTTAGTAAAAAAAACGTTATCAGCGAATGTTTTATTGCACAGTTCTTTTGCGAATAGTTCTTGATTCTTATTTTTGTATAAATTTGAAGTGTGCCAAAGTAGTTTACTTTGTTTGTTTAATGTATTTACTAGTTTTGGATGACAATGACCAAGCGAATTAACCGCTATACCACCAGCAAAATCTAAATATTTTTTTCCAGATTGAGTGAATAAGTAACAATCTTTACCTCGAGTAAACATTAGATCTCTCTCACCATATGTTGGCATTATGAAGCTGTTACTTTTTGTATTCATTCTAAATTTTAAGATTTTAACTTGTACCCCTCTTTAAACATTAAATAACAGAAAAAAAATAAGCAAATATTTAAAAGTACAAGAATGATTGCTCCTGACAACAATTGGCTATCAGCTTGTCCTACAAAAGCGTAACGTAATCCATCTATGTTATAAAAAAAAGGATTAAATAATGCAAAATTCTGCCAAAATTCTGGTAATCTTGATATTGAATAAAAAGTTCCAGATAAAAAAGTCAAAGGTAAAACGATAAAATTTGTTATTCCTTGTTGTTGATCCCATTTATCAGCCCAGATTCCAACCATCACTCCAATGCTACCCATCATAATACAGCCCATCAAACTATAAAAAAATAATGCTGTATAAGAATGTATAGTGAGAGGTATAAAAAATAATATACCAATAAAAGTTACCAACCCACAAATCAGACCTCTTGCAACGGCCCCAAGGATATACCCAATTGCAAGTTCCAAATTAGATAAAGGGGCCATTAAAATGTCAACTATATTACCTTGAAATTTAGATTGACCAATACTTGATGCAGCATTGGCAAATGAGTTTTGAAGCATTGTCATCATTATTAATCCTGGTGCTATAAATTCTGATAAATTTATATTATTTATTTGATTTACTGATCGGCCTAAAGCCAAAGTAAATACTGCTAAAAATAATAATGAGCTAATTGCCGGGCCAACAACTGTTTGAATACCAACTTT
>CACJRY010000022.1 GCA_902595855.1 uncultured Alphaproteobacteria bacterium
AGCAAAATTATTTTAATTATCATCTAGATGAAAACAAAGACTCATCAAATTTTTTTATTAATCACACTAACAAACAATCATCTGTGGTTACAAATAATAACCAAATAATTCAAAATATTTTTATCAAAGCACCCAATAAGTCTGGAAAATCGCATTTGTTAAATATCTGGAAAAAAAATAATAACGCAATTTTATATAATTATAATTTACAAAATATTCTTAGTGAAAAAAAAAATGTTGCAATCGATAACTTATTTGAGAATATTGAAGAAGAGGATATTTTTCATATTATCAATCATTGTAAAAATGAAAATTTGAAAATTTTAATTACATCAGATTTGGATATTGATGGATATAAATTCAATTTTAAGGATTTAAAATCGAGGCTTAAAACATTTTATCACGTATCAATCTCAAATCCTGACGATGAAATGATTAAAATTATATTAACAAAACTTTTATATGAAAAGCAATTTATTATTAAAAATCCTGAAATTTTTGAATTTCTAAATAAACGAATAGAGAGATCTTATCAAAGTATTTATGATGTAGTAGACAAACTTGATAAGTTATCTTTGCAAAAAAAACGCCAATTAACAATACCATTGATTAAAGAAATACTATAAAGACCAAAAAAATGAATGAATACAGATCTCATTACTGCTCAGAACTTAATATCTCTAATCTTGATCAAGAAGTTAAATTAAGTGGATGGATTGATACTATAAGAGATCATGGCAACTTAATTTTTATCGATCTAAGAGATAATTATGGAATTACTCAATGTGTCGTAGATGCACAACATAATTTATTTAGTGAAATATCAAAATTAAGTAATGAAAGTGTAGTTACAGTAAGTGGTATTGTTGTACAAAGATCTAATGAGACTTTTAATAAAAGTATATCTACGGGTGAAATAGAGGTGAAAATCGACAACTATAAACTTTTATCTGAGTCTGCAGTTTTGCCATTACCAGTTAATTCAGATATTGAATATGGAGAAGAGGTAAGACTTAAAAACCGCTTTCTTGATTTAAGAAGAAATAAACTTCACAAAAACATATTATTAAGAAGTAAAATAATTTCTTCAATTAGAGAAAAAATGACTTCTTCCGGTTTTACTGAGTTTCAGACACCAATTTTAACTTCCACATCTCCAGAAGGAGCAAGAGATTACTTGGTTCCATCTAGAATTCATCATGGTCAATTTTATGCATTGCCTCAAGCTCCTCAACAATTCAAACAATTATTGATGATGGCAGGCTTTGATAAATATTTTCAAATTGCCCCTTGTTTTAGAGATGAAGATAGTAGAGCAGATAGATCCCCTGGAGAATTTTATCAATTGGACTTTGAAATGAGTTTTGTTACTCAAGATGATGTATTTAATGCAATAGAACCAGTTTTATATGAAGTTTTTGATGAAAATAAAAACTATCATACAGATGAAAAAGTAACCGTAAGTAGTTATCCTTTCAAAAGAATAGCTTATGATGAAGCTCTTGAATTATATGGAACTGATAAGCCAGATTTGAGAAATCCATTATTAATAAAAGATTGTACAGATGTTTTTCAAGGATCAGACTTTAAAATATTCAGTAACTTGATTGAAAAAAAATATAAAGTCAAAGGTATTGTTGTAAGTAATACAGCTGATAAACCAAGAAGTTTTTTTGATAAATTAAATAACTGGGCAAGAGAAGAGGGTGCTGCTGGACTTGGATATATTAGCTATACTGATGATGAGCATAAAGGACCTATTGCAAAAAATTTAGATAATGAAAGATTAAAACAACTTAAATTAAAAGATAATGAATCTATTTTCTTTGTTTGTGATAATCAAAAAGATGCTCAATTATTTTCAGGCAAAGTAAGAGATAAATTGTGTTTAGATTTGAATTTACTTAATAAAAATGCATTTGAATTTTGTTGGATAGTAGATTTCCCAATGTATGAAATCGATGAAAAGACTAATAAGATTGAATTTAGTCATAATCCTTTTTCTATGCCTCAAGGTGAAATGGATTCACTTCTGAATAAAGATCCATTAGATATTAAAGCTTATCAATATGATATAGTTTGTAATGGAGTAGAGCTATCTTCTGGTGCTATTCGAAACCATAGACCAGATATTATGTACAAAGCATTTGAAATAGCAGGATACAAAAAAGAAGAATTAGAAAGTAAATTTTCTGGAATGTTGAATGCAATGAAATTTGGAGCACCTCCTCATGGTGGTAGTGCACCAGGCATTGACAGGATTGTAATGCTTTTGGCTAATGAACCTAATATTAGAGAAGTTATAGCTTTCCCTATGAATCAACAGGCAATGGATCTTATGATGAATGCTCCAGCCACTGTTGATAAAGAAAGATTAGAAGAATTAGGTCTAAAGTTAGTATATAAAAATTAATCCGGATCCAATAATAGCTAATACTGTGCCTATCCATGCTCCAGTAGTGGGAATTTTTTTAGTCAGTAACCAGATAAGAAACAAAATCATGATTGGACTTGTAGATGATAAGGTTGCAACTATACCTGCATCAGCATATTTGAGCGCAATTAATAAAAGACTCATTCCCAGAGCCATACCTAAAAAACCACTTAAAATAGATTGACCCACAATTTTAACACTTAAATTTGTTTTAGTATTAAATATTTTATAATTTAGAAAAAAAGTAAATGCCAAAAATACAAAAGAAATTGCTGTTCTGAGAGCTGCAGAAGCAATTGGATCTGCACCCATAGTAAGAATAGGTTTCATCATTATGAGACCTATGGCTTGGCATAACGCAGCACCTATTCCAAGAGATAAGCCTAAATATATATTTCCTTCGACGACTTCCCATCTATGATTTTTATCTTTACTATTTCCATATGCGATAGCTACTACAACACCACAAAACACAATAATACAACCGATAAGATTAACGGTTGACATTATTTCATTTAAAAAAATAATATTTAATATTACTGTAAAAGGAGCTGCTAAAGAGAATAAAATATTATTTCTTCTTGGGCCAATTTTTTGAAGTGCAATGAATAATAGTGTATCTCCAAGAAAAATTCCTATTATTCCTGAAAATAAAATTGTAAATAAAAATTCGTGGTTAATTGTATTCCATGTATCTAAGTAAAACGTGTAACCAATTAACATTATAGATACAAAAAATAATCTAAGTCTATTAAATGCAAGTCCTCCAATTTTTCTTGTAACATCAGCAGAAATAAGTGAGGCTACTGCCCAACAAAGTGCAGCCATTGTTGCAATAAAATAATAAATCAGCATTTTTAAAAATTTAAAAGATACTTAAAATAAATTTAATTGGTATAGACAAGTACTCTCCCAATAAATGTTCTTGCATAAATACTCTTTTTATAAGTCCAGTCCATCTAAGAAAGGCATAAATAATCAAAACCCACAAATAAATTCCAAAAATATAATTTAAGTAAGATATTATTTTTTTAAATTGATTATAATAACTCATATTATGAAACCTAAGTATTGGAACAAAGGTAAGTTTTATTTATCAAACAAAGATAAAGTTTTGAAGAAAATTATTGACCAATTTCCTAATCAATCACTGCAATTAAATAATAATAGCTTTCAAGCACTTATTAATTCAATTATTGGACAACAAATTTCAGTTTCTTCAGCAAATTCTATGAAGAAGAAATTATTTGCTTTAAAAAGAAATATAACTCCAAGAACAATTAAAAATACAAATAAAACTAGCCTAAGAAAATGTGGTCTCTCTAAACAAAAAATTTTATACATTAATAATATAGCTGATTTTTTTTTAATAAATAAAGAATTTGTAAATCAAATGCATAAAATAGATGATCAAGAAATAAGAAATAAATTAATTGAAATTAAGGGAATAGGTAATTGGACAGTAGATATGTTTTTGTTATTTACTCATGGAAGCTCTAATATTTTTCCATCTGGAGATCTTGGTTTTTTAAAAGCTATAAGTAAACATTACAAAAAAGATTTGCCCTTAAACGATAAATTCTTATCAACTCTTTTTAAGAGATGGAGTCCATATTCTTCTATTGCAACGTGGTATCTTTGGAGATCATTAGATCCAATTCCTGTTAGTTATTAATATTTGCGCCTTGCTCAATCCAAATTCTTATAGTTTCTCTTTCCTGATTTGTTATTCCTGTTAAATTATTAGGTGGCATAATTTCAGAGTCAACTGCTTGAGCTTTGATTAATTTAATGTTTTTAATGATATCATTAGCAGTGTCATAAATTACTCCTTTTGGAGCAACTTCTATACCTTCAAATGTGGGATTTTTTGCATGACAAGTGCCACATCTATATTTGATTATATTTTGAACTTCATTAAAGCTTACAACCTGTAGAGAAGAAGACATTTGTTTTTTATCACTATCAAAAATTGTTAAACTGCTAAATATCATTAAAAAAAACATAATAAGAGCAGCACTTGGAAGTATCCAAACTTTGTATTGTTTTTTATTCCGTAAATTAAAATAATGGCGTGTTAGAATACCTGCTAAAGATAATACAACTAGTATTAGCCAATTATTTACAGCCCCATACGTAAACGAGAAGTGAGAACTAATCATTATAAATAAAACAGGAAGAGTAAAATAGTTATTATGAATTGATCTATTTTTTGCATCTATTGAAAGTTGTAAATTTGGCGCTTGTTTATTCTCAGCTGATGATACTAAATTTTTTTGAGCTGGAATAATTACCCTAAATACATTTGCCGCCATGATAGTTCCTATTATTGCGCCCACATGAATATAAGCGGCTCTGGAGCCATATATTTCAGTTAAAAAGTAACTTAAAAGTACGAAAAGGACAAAACCAATAGAAACTAACAATTCTTGTTTATTATCTTCTATATTTTTGCAAATAAAATCGTAAACAAACCATGATCCTATCAGTAATGAAATTGAAATTATAATTGCTAAACTAGGAGTCAAAGCAAATCCATCATTTTTCAACATCATCGAGCTTGCATTAAAATAGTAAACTAATATCAATAAAACAAAGCCACTTATCCAAGTTGCATAAGCTTCCCACTTAAACCAATGCAGTGTTTTAGGTAATTTTTCTGGTGGGCCCTTTAATTTTTCAATTCTGTAAAAGCCTCCAGAATGAACTGACCACAAATATCCATCTAAGTGTTTAAAATCAGGATCATCCCTTTCTAGTCTGCTATCTAGCCAGTTGAAATAAAAAGAGGTACCTATCCAAGCAACTCCGAAAATTATATGGGTCCACCTCACAATTAAATGAAGCCATTCAGTATATACAGCAAACAGAGTGCCTGTTTTAACACCTATATTGTACAGACTGGATGTTACAGCAATAACTAAAATAAAAGCTATAGATATGTATAAGCGATATTCTCTTGAATGAAGTTTTTTAAATGCAAGTAACAGAAAGAAAATTATTATTCCAGCTAAGACAGATGCAGGAAGTGCCAAAACAAAATTGTGCAAAAAGTTTGAAAAATCGTAATTTTCTAATGGGGCTATTAATTCTAAAAAAAAATTCATTTGTTTCAATATTTTGTTTTATTTTCAGTTTGAGCCCATAAATTAAAGGCTTTTATTGCCTCATCTTTTAGAATTCTTTTGAGTGGTATTTTTCTTGCATTAATATCCTTTTTCATTTCATCATAAATAAATTTATCATCAAATTCTATTTCAGCAGCATTTTCTCTGGAGTTACCATAATAAACTATATCAATATGTGACCAATAAATTGCACTTAAACACATAGGACATGGCTCACAACTTGTATACATTTCGCAGCCGCTTAAATCAAAAGTATTAAGTTTTGTACATGCATTTCTGATAGCTACTATTTCCGCATGCGCAGTAGGATCATTATTTTGCGTTACACCATTTACACCCTCAGAAATTATTTTATTATTTTTTACAATCACACAGCCAAATGGGCCACCGTTATTATTTATATTTTTAATAGATAGTTCTATTGCTTTTTGCATAAAAAAATCAGAATTCATTAACTTGTTTTTCCGTGTTTTTTATATCTTCTTTATATGAATTCTTAAATTCAATTATTCTTGCTAAAATAGAAAATGATATTTCTTCTGGATCTTTTGATTTGCCAATTGATGAGCCGATGGGACACTCCAGTTGATTGATTAGTTGTTTTTTGTGACCAAAATTTTCTAGCCTTTTATAAAATTTATTTCTTTTAGTATCAGAGCCAATAAGCCCTAAGTAACTAAAATTATTAATTTTAAGTATTTCATTTACTATTTTAAAATCAAAATCATGACTATGTGTTACTATAACATACATAGATTTTTTATTTAAATGGCTAACTAACTCCCAAGGTTTAGTTGCAAGTAAATAATTTATATGGCTCAATTTGTTTTGTTTAATAAAGCTTTCTCTAGAGTCAATTAAAAATGTATTAAAATTTAAAAATTTTGTTTTGGTAATCAAAGATTGCCCAATATGTCCTGCACCAAATATATATAAATCTAATTTATCACTTTCATCAAATATTTCATTTTTTATAGCGTTCTTGAAATTAGAATGTTTAGTTAATTTTATTTCAACAAATCCTCCACAGCATTGACCTATCCCAGGTCCAAGAGGTATTTTTAGAATATTTTCTTTTTTATTATTTATTAATAATTTTTTGGATTCATTTATAACTTGAAATTCTAATGTTCCTCCACCAATAGTTCCAAAAATTTCATTTTCTGCAATTAACATAAAATCATCAATTTTATTTGGTGTTGAACCTATAGCATTCATCACTTTTGCTTTTATTAAAATAGAATTAAAATTGATATTTTTATGTAATTTTTTAAATTTCATTATTTATACTTTTCAAAATATTTTCAGGTGTGGCAGGGGCAATTAAATTAATAATTTTTGAATCCTGGTTTTTATTTATTACTGCATTTTTAATTGCTGAAAAAACTGATATTGCTAACATAAATGGAGGTTCTCCAACTGCTTTAGACCTATTAACAACTTTTTCTCTATTAAAACCTTTTTTGTATATCTCAACATTAAATTTTTCTGGAATTTCTGCAGCTGTTGGAATTTTATAAGTTGACGGGCTGTGAGATAAAATATTACCATCTTTATTCCAGCTGATTTCTTCAGTTGTTAACCAGCCAAGACCTTGAACAAATCCTCCTTCGATTTGACCAATATCTATTCTTTGATTTATTGATTTTCCTACATCATGAATTATGTCAACTTGTAATACTTTATTCTCACCTGTTAATGTATCAATTATTACTTCACTTACAGCTGCTCCATAAGCAAAATATAAGAACGGTCTGCCAGATAAATCTTTAACATTAACATTTATTTTAGGAGTTTTATAGAAACCTGAAGAGTAAAGTTTTATTCTGTTTAAATAAGCATTTGCTATAACTTCTTTAAATTGTAAAATTTTATTATCACAAATAATTTTTCCATTTTTGTAGGTAATTTTTTTAGTTTTGTAGTTTTTTTTGATAAATTCATTTAGTTCTAATTTTATATTGTAAATAGCATTAAGTATCGCACCTCCATTTAGATCTGTTGTGGCTGAGGCTGCACTGGCAGATGTATTTGCAACTTTCTCAGTATCTGTTGATGATAATTTTATATCTTTAATATCTAAGCCAAATTCATTAGCTGCAACTAAGGCTAATTTAGTCATTAGTCCCTGACCCATTTCTATCCCACCATGATTTAGATGAATTGAACCATCAGTATAAATATGAACTAAAGCTCCAGCTTGATTTAAATGAGTAGTTGTGAATGATATTCCAAATTTAACAGGGGTGATAGAGATGCCTTTTTTTAAGATTTCATTGGAATTATTAAATTTTTCAATTTCTTTTTTTCTCATAGTGTAATTAGATTTTTTCTTTAAATCATTAAAGATTTCTTCAATAATATTATCTTCAACTTTCATTCCATAGTGAGTTATATTGTTATGGTTTTTTTTATAAAAATTTTGAACTCTAATATTAGACGGCTCTTTTTTTAAATGATGAGCTATGTGATCAATTATATTTTCAATACAAAACATACCTTGTGGACCACCAAATCCTCTAAAAGCTGTATTCGATACTGTATTTGTTTTACAACGATGTGATGTGAGCTCTAGATTTGGAATAAAGTAAGCATTGTCTATATGATAGATTGCTCTATCATTTATCGCTCCTGATAAATCTGCTGAGATACCACAATTTGATGCCATTAAAATTTTTAGTCCATTTATTTTTCCATTATCAGAAAACCCAACTTCATAATCAAATTTAAACTGATGTCTCTTACCAGTCATTATCATATCGTCATCTCTATCAATACGAAGCTTAATTGGTCTATTTAATTTTTTTGCAGCAATACTGCTAATTGCTGCGAATAAAAAAGATTGAGTTTCTTTTCCTCCAAACCCACCACCAATTCTTCTTACCTTAACATTTATACTATTAAATTTTTGATTGAGCACTTTTGCAACAATTTGCTGAGTTTCAGAAGGATGTTGTGTTGAGGAATATATCAAAAAATTATTATCCTCTTGTGGAATAGTCATTGCTATTTGACCTTCTAAATAGAAGTGGTCTTGACCCCCGCATTCTAATTTGCCACTCACACGATGTTTTGAATTCGCAATAGCTGATGAGCTTTTACCTCTTTTGATAGTTTTTGATTTTAATACAAAACTTTTTTTCTTAATTGCATCTTCAATAGTTATAATTGGTGTTTGTTTTTTTATTTTAAGTTTTACTTTTAATATTGCTTGTCTCGCTAATTTTGTTGATGAGGCTATAACAGCAAAAATTGGTTGCCCATGATATTCTATCTTTTTTGAAGTGAATATTTTATCACCTTTAAAAATTGGACCTACATCATTTTGACCTTCTATATCTCCCTCAGTTATTATGTCTACTACTCCATCAGATTTTAAAACCTCCGAAAAATCTATTTTTTCTATAATACCTTTACTTACAGGGCTAAAACCAATAGCAGCATACAAAATGTTTCTGGGTTCAGAAATATCATCCGTATATATGGCTCTGCCAGTTACATGCTTTATAGCACTTTCATGCTCAACATTTTTTACAAAAGTATTAGAAGTCATAAACAGTAACTTTTTTATTATTATATTCATTCCAAAATCTATCTAAAAGATTAGAAACAATTTTTGTACGATAATTTTTTGAACCTCTTACATCGCTTAATGGTGAAAATTCTTTAGAAATAATCAATTTCGCTTTACTTATATTTTCGTAAGTAATTTTTTTATTTTTAAGATATTTTTCAGTTGCTTTAGCAATTTTTGGAGTAGCTGCCATTCCTCCGCAAACAATTTTAATAGATTTGATTGTGTTATTTTTTATCGCAGTATTGATAGCCATAAAAACAGAACTAATATCATCATCAATTCTCTTTGAAATTTTGTAACATTTGTGAATATTATTTTTGCTTTTTAATGGAATAATTATTTCTTTGATGAATTCATTTTTTCTTAATTTAGTATGTCGATAACCAACAAAATAATTACTCATCTCAATTTTTCGACTTTTTAATCCATCCAAAACTAACGTAGCATCAAGAGATATTAATACAGGTAAGCTATCACCTATAGGTGAGGCACTTCCAATATTACCTCCTAAAGAAGCAACATTTCGAATTTGTTCTGAACCATAGCGTTCAAACATCTCATAAAATTCAGGATAGTATTTCTTTAAAGTTCCAAGAATATCATTGATAGGAGTAGCTGCTCCAATGTGTATATTATTATTTCTAACTCTTACGTAGTTTAAGTCTTTATTTTGGCCTAGATAAAATATTTCATTTAAGTTCCTTCTTTTTTTAGTAATATCTAATGATATGTCTGTTCCTCCAACCAAAAGTGAAGGGTTCTTACTTTTAAGAAAATCTTTTTTGAAACTTTTTAAGTTTTGATGAATATAAAATTTAGACCCATCATTATTTAACACTACATCTTTTAATTTAATTTTTTTTAATTTTTTAAATACTTTTGATGTATCAGAATCTAAATTTTTATATTTTTTTAAATTTTTTAATGATTCCTTTATTGGTCTATAACCTGTACACCTGCATAAATTTCCTGCAAGGTATCTATTTATATTAGAATCTGTAGGTTTAATTTTATTTTTATGCATTGCGTACATTGACATTATAAAACCAGGAGTACAAAAACCACATTGTGCACCATCATTATCAACCATACTTTGTTGGACAGGATGTAAATATTTTGACTCTATATACTCAACAGTCAATAGTTGTTTTGAATGAAGTGAGTACAATAAAGTTATACAGGTATTAATACTTTTATATTTTAGCTTATTATTTTTCATTTCAGCTATCACAGCTGTGCAGGCACCACAATCTCCTGAGGCACAACCTTCTTTTGTGCCTTTTAAGTTTTTATAATTTCTAAGATATTCTAAAACAGTTGTGTTTGTATTTGCTTCGTTGATAGTAATGAGTTCGTTATTCAATAAGAATTCAATTGAAGAACTAAGCATTAACTACCTCTATACGTTGTATAACTCCAAGGTGAAATCAAGAGAGGGACATGATAGTGTTCATTGTTGTCACTTATTCCAAATCTAATTACAACATCATCTAAAAATGGATTATCACTAAGTTTTGTGAATTTTTTAAAATATTCTCCACAGAAAAATTTAATTTCATATTTTCCAACCTTAAAATTATCATTTTCCAAAATTGGTCCATCGCATCTTCCATCTTCATTTAGTGTGAATTCTTTAATTTTTTTCTTATTTCCTTCCTCAAAAATATAAATGCTGCCCTTTATTCCAGATCCAGGTTTGCCATTATATGTGTCTAGCACATGAGTAGTTAAATATCCTTTAGACATAATCTGTTTTTGTTTATACAGTATTTGCTTAAATATTAAATTAGCTTTTTAAATGCCTGAAATTAGAAATTTTATTGGATACGGAAACAATCCGCCTCAATTCACATGGGAGAATAATTCTAAATTAGCTATACAATTTGTATTAAATTACGAGGAAGGTGGTGAAAATACTGTTTTAAATGGTGACGAACATTCTGAAATATTTCTATCGGAAATAATTGGGGCGCAACCGGTTATTG
>CACJRY010000023.1 GCA_902595855.1 uncultured Alphaproteobacteria bacterium
ATAATTCCAGTAGGAGTATTTGTTAATCAAGAAATTAATGATTTAAAAGATATCATTACCTATTTAAATTTAAAGTGCATACAATTACATGGTGATGAAAGCCAAGAATACATCGACGAAATTAAAGACACATTTAACATAAAAATAATTAAAAAGTTTTCAATTGAAAGTGAAAAAGATTTATTTGAAATTAATCACATAAAAAATATCGACTATCTTTTATTTGATTACAAGCCAAGCTCAGGAGAGCTTCCTGGTGGAAATTCTAAATCTTTTGATTGGAACTTGCTAAAAAATGCTCAAATTAAGTTACCATGGTTTGTTTCTGGTGGAATAAATGAATCAAATATAAAAAATATAAAAAAAAGAATAAATCCTAATGGTATTGATCTCTCTTCAGGTGTAGAAGAGACTCTAGGTAAAAAAAGTAATGAAAAAATAAAAAATTTACTTAGATTATTTTATGACAATTAAAAATTCTTTTAAACAATTACCAAATGATAGGGGTTACTTTGGTTCATTTGGTGGAAGATATGTATCTGAAACTTTAATGCCTCTAATATTAGAAGTAGAAAAAGAATATGAGAAAATGAAAGATGATAGTAGCTTTAAAGAAGAATTAAGCCACTATATGAAAACATACATTGGAAGACCAAGTCCTCTATTTTTTGCAAAAAGAATTTCTGAAGATTTAGGTGGCCCAAAAATATATTTCAAAAGAGATGAATTAAATCACACAGGTGCACACAAAATAAATAACTGTATGGGTCAGATACTTCTCGCTAAAAGAATGGGCAAGAAAAGAATAATTGCTGAAACTGGAGCAGGTCAACATGGAGTAGCAACTGCAACTGTATGTGCATTATTTGGGTTACCATGCATTGTTTATATGGGAGAAAAAGACATTAAAAGGCAATCACCTAATGTTTTTAGAATGAAATTATTAGGTGCTGAAATTAGAAGTGTAAAAACAGGCTCAAAATCACTTAAAGATGCGATGAACGAAGCTCTTCGTGACTGGGTAACGAATGTCAGAGATACCTTCTATATTATAGGTACAGCTGCGGGACCGCATCCTTACCCAGCTATGGTGAGAGATTTTCAATCTATAATTGGAGAAGAAGTAAGAGAGCAAATTTTAAAAGCTGAAAACAAACTGCCTGACTTATTGATGGCTTGTATAGGTGGAGGCTCAAATGCTTTAGGTTTATTTCATGAGTTTCTTGATGATAAACAAATTGAAATGATAGCAGTAGAAGCTGCAGGGCATGGCATAGATACAGGAAGTCACGCTGCAAGTTTAAGTGGAGGTAAACCAGGTATTTTACATGGAAATAAAACTTATTTATTACAGTCAAATGATGGCCAAATAGATGAAGCACACTCTATTTCAGCTGGCCTAGATTATCCAGGAATTGGTCCTGAACACTCTTATTTGTTTGAGCAAAAAAGAGTTCAATACATGTCAGCAACAGATAAAGAGGCCATAGAGGCATTTCAGTATTGTTGTAATTTGGAAGGAATTATCCCTGCACTAGAACCATCTCATGCTCTTGCAGTGTTAAAAAAAGTAGCAAAAAATTATAGTAAAGAAAAAATTGTTGTTATGAACATGTGTGGAAGAGGAGATAAAGATATTTTTACTATTGCTGAAGAACTAAATATTAAATTGTAATGTCAGAGAGAATAAAAAAAACATTTGCAAATAAAAATAAGAAGTTAGTTACTTTCACAACAGGAGGTGATCCTGATTTAGAAACAAGTTTTGATATTTTAAAAACAATTATAAATAACAATATTGATATTGTTGAAATAGGCATGCCCTTCTCAGACCCAATGGCAGATGGGCCAACTATCCAGGAATCTAGTACAAGGTCGATTGAAAACGGGACAAAAATAAAGGATATTTTTGAACTAGTGAAAAAAATAAGAACTCTGAATAATGAAATTCCAGTTATTTTAATGGGTTACTATAATTCAATATTTAACATGGGAATTGAAGAGTTTACATCTAAGTGTGTTCAAGTCGGTGTTGATGGATTAATTATAGTTGATCTCCAACCCGAAGAAGACGCAGATTTGTACCTTAAAGCAAAAGAAAAAAATATTGATCTTGTAAGATTAATCACTCCAACGACTAATAAGGAAAGATTAAAAACAATATTAAATAATGCTTCAGGATTTTTATATTATGTTACTATCACTGGTATTACAGGTCAAAACTCAGCAAACTTAAAAGAGTTGCAAGATTCAATTAATTTAATAAGGTCTGAGTCTAACTTACCTATTGTTGCTGGTTTTGGAATAAAAAGTAGAGAAGATGTTGAAAATATAAGCATTTTTACAGATGGGGTTGTTGTAGGCTCTAGTATCGTTAATATTATTAAAGATAATATTTCAGATAAAAAAAACATGCTGGAAAAAATAGATTTATTCACGCAAGATCTTAAAGCAGGTACAGGTTCATGAATTGGTTAACAAATTTCGTTAAACCTAAATTATCAGCTCTTGTAAAAAGAAAAGATGTCCCTGAAAACCTATGGCAAAACTGTCCTAAATGTGGAAGCATGATTCATCACAAAGATTTACGAGAAAATTTAAATGTTTGTAACTCATGCAATCATCATTTTAGAATGTCAGTACAAGATAGAATAAATCTCTTATTTGCTAAAGAGGATACTATAGAAATCGAACTTGATAAAATTTCTGATGATCCTCTAAATTTTACTGATAAAAAAAAATACAAAGATAGACTTAAAGAATATAGAAAAAAAACAAAAAAAGATGATGCTTTCATCTTACTAGAAACTAAAATTGGAAAATCGAAAGTTATTTGTGGATTAATGAATTTTGCTTTTATGGGTGGATCAATGGGAAGAGCTGTTGGCGGGGCAATCGTCAAGGGTGCTAAAACAGCTATTGAAAAAAAATGTCCATTTATAATCTTTACTTCCTCTGGTGGAGCAAGAATGCAAGAGGGTATTATAAGTTTAATGCAAATGCCAAGAACAGTTGCTGCAGTAGAGTTATTAAATCAAAATAAGATTCCCTACTTAGTTGTTTTAACTGAACCGACAACGGGAGGGGTTACTGCTTCATTTGCTATGCTGGGCGATATTACAATTGCAGAACAGGGTTCTACTATAGGTTTTGCTGGAAAAAGAGTTATTCAAGATACTATAAGAGAAGAACTTCCGTTAGACTTTCAAAAGGCAGAGTACTTGAAAGAACATGGTATGGTTGATATTGTTTGTCATCGTAAAGACTTGAAAAATAATCTCGCAACAGTAATAAAGCACATCACTTAAACAAGTGGTGACAAAAACTGACAAATTATTAAAAAAACTTATTTCTCTTCATCCTAAATATATTGATATGTCCTTAACAAGACTTTCAATTCTTCTTAAAAAGCTTGGCAATCCTCACCATCAGCTTCCTCCCACCATACATATTGCGGGTACTAATGGTAAAGGCTCTACACTAAGTTTTATTAAAAATATTCTTGAACAAAATAATTTCTCTGTACATACTTATACTTCACCACATCTTGAAAAATTTCGTGAAAGAATTACTCTTAATAATAAAACTGTTAATGGAAATAAGTTATTAAAATGTCTAGAAAAAGTAAAAAAAATAAATAATAACAACCCTATTACTTTTTTTGAAATAACAACTGCTGCTGCTTTTGTTCTTTTTGCACAACATAAAGCAGACTTTTTAATTCTTGAAACTGGACTAGGTGGTAGACTAGATGCAACAAACATCATACCTAAAAAAATGATCAGTATAATAACTGCAATAGATATTGATCATCAGGAGTTTTTAGGAAATACTATCAAGAAAATAACCAATGAAAAATTAGGTATAATTAGAAATTATAAAAATGTAGTTATAGCAAAACAAAGAAATGAAGTTCATAAACATATATATAATAAATTAAAAAATAAAAAAAATATACACTACTTCAACAAAGATTACAGATTTAAACAAATACGTAAAAACAAATTTGATTATGAATTTGAAAATTTTAAAAAAGTTTTCAGGAATCCTTCACTAGAAGGAAAGCATCAAATTGAAAATGCATCTACAGCTATTACAACAGCTATTCTTCTAAAAAAAATTAATTATTCTATAAGATTAAATTCTTTAGCTAAAAGTATTCTTACGACAAAATGGCCAGGGAGAATCGAAAAAATAGTTTATAAAAATAAATTAATTATTTTTGATGGATCACATAATTTGTCCGGTGCTGAAAAACTAAATGATTACTTAATTTCAAATAAAATTAAACCTATTACTATTTTCGGCATGCTAAATAATAAAAATGTTAGAGGATTCTTATCAAAACTAAAAAAGAATATTGATACTTTGTATCCAGTTCAAATTCCTGATGAAATAAATGCGCTAAATAAAAATGAAATTTTTGATATTGCTAAAAAATTAAATATTAAATCTTTTTTGAAACCAAATTTAAGAACTATTAATGCATCCATAATGAAAGCACCTAATAAATATATTTTAATTACAGGGTCTTTATATTTGATAGGCAAAATTCGAAAGAATTACTTATAGATTCGGATCTAACCAAGACTCAAGCATATTTTTTGGGAGACTTCCAACTTTTGTATCAACAAGGTTTCCATCTTTAAAAAGCATTAGAGTAGGTATTCCTCTAACACCAAATCTTTGGGGAGTTTGTGGATTTTCATCAACATTCATTTTAAGTATTTTTAGTTTATCTTTTTTTTCTAATCCAATTTCTTCAAGAATAGGCCCAATGGTCTTACAAGGACCGCACCATTCTGCCCAAAAATCTACAAGAACTGGTACTTTTGATGATTTAATTTCATTATCAAAGTTATCGTCTTTAACAGTATGAGTAGTCATAAGGACAAATTAAGCACTAAATTTTGTTATTCAAGTATTTAATATTTTTTATTTCATTATAGGAATTTATATCCCCTATGTGATTTATTACTGAATTAGAAATTTGTCCTTGCAGCTGATTATATTGAATCAAGATGTCCCACAACAAATTCATCGAGAAAGAAAATTGTTTGATTTCAGAAAATATATTTGGATTTATAATTTGCAAACCCGCAAAATATAAATGCGGATCATTTATTTTCCATCTTGAAATCAAATTATTTTTTAATTTAAAATCACCTTCTTTTTTTTTCAAACCTTTAAATTTTTTATTTTCAACGAGAAGTAATTTACAAGATTTTATTTTTTGATATTCTCCAATGAAATCATTAATATCTTTTCTATTATTATCATTCCATAAAATATCAGAGTTAGTTACTAAAAAATTTTTTTCACCAAAAAAACTCAAAGCATTTTTAATACCACCTCCAGTATTTAATAATTTAGGCTCAAAAATTAAATTAATATTTTGCTTAGAGAATTTATTTTCTACAAATGTTTTAATTTCATTATGAAGATAATGTGTATTGATAACAATTTTATTGCAACCAAGATTTAAAAAAAATTCAATATTATAACTTAATAATTCTCTATTATTAATTTTGAGAAGAGGCTTAGGCACTTTTTGAGTTAGGTGCTCCATTCTCTTTCCATAGCCTGCAGCTAAAATCATTAAATTAAAATTTTTCATTGATAAAAATTGTTTTTACGTATTTGTTTAAATCTGTATTTTGAAGATTAATTAAGCTGTTTTTTAGTCTTTTAATTGTGACTTTATGAAAATTTGATTGGTAGTAGTTATTATTATTTTGCTTATCTAAATTAACCCATCTTCCAATTATTCTTGTTTGTCTTGCTGCATTAAGAAAGAAGTATTGTGTTAAAAAATCATTATAAGATATATTTTGATTTGAATTATTATAAAAATATTCAATTAATTCTTTATTGTATTTTTCATCAAAATTTATTCTTGGATTTTCTAGAAGAGAAAAAAGATCCCATCCTGAAAAACCAATAAAAGCATTTTGAAAATCAAGTATTCCACATTTCAGATGACTTTCTCTATGTGACAAATACATCAAATTGGATAGTTCAAAATCTTTGTGAACAAAAGAATTCCAATTAAAGTTTATTTTTTTAAACTCTGATGTCCAAATTTGTAAAAATTTCTCCATTTGATCAGATTTAGTTTTTAGTAGTGGTAAATAAAAATCAACAAATTCAATAATTTCTTCTTTAAAATTTGAATAATTATATTGTTTAAACCCATCTGTTATCAATGGTTTATCAAAGCGTTGAATTGCTATTAGAGAGTCAATAGCATTAACAAGCAGTTGCTTAACATCGTAATTGGTTATTATTTTATCATATCTATCATTACCAAAATCTTCCATAAGAATAAGTTTTTCAGTATCATTAGTGTCAAATATTTTTGGAATAGATATATTTATGTTCGATAAATATTGATGAACATTGATAAAGGATAAATAGTCACTAAAGCTATATGAAAAATCTACAAGTATATTTTTTGTGTTTTCATTTTTGAATCTATAAATTTTCTTTTTTGAAGCACCACTTTCAATTTGGTTTAGTTCATTTAAGTTTAATGTAATCACGATTATAGGAATATATTATGATTGATCTTTCTTGAAATACTATCGATAATATCAAATTTTACTGAAAAATATTTTTTACTTTTTAATTCTTTTAAAATAATTTCAGGCCATTCTATAAGAGTTATGGAATTTTCTAAATTTTCAAAAATATTAAGCTCAAATAATTCACTCGTATTTAAGATACGATATAAATCGTAATGATAAATTTCAATGTTATTTACTTCATAAGTAATTAAGATTGGAAATGATGGACTTTTTATTGACTGGGGTGCCTCAGATTTATGTTTTTTGTATATTGATCTAATAACACTTCTTGCAAAAGTGGTCTTCCCTGAACCCAACTCTCCAAATAAACATATAATGTTTCCACGATCTAAATTTTGAGATAATTTTTCACAAAATTGTTCTAAACCTAGTAAATCAAGAGTTAGTGTTTGTTCCTTCAAATTTATAGTAAGCTCTTTAAAGAGTCAACTAAGTCAGTTTTTTCCCAAGTAAAATGTCCCTGATCAGTTGGTGTTCTTCCAAAATGTCCATAAGCTGATGTTGGTACATAAATAGCATTTGTTAGTTTTAGTTGCTCTCTTATTCCCCTTGGGCTTAAGTCAAACATATCCTGAACAGAGCTTTCAATTTTTGTCTCATCAACTTTGTTAGTTCCATTGGTGTTTACATAAACTGAAATAGGTTTTGACACTCCAATTGCGTAAGAAAGTTGAATTGTACACTGATCTGCAAGATCAGCAGCAACAATATTTTTAGCTAAATACCTAGCTGCATAAGCAGCAGATCTGTCAACCTTAGAGGGATCTTTACCTGAAAAAGCACCACCTCCATGAGGCGCAGCCCCTCCATAAGTATCTACAATGATTTTTCTACCAGTTAAGCCAGAATCACCATCAGGACCACCAATGACAAAATTTCCAGTTGGATTAACATAAAATTCTTCGTCTTTAAGGTCTTCAAGTAGCTGATTTGGTATACATTCATAAACATAAGGCTTAACAATTTCTTTTACGTCAGTTGGCGACAAACCTTCTTTATGCTGTGATGATATTACTAGTGAGGTGACTCTAGTTGGTTTACCGTTTTCATAAAGCATTGTTACTTGACTTTTGGAATCTGGCTCTAAACCAGGTGCAGATCCATTTTTTCTAGCCTCAGCCATTTTATATAAAATTTGGTGAGAATAGTGAATTGGTGCTGGCATTAAAGTATCTGTATCTTTGCATGCAAATCCAAACATAATACCTTGATCACCCGCTCCTTCATCTTTATTGCTTCCTGAATCAACACCCATCGCAATATCTGATGATTGAGGATGTAAATGATAATCTATTTCACAATTTTTCCAATGAAAGCCATCTTGTTCGTATCCAATATCTTTAATGCAGTCTCTTACTTGAGAAATTATTTGATCTTTTGAGATGGATGGACCTCTTACTTCACCAGCCAAAACTACTTTATTTGTTGTAGTAAGTGTTTCGCATGCAACCCTAGTTTGTGGATCTCCTGATGATAAGTATGTATCTACAACCATATCTGATATTCTATCACAGACTTTGTCAGGATGACCTTCAGACACTGACTCACTTGTAAAAAAATAAGATCTCATTTTTCCTCCTAATATCGATATGTTTCATCTTTAAATGGACCAGCTTTACTAACACCAATGTAATCAGCTTGTTTTTCATTCAGTTCAGTCAATTTTGCACCAACTTTTTTCAAATGCAAAGCAGCAACTTTTTCATCTAGTTTTTTTGGAAGAACATATACTTTATTTTCATAATTTTTATAGTTTTCCCAAAGTTCTATTTGCGCAATTACTTGATTAGAAAAAGATGCACTCATAACAAAGCTTGGGTGTCCAGTTGCATTTCCTAAATTAACTAGGCGCCCCTCTGATAAAAGAATTATTTTTTTTCCATCAGGAAACTCAACCTCTCTAACTTGCGGTTTAATTTCATCTGATTTGTAATTTCTTAGAGCTTCAGTCTGAATCTCATTATCAAAATGGCCAATATTGCATACAATTGCTCTATCACGCATTTTTCTCATATGGTCCAAAGTAATTACATCCAAATTCCCTGTAGCAGTTACAAAAATATCAGCGTAAGAACATGCATCATCCATTGTTACAACTTCATATCCTTCCATAGCTGCCTGCAAAGCATTAATGGGATCAATTTCAGTTACACATACTCTAGCACCTGCACCTCTTAAACTTGCCGCAGATCCTTTTCCAACATCACCATAACCTGCAACAACTGCTACCTTACCAGCCATCATGACATCTGTTCCTCTTCTAATTCCATCCACTAAACTTTCTTTACATCCATATAAATTATCAAATTTAGATTTCGTAACAGAGTCATTTACATTAATAGCAGGAACTTTAAGTAAACCTTTTTTTTCCATATCTTTTAAACGGTGAACACCAGTGGTTGTTTCTTCTGACAAACCTCTAATATCTTTTAAAAGTTCAGGAAATTTTTCATGGATTATTTGCGTTGCATCTCCTCCATCATCCAAAATCATGTTTGGTTTCCACCCATCTGGACCTTGAAGAGTTTGCTCGATACACCACCAAAATTCATCTTCAGACATACCTTTCCAAGCAAAAACAGGGATGTTTTTTGAAGCTATTGCTGCTGCGGCTTGATCTTGCGTAGAAAATATATTGCATGAGCTCCAACGAACTGAGGCACCAAGGTGAACAAGGGTTTCAATTAAAACAGCAGTTTGTATTGTCATATGAAGACATCCAACAATTCTTGCACCATTCAGTGGTTTACTGTTTCCATATTCTTCTCTAAGTGCCATCAATCCAGGCATTTCAGTTTCAGCAATAGCGATTTCTTTTAAACCCCATTCTGCTAGTTCCATATCTTTTACTTTGTAATCTTGGCTCATTATTATTCCTATATTTAATAATTGGTTTAAATTCTTAAGGGTTATGTCTTATAGGTAAAATAATCAAAAAACAAGCGCCAGAATAGTCACTTTTTTCTGACTCAACC
>CACJRY010000024.1 GCA_902595855.1 uncultured Alphaproteobacteria bacterium
TTGATATTAAAGAAGTTAGAAAGCCAGAAGTTGAAGCTAAACTTGTGGCAGAAAATATAGCAGCTCAACTTGAAAGGCGAATTTCTTTTAGAAGAGCAATGAAAAAAGCTGTTCAATCTTCAATGAGACTAGGTGCAAAAGGTGTTAAGGTCGTATGCAGTGGAAGGTTAGGTGGTGCAGAAATTGCCAGAAGTGAAAAATATCATGAAGGAAGTGTTCCACTTCACACCTTAAGAAGTGATATTGATTACGCGCAGGCTGAAGCAGAAACAACCTATGGTATTTGTGGTATTAAAGTTTGGATAAACAAAGGTGATATTCTCTCTAAAGACCCATATGCAAGTGAAAAAAAACAGATTGAAATGGGGAGTGTTAGATAATGAATATGTTATCTCCAAAAAAAACTAAATTTAGAAAACAATTTAAAGGTAGAATACATGGTAATTCAAAAGGTAACTATGCGCTTAATTATGGAAGTTTTGGTTTAAAAGCTTTACAGCCTGAAAGAATTACATCTAGACAAATTGAGTCTGCTCGAAAAGCAATAACTAGACATTTAAAAAGAGCAGGAAAAATGTGGATTAGAATTTTTCCAGATGTTCCAGTCTCAAAAAAACCTGCTGAAGTAAGAATGGGTAAAGGCAAGGGCTCAAATGAATATTGGGCATGTCGTGTAAAACCTGGAAGAATAATGTTTGAAATTGATGGCGTTAATGTTTCTGATGCTAGAAAGGCAATGTCCCTTGCTGCAGCTAAGCTGCCAATTAAATGCAAATTTGTTGAGAGAAATATATGATTGATAAAAATCCACAGAGAAATGATTTAAAAAAAATAAGATCAGAAGTTTTAGATCTGAAAAAAAATCTTATGAATCTAAAATTTCAAAAATCAACAGGTCAGCTTGAAAAAACTGCCGAAATAAAAAATACACGATTAAAAATTGCACGACTGAAAACACAAATTAATAAAATTTCAGGAGAGAAAAATGCCTAAAAGAATATTATCTGGAACAGTAATTTCATCAAACTCTAATAAAACAATCGTAGTAAAAGTCACAAGAAGAGTTAAGCATAAACTTTACAAAAAAATAATTAGTTTATCAAAAAATTATCATGTTCATGATGAGGATAATTTGTATAAAAGTGGAGATATAGTCAGCATTATAGAATCAAAACCAATATCAAAACTTAAAAAATGGACAGTAATAAATAATGACGGTGATCAACAATGATACAAATGCAATCAAATCTTTTTGTAGCTGATAATTCGGGAGCTAGAAGAATTCAGTGTATTAAAGTGCTTGGCGGATCCAAGAGAAGGTTTGCTTCTATTGGAGATATTATAGTTGTGTCTATTAAAGATGCTATACCTCGAGCAAAAGTAAAAAAAGGTGAAGTTTTTAAAGCTGTAATTGTAAGGACAGCAAAAGCTTTTGGAAGACCTGACGGCTCTTCTATAAAGTTTGATAAAAATGCAGCAGTTCTTTTAGATAAACAAGAAGAACCCATTGCAACCAGAATATTTGGTCCAGTAACTAGAGAGCTTAGAACAAAAAAATTTATGAAAATTATCAGTCTTGCTCCAGAGGTACTTTAAATGAATATAAAACTTAAAATTAAAAAAGGTGATGAGGTGATAGTCCTTGCTGGCAAAGATAAAGGAAAAAAAGGTAAGATAATTAAACTTCTACCAAAATCAAACAAAGCTATAGTATCTGATATAAATAAAGTAAAAAAACATCAGAAGCCTGGTAACAATGAGCCTGGAGGCATTATTGAGAAAGAAATGCCTATTCATATTTCTAATCTTAACTTCTTTGACCCTAAATCCAATAAAGGAGTAAGAATAGGTTTTAAACTAAATAAAGATGGAAAAAAAGTAAGAATAAACAAGAAAACTGGGACTGAAATATAAAATGAGTAGACTTTTAGAAAATTACAAAAATAATATTATTGATGAACTTAAAAATCAATTAGGTTTAAATAATATACATAAAGTTCCTAAAATTACAAAAATTGTAATTAATATGGGAATTGGTGAAGCTAAAGATGACTCCAAATTAATAGATAAGGCGCAAGAAGAACTCTCATTAATATCTGGTCAAAAAGCTGTTAAAACGAGAGCAAAGAAAGCTATAGCTGGTTTCAAAATAAGAGCTGGAATGCCATTAGGGGCATCTGTGACACTAAGAAATAAAAAAATGTACGAATTTTTGGATAGGTTGGTTAATATTGCAATTCCAAGAATTAGGGATTTTAGAGGTTTAAATCCAAAAAGTTTTGATGGTAATGGCAACTATTCTATGGGTATAAAAGAGCAAATCATATTCCCTGAAATAAACTATGACAAAATAGATAAAGTAAGAGGCTTAAATATAACCATTTGTACAACTGCAAAAAATAATAACGATTCATTAGAATTACTAAAGTGTTTTAATATGCCTTTTTCAGGCGGAGAGGAAAAATAATTTAAATGGCAAAGCTAAGTTCAGTTCAAAAAAATCAAAATAGATTAGAATTAATCAAAAAGTTTAGTAAAAAAAGAAAAGCTCTTAAGAAAAAAATAATGGACAAGACGATATCAATTGAAGAGAGATTAAAAACACAAAATAAACTAAATGATCTTCCAAGAAATAGTTCAAATATTAGATATCGAAATAGGTGTAAATTAACTGGAAGAACAAGAGGTGTTTATAGAAAGTTTGGTCTTTCAAGAATTAAGATTAGGGAATTATCAATGTCTGGCGATTTACCAGGTATGGTAAAATCTAGTTGGTAGGAGGTAAATATGGCATTTAATGACTCTTTATCAGATATGTTAGCAAGAATAAAAAATGCTCATAGAGCAAGAAAATCTATAACTTCATGTTACAGATCAAACCTTAATATTAATGTATTGTCAGTTCTTAAAGATGAGGGCTATATAAGAGATTATAGAGATGTGGAAGTTAGAAAAGGGATTAATTCAATTCAAATTGATCTCAAGTATTACAACGGCACCCCTGTGATCAAAAATATCAGAAGAGTATCCAAGCCTGGTATAAGAGTATACTCAAAAATTTCAGATTTACCAAAAACCTATGGAGGTTTAGGTATATCAATATTATCAACTTCAATGGGCGTTATGTCGGATAATAAAGCAAGACAGAACAATGTAGGTGGTGAAGTTTTGTGCGAGGTTTTTTAGATGTCTAGAATAGCTAAAAATAGTATTAATATTGCAGATAACGTAACATGTAAATTTGAAAACGGTAGTTTTTCCGCAAAAGGTAAATTAGGAGAAATGAGTCTAAAAGTTAATGATTTATTTAATGTAGAAATTAATGAAAAAGAAATACTTGTGATACCAAAAGATGATAAGGACAAGCTTGACCCTAATTGGGGAACTACTAGATCATTGATATTTAATATTGTGCAGGGTGTTAATGAAGGTTTTTCCAAAACTTTAGAGTTAAATGGTACAGGATATAGAGCTAGTGTTTCTGGTAATAAACTTAAATTGCAATTAGGATTTAGTCATGATATTGATTTTGATGTACCAAAAGAAGTTAAGGTAGAATGCCCAAAACAAAATATTATAAAACTATCTAGTTTCAATAAAGAGATTTTAGGAGCTACAGCTGCAAAAATTCGTTCTTACAGAAAACCTGAACCTTTTAAAGGCAAAGGAATAAAATATGAAAACGAATACATTTTTAGAAAAGAAGGTAAGAAAAAATAAGTTGGAATTATTATGAACGATAAAAGAACAAAAAGAGTAAGATATAAATTAAAAAAAGTTTCTGACAGAAAAAGATTAACTGTATTTAGGTCAAATAAGCATTTATATGCACAAGTTATTGATGATACCGCAGGTAAAACTATTGCTAGTGCATCATCAAAAGAAAAAGGTATTGATAGTATTAACAATGATAGAAAATCACTGGCAGAAATAATTGGTAAAAATATTGCACAAAGATCAATTGAAAAAGGAATTAAGGAAGTAGCTTTTGATAAGGGCAAGTATAAATATCATGGATTAATTAAAATTCTTGCTGACTCTGCGAGAACTGAGGGCTTAATTTTTTAGGGATAAAGTATGTTTGAAAATGAGAATAAAGATTTTAGTGAACATTTAGTAGCAATAAATAGGGTTGCTAAAGTTGTTAAGGGTGGAAGACGTTTTGGATTTGCAGCAATAATGATTGTTGGGGATGCCAAAGGTAGAGTTGGATATGGAACAGGCAAAGCTAAAGAAGTTCCTGAAGCAGTTAGAAAAGCTTCCGAAAATGCAAAAACTAAAATGATTAGAGTTTCTCTAAAAGATAATAGAACTATTCATCATGATGTAGTGGGTAGATATGGAGCAGGTAAAGTTATATTGAGATCTGCAGCACCTGGTACTGGTATTATTGCCGGAGGTGCGATGAGAGCGCTTTTTGAGTCTTTAGGTATAAAAGATGTAGTGGCTAAATCTACTGGAACTTCTAATCCTCATAATATGTTAAAAGCTACATTTGATGCTTTCAAAAAATCAGAGTCACCAAAATCAGTAGCCGCAAAAAGATCAAAAAAAGTAACAGATATAATTAGAAGCAAACAGTCTGAGGGAAAATAATTTATGAAAATTAATGAAATACCTTCAACTTTAACCTCAGGATCAAAAAGAAAAAGAAGAGGCAGAGGAGCTGGTTCAGGTTTAGGAAAAACTGCAGGAAGAGGCGTTAAGGGTCAAAAGTCTCGGTCTGGTGTATCAATAAATGGTTTTGAAGGCGGTCAAATGCCTCTTTACAGACGTTTACCTAAAAGAGGTTTTAAAAACAAATTTAAGAAGAAAGTTCAAACTATTAATTTTAATACTCTTAATTCAATAATTATTAAATATGGAATTAATTCAACTAACATAACAGAATCTGAATTATTTGATAAAAAAATATTTAACAAATCTAAGGGAAGTTTAAAACTCTTAAATTTAGGTGAATTAAAAGATGTAATTAATATTGAAATTTCTTTCGCTTCCAAAACCGCTATTGATACAATTGAAAAATTAGGCGGAAAAATAAAATTACTTAGTAATTAGTTATGGCTACAGCAGCAGAAAAACTTGCAGGAAATTTAAATTTTGGAGCTTTAGGAAAGGCAACTGAATTAAAAAATAGATTATTATTTACTCTCGGTGCTCTGATTGTTTTTAGGCTTGGTACATTTCTTCCAATACCTGGTATCAATCCAGTTTCTCTGCAACAATTTTTTGAGCAACAATCTTCAGGAATATTAGGTATTTTTGATACATTTTCTGGAGGAGCGCTGGGTAGAATGGGAATTTTTGCGCTTGGAGTAATGCCTTATATTTCGTCATCAATTATCATGACTTTAATGCAGGGCTCAATACCTTACATGAAAAATCTTAAGGAACAAGGTTCAAAAGGTCGAAGACAACTGCTGCAGATTACGAGATATGTAACTGTTTTAATTGCTGCTCTTCAGGGTTATGGTGTTTCAATTGGTCTTGAGTCCATGCAAACACAATATGGTAATATTGTAATAGATCCTGGTTTATTCTTTAGGATCACAACCGTAGTTACTTTAGTTGGAGGAACTATTTTTCTAATGTGGCTAGGAGAACAAATAAGCTCAAGAGGTGTTGGAAATGGTATATCTCTGATAATTACTGCTGGCATACTTGCAAATTTACCAAGTGCATTTGTCAGCACATTGCAACTTGGTAGAACCGGAGAATTAAGCACTGCATTTATTCTGGCTATTTTAATCTTAGTTTTAGCACTTATTATCTTTATTGTTTTTATTGAAAAGGGGCAAAGGAGATTAGTTGTTCAATATCCAAAAAGACAAGTAGGAAATAAAGTTTATGGAGGTCAAAGTTCACATTTACCACTAAAAATTAATACAGCAGGTGTAATTCCAGTTATATTTGCATCATCAATCTTATTACTTCCAAATACAATGTCAGGCTTTGGAGCAGGAACATCTAGTGACATATTTCTATTTATTTCTAGTTATCTCGGTAGGGGACAACCATTATATTTAGCTTTATTTGCAGCGATGATTATTTTCTTTGGCTTTTTTTATACAGGTATTGTTTTTAACCCAGATGAACAAGCTGAAAATTTGAGAAAATACGGAGGTTTCATTCCAGGTATTAGGCCTGGAGAAAATACATCAAAGTATATAGATTTTGTTTTAACAAGACTTACAACAATTGGAACAATCTACCTTGCACTAGTTGCACTTTTGCCTGAATTTTTAATTTCAAGAACATCAATACCTTTTTACTTAGGCGGAACGAGCTTATTAATTGTAGTTGTTGTTATGATTGATTTTATTAATCAAGTTCAATCACATTTATTTCAACATCAATATGAGGGACTTTTAAAGAAAACTAAACTTAAAGGCAGAAGATAGTTAATGAAATTAATTATGTTTGGACCTCCAGGATCTGGAAAAGGTACCCAAGCATCTTTATTAGCAAAAAAAATTAACATTCCTCATCTTTCGACGGGTGACATTTTAAGAGCTAAACTTAATGACAATGATGAATTAGCTCAGGAATTATCTAAAATAATGTC
>CACJRY010000025.1 GCA_902595855.1 uncultured Alphaproteobacteria bacterium
CTTATAATTTGTAAGTTCAATTTCTTTTAAAAAAAAGAAATAAAAAAAATAGATAAATAATAATAAAATTACAAAACTAATAATTCTTAAAAAGTAATGCAGTGTTAGTTCCTCCAAAACCAAAAGAATTACTCAATGCAATATTTATTTTTGTTTCTTTTGGTTCTTTTGAGACAAGTTTAATATTTTTAGAATCTATTGGCTCTTCAAGATTGAGTGTTCCTGGAGCTACTGAGTTTTTGATTGCTAAAATTGAAAAAATAGATTCAACACTACCCGCCGCTCCTAACAAATGACCAATTGATGATTTAGTTGAGCTTACGTATAAGTTTTTATGTTTATTAAATAATCGCATTATTGCATTCAACTCAATTTCATCTCCTTTTACAGTTGAAGTTCCATGAGCATTTATATAATCAATATTTTCTGGTGATATATTTGCCATATTCAAAGATTGTTTCATAGCACGAAAACCGCCATCACCATCTTCAGAAGGTGCAGTGATATGATAGGCATCGCCTGACATCCCATAACCAATTAGTTCAGCGTATATTTTAGCACCTCTTTTTTTTGCATGCTCAAGTTCTTCTAAGACTACAATTCCAGCACCTTCACCCATAACAAATCCATCTCTATTTTTATCCCATGGTCTTGATGCTAATTCAGGTGTGCTATTATATGATGTGCTTAAACTTCTTGCCGCACAGAAACCAGCTAAACCTAGCTCACATACTGCCGCCTCTGCGCCTCCTGCAATCATAATTTTAGCTGCACCTCTTTTAATGATTTCACCTGCATCACCAATTGAATGAGCTCCAGTCGCGCAAGCTGTTACCACAGAGTGATTTGGACCCTTAAATCCGTATTTAATAGAAATTTGACCAGACAAAAGGTTGATAAGGGACGAAGGAATAAAAAAGGGAGATAATTTCCTTGGGCCATTTTTAGTTATAGTTAATGAGCCATTATAAATAGTTTCCAAACCACCTATGCCAGAGCCAACAATAACACCTGTTTGAAGTCTATCCTCTTCTGATAAATTCTGAATTCCCGAATCTTCAACTGCCATTTTAGCCGCAACAATTCCATATTGAATAAATCTATCATTTCTTTTAATTTCTTTTGGTTCTAAGTATGAATTGATGTCAAAATATTCAGTATCTTTTTCATCTTGTGAAATATAACCAGCTATTTTGCATGGAAATTCTTCAGTATCAAAGCTACTGATTTTTTTTATGCCTGATTTACCATTTAGAAGATTATTCCAAGTAATGTCTTTTCCACTACCAATTGAAGATAATAGTCCTAATCCTGTAACAACAACTCTTCTCATGGCAAATAACTAAAAAACTATTTTTTACTCTCAATATAATCAATTGCGTTTTGGACTGTTTGGATTGTTTCGGCAGCATCATCTGGAATTTCAATTCCAAATTTTTCCTCGAATGCCATCACTAATTCAACAGTGTCTAAACTATCGGCACCTAAATCGTCTATGAATTTAGCCTCTGGCGTTACTTTACCCTCATCTATGCCAAGATGATCAACAACTATTTTTTTGACTTGTTCTTGAACTTCGCTCATTTTAATCTCCTTAAAGTTATTAGATTTTAATAAATTATTATTTCTGTATATGTCAACTAATTAAACCATTAACATTCCGCCATTTACATGAAAATTCTGTCCAGTTATATAAGAAGCTTCATTTGTGCTTAAAAAATAAACTAAACTTGCTACATCTGATGGTTCACCAAATTTCCTCATTGGTATGTTTTCTAACATTTTGTTTCTTTGTATATCACTTAATTTATCAGTCATTGGTGAGATAATAAAACCTGGGGAAACAACATTAACATTTATATTTCTACTTGCTACTTCATGAGCTAGGGATTTATAAAAACCTATCATCCCAGATTTTGAACTTACATAATTTGACTGTCCAGGATTTCCAGTAACTCCAACAACTGATGAGATACCTATGATCTTGCCTGTTTTATTTTTAATCATATTAGGCAAAATTTTTTTGATAACGATAAAATTTGAAGAAAGATTGGTATTCATTACTTCATGCCACTGTTCTAATTTCATACGAAGCAGTAAACTATCAGAAGTCAAACCAGCGTTATTAACTATAATAGAAATATCAGGATGATCTTTTGAAATTTCATCCATTTTAGAATCAACCTCATTTAAATTAGATAAATTTATTTGATAATAACTATGACGGTCTCCATATAAATCTTTCAAATGAGAGAGTTTCTCTAAAGAAGAAGAGGTCAATATTAACTTACAACCACATTCATTAAATTTTTTAGTGATTGAACTACCTATACCGCCAGATGCGCCAGTAATAAAAATTTTTTCTTTCATAATAAATACTAATTTATTTTTTTTAAATCCTCTAAATTATTAATTGAAACAATATCAAAATTTTTTGAGATTCTTTTAATTAATCCAGATAATACCTTTCCAGGACCTATTTCAACAATTTTTTTTTCTCCGATTTGTTCCAATTTTAAAATACTTTCTGTCCATCGAACTCTATTGGACATCTGAAATTTAAGGGCATTTATAATATTATTTGCCGATGAATTTACTGAAGCATCATAATTTGAGATTATACAACAAGATGGGTCAATAAATTTAATTTTATCTATTTCTAAACACAAATCTTTCTGAGCCTCTGACATAAATTTACTGTGAAATGCTGCTGAAACATTTAATTTAACAAATCTTTTTAAACCATTTGAGATAAAAACTTTTTCAGAATTTTGTATATCAAGATTCGCCCCCGAAATCACTACTTGTCCAGGTGAGTTGTCATTTGCTATCTCTATTTTAAGATTATGACTTTTTATAATTTTTTCTATATCCGGACAATTCATACCAATGAGTGCAGCCATTGAAGTTGAATTAGGTTCTACGGCAGAATTCATTAAATCACCTCTTTTTTTTAGCAAACTTGATGCTTGACTGATTGAAATAGATTTACTTGCTGCTAGAGCTGAATATTCTCCAAGTGAGTGCCCTAACATATGAGTTATTTTGTACTTTCCTGAACCAAAGCCAAAATTTGTTTCCAAAGTTTTATAAATTACAATAGATGCTGTAAATATTGAAATTTGAGTATAGTTTGTAGTATTTAGGATGGTTGAGTCATCTCCAAATATTACCTTTTTTAAATCTATTTTTGTTGTTTCTTCAATTTCTTCAAATGTTTCTTTAGCCTCTTTAAAGTTATCGAAAAAATCCTTAGCCATTCCAAGAAATTGACTACCTTGTCCTGGATACACTACACTTGTCATTAATGGTTGATTTATTTTAAAATATCAATATATGCAACCACAACTTCTCTTAATAATAAAAATTATTAAGATATAACCGTGGAGTAAAATGAATAAATTTGAAGCTGTAATTTTAATCAGTCCCGAATCATCAAATACCAGCATATCTGAACACATTAAAAATTTTCAAGAGATAATTTCTAACCATTCTGGCAAAATTATTAACTCTGAAGATTGGGGTTTAAGAGATTTAACCTATGACATTAAAAATTTTAAAAAAGCATTTTATAAATATTTTCAATTAGAGATTAATGGTATCAATATCCAAAAAATAAGTAAAACTCTAAACCAGAATGATAATATTATTCGACATTTGTTTATTAAAGTTGAAAAGCATCAAGAATTACCAACTAAATTAAATTATGAAAAAAAATAAAAATAATAAATCAAGGAATAGAGACGACTCTAAAAATAGTCCATTTGAAGACAGAAAAAAGTTTTGTCCTTTTAGTAACAAAAACTCTCCTTTAATTGATTATAAAGATGTCAAGCTTCTATCAAAATATATTAGTGAAAAGGGGAAAATTATCCCTAGTAGGATTACAAATGTTTCCAGGGGTAAACAAAAAAAATTATCTATAGCAATTAAGAGGGCAAGGTTTTTGTCATTAATGTCATACACGAATAAGTTTGTGAATTAGCATGAAAGTAATTTTAACTACAAATGTAAAAAAACTAGGAAAAGTAGGAGATGCTGTAACAGTAAAAGATGGCTTTGCTCGTAATTTTTTATTACCAAATAAAATGGCTTTGAGACAAAATAAAAAAAATCTAGAGTATTATGAAAAAATTAAAGAAGAAATTAAATTGAATGAGGATAAAAAACTCAACGAGGCAAACCAACTAGTAAAAAATATAAAAAAATTAAAAATAGAATTTAGAAGAGAAGCTGATGAAAAAGGTCAGTTATATGGAGCAATTTCAAAAAAAGAAATTATAAATTTCCTTAAAGACAATGACATTAAAATTCATTCAGATGATATTATAATAAGTGAACAAATAAGATCTATTGGAGAACATGAAATATCAATAAATCCTTATACCGATATTCAAGAGCAAATTAAAATTAACGTTCATAAAAACTAATTTTATTCACATTTTATTATATAGATATTAACCATTTATATCTAAAATCAAATATGACTTATTGTTATAATTTTATTTTTTATTAAAAAAAAAATGTGCAAACTAATGAAGTAATCAATTTAGATAATAAAGCTCCTGCTAAAAAAGAATTATTTACAAATATAGAGGCTGAGCAAGCGCTCATAGGATCAATACTTTGGGATAACAAAAACTTTGAAAAAGTTGCAGATTTTCTTGAGTATAAACATTTTGTTGAGCCAAACAATCAAATAATTTTTAAAACAATTTGTATGCTTTTAAATAAAAATATGCTTGTTTCACCAATAACGCTAAAAAGTTATTTACCTTCAAATGATCTAGATTTTGATAACTTAAAATATCTAAATCAGATAAAAGATAGCGCTCCTTCAACCCAAAATCCATATCAGTATGGTAAAATTATATATGATCTGCATATAAAAAGAAATTTAATAGCAATTGGACAAAATCTTATCAATGACACAGCTCATAATGAAGAAAATTCTGAAGGGGTTGAATTGATTGAAAAAGCAGAAAATGAGCTTTATCAATTATCTCAAACAGGAAATACCGAAAGAAAATACTCTTTTTTTAGAGAAGCATTAAAAAATGCTGTAAATATAATAAATGAGGCTTTCAAAAGAGATGGAAAAATCGCAGGGTTAGCGACTGGATTAAAAGATCTTGATAAAAAATTGGGAGGTCTTCATAATTCTGATTTAATTATAATAGCTGGTAGACCCTCAATGGGTAAAACCGCGCTTGGGACAAATATTGCTTTTAATGCAGCTGAACAATTTAAAGAAATAGAAAATGAAGAAGGAGAAAAAATAACATCCGAAGGTGGAAAAGTAGTTTTTTTTTCTTTGGAAATGTCTTCAGAACAACTAGCTACCAGAATATTAGCTGAGCAATCAAAAATTTCAGGTGACAAAATGCGAAAAGCAGAATTATCAAAAGATGATTTTAAAAATATAGCAAATATTAGTTCTAAGCTTGAAAACTTAAATTTGATAATAGATGATAACCCTATCTTAACAATACCTACACTTAGAGCAAGAGCAAGAAGATTAAAAAGACTTCATGATATCAATTTAATTATTATTGATTATCTTCAGCTAATGTCAGGCAGTGCAACAAAAAAAAATGATGGAAGGGTTCAAGAAATATCTGAAATAACTAGAGGCTTAAAAGCTATTGCCAAAGAATTAAATATTCCCATTATTGCATTGTCACAATTGTCAAGACAAGTTGAACAAAGGGAAGATAAAAGACCACAACTTGCTGATTTAAGAGAAAGCGGAACAATAGAGCAGGATTCAGATGTAGTTATGTTTATATTTAGAGAGAGTTATTATCTTGAGAGAATGGAACCAATAAAAAAACCAGAAGAGTCTGAGGATAAATACGATGAGAGACATAATAGATGGCGTGATTTATGTGAAAAAGCTCATAACACTGCCGAAATTATTATTGCTAAACAAAGACATGGTCCAATTGGAACAATAAAAGCACATTTTGATTCAAATTTCACCAAATTTAGTGACCTATCTATTAAAGATTATGATAATTTTATTGAGTAATCAT
>CACJRY010000026.1 GCA_902595855.1 uncultured Alphaproteobacteria bacterium
AGACTCTAAAGAAGAATCTAAGTAAAATACTTTATAAATAATTATGTTTTTAATATGTGGTCTGGGAAATCCAGGTAAAGAATATATTGATACAAGGCATAACATTGGTTTTGCCTTAATTGATAAACTTGTTAGTTTTTATAATTTTGTTTCATATAAAAAAGATTCAAAAAAAGAAATTTTTAAGGGTGTTATTAATAATAATTCCTGCTTTTTATTGAAGCCTTTAAATTTCATGAATTTATCTGGACAACCAATAAGAGAAGTAATGAATTTTTATAAAATTGAAAAAAATAAATTATTTATAATACATGATGATTTAGACTTAGAGTTAGGAAAGGTAAAAGTAAAAGTAGGTGGAGGTAGTGGTGGTCATAATGGTCTTTCAAATATTGATGAAATGATTGGAAATGATTACTATCGAATTCGAGTTGGTATTGATCATCCAGGTGAAAAATATTTAGTTTCAAACTACGTACTTAATAAATTTAATGAAACTGAAATGGAAATAATAAATAAACAACTAGAAAATATTACTAAAAACTTTGAAACTGCTTTAAGTGACATAGGTCTTTTTTTAACAAAATTATCAGAAAGTAAATAATGGGTTTTAAATGTGGTATTATTGGCTTGCCCAATGTTGGAAAATCAACATTGTTTAATGCTCTAACTGAGTCCAATAAAGCTGAGGCAGCAAATTATCCGTTTGCTACTATTGAACCTAATGTAGGAAGAGTAGCTGTTCCAGATGAAAGATTAAAAATACTTGGTGAAATTGGAAAAAGTGAAAAGATTATACCCTCATACATGGATTTTGTTGATATTGCTGGGCTTGTTCAAGGTGCTTCTAAAGGAGAGGGTTTAGGTAATAAGTTTTTAGGTCATATACGAGAAGTTGATGCTATTGCTCATGTAGTGCGATGTTTTGAAGATGAAAATATTACCCATGTATCAAATACTATTGATCCCCTTAATGATATTGAAACAATTAATACAGAGCTTCAACTGGCAGATATTGAAACATTAGAAACAAAAAGAAATTCTCTCGAAAAAAAATCTAAACAAGGTGATAAAATTATTAAGATTCAAATTAGTTTAATAGATAAACTCTTAGAAGATTTAAGTGACACAAATTTATTAAGCAAAAATGAATATTCTGAAGAAGATAATGTATTTATAAAAACATTGAACTTAATTACATCTAAACCAATGTTATATATCTGTAATGTTGATGAAAACTCAGTTAAAAACGGAAATAAATTATCTCAAAAAGTAGATGAATATGCTGTAAAATATAATCACAACTCTGTAATTGTGTCTGCTTCAATTGAGTCTCAAATTGCTGAATTAGAAGATAATGAAGAAAAGCTTGAGATGATTAAAGAAATGGGTCTTAATGGTACGACTTTAACAAAAGTAATTAAAAGTGGTTATGATCTGCTAAATTTGATTAATTATTTTACCTGTGGGCCTAAAGAAACACGTTCGTGGACTATAAATAAGAACACTTTAGCGCCACAAGCTGCGGGTAAAATACATACTGATTTTGAAAAAGGTTTTATCAGAGCAGAAACTGTTGCTTATGAAGATTTTATAGAATTCAATGGTGAAGTAGGTAGCAGAGATGCAGGAAAGTTAAGGCAAGAAGGTAAAGATTATATTGTAAAAAACGGAGATGTAATGCACTTTCTATTTAATGTTTAGTGCACTTCCCTCCATAATCTATTTTTTGCCAAATACACTATTGTGCCAAGGACTAAGAAAAATAAAATAACTTTGATACCTAAATTCTTTCTTACCTCAAGCTCAGGCTCAGCTGACCATTTTAAAAACGTAACAACATCTTCAGATAATTGAGCAGCATTATTGTCTGTTCCATCATCATAATCCACACTACCATCGTAAATTGGTGCAGGCATAGCAATTTGATTACCATCCATCCATTTATTATAATACATGCCATCGCCCACTTCTACTTCCTCAGGAGCATCTTCATAACCCATTAATAAATTATATATATAGTCTTCACCGTATCTTCTAGCCTTTGTGATAACGCTTAGGTCAGGTGGATAAGCGCCATTGTTATTAGCTCTTGCTTCATTATCATTTAGATAAGGATTAACAAATCTATCTGCAGGACGCGCCGGTCTTTCAAACATCTCACCTTCATCATTAGGGCCGTCTAAGACATCATGCTCAGCTGCAATAGCTTTTACTTGCGCTTCAGAAAATCCTATGTCCAAAAGATCTCTATAGTAGAGCAATTTCATTGAGTGGCATCCAGCACAAACTTCTCTATAAACCTTAAAACCTCGTTGCAATGCAGCTCTATCAAAGGTTCCTGTTATACCGTTGAATGACCATTCATGTTTTGGCATAGATCCTTTATTTGATTCAGCAGCATGAACGTTAAATGTAAAAATTAGAGTTAAAATTAATATTAATATTTTTATCATCTAATGAATTTCATTTTGACTAGCAGGTAATGGTGACTCTTTACCACCACCTAAATAAACATCACTTATACTTGCAGGAAGTGTCTTTGGTTTTTCAATCCATCCAACAAATGGAGTAATAATGAGGAAGAAACCAAAATAATATACCAGCCCAACTCTTGCAATTAAAAGATATAAACCTTCAGCAGGTAACATTCCAACATAACCAAGAACAAAAAAGTTTACAAAAAATAGCATCATGAACCATTTGTACATTGGTCTAAAATTACAACTTCTGACTTTTGATGTATCTAACCATGGAAGCACAAAAAGAATTGCAATTGCGCCAAACATTAATGCCACCCCGCCTAACTTATCAGGTACAGCTCGCAAAATTGCATAGAATGGAGCTAAATACCAATTTGGAACAATGTGAGCAGGAGTGACTAAAGGGTCAGCTGGTATATAATTATCAACTTCTGCCATTAAGTTTGGCCCAAAGAATATCACTGCCGAAATAAGCACACCAAATACACAAACAGCAATCGTGTCTTTAATTAGCATGTATGGAAAAAAGTTTACGGTATCATTTTTGGATCTAATATCTATCCCTGCAGGATTGTTTGATCCATGAACATGAACTGCCGCAACATGTAAGCCAACAACACCAAAAATCACAAAAGGAAGGACATAGTGGAGAGCAAAAAATCTATTTAAGGTAGCATTGCCAACAGTATAATCACCAAGTAACCAAGTCTTTAATCCTTCTCCTATGAATGGAATCGCGCTAAATAAATTTGTGATTACGGTAGCACCCCAGTAAGACATTTGTCCCCACGGAAGTGTGTATCCAAGAAATGAAGTTGCCATCATCAAAAGATATATAAATACACCTAAAATCCAATTCAGTTCTCTTGGATATTTATAGGAACCATAATACATGCCTCTCACAATATGGATGTAAACGATAATAAAGAAAAATGCTGCTCCGTTTGAATGAATATATCTTAATAGCCATCCATAGTTAACATCTCTCATGATTCTCTCAACACTATCAAAAGCCATTTCAGTATGTGGGGTATAGTTCATCGCAAGAAAAATTCCGCTAACAATCATTGTAACTAATGTAATTGTTGCTAAGGCTCCAAAGCTCCAAAAATAATTACAGTTTTTTGGCATTGGATAATCGCCATACTCTTTTTCAAAATAAGAAATTATTGGAAGTCGAAATTCGATCCAATTTAAAACAGGATTTTTATATTTTCTAGGTTCTGAATTACCACTCATATGTTCTAACCAATCTTAATTATTGTATCGTTTAAAAAGGAATAAGGAGGTACTGCAAGATTTTCAGGAGCAGGTCCTTTTCTTATTCTACCAGATGTATCATAGTGTGATCCGTGGCATGGACAATACCAGCCGTTGTATTCACCTTTTGAGTCAGTTAATTTTTGTCCAAGTGGAACACAACCTAAGTGGGTACATACTCCAACAAGCACTAACCACTCATCTTTTTTTACACGGTCAACATCTTCCTCAGGATCTTTTAAATCAGACATGTTGACAGTTTTTGCTTCATCTATTTCATCTTTTGTTCTTTTACGAATGAATACAGGCTTTCCTCGCCATTTAACTGTAATACTTTGCCCCTCTTCTATTTGACTTACATCAACCTCAGTTGTCCCCAGAGCTATTGTATCCTCTGCAGGATTCATGCTTTTTAAGAAAGGCCAAATGAATGCAGCTGTTCCAACTGCGCCGATTGTAACAGTACTTAATTGTAGAAAGTCTCTTCTTTTATTATTGGAATTTTCTGCCATAAATTGATTTTCTCTTATAGCTTAAATTCGAAAAAAAATACCAAATTATATGTGCCAGCGTGACGCAATCATAAAAATAATGTAGACAAGAAAGCATGAGAATTGCTCTTTATCAACCTGACATACCTCAAAATGCTGGCAATATTTTTCGTCTAGGTGCATGCTTAGGTGTTCCAGTAGATATTATTGAGCCAACAGGCTTTATTTTTGATGACAAAAAATTCAAAAGAAGTGCAATGGATTATATTAATCACATCGAATACAAAAGGCATATTGATTGGCAGCATTTTTACAATTGGACAAAAAAAAATAAATTTCGATTAATATTGATGACAACCAAAGCTAGTCAAAGCTTGTATAAATTTGAATTTCACTCCTCTGATATTCTTTTATTTGGAAGGGAAAGCGCTGGCGTGCCTGAAGAGATTCATCAGTTAGTTGATCACCGATTAACTATACCTATGAAAGAAGGGGTTCGATCAATTAACTTAAGTAGTTCTGTAGCATTAGTTATTGGGGAGGGTCTTCGACAAACTAATAAAATTAAATAAGCGTTCCCATTTTGCCATTCTGGTAATCTAACATTGCTTGTTTCATGTCCCCTTCCGTATTTGTCACAAAAGGCCCATACCTAACAACAGGTTCATTTAGAGGCTCACCAGCTAAAACTAAGTAAGATCCATTGGGAGAAATGGATGTTAAATTAATCATATCAGATGACTGATCAAAATAAATCATCTGCCCTTTTCTAGCAATTTGATTGTCCTCATGAAACTTTAACTCTCCGTCTATTACATAAACCATTGCTGTTTGATTTTCAGGAATATCTACATCTATCAAGCTTGGTTTAGCAAACTGAACATCAAAGATTGAAACTGGGGAATATGTTTGGACAGCTGAAGAAATATTTTTAACTTTCCCAACCAATACTTTTATTAAAACATCATTACCCTCATCTATTGTAGGGATGTCATTTTTTTTAATATGTTGATACCAAGGTTTTACTTTTTTATTTTTTTGAGGTAGGTTTACCCAAATCTGTAAACCCTGCATTACTCCCCCACTATTTTTAAATTTATCTGTCACTAATTCTGAATGAATGAGACCTGAACCTGTTGTCATCCA
>CACJRY010000027.1 GCA_902595855.1 uncultured Alphaproteobacteria bacterium
TTTAGTATTTTTTTTAGCAGCTTGTTCAACGACTCCAAAAGATACGGCAGACTCATCTGGATCAGGTTCTTCGACAACATCCTCTGATGTGTCTAGTGCAACTTCAAATGAAGAGAGTTCAGAGTCAGCTTCTATAGAACCAGGTTCGCAAGAAGATTTGATTGTGAATGTTGGAGATAGAGTTTTTTTTGGCTACGACAGTGCTGAGTTAGACTCCGATGCTCAAGAGCTTCTTCAAGATCAAGTTGCTTGGTTGAAACAATATTCTGATGTTTCAGTTATAATTGAAGGTCACTGCGATGAAAGAGGGACTAGAGAATATAACTTGGCTTTAGGTGAAAAAAGAGCTCAATCAGTAAAAAATTACCTTATAGGTCTTGGTATTTCTTCAGACAGAATATCAACTATATCTTATGGTAAAGAAAGACCTGCTGTTGTTGGATCTAATGATGGTGCTTGGGCACAAAATAGAAGATCTGTAACAATAGTAAACTAGTTAATTTTCCCATAATGGCGCTATAATTATATAGCGCCTTATTTATGTCTAAATAAAAAATAAAGTAATTTGACAAATGAAACATATTTTATTTTTTACTTCATTAATATTTTTAAAATGTTTTTTTCTATCAGTAAAAGCTGAAGAAGCACTAACTATCAAACAACAACTTGATCGTATACAGCTGGAAGTAAGTGATTTGAATAGGGCCGTTTTTAATAAATCATTTGATCCTAATGATAATAGTCAAAATATCAGTTTAGATGATACCGAAAGATTTACATCAATTGATATAAGAATTTATGATTTAGAAAAAGATATCAAAAATTTGACTCTTCAATTTGAGGAAGTAATATTCAGATTAGATGATATTGCTAATTATATTCAAAAAATTGAAACAGAGTTTAACTCAAATTTAGAAGATATAAAAAATAATTCAAAAATTCAAAAAAAATTTACAAATAGCAATGATTTAACAGATATATCAGAGATTAAAGAAGAAAATACGCTTGGTACACTAGTTCTTTCAGAAGAGTCATCAAATATCTCAACAGTAGAACAGAAAAATCCAGATGAAGAAACCTTAGATGCAGATCAAGAAATAAATAATTTGTCCTCAGAGGAGCAATTGCAATTTGCATTAGACCAAATGATGAAAAAAAATTATGATAAATCTAAATCCATGCTTCAAAAATTTATTTTAAATTTTCCTGAAAATCAACTATCCGGTTCAGCACATTTTTGGCTTGGAAAAATCTATCAATTTGAAACAAATTATAGAAAAGCAGCAATTATTTTTGGAGAAGGGGTTCAGAAATTTCCAAATAGTATAAAGGCTGCGGAAATGTACTATGAATTAGCCAAATCCCTAAAAGAAATGAGTAAAACTTCTGAGGCATGTAAGACTCTAGATATCTTAAATCAAAATTATAATAATACCAAATTTAGTAAAGACCCCGAAAAAATAAAAGATAGTTTAAAATGTAATGATTTAAGTTAATGGTATTGAATGAGACTAATTTTTTCTTTTATTTAAATAGTCTTAAATGTTTTGAAAAAAATCCACATGTTGCTGTTGGTGTATCTGGGGGACCCGATAGTATAGCTCTTGTTTATCTAGCTCATAGATGGATTAAAAAAAAACAAGGAAAATTAATTGCATTAATATTTGATCATCAATTAAGAAGCAATTCAAAACAGGAATCTCATCAAGTAAAAAAAAATTTAAAAGAATTAGGTATTAATTCAATTATTTTAAAATCAAAAATAAATAATCCAATAAAAAAAAATATGGCGCAAGCTAGAAAAAATAGGTTTGTTGGTCTTATTAATTTTTGTAAAAAAAATAATATTCTTAATCTTTTTTTAGGTCATCACTTTGATGATAATTTAGAGACTTTTTTAATTAGAAAAATTAATGGTAGTAATTTTGAAGGCTTAGGATCAATCAAAGAAATTTCATATTTTGATAAAATACAAATTTTAAGACCTTTGTTAAACGTAAACAAGACTTCAATAATTAAATTTAATAATAAAAATAAATTAGTTTATTTAAATGATCCATCAAATCAGGATATGAATTATACAAGAGTAAAGGTAAGAAATTTTTTACTAGACAACAAATATAAAAAAATGGCCATAAAAGATTTTATTAGTATTAAAAAAAATATGCACATATACAAAGATATGATTTGGATTGCTTTTATTGATGTACTTATTGATGCAAATTCAAAAAATATAAAAATTAATATGAATCTACTTATAAAATTTGATAATTTAATTATTGAAAAAATTATTTTGCTTAGTTTAAAATTTTTTTCAGATCAAAATTTTAAAGTAAGAAGTTCAAAAATTAATCTTTTTATCAATCAAATGAAAAAACCTGATTTTAAGATTTTTAACTTATCTGGTATTTTAATAAAAAAAAGGTCAAAATATCTGATATTTTCAAAGAAATAGTCTAAAAACCTATTGTGTTTTTGGTTTTAATTCCTATTTAATAATAAATAATGAAAAATTTCAGTAAGAACATAATTTTATGGGTTATTATAGGTATTCTTCTAATTTCCCTCTTTAATTTATTCCAGAACAGTTCTTCTAATAACCAATCAAAGGAAATATCTTTTTCAGATTTTCTTATTGCCGCTGAAAATGGAAATATTTCAGAAGTCAAGATTGTTGGAAATAATGTTTCAGGTTTTTTTGAAGACGGAAGAACTTTTTCAACCTACTCTCCGAACTATCCTGATTTAGTTGATAAATTAAATCAATCCGGAGTAAAGATCTTAGCTGAGCCATCAGAAAGATCAATGCACCCAGTTTTGAGTGTTTTGCTATCTTGGTTTCCAATGCTTCTTTTAATTGGTGTTTGGATCTTTTTTATGAGACAAATGCAGTCTGGTGGGGGTAAGGCAATGGGTTTTGGTAAGTCGAAGGCCAAACTCTTAAATGAAGCTGTAGGAAAAGTAACATTTGATGATGTTGCTGGAATTGATGAGGCCAAGCAAGAATTAGAGGAAGTAGTCGAGTTTTTAAAAGATCCCAAAAAGTTTTCAAAATTAGGTGGAAAAATTCCAACTGGCGCTTTGTTAGTTGGCCCGCCAGGAACTGGTAAAACTCTATTGGCTAGAGCTATTGCAGGGGAGGCAAACGTTCCTTTCTTTTCAATCTCAGGTTCTGATTTTGTAGAAATGTTTGTTGGTGTTGGCGCAAGCAGAGTAAGAGATATGTTTGAGCAAGGTAAAAAAAACGCTCCATGCATAATATTTATTGATGAGATTGATGCTGTAGGCAGGCATAGAGGTGCTGGCTTAGGCGGAGGTAATGATGAAAGAGAACAAACACTAAACCAATTGCTTGTTGAAATGGATGGTTTTGAAGCTAATGCAGGTGTAATAATTGTTGCAGCAACTAATAGACCTGATGTTTTAGACCCAGCACTTTTAAGACCAGGTAGATTTGATAGGCAAGTTCATGTATTGCTTCCAGATATCATTGGTAGAGATAAAATACTTAAAGTTCACATGAAAAAAATTAAAGTTTCACCAAAATTTGACTCAAAAGTTATTGCAAGAGGTACACCTGGATTTTCAGGGGCAGATTTAGCTAACTTAGTAAATGAAGCTGCTTTAATAGCTGCTAGAAAAAACAAGAGAATGGTAACTTTAGATGATTTTGAAAACGCAAAAGATAAAGTGTATATGGGTGCCGAAAGAAGATCAAAAGTTGTCACTGAAGAAGACAGAAAATTAGTTGCATATCACGAAGCAGGACATGCAATAGCAGGTATTAACTGTAAAAATGTTGATCCATTGCATAAGGTAACCATAATTCCAAGAGGCGCAGCTGGAGGAGTTACATGGTTTTTGCCAAAAGAAGACAAAGATTATGTAAGACTTAACCAAGCTAAAGATGAAATGGTTATGGCTCTTGGTGGAAGAATAGCAGAAGAAATAATATTCGGTAGAGAAAAAATAACAAGTGGAGCATCTTCAGACATAAAAGGTGTTACCCAGACTGCACGACGAATGGTTACACAATGGGGTATGAGTGAAAAGCTTGGTTCAATTCTTTATGATAGTAGCTCCCAAGAAGTTTTTTTAGGCCACTCGGTAGCACAATCTAAAAATATCTCTGAAGAAACGGCTAATTTGATTGATAAAGAAGTTAAAGATCTGGTAAATGAGGCAACAGAAAGATGCACAAAAATTCTTAAGGATAAAATTGATGATCTACATACACTTGCTAAAGGTTTGCTTGATTATGAAACACTAACCTATGATGAAGTCAAAGACTTACTGAATGGAATTGCTCCAAAAAGAGATGACTTTGATGATAGCCCAACAGCTTCTTCAATGCCGCCTAAAACATCAGTGCCAAAATCAGGTGACGCAACAGCACCACAACCTAATTAAATAAATCATATACCTTTATTTTATTGAATATTTTCAATAAAAGGAATCATGGGTAAAATATTTGGCACCGATGGCATAAGATGCTTAGTAAATGAAGAGCCACTTTCAGCAGAGACTACATTAAAAATTTCCAAGACTGTAGGTTATTTATTAAAATCTAATCAAAAAAAAAATTCTAGGGTTGTTATTTGCAAAGATACAAGACTTTCTGGATATTTATATGAACCCCTTATTACAGCTGGTTTTATCTCAATGGGCATGGAGGTTATATTGGTAGGACCATTGCCCACCCCTGCT
>CACJRY010000028.1 GCA_902595855.1 uncultured Alphaproteobacteria bacterium
AAGGGCAAGACCTATTGCAAAAAAACTACTTACCCCCATCCAGTTTTTAACAAAACTACCCGTTGACATTATTGGCCAGAATATAATGATTAATGTTATTATAGAAATCAATCTTCCAGAGTAATCTCGGTTATTTATAACATGTTGAAACATAAAGAATATAATACCAATAAATAATATTAGACCGATAGGGCCAGTTTCCACAAGCCATTGCAAATAAAAATTATGAGGATGTGTTACACAACCTACATTCTTTAAAATATTTTTAAATTGATCAGTTTTACATAATTCATTAAAATTATTTAAACCAATGCCAAATAAAAAATAAGATCTGTACATCTTTAGAGCTATGGAATAAATTTCTCCATATGCGCTATTATTAAAATCACTTAAAACATCAGTAAAATTTGGTTGTAATTTTACTATGTGGGTACATGACTTTGAGCTATTTTCAACGCAATCATATTCTTTTTCAACTAGCAGACCATATTCTTTTGCTGAAGATTCAATAATTTGATAATCATTAAAGCTCGGGTGAAATTTAATAGACAAAAAGATTAAACAGAACATTAAAATTATTGATGTAAAAATAAATATTTTATTTTTTTTTGAAAAAATCAAAAAAATTAACATTCCAAGCCCAAAAGTTGCAAATGCCATTCTTTCCCCAGATATGAATGTAATATAGCCACAAATTGCTAGATAAAACATGATGAGAGTGTTTCTCAAATAATAATTTTTAAAATAAATAATAAAAAATATTAAACCTATGAAAGAAAATTTTGAAATGTAAGCACCAGGAACAAGATCTTTAAATGGTCCTGTTAGTCTATTAAACTTTGCAAAATCAGGCACGTAACCAAATATATCGCTCTTAAAACCATTTAAAGAATCATAGTTTAGGAATTGATAAAAAGCATCTAAAGCAACAAACAAAATTGAAAAAAATATAATTATAATAATATTTTTTTTAAAAAAATTATCTTCGAATACAAAATATATCAAAATAAGTGGAATCATAAAGTATCGAATAAAAATTAAAGAACTTGAAAATGCTTCAAAGATGTTAAATGCAAATAAACTTACAAATAACAAATATAACCAAAAAATTATAGAAATTTTAAACCATTTGTGTTCAATTAAATTCTTTATATTTTTATTAAAAATAAAATATATTAAAAAAAAAATAGAACTTAATGTTATAGTTATATCTGGTATTGCTGGCCCACTTATCAAACTCAATGGAAGCAAAATTAAAAAAAATGCAAAAAATTTTCTAGTTATTTCCATCATTTATAATAAGTTTTTTAAATACATCTTCAAGATTACTTTCGTATGTATTCATTTCAGAAAAAGTAATGTTTGATTCATCTAATATTTTTATAATATTATTTATTGATATTTTGCTTTTGTCATAAGTTAGATGCAGTTTTTGATTATTAATAATAGGATTGAATTGAAATAAATTATTTGGAATTTCAAAAGTATTTAACAAATCAAAACTTACTTTTTTTGTTGAAATAAAATTCAGAAGATTTTCTTTGCTGTCGTCTTTAATGATTTTTCCTTCATTAATTATTGTTATATTTTCACATAATTCTTCTGCTTCTTGCAAATAATGAGTTGTTAAACATATTGATGTTCCTTGTCTATTAATTTTTTTTATATATTTCCAAAGTGAACTTCTTAGCTCAACATCAACCCCTGCTGTCGGTTCATCTAAGATTAGCATTTGGGGATTGTGTACTAATGCTTTTGCTACTAATAATCTTCTTCTCATCCCACCTGATAAAGTTCTTGCATATGCGTTTTTTTTATCAATTAAACCAACATTATCTAAAATTTCTTCGGTTTTTCTATTTTTTTTTGGAATGCCATACAGACCTGCTTGCAACTCTAACAATTCTAAGGGTGTAAAAAAAGGATCAATATTTAATTCTTGAGGCACAATACCAATTTTAAATTTTGCAAGCTTTAAATTTTTATCAATATCAACACCACAAATTTTGATATTGCCCGTATCTTTTCTTACTAAACTTCCCAAAATATTTATGAAAGTAGATTTTCCCGCACCATTAGGGCCTAGCAAACCGTGAATACTTCCTTTTTTTATTTTTATTTTGAAGTCATTAAGTGCCTTGACATCATTATTTTTTCTTTTGAAAGTTTTATTAACGTTATTTGCTTCAATAGAATAAATATAATCTGTCATTATTGTAAAAGTATTTATATATTTAAATATTATATGAATAAACAAAATAGATTAATCTTAATTGATGGATCGGCATATATATTTAGAGCCTATTACGGTCTACCGCCCATGAATAGATCAGACGGAACTCCCATAAATGCAGTCTTTGGTTTCACAAATATGCTAGTTAAGCTCATTGAGGATTATAGAGAAGATAAAATGATTGTTGTATTTGATGCTGCAAGAGAAAACTTTAGAAATCAAATATATAAAGATTACAAAGCAAATAGAGGAGAAACTCCAGAGGATTTAATTCCACAATTTGATATTATAAGAGAATGTGTTGATGCTTTTAATATACCTCAGATCGAAATAGAAGGCTTTGAAGCTGATGACATAATTGCAACATATTGCCAATTATCTCAAAAACAAAAAATTAAATCTATAATAGTTTCTTCTGATAAGGATTTAATGCAGTTGGTTAATGAAAATGTAACAATGCTTGACCCAATGAAGAATAAAAAAATTGGTATCGAGCAGGTAATTGAAAAATTTGGCTTGCCTCCTGATAAAGTAATTCAAATACAAGCCTTAACAGGAGATAAGGTCGATAATATTCCTGGTGCACCTGGCATAGGTCCAAAAACTGCATTAACACTCATAAAAGAATTTGGTGATGTACAATCTTTGATTAAAAATGCTCTTAAAATACCTCAAGAAAAAAGAAGAAATGTAATACTTGAAAACAAGGATGATATTTTAATTAGTCTTGAATTAGTTAAATTAAAAAAAGATATTGATTTAACTGTTAAAATTGATGATATTCATCCTTATTCTTTAACAAATAAGAATAAAAAACTTGCAAATTTTTTATCAAACCAAGGGTTCAAAAGTATCGCAGAGAGACTTAAAAACAACTCCTTTATCAACACGAATTCAAATGAAATAATTAAAGAAAAAAAATCTGAAAAGAAATATTATTTAATAACAAAATCTGAAGAATTAAATAATTTAAATAATGTAATAAAAAAAATAGGATTATGTTCTATAGATACTGAAACAAATTCTTTAAGCATCGAGGACGCAAGACTTGTAGGAGTGTCAATAGCTGTTGATGAAGATTCAGCTTACTATATTCCCATTAATCACAAAGACTTAAAAGATAATAAAAAAGTAAAAGGTCAAATTGATGAGATGCAAGTAATTAAATTTTTAAAGAGCATTTGTAATGATAAGTCTATTTTAAAAATTGGACATAATATTAAATATGATCTTAGAATCTTAGAAAAATATGATGTGGAATTTGATTCAATTTCTGACACAATGTTATTATCCTATGCAATTGATAATGGTGTAACAAAACATAATATGGATGACTTGGCATATTTGCATCTAAACCACACTAATATAAAATTTAAAGAACTTGTCGGATCAGGTAAAAAAGAAATAACATTTGATTTTGTTGATTTAAATAAAGCTCTTGAGTATGCTGCTGAAGATGCATTAGTTACGTTAAAGCTTTACAATTTTTTAAACAAAAGAGTTAAAACTGAACAAAATAACTTTGTTTATCATGAAATAGATTTACCATTAGTAAATACTTTATCTACAATTGAAAAAAATGGTATCGAGGTAGACACAAATTATTTAAATAAACTTAGCAAAGAATTTGAGAAAGAAAGTTCTATTCTCGAAAAGAAAATTTTTAATTTGGCTGGTAAAGATTTTAATATAGGCTCACCTAAGCAACTTGGTGAAATTTTATTTATTGACTTGAATATTCCTGGAGGTAAAAAAACTAAATCAGGTACTTTTTCAACAGATGTTTCTACTCTATCTAATTTATCTCATGAAGGGTATGAAATTGCGAGTTTAATTTTAGAATGGAGAGAATTAACTAAATTAAAATCTACATATACTGATGCTCTTCAAAATCAGGCAACAAAACATGAATCCAGAGTACACACATCTTATGGCATTGCAAATACGCTCACTGGAAGATTGAGTTCAAATGACCCAAATTTACAAAATATACCAATACGAACAACAAATGGAAGAAAAATTAGAAAAGCATTTATTTCTGGATCAAAAAAAATTCTCATGAGTTTTGATTATTCTCAAATAGAATTGAGACTTGCTGCAGAAATTTCAGGGGATGAAAATTTTATTAGAGCTTTTAGGAATAATGAAGATATTCATAGCGCTACAGCAACACAAA
>CACJRY010000029.1 GCA_902595855.1 uncultured Alphaproteobacteria bacterium
TCGCTCAATAGGTTCATCAATCTTTCTCCAATCCAGAGGAAGTTTATTTGGAAAGCTATAGAAATATTCAAATAATTTTGAAATAATTTTTTCTACATTATCTCTTTTAATAATTAAATTCTTATGATTATATACTTTCTCATACAAAAAAGACTTTATTTTTTTTGAATTTGATTCCATTGCTGCAGAAAAGGAAACTAAAAAAATTTGATTATTTTGTAAATTTTCAATATTTTTAACTACAGCATTCTGAATATTGATACTTGTTTGTTGATATATATCTTCAATCATTAAAGACATACTATTTCTTAAAACTTGAAACATTAATAGTTTATCATCTATATCTTTATATTCATTTTTTAAGTTTAAAATAATATTTTTAAAAAAATCATTTTCTTCAAGTTGATTTATATTTAGTAGACCTGCTCTAATAGCGTCTTCAACATCATGATTATTATAAGCCACATCATCTGATATAGCTGCTACTTGAGACTCTAATAAAGGCTGTTTCAGTAACATCAAATCATGTTTCTTATTGTACAAACTTGTATGAAAAGGAGGGTTTTTTAAAATAATTCCATTATGTTTGACTACTCCCTCTAAACTCTCCCAAGTAAGGTTTAATCCATCAAAATTAGGGTGTCTCTTTTCAATATGTGTTAAAACTCTTAAGGTTTGATCATTATGATTAAAACCTCCGTGATTACTCATAGAAATATTGAGTGCCTTTTCGCCGTTATGACCAAATGGTGGATGTCCTAAGTCATGTGCTAAAGCAACTGTCTCACCCAAATCTTCATTTAACTTTAATAGTCTGCAAATAGACCTTGAAATTTGAGATACTTCTAAAGAATGAGTAAGTCGAGTTCTAAAGTAATCACTTTCACTCTCAATAAAAACCTGTGTTTTATATTTTAATTTACGAAATGAACTGGAGTGAATTACCCTTGAACGATCTCTTTCAAATGGACTTCGGTTGCCATCAGAGTCTATCTCTTTATATAATCTACCTCTAGATAATAGTGGTGAAGCTGCTAAATGTTCAAACATTGCAAAATTTGCTATAAAGTCTTAAAATAAATAAGTATATACGTTTTATTATGAATAAAATAGAAATTACTAACAATGCACAAGAACATATTGCTACAGTTTTAAAGAAAGATTCAGCCAAATTTTTTAGAATAACTGTTTTGGGTGGCGGGTGTGCAGGATTTCAATATAAATTTGATTTTGAAAACCTAAAAAAGGATGATGATATTTTAATTCATAATGAAAAAATTGATGTAATCATTGACAAAACTTCAATGGAATTAATACAAAATTCAAAAATTGATTATGTTCATGAGTTAATTGGATCATCTTTTAAGATTACTAATCCACAGGCTACCTCTTCTTGTGGCTGTGGCACATCTTTTTCTATCTAATGAAAATATCAACTTGGAATGTTAATTCTGTTAATGCAAGAATAAGTCACCTAGAAAAATTCATATTAAAAGATAAATCTGATATTTATCTCCTTCAAGAACTGAAAACTATTGAGGAAGGTTTCCCAAAAGATATTTTAAAAAAATTAGGTTATTATTCGTATGTAAATGGTCAAAAAGCTTGGAATGGTGTTGCTATTTTAAGTAAAACTGAATTAGATATAACAAATATTTCAATTCCAAAATTTGATGATCCTAATTCTCGAATCATCGAAACTGAAATTAAATTAAAAAAAATTAAAAAAAAAATTAAACTAATCAATATTTATCTACCTAATGGAAACCCTATTGAAACAGAAAAATTTGATTACAAAATTAAGTGGATGAAAAAGTTTAATGATTACATTGAGGAACTTAAAAATAATAATATACCCATAATAATTGGAGGAGATTTCAATGTAATTCCAACTGATGACGATGTTTATTCTCCAGAAAATTATAAAAACGATGCATGTGCTCATCCCATGACAAGAGAACAATACAGAATTTTGATCAATATGGGTTTTACTGATTTGGTTAAATATTTTGTTGAAGGTAAAACAAATTGGACTTTTTGGGGTTACAGAGGTGGTGGTTGGCAAAAAGGAAATGGTCTAAGAATTGATCATTTTTTAACAACTGCAAATGTAACAGATTTAATCATAAAGGTAGAAGTAAATAGAGAACCCAGAGGATGGGAAAAAGCTTCTGATCATACACCCGTTACTATTACTTTGGAAAATTAAATATCTGCGTAAGTATGAGTTTCTTTTTTTGCACCTGGTTGGGTCACAGCGCCCTCATGTGCTGGACCAACCGTTTGAGCATATTTCCAGATCGAGCCAGAATTATGATTTGTCGTTCTAGGCTTCCAATCATTTTTTCTTTTTGCAATTTCGTCATCAGTTAAAGTTACATTAATTTCCCCTTTAACTGCATCAATGATGATTTCATCTCCATCTTTTAATAATCCAATCATTCCACCAACTGCAGCTTCAGGCCCAACATGACCAATACAAAACCCTCTAGTGCCTCCAGAAAATCTTCCGTCAGTAATTAAAGCAACTGTTTCTCCTAATCCTTGTCCATAAATCGCTCCTGTGGTGGATAGCATTTCTCTCATTCCTGGACCTCCTTTAGGACCCTCATATCTAATAATTACAGCATCTCCTGCAACTATTTCATTTTTAAGAACTGCTGTTAGAGCGTCTTCTTCAGAGTCAAAACATTTTGCTTTTCCTTTGAAAGTCAAGTTTGTAAGTCCTGCTATTTTTGATATGCATCCATCAGGTGCTAAATTACCCCAAAGTCCAACAACCGAACTATTTTTACTTATAGGGTTATCACATTTATAAACAACATCTTGATTAGTAGGAAAGATAATATCTTTATGATTTTCTCCAATAGTTTTGCCTGAAACCGTCATACAGTCGCCGTTGATATAGCCTCCATCTAATAAAGATTTAATTACCACTGGAACTCCTCCAATATCATATAAATCTTTAGCAACATATTTTCCTCCTGGCTGCATATCGCCTATATAGGGAGTTGAATTATAAATTTCTACGACATCTCTTAACGTAAATTTTAGTCCAGCCTCATTTGCTATCGCTGGCAAATGAAGTGCTGCATTAGTTGAGCCTCCAGTTGCAGCAACAACTCTTGCAGCATTAACAAGAGAGTCTAAAGTTACAATATCTCTTGGCCTTATATTTTTTTCTAAAAGGTGCATAATAGCATTACCACTTCGTTCACCATAAGATTTTCTTTCTTCAGTGTTAACTGCAGGTGGCATTGCTGAATTAGTTAGTGCCAATCCTATTGCCTCAGAAATACAAGCCATTGTATTTGCTGTAAATTGACCTCCGCAAGAGCCTGCAGATGGGCAAGCCACTTGCTCTAAATCTTTTAGATCTTGGTCTGTTATAGAGCCTGCTGCATGTTTTCCAACGGCTTCAAACACATCTATAACTGTAACATCTTTTCCTTTATATTTACCCGGCAATATTGATCCACCATAAATAAATACAGAAGGAACATTTAATCTTACCATAGCCATCATAAGGCCTGGCAGTGATTTGTCACATCCGGCTAAACCAACAATTGCATCATAACAGTGACCTCTGACTGATAACTCTATAGAGTCTGCTATCACCTCTCTACTAATTAAGGATGATTTCATGGCTTCGTGACCCATAGCAATACCGTCTGTTACCGTAATAGTTGTAAATTCTCTAGGGGTTCCCCCAGAAGCTTTAACACCTGTTTTTACATGTTGAGCTTGATCTTGGAGAGTTATGTTACATGGAGCAGATTCATTCCAAGTGCTCACAACTCCAACAAATGGTTGATAAATTTCATGCTCTTTTAAACCCATTGCGTAGTAATATGACCTATGAGGAGCGCTTTTTGGACCTACACTTACATATCTGCTGGGTAGTTTTGATTTACTATTTGATCCTTTATCTTCCATATTAATTAATAGTATTTATTATTTCATCAATTTTTTCAATAGAAGAATTAATTTCTTTTTCTTGAATTTTAAAATTTTCGATAATATTATTTGGAGCTTTATCAATAAAAGATTTATTATTTAATTTATCTAAAAC
>CACJRY010000030.1 GCA_902595855.1 uncultured Alphaproteobacteria bacterium
TAAAACTTAATCCATGGTAGGTGATCCATTTTTGTAATCTCAAGCCTATAGCGCCAATTTTTTCTTCTTTATCAAATATTTTCCCATCCTTACCTGTCACCCAAATACCAACTCGATCTTTAAAAGTTGTAGCGTTTATCTTGTAGCTTGCTAAAAAATCAATCAGTGATTGTTCAATAATTGTAATAAACTTTCTAATATCTTTTTTTTTACTATTGAGATCTATCATAAAATACACAATTCTTTGACCTGGCCCATGATATGTGGTTTTGCCCCCTCGATTTGTTTTTACTATTTTAATTTCATTTGTTTTTAATATTTCATTTTCATTAGCACTTGTACCTTGTGTATAAATATGATCATGGCTTAAAAACCAAACTAGTTCATTTTGTAAATTATTAGAAATTTCTTTAACTCTGAATTGCATAAATTTTACAGCAGTATCATAGTCTACTAGATCATACTGTTTTTTAATTTCTATACTCATGAATTTAACCTTATTGCTATTATTAACTTATCTGCTATTTAATTCTAGTAAATATGCGGCTGTGGCGGAATTGGTATACGCGCAGCGTTGAGGTCGCTGTGGGATTTATCCTGTGGAAGTTCAAGTCTTCTCAGCCGCACCAAATACATTTTCTAAAATTAATGATATAAGTAAATATGATTACAAAGAATGAGCTGACTGAGTATTTTATCAATGGAATAAAATCGAAGACCAACTTAAAAATTGGTGTGGAGCATGAAAAATTTATTTTGAAACAAAATACTTTGAAGCCCGTTTCCTATGAGGAACAAAATGGTATTAAAAATATTCTAGAAAAGCTTACAACTATTGGTTGGAGTCCTTTATATGATGATAATCAACAAACAATTATTGCTCTTAAAAGAGGTAAGGAAGCTATTACCCTGGAACCAGGGGGACAAATTGAATTATCTGGGGCTCCTTTAGATAATATTCATGAAACTTGTGAAGAAACAACTAATCACCTCAAAGAGCTAAAGAAGATTGGCAGCGAACTTAACTTTATTTTGCTAGGGATGGGCGTTGAACCTAATCAAAGTGTGGATGATATTCCCTGGATGCCAAAACAGCGCTATGGCATCATGAAAAAATATATGACTCAAGTTGGAACCTTAGGTCATCATATGATGAAGCGCACTTGCACTAATCAAGTTAATATAGATTACTTTTCTGAAGAAGATATGATTGAAAAATTAAGATTAATGCTTAACCTTGAATCTATTGCCACAGCAATGTTTGCTAATTCTCCATTTGATCAAGGTAAAATCTCTAAATATAAAAGTTTGCGTTCTCATTTTTGGCATCATACGGACTCCAATAGAACTGGATTGCTCCCTTTTGTTTTTGAAAAAGGATTTAGTTTTGCAAAATATACTGATTACGCAATAAATGTGCCAATGTATTTTATTAATAGAAATCATAAATATATCGATATGACTAAATATACTTTTAAAGAGTATTTAAATGAAAATTCGAATAATCAAGATGATGCAATTCTGCTAAAAGATTGGGAAGATCATTTAACAACTTTATTTCCACAGGTTCGTTTAAAAAAATATTTAGAAATACGTTCTATGGATGCTTGTAATTGGGATTTAATTTGTTCTCAGCCAGCTTTCTGGGTTGGAATATTGTATAATGATGAAGTTTTTGACAAGGTAAAAGAAATCACTGAAAGTTGGACAAATGAGGATAGAGAATATTTGAACAAAACAGTGCCACAAGAAGGACTACAAACTAAATTTAAACAAAAAAAAATAATTACATTTGCTAAAGAGTTTTATGAGCTATCAAAAAAAGGTTTACAAAAAAGAAACCGACTATCTAAAAATGGTGAGTATGACGAAAGTATTCATATGAAGAGTTTAGAGCAAAATCTACAAAATGGGTGTTCTCCAGCTGATTGTTTAATTAGTAAATTTAATTCAAATTGGAATAAATCAATACAGCCAATTTACGAAGAAATGATATTTTAATGAATAAAAAAATAGCGATTCAGATGGACGATATAAAGTTGATTGATTATGCATTTGATTCATCCTTTATGATTGGTCTTGAAGGTCAAAAAAGAAATTATGAAATATTTTATTATCACCCAAATGATTTATTTATTGATTCTGGTATAGTTAAAGCAAGAGGATTTTATGTAGAGTTTTTCGAACAAGATAAAAATTATTATAAATTTTTATCTGAAAAGATTGAGATAAATTTAGTTGAATTTAAATTTATTTTTTTAAGACAAGATCCTCCATTTAATATGCATTATATAACATCTACTTATTTATTAGATTGTCTTCCTAATAGTACCGTTGTGATAAATAATCCTACCTCAGTTCGTAATTGTACTGAAAAAATTCTTCCTTTTAAATTTAAAGAGTTTATGCCTCCAACTCTCATTTCACAAAACATCAGAGATATTAAAAATTTTTTAAACACTCACAAAGATGTAATTACTAAACCTTTATATGGTAATGGCGGAGAGGGCATAAATAGAAGTAACAATGGCAATCTTGTGGGTATTGAAACGGTAAGCGAATATTTACATATGCCTATAATAGTTCAGAAGTATATTCCTGAAATTCAAGAGGGGGATCGTAGAATCATATTCTTTGATGGTGAATACGTTGGTTCTGTATCGAGAATTCCAATTGAGGGTAGTATTAAAGCCAACTTTCATGCTGGTGGAATAGCAAAAAAAACAGATTTAGTTTTTCGTGATAGTGAAATAATACAAGCAGTTGGAGCAGAACTAAAAGAGCTAGATCTTTTTTTTGTTGGAATTGATATCATAGGTAATTTTCTTACAGAAATTAATGTTACTTCACCAACTGGTATAAAACAAATAAATCAATTAAATAATGTTAAACTAGAACAAGTATTTTGGGATAAACTTGAAGCAAAATATAAAATAGTTTAAAGGATAGATAATAAAGGAAAGTTTATGAACACTAGTAGAATTCTAATAAATAATTTTAAAATTTTTAGAGGTATTAATCAAAATATAATCAATATCTTTCTTATACTTTTTGGTACCTTGTTGTTAACAATATCAGCTAAAGTCCAAGTACCATTTTGGCCTGTTCCAATGACAATGCAGACTTTCGTGGTATTTTTGATTGGATCTACATACGGCGTTCGCTTATCCTTTTTTACTTTAGTTGCTTACCTTCTTGAAGGCGCAATTGGCTTGCCAGTATTTGCTGCAGGAGGTGGTATCGTCTATTTAACAGGACCTACTGCAGGATATCTATATGGAATGACGATTGCAGCCGCAGTTATAAGTTACTTTGCTAACATTGGTTATAGCACATCCTATATAAAATCTTTTATTAGTATCATAATTGGATCAATTATAATTTTTGCACTTGGTGTTTTATATTTAGGTTCAATTATTGGATATAATAAAGCAATACAAGCAGGTTTATTACCTTTTATCCCTAGTGAGTTATTTAAAATAGCACTAGCTGTTCTATTAATACCTACTCTTAATAAAATTATTAAATAATTTTAAATGAAAATAGGAATAGATCTCGGTGGGACGAAGACCGAAGGCATTTTAATTGATGAAGCTGGAACGGAGCTTTCAAGAACAAGAATTAAAACTAAAAAAAACTATGATGGTACTATTCAAGGTATTATATCAATAGTGAAAAAGTTTGAAAACGATTTTGGTAACTCAACGTCTGTTGGAATTGGGATGCCTGGAGCAGTTTCTGCAGACTCAGCTTTAGTAAAGAATGCTAATTCAATATGGTTAAATGGAAAACCTTTTAGGACAGATTTAGAAAATAAGCTTGATCGTAAAGTTAATTTAGAAAACGATGCAAACTGTTTTGCTTTATCGGAAGCAGTTGATGGAGCTGGTAAGGGCCATCCTGTAGTGTTCGGTGTTATAATTGGAACTGGAACAGGGGGAGGCATATCAATAAATCAAAAAGTATTAACGGGAAGAAATAATATAGCTGGTGAGTGGGGTCATATAGGTTTACCAAATAGATCTGATGATGAAAAAAAATTTGTTAGTCAGTGTTATTGTCAAAAAAGT
>CACJRY010000031.1 GCA_902595855.1 uncultured Alphaproteobacteria bacterium
TTGTCCAAGAGTCTTTTTTTCATCTGGGGATAGAGTTTTAATTAATACCACTGAGGATGGAAACTCTGTTGATGATATAACATTTAAGGCAGAATTAAATAATTTTGCGTTTATTGACGAATGTTTGCAAAATAATGATGTTGTAGTGATACCTCTTGACATCCTTATCATTGTAAAACCAATGGATGAATTAAAAAACCCAGAAGTTTCTATGCCACTTTATGCTGAGTTACTAGATGTAAATGATGAAGTTTTGGAAACTCAATATTTTATGGTTTCCAACTCAATTGACCAAAATTTTGAAACAAAAAATTTTATGGAAACTGATATAACAGATAAACTTTATATTATTACAAAAACTCTAGAACTAAAACAAATAGTTATAGGTTTTATGCTTGATGATCAAAAAAGATTGTTGTTAAATTAATTTTTTAGCGCTGAGCCAAGCTCTTGGATTGAAGTATTAATTAGTTTTTGCTGCTCTTCATTATTAAGTTTTTGTTGAAGAATAGAAATGGTAGCTTCAATAGCAGTCGATGTGATGTGAGATTGTATAAGATTATTAGCATCTCTTGTTAGCTGGTCTATTTTTGCTTCTGCTAAAACTTGTCTTTTTGTTATTTGATCTTTTAGTTTATCTTCGGATAACAGTTCTATCTGTTTTACTTTATTTTCTGCTTCTTTTTGAATGGCTTGAATTTCTGATTTAACATCATTTTGACGTTGCTTAATCTCACTCAAAGTAACTTGAGTCTCGTTTTTAAGATTTTCTGCTTCTTCAATTTTATCTTTGATATCTTTTATTTGAGAATCTAAGCTGGTAGTTAATATTTTACGTACAGGATTAAAGACAACTGCAATGAAAGCAACAAATGCTATTGCTACCCAAAATTGTGGATCAGAAAACATTAATTAATTGACCTTTCTGAGTTAGAGACAGCTTTTTTAATTTCATCATCAGATACATTAAATGTAGCAACTTTGGATAAAGTAAGTTTTGTAATTTCATGAATTTGTTTTTGAATTTGTGACACTGATTCACTTTTACTTTTTTCAATTGCTTTTGCTGACTCATCAATTTTTGTTTCAAGCTCTTTATCAAGTTTCTTTAATTCAGTTTGCGCTTTATCTTGTAACGCAATAGATGATGATTTAATCATCTCCGAAGCATCAGTTCTTGCTTGTTTTAATTGATTTTCAATTTCTTCTTGAATTTGTGACGCTTCAGCTTGAAGCTCTTTGGCTGCAGTTAGGTCTTCGGTTATTTTTCTCTCTCTTTTTTCAAGCACATTACCAATTCGTGGTAATGAAACACGCCATAAAAAAACAAATAGAAATGAAAACGTTACTACTAGCCAAAAAAGCTGTGAAACGAAAAATTCAGGATTTAATTGAGGCATCTATCTACTTTTATCTAATGTAATTAACCAAATAGAATAACTAGAGCAATAACAAGTGCAAATAGTGCAATTGCTTCAACAAGTGCGAAACCTAACATTGTCATAGTGAATACTTCACCACGAGCTGCAGGGTTTCTACCAACTGCTTCAATAAATGAAGAGAAGATGTTTCCAATCCCAATTCCAGATCCGATAACACCAATAACGGCTAGACCGGCTCCGATAACTTTAGCTGCTTCAATTTCCATAAATCCTCCTAGATTTTAGTGTAAGTGGTATGCATCGTTGATGTATAAGCAAGTCAAAATAGCAAATACATACGCCTGCAAAAACGCGATTAATATTTCTAAACCAGTTAGTGCAACAATAAACGCAAGTGGAAGCGCGCCAGTGAAAAATGGCATTGCAACAACAAAACCAGCAAAGACCTTAAGTAAAGTATGACCCGCCAACATGTTAGCAAAAAGTCGTACAGACAAACTGATAGGACGAGATAAATAAGAAATTACCTCAATCGGAATTAATAAAGGGTGCATATAGAAAGGTACACCAGGAATATAAAAAAAAGTAAAAAATTTTATTCCATGATTAACAAAACCTAAAATTGTTACACCGATAAATACAACAGCTGCTAGAGCAAATGTAACAATGATGTGGCTTGTAAAAGTGAATTGATATGGAACCATGCCTACCATGTTGCCAATCAAGACAAACATGAAAAGAGAAAACACAAAAGGAAAATATTTTTTTCCATTATTACCAACTGTATCACTCAGAAGTTGGGCAATAAAATTATACATCAACTCAGAAATTAACTGCATTCGTGAAGGAATAATTGAGCGCGGGTTAACAGTCAGAGTTAGAAAAAGAGTAATAACAGCAACAGTTATAACCATAGAAAGAGAAGAGTTTGTAAATGAAATATCATAACTTCCTACTTCTGTGTTGGAATACGGAACGATCTCGAATTGCTTTAGTGGACTATCTTTTGCTGCCATAAATTATAAGAATGAATACTTTTTATTTATTGTTTTTCAATGCGACGCATTACACGATAAACATTCAAAAATCCAGCTATTGCACCAAAAATAAAGAAAATAATTAAACCAAAGGGTTTTGTGCCTAAATATTTATCCACAATAAGACCTATACCCACCCCAACCACCAAGGCAGCAATGATTTCGGTGCTAATCTTAAATCCAAATCCAGCACCACTTTGCTTTTTTTGTTTTGGAGGAGGGGTATTTGTTGTTTCTGCTGTGTCGATTCGTTCTTTTAACTTTTGCAGTTTATCATCATCAACCATTACTCCCCGTCTTGCTCCCTGATTTCAATTGCTTTTTCTAGGTCAACAGAGACTAGTTGAGACACACCTTGTTCAGGCATTGTTACCCCAAATAATCTATTCACCCTTGCCATTGTCATACGGTGATGCGTTATTACTAAGAATTTTGTGCTTGAAGTTTTAGCAATCTCTTCTACCAAGCTGCAAAAGCGATCGACGTTTGTATCATCAAGAGGAGCGTCCACCTCATCAAGCACACAAATTGGAGCAGGATTTGATAAGAATACTGCAAATAGAAGTGATAAGGCTGTTAAAGCTTGCTCGCCCCCAGATAATAATGTCAAATTTTGTAATTTCTTGCCAGGTGGACTAGCATAGATTTCTAAACCTGCTTGTAAAGGATCTGACTCATCCGTAAATTTTAAATAGGCTTTACCGCCACCAAATAGTTGCACAAATAATTTTTGAAAGTTTTCATTTACGACACCGTAAGCCGCAAGTAATCTTTGACGACCCTCTGTATTAAGTGAGTCAATCGCTTCTCGAAGTTTTGCAATAGCAGCTAGCAAATCACTTTGATCTTTTTTAATTGAGGATACTTTTTCTTCCAACTCTTGAGACTCTTGCTCTGCTAATAGGTTTACACCACCCAATCTCTCTTGTTCTGCAATTAATCGCTCTAAACGTCTTTCTAAACCATCTACCTCACCTAATATCTTGTTTGGATTTATTTTTGCAAGATCAAAAAGACCGCTTAATTCTATTCCGATACGTTCTTTTACTTGAGAACTTAATTGTCTTATTGTTTCGTTAATCGTTTCAATGGAACCTTCTAGACGAATTTTTTCTTCACGTAATTCTGTAAGTTTAACTT
>CACJRY010000032.1 GCA_902595855.1 uncultured Alphaproteobacteria bacterium
TTACAAAAAAATGACAACTTTTTTTATGAAAAAAAATTTAATTTAAATTTAAATGAATCACAGTATTCTAACCTCTTTAAGCATTTTTCTAAAAAAATAAAACTTGGTGAAACTTATCAAATTAAGATTTGTCAAACCTATTCAAATAAATCCAATATTGATGCCGTTAATTTTTTCTGGAAACTTATGAGTATTAATGAGTCGCCAGAGAGTTTTCTAATACGTGATAAAGATTACAGTATTATTAGTTGTTCTCCAGAGACATTAATTAAGAAAAAGAAAAATACAATTACAACAAAACCTATTGCAGGAACTCTAAACCGTACTAAAAAAATGACGACTAAGTATGCAATGAGTTATTTTAAAAAAAATGAAAAAGAAAGCAAGGAACACAATATGATTGTGGATATGGAAAGAAATGATTTATCCCGCATATGTCAATCTGGCAGTGTGAAAATTTCAAAATTAAAAATTGTAGAAGAATACAGAGATCTGTACCATTATGTAACGGAGATAAAAGGAAGGCTTAAAAATAAGACTAGCAATCATGATATAATCTCAGCAATGATGCCTGGTGGTTCAGTAATTGGTTGTCCAAAAATTAATACGCTAAAACTTTTAAATAGCCGAGAAAAGCTAAATCGAAATATTTATACTGGCAGCTTTGGTTATATTAATTCAAATGGTGATATGCGATTTAATATTATTATTCGTTCTCTTTTAAATTTTAAAAAACGCTCAGAAATTTCAGCTGCAAGCGGTGTAGTAATTGATAGTAAACCAAAAAAAGAGTATAAAGAAAATTACATCAAAGCAAAATCACTTTTAGATTTATTTAAATTATGATTTACGTAATTGATCACGAAGACTCTTTTACTTACAACTTGGTGCATCTATTGGATAACTTTGGAACAACTTATGTGTCAAATTACTTTAATATTGATAAAAAAAAATTAGACACGTGCAAGATTATAGTTTTTTCACCTGGACCTGGGGATCCGACTCATTATCCAGAAACACAAAAAATTTACCGCCAATACAAGGGTTTAAAAAAAATAATTGGTATTTGTTTGGGGTTTCAACAAATTTTGTATGCTGAAAAAGGGAAGATAATTGCGCAAAAAAAAATATTTCATGGATATCAATCAAGAATAAAAGTTTTAAATGGAAGCTCAATATTTAAACCAAATAAAATCTTATTAGGAGGTCGCTATCATTCGTTACAGCTAAAAGAGCCTTTTTATAACAAAAATCTTAAAATAACGATGCGATGTGCTGAAACTAATGTTGCTATGGCGATAGAAGATACTATTAATAATGTTTATGGATTTCAATTTCACCCTGACTCTTTTTTGACAGTTGATGGCAAATTTCTTATTCAAAAAATCTTACAAGCTCAGCAATTTTAAAAGAATCAAATATGATCATTTATGGGGTTCAAAAGGTGTTTTTACTACTATTCGATTATTTGGAAAGGATCCAAAATATATTTTTTTAAATGAGCACATATTTAAACTTAATAAGAGTTTAAAAAAAATGCACATCCCTTTTTCATTAACTCAAAATATACTCTTTGATTTAATACCAAGTAATTTAAGAATAAAAAAATATGATCATCTATTAAGAGTAGCAATTAAAAAAAATATTTTATCGCTTTCTCTTCGACCACGATTACAACCAAAAGAAAATTTTCAATGCAGGTTAGTAAATTATCAGAGATCAAATGCTTTAATTAAAAATCTACAATATAAAAAAATATTATCCATGCAAAAAAAAATTGATATGCAAAAAGAAGAAATATTATTTTTTAAAAAACAAAATTTGCTTGAAGGCTCAACCACAAACTTAATAGTAATAAAAAACAATAAAATTATTCTACCTAAAGGTATTTTTTATAGAGGAATAACTTTAGAATTTCTTCTTTCCAAAATAAGAAAAAATTATAGTACTAAATTTATTAAATTTGCAGACTTAGAAAGTGCAGATGAAATTATCTTAGTTGGATCAGGCAAAGGAGTTGTAAGTGTATCTTCTATTCCTTCAATAAAATGGTTTAGCTCTTCTTCAAAAACGTTTAATAGGTTGTTAGCGATTTACAAAAAAGAATTAAAAAAATGAAATTAAATAATTCTGAATTTACAATCCTGTCACCAGCAATAATGGGCATTTGTAATGTTACTAAAGACTCGTTTAGTGATGGTGGAAAAAATTATAAAACTTCTGATGCATTAAAATCTATTCAGCAAATGCTAAATGATGGTGCACAAATAATTGATATTGGTGCAGAGAGTACTAGACCTGGTAGCGATCCAATCACTTATCAAGATGAAATAAAAAAAATCTCACCAATTCTTAAAAAATTACCAAAAGACCAATTTATAATATCCATTGATTCTTCAAAAATTGAAACTCAAGAATTTGCTTTAGAAAATGGTGCACATATTATCAATGACATTTTTGGCGGGTCTGATGATCTTTTTCAACTTACTAAAAAATATGGGAATGGACTGGTGCTAATGCACACACCAGCACCACCTAAAATCATGCAATCAAAGGTTAGTTCTTATAAAAATGTAGTAAATGATATCAGAAAAATTTTTAAGTTAACTCTAAAAAAAATAGATAAATATAAAATACCTCAATCTAAAATTTGGTTTGATCCTGGAATTGGGTTTGGTAAAAATCTTGCACAAAATTTGGAAATTATGCAAAATATTCAAAAGTTTAAAATAAATAATTGTGGCATCTTATTGGGTTCATCTCGAAAAAGCTGGATAAATGGAATAGATAATAGTGATGTTAGCAATCGTCTTGGTGGATCATTAGCATCTGCTCTTTACTGCTATAAAAAAGGAGTAAAAATGTTTAGAGTCCACGATGTAAAAGAAACCTCACAAGCACTAAAAGTGTATAAAAATTTATGTTTAATGTAGAAATAAAAAATTTAAAAGTTTTTGCCAATATCGGAATTACTTCACAAGAGAGAAAAAAGAAGCAACTACTGAAAGTTACATTAAATTTTAGTTACACTGTGCTCAAAGGCAAAGATTTAGAGTCAATGTCAAATCTTAAAGACTATTCTGGTATTACTAAATCGTTGAAACAATATATTAATCAATCAAAGTACTCTACGTTAGAGAAATTAATTACCTCTTCTTCTCACATGTTAGAAAAAAGATTTAAATTAAAGAAAGTTAAACTTAAGGTAAATAAAACAGCAGTTGCAAAAAGATACGGTGCAGAGTCAGTAAGTGTATCCAACTAATTATTACATAGCGCTTGGAACTAATGTTGGAAATTATAAAAATAATTTTATTGCTGCAATTAGAGATCTAAATAAATTAGGCCAAATTTCTAAAATAGCTAATATTTATAAATCTAAACCATACGGCTACT
>CACJRY010000033.1 GCA_902595855.1 uncultured Alphaproteobacteria bacterium
GGTGGAGTTCCTGCTGTCATAAGAGAACTTTTAGAGAGAAACTTACTCAATAAAGATGCCATTACAGTTAATGGTAAAACTATAGAGGAAAATAATTTAAATGCTGAATGTTGGAACAAAGATGTAATTAAAGACTTTTCTTCACCATTGGTAAAAGAAGGGGGTATTAAAATTTTAAAGGGCAATATTGCTCCAGATGGTGCTATTTTAAAACCTTCAGCTGCAAGTCCCGAGTTAATGCAACACAAAGGAAAAGCAGTGGTCTTTGAAAGTGTAGAAGAATTTCATGAAAAGATAGATGATCCAAATTTAGAAGTTGATGAAAATTCAATTTTGGTTTTAAAAAACTGTGGACCTAAAGGTTATCCTGGAATGGCTGAAGTTGGGAATATGAGACTACCTCAAAAGATTTTAAAAAAAGGTATAAGAGATATGATCAGGATATCAGATGCTAGAATGAGTGGCACTGCTTACGGAACCGTTATACTTCATACTTCTCCAGAAGCTGCAGTCAAAGGACCTTTAGCTGCTGTTCAAAACGGTGATTTAATTGAAGTTGATGTTAATAATGGTAAATTACATCTAGATGTTTCTGATGAAATAATAGCAGAGAGATTGAAGTCTTATAAACCTATTTTACCTGATATCAAAGGTGGGTATCAAAAAATGTACGTAGAGCATGTTATGCAAGCCGATAAAGGTGCAGACTTAGATTTTCTGGTTGGTAAAAGGGGTTCTGAAGTAAAAAGACATAGTCATTAAACAAAATGTTAAAAGGCATAATTCCAATGACATATTGTTTTTATAATAAAAACAATTCGATTGATATACTGGCTATGCGTGATCAAGTATCTTTAATTAAAAAAATAGGATCACATGGAATTGCTTGCTTAGGCCTAGCTACAGAAGTGAATAAACTTGATTTTATAGAAAAGAAAAAAATTATCGAAATAGTAGCTGACGTTACCAATGACACTCTACCTATGGTTGTTACGATCTCAGGTAAAAATTTAAAGGAATATAAAAAATTAATTGAACTTGCAGAATATTATAATGTTAGCTGGATTGTTTTTCAACCAATGTTAAAAAAAAATATTACAGATAAGGATTGTTTTAATTTTTTTAATAAAATTATTGGAGTTGTTGATAATAAAACTTTAGTTGGTATCCAGAACGCAAAAGAATATATTGGTGTAGGTTTAGAGTCACCAGAAATACTAAAACTATATAAAAAATATAATAATTTTAGAGCTATAAAAGGAGAAGCTTCTGCAATACTTATTCAAAATGAAATAAAAAAATATCCTAAAAATCTTAAAGTTTTTAATGGGAGAGGTGGTCAAGAAATAATTGATAATTTGTTAGCAGGTTGTTCTGGAATAATACCTTCTCTTGATGGTGCTGATGTGTTTTTGAATATATACAAATTGTTTCAACAAAAAAAAATTAGTGAAGCTAGAAGAATTTATAAAAAGATTCTTCCATCTGTTGTTTTTTCAATGCAGTCAATTGATAGCCTCGTTTGTTATGGAAAAAGAATTTGTGCTTATAGAATGGGAATAAAAAAAATATACGATAGAAAACCAGGATTAATTCCTACAAGTTTTGGTATCAAGTTAGCAAAAGAATTTGCTAATGAGCTTGGCAGATTTTAGTAAATTAAATTTCTATATCAAAATCTTTAAGATACTTGTCTGATAATTCTATTCCAAGGCCAGGCTTTGTTTCATCCAATTCAATATGACCATCCTTAGCCTGAGGCTCTCCATCAAAAATATACCAGAATAATTCATTTCCTATTTCGACTGGCCAAAAAGGAAAATACTCAACAATAGGAGCATTAATACTACTCATAGAAATATGGAAATTATGTACTTGTCCAGCATGTGGTATGACTGGTATTTGAAATGCTTCTGCTAAAGCACATATTTTATGTGCTTGTGTAATACCACCTACCCGGTTTGTGTCAAACTGCACAACATCGACTGCTTTTTTTTCTAAAAGTTGTCTAAAGCCAAAGAGAGTATATTCATGTTCTCCACCTGATATAGGTGTTCGACAGCTAGCTTTTAGATCTGCGTAACCATCTATATCATCTGCAATAACAGGCTCTTCTAACCATCGTAAATTTTCATTATCAATTAACCGCATCATTCTTTTTGCGTATTCAAAGGTCCATCCCATATATACATCAGCCATGAGATCGACGTCATCTCCAACTACGGATCTTACTGTTCTGATAAGCTCAATATTTTTTCGCATACCTTCTGCACCATCTTTAGGACCCCAACCAAAACGAAGTTTCATTGCTTTGAAACCCTGGTCCAAATATTCCTTTGCTTCTATAGCTAAGGTATCTAAAGGCTGGCTATATAATTTACTGGCATAGCATGGCAATTTTGATTTAGTTTTACCACCTAATAGTTTAAATACAGGTTGCCCAGCAACTTTACCTAATGCATCCCAAATAGCTATATCTACAGCACTTATAGCAGTCATCCCAACACCTTTTCTTCCCCATGCTAATGTTTGTCGATACATCTTTTGCCAAATATGCTCATAGTCCCAGATATCTTCACCAATTATTGCTGGCTTAAGATAATTATCTACAACTGATTTACATGGTTTTGGTGAAAGTGCAGCATTGCCAAGTCCAATATGTCCATCATTAGTTTCAACCTCGACAACTAACCAGCTTAAAAACTTAAAAGTAGACATTCCATCAGCATTAATATTTTCTTTGTTTAGTAAATCAGCTGCGCTGGTACAAAAATTATCATGTATTTTTTGGATTGGACCTTTCCAGGTATAAAGCTTAGCTCTGACATCCTTGATTATAGATTTCATTTTTAAATCCTATAGTATTTTTCTGCATTTGAAGAAAACAACATCTGTTTGTCATTATCAGAATAGTTTTTTGTGATAGTTTTAAAAGAATCCCAGTAGTTATCAAAGGTGTTAAATATTTTATCTACTGGAAAATTTGATGCAAACATACATCTTTGTATTCCAAAGATGTCTATGGTTCTCTCTACAAAAATTTTTGTAGATTCTATAGTCCAATTTGGATCGAACATACCCAAGCCAGAAATTTTTGTTACAAAATTTTCACACTGAGCAATTTTATGCATACTTTCTGACCAACTTTGTATGTATTCATCAGTTTGATAGCAAGGTTCGC
>CACJRY010000034.1 GCA_902595855.1 uncultured Alphaproteobacteria bacterium
ATTAATTGAAACAGATAGTCCTTTTTTGGCTCCTGTACCAATGCGAGGTAAATCTAATGAGCCATCTTTTGTTAAATTTACTGGTGAATTTCTTGCTGAATTTTATTCAATGTCAAAAGAAAATTTCTTTGACTTAACAAATAATAATTTTTACAAATTGTTTTCTCGCGCAAAAAGAGCTAATTAAATCTAATGAAAGTAAGAGTTTTGGGATGTGGTGGTTCTTTTGGTTCACCGCTTGCATGGAATAGAAATGGTAATATTGATATCAATAACCCTAAAAATCATCGAACCAGATCATCTGTTTTAATTAATATTAATGATCAAAACTTACTGATCGATACTAGTCCTGATTTGCGTGCACAATTATACAATGCAAGATGTACTAAAATTGATGCAGTATTATTTACGCATGAACATTCAGACCATACTTCTGGGCTACCAGATATGAGAGCAATGTCATTAATAAATCAATCAATAATTCCAGCATTTCTATCAAGTGATATTAAAGACTCCATAAAAAGAAATTACCAATATATATTTGATGGACATAGAGATTATTCACCATTTATGTCAGTTAAGACAATTGAGAGTACTTTCAGTATTGGTAATACAAAAATCAATACTTTCAAACATAATCATGGATCTATAGATGTTCAAACATATAGAATTAATAATTTTGCATATTCAACTGATTTAAAAAATTTTTATGAAAATGATATTGATAAATTAAAAGATTTAGATCTGTGGATTGTTGGGTTGCTTAGATATGATCCGCACCCTTCTCATGCAGGGTTTGATCAAATTAAAGAGTATATAAATTATTTAAAACCCAAAAGGACTTTGTTCACTCACATGACGGCTTTACTTGATTATGATGAATTAATGTCAAAATGTTCTGAAAATGTTGAACCGGCATACGATGGAATGACTATAGAGTTATGAAAGATAAAAAAATTGGCTTTATTGGATTAGGGAATGTTGGTAGTAAAATTGCTTATAATATTCTAAAAAACAAAAATTATAGCTTATTTATTTTTGATTTAAATAAGAAGACTGCAAAAAAATTAGTATCTGATGGTGCCATTTTATGTAACTCTATTGAGGAATTAATAGATAATGTAACAGTTTTTATTACATGCTTACCATCCCCCAATTCTGTCAAAAATGTTTTACTGAAAACTATTCCTCTTTTAAATAAATCTCACCTATGGATAGAAATGAGCACAACTGATGAAGAGGATATGAGAGCTTTATCTAATTTAGTAATTAAAAAAAACGCTTCAGTTCTTGAAGCACCTATTACAGGAGGTCAGCACAGAGCAGAAAGTGGCAATATATCTATATTAGTTGCTGGTAAAAAAAAAACGTTTCAAAGAGCATTTCCAGTTTTAAGCTGTGTTGGTCATCAAATTTTACATTGTGGCAAAATTGGTAACGCTTCGACCCTTAAAGTAGTAACAAATTATTTAGCATCAATAAATCTTTTGGCTATAGGGGAGGCACTGATGGTTTGTAAAAAATATGGATTGGATCTTAAAACTGCATATAAGGGAATAAAAATTAGTTCCGGCAATAGTTTTGTTCATGAAACAGAGAGTCAAGTAATTTTAAATGGCTCATATGATGTTGGATTTACGATGGATTTGGTTTGCAAAGATGTTGGACTTTTTGATAAACTAACAAAAAAATTTAATATTCCTGCTAAAATTAGTAATCTTATGTTAAAAATTTTTAAAAATGGGCAAAGAAAATTAGGTAAGAGATCTTTAAGTACCAGTATTGTCAAACTTCTTGAAACTAATTGTGATGAAAATTTACGATCTAAAGGTTTTCCATCTGCTTTAGTTGATTTAAATAAAAAGAAAAAGGGTATAGAGATTTAGAATGATGAAGAAAGATTTTAGCCCTACAGTTTATAAATACAAAGACTCCGTAATGGAACATGTTCAAAACTCAGATTTATTTAACAGTTATCTTAAAACTAACATTTTTACACAAGTTTATGATGGTACATTATGGGCAGAAGGTCCATGTTATATTCCCCATAAAGATATGCTAGTGTGGAGTGATAATCCTAATAATAGAATGATGAAATTAGTTGATGGTCAAGTCTCAGAATTCAGAAATCCATCAAATTTTTGCAATGGAAATACAATTGACAATGAAGAAAATTTAATATCATGTTCACATGGTGGTCGCTGTGTTTACAAAACTGATGATAATATCAATGTATCTGTAGTAGTAGACAGGTTTGAGGGAAAAAAATTTAATTCCCCTAATGATATATGTGTTAAGTCAGATGATACAATTTGGTTCACAGATCCACCATATGGTATTTTATCTGATTATGAAGGGTATAAAGGGGAGCAAGAATATGAAGGATGTTATGTATTTAGATTTAATCCTCATACACAAAAATTAGATGTTATGACTAAAAACCTTGATAGACCAAATGGAATCGCATTTTCCCATGATGAAAAGAAATTATACATCGCTGATACAGGTGAAAATGTAAAATCTCTTTATGTATTTGATGTTCTGAAAGATGAAATAATAAATCAAAAATTAGTTTATGATTTCAAGCCTTTCTTTTCTGATGGTTTTAGATCTGATAAGGATGGTAATATTTGGACGAGTGCAGGTAAAGCTGTGAAATGTTTTAATCCAAATAATGAATTGATTGGGCAAATTTTAGTGCCTGAATTGGTATCTAATTTAGAGTTTGGAGGCAAAGAAGGAAATATTTTATATGTTACAGCTACAAGCTCTCTTTATAAAATGGAGCTTAACCAAATAGGAGCTAAATTTAAATGACTATGGAACTAAAAAATCAAAAATGCCAAGCTTGTTCTGGAAATACGCAAAAATTTGATGAAAAACAAATTAGTGATAATTTATCCAAACTAAATAGTTGGACAGTTAATGATGAGCAAAAAATGATTTATAAAAA
>CACJRY010000035.1 GCA_902595855.1 uncultured Alphaproteobacteria bacterium
CCTATCTCTAGCAGATGCACACAGTATAGCTTCTCTTACTCCAGTTTTAGTCGTTGCTCTATCAGCTCTCATATTAAGAGAGCGTGTTTCCCTCAAAACGTGGGTTGCTATTTTTGTTGGTTTTGCTGGTGTATTGATTATTATGAGACCAGGGTTATCAATATTTGATCCAAAGTCTCTAATACCTCTGGCCGGAGCATTTTTTCTTAGTATTTATCAAATAGTAACAAGAAAGGCATCGGAAAAAGATCCAAATGAGACATCTCTATTTTATACATCAATTGTAGGGATAATTCTGATGGGGATCATCGGATACAACTTTTGGCAACCATTAATGGAAAATTCATTAATATATTTTATTGCTATAGGATTCTTTTTTTCTTTAGGTTTGTATTTTCAAATTATTGCTTTAAGCTTAGCAAGAGCAGGTATTATACAACCTTTTCATTATACGTTAATATTTTGGGCAATTATTCTTGGTTATATCTTTTATGAAGATTTTCCTGATATTCCAACTCTTATAGGAGGATTAGTAATTACAATATCTGGAATTTATACTTTATATATAAAAGATCAGAATTAACTATTAGACATTTTAATTCTTTCTAATAAAAAATAACTTATGTTTATAGGAATTGATTTAGGCACATCTTCTGTAAAAATGATCTTAGTTGATCATGAGCAAAATATTATAGCAACATCTAATTCATCACTTACAGTTCAAAATCCAAAAGATGGATATAGTGAGCAAAATCCAAAAGAATGGATTGATGCCACTTTTGAGTGTTTTGAAGGACTAAAATCTAAAAAACCAAAAGAATTTTCTGAAATAATTTCAATAGGCATATCAGGTCATATGCATGGAGCAACTTTGATTGATGAAAAAGGATCTGTAATTAGGCCTTGCATTCTTTGGAATGATACACGTTCTTATGAAGAATGTTTAGAATATGAAAATCAAAGTTTTGATGTACGTTCTCTTTCAGGAAACATAGCGATGCCAGGGTTTACAGCTCCAAAAATTAATTGGATTAAAAAATATGAAAATGAATATTTCAACAAAATTTTTAAAGTTCTTTTACCAAAGGATTATTTACGTTTTTATTTAACTGGTGAATATTATTCTGAAATGTCAGATGCATCTGGGACTCTTTGGTTGGACGTTAAAGAAAGAAAATGGTCTGACAAGCTTTTATCGTGTTCTTTTCTGGAACAAAAGCATATGCCAACTTTAGTTGAAGGCAACCAGGAAACAGGAATATTAAAAAATAAATTTAAAGATAAATTTCAATTTAAACGCACTGTTAAAGTTGTTGGAGGAGCTGGCGATAATGCAGCAGCAGCTACAGGAATGGGTATTACAGATCCAAATCAGTCTTTTATTTCTCTCGGAACATCTGGTGTTTTTTTTACTCCAACAAGTAATTATTTAAGCAATACAGGAGATGCCGTTCATTCATTTTGTCATTGTTTACCTAACAAGTGGCATTTAATGTCAGTAATGTTAAGTGCAAGTAATTGTCTAGATTGGATTTGTTCAGTTACAAAAACATCTATTGAAAATAGTTTAGAGAATGTAGAGAGCTTTTATTCTAATAATGTTTCTGTTCAAAATGCTCCTTTTTTTTTACCATATCTATCAGGTGAGCGAACACCTCACAATGATCCCCATATTAGAGGTTCTTTCCATTCAATTAAAACTACTACTGATGCAACTAATTTGCAATATGCAGTTATCGAGGGGGTTAGTTTTGGAATCTTAGATGGTGTTAATTCAATTCTAAAAGTTAATAATGATTTTGAAAATATATTTATGGTAGGTGGTGGATCTAAAAGTTCTTTTTGGATTGGATTTCTTGCAAGCTTATTAAATAGAAAACTAAGTGTTTGCAGACAGAGTGAATTTGGGGCAGCTCTTGGTGTTGCAAGATTAGCACTGACCTCCTCTAATTTTGTTTTTTCAACTTCCCACCTTTTATAAAATACAGCAGCTCTCGCTTTAGTAATATCTTTTTGAATGTTTTTGTAACGCTCAGCTTGCTTAGATTGTTTTTTTAATACTTCTAACTGTTCTTCTTGAGCCTTCAATAAATCCTTGACTCGCTCTAAGTTTGTTTCGGTTGCATTTAACCTTAACTCAGCTTCATGCCTTCGTGAATGTAAGCCCGTTATGCCTGCTGCTTCCTCAAGTAAATTTCTACGTTGCTCTGGTTTAGCTGCTATAATAGCACCTACTCTTCCTTGGCTAACCATTGAAGTAGATCTTGCTCCAGTAGCCGCATCAGCAAAGAGAAGTTGAACATCTTTTAAGCGCACCTCTTTTCCATTTACGCGGTATTCACTACCTTCCCCTCGCCAAA
>CACJRY010000036.1 GCA_902595855.1 uncultured Alphaproteobacteria bacterium
CTGATGCTGCAGGCCCGTCAATAGTAATGATTATTTTTTTCAACTTAAGTTACCACCAGCTTTATTAAATTCATTTTTGAAAGTTGGAAAGCTGGTATTTATAGAATCTGCTTCATTAATATTAAGTTTACCTATTTTAGATCCTAAAACAGCAAAAGACATTGCTATCCTATGATCAAAATCTGTTCTTATTTCATTATCTAAAATTTCTGTATTTTTATCTGGATTAATAAAAAGGCCGTTATTTTGTATTTCACTGTAACATCCGCATTTATTCAGGTTATGATTTATTAATTCTAGTCTATCGCTTTCCTTTACCCTTAGTTCATCCAATCCTCTAAAAAAACTTGGAGAACTTGCCTGTGATGCAGCTACAGATAAAATAGGAAATTCGTCTATCATTAACTTTGCAATTTCTTTATCTAATTCGCATCCATTAAGTTTAGAAGATTTTACATTAATATCAGCAACAATTTCTCCTGCTTTAGTTTTTTGATTATATATTTTTATGTTTGCGCCCATTTTTTCTAAAGCGATTAATAAACCGCTCCTAGTTGGATTTATATTTATATTTTGAAGGGTAATATTCGAGTTTTTATTGATTAATGCTGCAACTATAAAAAAAGCACTGCTTGATAAGTCAGAAGGAACATCAATATCTTTAGGAATTAAATTATTTTTTCCATTTACTATAATTTCAGATGAGCTTCCAAATTTTTTTGTCTCAATATCAGCTCCAAATGTTTTTAACATTAATTCGGTATGATTTCTTGTTATATTGTTTTCTTTAATATGACTAGTTCCTTTTGTGTTTAAAGCAGCTAATATCAATCCTGATTTTATTTGGGCTGATGGGATTGAAATTTCTAATTTACAGTTTTTTAAAAATGAGCCTTTTATATTTAAGGGTAATTTTCCATCTTGTGTTTTAATAACTGCACCCATCTCAGTTAGAGGGTTTGTAATTCTTTTCATAGGTCGGGATGACAAAGATTTATCTCCTGTAAGAGTAGAGTCAAAATTTTGAGAAGCTAATAAGCCTGTTAATAATCTTGCGCTTGTGCCAGAGTTACCAAGATAAAGTTCTTTATTTGGTTTTTTTAGAGACTCCAATCCCTTTCCAATAATTATTATTTTTTTATTTTCTTCTTTAATCTCAACACCCATCTCTTTAAGAGCATTCATGGTATGCAAAACATCTTCTGATTTTAATATATTTGAGACTTCACAAATTCCATTGGAAATGGACGGAATGATAATTGATCTATGAGATATTGATTTATCACCTGGAATTGCAATGGTTCCATTAATCCCAACAGTTGTTTGTTCACTGAACATATTTAAATTGAAAAATCGTTACCAAGATAAAATTTTTTTATTCTGTCATCAGAAATAGCTTCATTAGGATTACCGCTAAAATAAATCATTCCTTCATTCACAATATATACTTTGTCAACTATTTTAAGTGTCTCCCTTACATTATGATCTGTAATTAAAACACCTATATTTTTTTGTTTTAGTTTTTTTATGATTGTTTTAATCTCTTCAATTGAAACTGGATCAATACCAGTTAATGGTTCATCCAATAGAAGATATTTAGGTCGGGAAGCTAGTGTTCTTGCTATCTCTAATCTACGCCTTTCACCACCAGACAGTACTATTGACTTAGATTTTCTAACATGATTTATATCAAATTCATTCAGTAAACTTTGTAATATAATGTCATGTTTGTTTTTATCTTTTTCTACTATTTCAATTATTGAAAGCAAGTTATCTTCCACATTCATACCTCTAAAAATTGAAGGCTCTTGAGGTAAATAACTTATTCCTTGAAGTCCTCTAGTATAAATAGGCATTTTAGAAATTTCAATTTTATCTAACAAGATAGAGCCTGTGTCTGGTTTTACCAATCCAACAATCATATAAAAAGTTGTAGTTTTCCCGGCTCCATTTGGCCCAAGTAAACCTACGATTTCTCCTCTATTAATTATTATACTAATATCTCTAACAACTTTTTTATTTCCATATGATTTAGAAATTTTATTTATTATTAAACCATCATCTAAAAGTTGAAATTTATTCATTTGTATTTTTAATTGTAACTTTTACTTTTGATGTGTTGTCAGATTTTACTTTATATGAATTTTTAACGGTATCAAAAAAACCATAATCACCAGTAATTATTTCTTGTCCTTTTACAATTTTTACTTTTGAAAATAATTCAATTATATTTGTTTGTTTATCATACATAGCTTTTTGAGCATACATCTCTAAATTATTAGTTTTAAT
>CACJRY010000037.1 GCA_902595855.1 uncultured Alphaproteobacteria bacterium
AGTAACATCTGCTATTGCAAAAATAAATTTTGTCAGAAATCATGTAAATGAGCAGCAAATTTTACATACTAAACAAAAAACGAATAAAAAAGGTTTTGTTATAGATGGCAGAGATATTGGTTCAGTGGTTTTTAAAAATGCAGATTTAAAGCTATTTATAGAGGTAAACTCTTCCGTAAGAGCTAAAAGAAGACATAAACAGTTGATTGATTTGGGTGAAAAGTCTATATACGCCGAAATTTTAAAGGAAATTAAATTGAGAGACAGACAAGATATAATAAGATCCAACTCACCTTTGGTAGTGCCAAAAGGAGCATACATTATAGATAACTCTGGACCAATTAGAGAAACCGTAAATAAAATTAATCACTTGATTGGACAAATTAAATAATGGAAAAAACTGAACAAAAAAAAATAACTAACTCTGATTATGAAGCGCTTATAAGTAAATCTTTGGAAAATAAAAATATACGTGAAAAAACTATTGTTAATGGCAGTGTCATATCCTTTGAAAATGATATTGTTACAATAGATGTTGGTTTAAAAAGTGAAGGAAGAATTCCACTATCTGAATTTACAAGACCCGGTCAAAAACCAGAAATTAATGTAGGTGATACATTCGAAGTTTATATAGAAAATATTGATAACTCAAATGGGGAAACTGTTTTATCGAGAGAAAAAGCTGTAAAACAAAAAGCTTGGAATACATTACAAGACTCATTTGACAATAATAAAGTGGTTACTGGAACGCCTTTTAATAGAGTCAAAGGAGGAATGAGTGTAGATTTAAATGGTGTGGTTGCTTTTTTACCTGGTAGTCAAATTGATACACGACAAATTATAAAAGATACCAAAGAACTTTTAAATAAGCCTCTTGATCTTATGATTTTAAAAATGGATAAATTTAGAGGTAACATTGTTGTATCTAGAAAGGCAATATCAGAAGTTGAACTTAAAGAGCAAAGAAAAGAACTACTAAGCTCTATTAACGAAGGTTCTATTATTGATGGAAAAGTTAAAAATTTAACTGATTATGGTGCGTTTATTGATTTAGGTGGTTTGGATGGGTTAGTGCATATTACCGACATTGCTTGGACTAAAATAAATAATCCATCAGATAAATTAACTTTAGGACAAGATGTAAAAGTTAAAGTATTAAAATTTGATGAAGAATTATCAAGGCTAAGCCTGGGTATCAAACAATTGGAAGAAAACCCATGGGAAAATTTAGATGAAAATATATCTGTTGATGAGATAGTTAGTGCAAAAATTAATTCACTTAACGACACATCTTTAAGCATATTAGTAAATGAAAAATATGATGGAGCAGTTTCAATAAACGAACTTAGTTGGCTTAAAAAACCACCTCATCCATCAAAATTATTTAATATTGGTGATACTGTGAATGTTAAAATCATTGAAATAGAAGAAGAAAAAAGAAAGTTGATTTGTAGTATTAAACAAACAAAAGAAAATCCTTGGTCTAAATTAACTGATCAATTTAATGTTAATGACAGCTTTGAAACAGAGGTGGTAAATATTGTTGATTTTGGAATTTTTGTAAAAGTACATGAAGAAATTGATGGTATGGTTCATGTTTCTGACTTAAGTTGGGATGAAAAAGAGTGTCAAAAAATTCTTGAAAGCTATAAAAAAGGCGACAAGGTTAAAGTAAAGATTTTAGAAATTAATGTTGAAAAAGAAAGAATTAGTTTAGGTATAAAACAATTAACTAATGATCCTATTCAGAACTTTACTGAGAAAAACCCTTTAAAATCTAAAGTTACAGGAAAAATTGTTGAAATAGATGAAAAATATTTAAAATTAGAATTAAGTGAACAAGTATTTGGATACATAAAGAAAATTAACTTATCAAAAGATAAGTTGGAACAAAAAACTGATAGATTTGCTGTAGGTGAACAAGTTGATTCAATTGTAATATCAGTAGACCAAAAAAGCAGAACTCTTAATTTATCAATTAAAGAAGTTGAAATTATTGATGAAAAAGAAGCGTTATCAAAATATGGTTCTAGTGACTCAGGAGCTTCTCTTGGGGACATTCTTGGTTCCGTTTTGAAGAAAAAAAAATAACTAGATGTTAAAGTCTGAGATTATTGAAAAACTTCAAATCAAACATAGCAACCTAAGTAATTATGATATTGAACTGATATTAAAAATTTTTTTTAAAAAAATTATTTCTAGTTTAAATGATGGAAAGACGATTGAA
>CACJRY010000038.1 GCA_902595855.1 uncultured Alphaproteobacteria bacterium
CTAATCCAGATAAATTTGTATTTGATGGCAATAATAAAAATATTAGTTTCCAGATTGGATACTTAGCAAATCTATATAAACGGAATGGTGGAAAAGTAATTTATATTGGAAAACCTTATGTTAATATATTTAGAGAAGCTGTAAAAAATTTTAGAGAATTTGCAAAAAATCGATCTTTAATAATTGGAGACTCAATGGAAACTGACATCAGGGGCGCAGAAAACTTCAAAATAAAATCGTTATTAATATTAAATGGAATACACAAAAGTGAAGTAAAAAATAACTTAAATTTAAAGGCTTATTTCAAAAAAAAATATAATATTCTTCCTGATTTCATTTCAAAAGATATAAATAATTTAACTAAATATTAGAAATAATACTTAATATACCTTGAGAATCTAATTTATAATTTTTAGCTAAATTTTCAGGCGTATCACTTTCAATAAATTCATCATTTAAACCATGAAAATATATTTTTTTTCCAATACCATTTTTTGTAATTATCTCAGAAATAATACTTCCTAAACCACCATTAATTAAATGGTCTTCAACAATTAAAATTTTTTCGTATTTATTAATAAGATTGATTATAGAATTTTCATTTAGTGGTTTAAGTGATGAGATATTTATTAATCCATATTCATCAGTGCCAGATAAATTTATTGCATCAATACAATTTCTAACCATAGGTCCCGAACTAATTACAACATTTTTTTTACCCACAATTAAATGATCTGGCTCCCCAATTCTAAATTTGTGATTACTATCAAGGAATTCGTCAACTTCATTTCTTGCAATTCTAATGTATGTAGGTTTTTTTGTTTTACTTGCATATTCAATAATGCATCTTGTATCATGTGGACTGCATGGTTGAAACAAATCAAAATTTGGAATTGTTCTCATTACTGCTATGTCTTGAAGAGCTGCTTGGGTTGCACCATCAGCACCTATAAGTCCTCCATGTGTTCCTACTATAACAACTGGTGCAAGATTGTAAGATATAGATGTTCTGATCTCGATATTCTTACCAGTGATAAATGATCCAAAACTTGCTAAGAATGGCCTAAAGCCACTTAAAGCTAATCCAGTTGCAATTCCTATTGCGTTTGCTTCTGCGATACCTATCTCAAAAGACCTTTCAGGAAATTTCTTAAAAAATAAATCTAACTTACAAGCATTTTTAAGATCGCAACTAATTGCGACAATTTTTGAATTTGTTTTACCAAATTCAACTAGTGACTCTCCAAATGCCTGTCTGATTGTTTTCATTTTGAATTCTCAATTTCAGTTATAATTTTATAATAATCTTGCTGAGATAAGTTTTTTATATGATGATAAGAATTATTATTTTCCATAAAGGATATACCTTTACCTTTGATAGTATTACAATATACAATTACTGGTGAGTCAAATTTATTATTTATAAAATCATCATTGATATCTGATAAAACCTCATAATCATGACCATCTATTTCGATGTACTTTAATCCAAAAGAGGTAAATTTTTCTTTTAAGTTTTTAATTGGTAGCGTTTCATCAATTGAGAATTCATTTTGAAATTTATTTCCATCTATAAATACAATTAGATTTTTTATTTTTTTTACACCTATATACATCAATGACTCCCAAATCTGGCCCTCTTGTAATTCACCATCTCCTAATAAGCAAAAAACTTTATTTGGTAAGTTCTGTAATTTAAAACCTAAACAATATCCTATAGCTATAGATAGACCCTGCCCTAAGGCGCCAGTACCTGCATCAAGAATATCTAGTTTTCTTAAATCTGGATGCCCCTGAAGTCTAGATCCAAATTTTCTTAAAGTTGTAATTTCATTTTTTTTCAATAAACCTAATTGATCGTAAACAGCATATAATGCTGGGACAGCATGCCCTTTAGAAAGAATAAATTTATTCCTATTTTCATTATTAAAATCAATATGCTCTTTATAAACGCTAGACACAATTTCTACTATAGATAATGACGGACCAATATGACCAGACTGGGCATGATATATCA